>NZ_JGVW01000001.1 GCF_000687455.2 Burkholderia sp. lig30
GAACTGCAGCGTGTCGCCGAAGCCCTGCTCCGCGTGCACCAGGATGGTCTTGCCGTCGAGCGGGGTGTCGCCCTGCCACAGCGGCTGCGCGAACGGCCGATAGTGCCGCGCGAGCTGCGCGTCCCGCAGCCGCCATTCGTATTCCGCCCACCCGCGCGCGAAGTCGCCCTCGACCAGATACAGCGATGCGCGCGAGAAATGTGCGTCCGCGTAATCCGGGTTCAGCGCGATCGCACGCTCGTACGCCGCCAGCGCGTCGGCCGGCTGCGACAGTTCATAATGCAGGTTGCCGCGATTGAGCCAGTTGGTCGGGTGATCGGGACGCAGCGCGAGCGCACGATCGAGCGAGGCCATCGCCTCGTCGTAACGATGCAGGTCCTGCAGCACGCTGCTGCGGTTGGTCCACGCTTCCGCGAAATCCGCGTCGTGCGCGAGCACGGCATCGTAGCTCGCGAGCGCCTCGTCGTAGCGCTGCAGGAAGCGCAGCGCGGTGCCGCGATTGCACTGGATATCGGCCGCGTGCGGCTCGATCGCGAGCGCGAGCGCATAGCTGTGTAGCGCGTCGTCGTGGCGCTTCAGTTGCAGGTACGCATTGCCGCGGCACGCCAATGCGCGTGCATGGCCGGGATCGTGCCCGAGCACGCGTTCGCAGCGCTCGATCGCCTCGCCCGCGCGGCCGAGCCGCTCCAGCGCGACCGCGCTGTTGTAGATCGCGTCGACCCGTGCGGGCTCGGCCGCGATTGCCTCGTTGAACGCCGCGAGCGCCTCGTTCAGGCGGCCGAGATCGACGAGCGTCTGGCCGCGCATCGTCAGCATCGCGGCAACGCCGGGCCGGATCTCGACCGCGCGGTCGAAACAGTGCAGCGCGTCGGCCGGGCGCTGCAGCGCGCGCAGCACCAGCCCGCGGTTGAACCACGACTCGAACGAACGCGAATCGACCATCAGCGCGCGATCGTAGGTGTCGAGCGCCTCGTCGAAACGGCCCAGCGCGCGCAACGCGCTGCCGCGGTTGCACCACGCGTCGAGCACCAGCGGCGAGCGCGCGAGTGCGCGGTCGAACGCCGCGAGCGCCGCCTCGTGGCGTTGCAGCCCGAGCAGCGTGTTGCCCTGGCGCACGAGCGTCTGCACGTCGTTCGGCTCGACTCGCAGCGCGGCGGCGAAATGCTCGAGCGCCTCGTCGACGCGCCCACTCTCGCCGACGATCGCACCGAGATCGGACAGCGCGCGCGCGCCCGCCTCGATCGCGATCGACTGGCGAATCAGCGCCTCGGCCTCGGCCGCGGCGCCGCGCTGGAATTGCAGCACGCCGTACAGGTGCAGCGCCTGCGGATTGTCCGGCTCCTTCGCGAGCACCGCGAGATATTCCTGCGCCGCATCGGCGAGGCGCCCCGCCCCGTGCCAGTTGCGCGCGCGCGTCAGCATCCCCGCTGCTTGCCGCTGCGCACCCTCGTCATTCGCGGCCGCACCCGCCGGTGCCTCCTGTCGGTATTCGCCCGCCACGTTCGCCCCCTTCAGGTTATGCGCATGCCGTCGCCGCGACGCGCGCCGCACGGGCGGTCACGGCGATCGATCCCGACGGAGACTAATGGAAGGCCGGTAACACGACGATGACGAATGTTACGGACCATTCCGGACGCGACACGCGCCGCCATGGGGGGGCGCGGTGGTCGCCGCTACTGGCCGATCGGGATCATCCGCACGTAGTCCACTGGAGGCGAGCCGATCGACACCTTGAAGCGGACGCCGCGCGGCAGCGGCATCCCGATCGACGTCACGTTGCTGATCCCGTGCTGCGACAGGAATTGCGCGTAGGTCTGCTCGATCACGCGCTGGTTCGACGTCCAGCCGTCCGGCGCGATCCATACCGCGAGCTGCATCGCGCGCGCCTCGCGACTGACCACCACGCTCGCGAACCTGTCCATCTCGTGCAGTGCGGCGTCGAGCTCGGCGAGCGACGCGAGCGGCTGCGACGCGCTGCGTTCGAGCGTCCGCCCGTTCAGCCGGTAGCGCACGACCTGCACCTGTGCCGGCCCGCCGCCGACGCCGACGTGGCGCACCAGCACCAGCTCATTGGGACGGATACGCAGCGGCGGCCCGAACACCTCGTCGGCGGTCACGAGGTTCAGCATGTCGAACTGCAACTGGGAGAAATAGCGGCCGAGCAGCCGCGTGTTCGCGAGACTGGACGCGATGTCGTCACGGCCGACGATCGTCGCACTGAGCCCGCGCCACGACAGCAGCGCGATCACTGCGAGCAACGTGATCGCGACCAGCATCTCGATCAGCGTGAAGCCTTTCGCTCGCTTGCGCACGCGGCGCTCAATGACGTGCTTCATCCTGTACCACCGTAACGACCTGCGCGAGCACGGTCCTGCTTGTCGCCGAAGGATAGACGCTCACCGTGACCGTCCGCACGAGCGGGCTGGACAGCGCCGCGACCGACTGGCGGCAGACGAACGGATACGGGCCCTGCGGGCACGCGAACGTGTCGCTGCCGATGGCCGGCCAGCCGGCTGAAATGCGTATCGCGCCAAGCGCGTTGTCCGCACTCCACAGCGCGAGCAATCGCATCCGCGCGGCGTCGGTGTTCGACGCGAGCGAGCCGATCGCGCGCATCACGGCGGCCAGCGCGATCGCGACGATCGCGAGTGCGACCAGCACTTCGATCAGCGTGAAGCCACGGGCCCCTGCGCGGGATCTGCTGCGGCCCGTTGGCTCGTCATGGTTCGCGGATCGTTCGTCGCGCATCGTCCTCATCCGTCGATTGGTTGCCCCGCGAGTCGTGCCGCCGAGTCCTGACGCCACACGTTATGCCGGACCCGTGGCACGCATGTGTCGAAAGGTACGGACCATGCTCACGGCTCCGACGACGGCTGCAGCGTCGCCGAAACCGTCGCGACGCCGGGCTTGCCGTCCGAGCTCGCGCTCGCCGCCGCCACGCGCACCCGCTGCTCGCGGCGCGCGCGGTCGAGCCAGCCCATCCACGCGGCGAACGGCACGCTCTTCACGCCCACCTGAACGCCGTTGCCGATGACGGCCACCTGCGCATTGACGATACCCGCCTGCACGAGCGATGCGGCGAGCGCATCGCGCAATGCCGCGCCGGCGGGCACGCGGACCGCGGCCGCGGCGCGCAGCCGGCGCACCTCGCCGAGCTGCGACTCGACGTCGGCGAGCTGCGCCTGCAGCGCCGGCAGCCGCGCGGCGATCCGCGTGCGGCCGGTGTCCGCAGGCTCCCACAGTGCGGTGTAGACGAACGCGGCGAGCGCGAGCGCACCGCCTGCCACGAGCAGCGTCCGCTCTCGCGGCGTGCGCGTCTCGAGCCACGCCGTCAGCGCGGCGCGGGCCGCGCGGAACCGATGGTCCATTTCGCGTTGTCCTCCTGAACGGTCAGGCCCTGCGCCTGCAGCCGACGGCGGAAACCGTCGGCGTCGAGCGTCGTGCCCGGCCGGAATGTCACGTCGAGCGAGCCGTCGCGATAGTCGAGCATCGCGACCGCGTCGGACGGGATCGGCGCCAGCGCGCGCGCCAGCGCAGATGCGAGCACCAGATAATCGTTCGCGCGCAGCTCGCCCGCCGCGCCGCGCAGCCGCTCGAGGCCGGCCTGCATCTGCGCATGCGGGTCGAGCACCGCCGTCGTGCCGGGGAAGGCGGTCTTCATCACGTCCGTCATCCGCGCGTTCAACGCGTCCTCGCGATGACGCAGCCGATACCACTGCACGTTCACCGTCGCGGTCGAGACAGCCAGCGAGGCAATCGCGAAGCCGAGCGCGAACCGCCATGGGCGCCAGCCGTTCGATACGCCCGTTGCGCGCGCACCGGAAGCGAATTCGAACTGACACAGGTCGAACGGGCATGCGAGCGCGCCGTGCGCAAGCGTTTCCCACGGCAAGGTCCGCGCAGCGAGCGGAAACGCGTTGGGTCGGGCCGCGCCGGCGCGGGCGAATGCCGGCGCGCGCACGTCGGCGGTGGCAGGGACATCTTGCGGTTCGTCTGCATCGCCGTGTGCAGTGACTGCCAATGCATGAACCCGGATCGGCTGGAGACGCGACAGCTCCGCGATCGCGACGTCGAGCGCGGATGCGTGCGTTTCGAAACCGAATCCCGCCGTGCCCTGCTTCACCGCCACGTCGAGCCACTGCGCGTCGTCGTCGCTGTCGGCATTGCTATCGGCAACGTTATCGGTGGCGTTATCGGCATCGTTCGCTTCGATACGGAGCGTCGCGCGACGCACGATCAGCACGTCCGCTTCGTCCGGCAGCCCGGATTCGATACCCTCTCCTGCAGCCGTATCGTCGGTTTCGGCGACAGCCGCCGCCGTTTCGTCCGCACTGTCGATGACCGCGTCGTCCGCTCGCGCGGCAGGCATCGGCGCCGCTATCGTCAGCTCGCCGGCCGGCATGCAGTGGAGCAACGGCACCACACGCAAGCGGCGATGGCCGGCAGCGACGAACGCATCGAGCAGCGCGCCAAACCGCTCGCGCTCGACGACGGCCACGCGCCGCTGCGCATCGCCCTTCGCCGCGGGCGCGACGGCCACATGACAGCGTTGCGCGTCATCGATCAGATACTCCTCGACCGCATGCGGCAGGATGCGGCGCAGCTTCATGCCGGTGACGGGCGGCAGCGGGACGTCGATGAGCAGCGTATCGCGCGCAGCCAGCACGAGCACCGTGGCCGCCGCCTTCGGCCATGCATCCGGCGGCGCGTCGCCTGCCCGTTCGAGCCGCGCGTGGCGATCGAAGCACGCATACGGCATCGGCATGGTTTGCCATGTCTGCGCATCGAACGTGTCGAGCGGCGGCAACAGCACGATCAGGCTCGACATCGCGTCTCCCCGCTATGTTGCGACGGCATGCACACGAGCGGTCGCTGCACGACAAAATTGCCGATCCCGGTCGCGACGACGGCAAGCCGTATCGCACCGGACGACAGCGTGATCGTCACCGGCACGTCGATGCTTTCCTCGCCGATCACGACGCGCGAGACGGGCTCGCCGCCACCGGTATACCGGATCGACACGCCGGTCACGTCCGCGCCCCAGCGGCGCGGACGAAACAGCTCGTCGGTCATCGGCGTCCAGTTTCCGCGCTCGGTGTGCTGGAGGAACCGGTAGCCGCCGTCGACCGGCTGCCACGCGATCGCAAGTGAACGCACCTGCGCCTCGTCGCCGGCCGATTCGAGCAAGTTGGCGAGACGCTGCGCGTCCTCGGCGAGATCGGTGCGCCGATTGCGCGACGGCGCGAGCGCGACGACCGCGACGAGCAGCCCGGCGATGACCAGCACGACGAGCATTTCGAGCAACGTGAAGCCGGCCGCGCCCCGAACGGAGTGCGCCGGGGGCACGCGACGCTGCCGTTCCGGTATGCCCGCGCGCATCACGCGTCTACTGCCACGAACCGATGTCCGCATCATTCCCTTCTCCGCCGGCCTTGCCGTCCGCGCCGTAGCTGAACACGTCGATCGCGCCGTGCGTGCCCGGGTTCAGATACTGGTACGCGTTGCCCCACGGATCGTTCGGCAGCCGTTCGAGATAACCGCCGTCCTTCCAGTTGTTCGGCACCGGCTCCGTCGTCGGCTTCTGAACCAGCGCGCCGAGCCCCTGCTCCTGAGTCGGATAGCGGCCGTTGTCGAGACGGTACAGATTCATCGACTGCATGATCGTACCGATGTCCTGTTTCGCGGCAATGCGGCGCGCCTCGTCAGGTCTGCTCATGATCTTCGGCACGATCAGCGCCGCGAGAATCCCGAGGATCGCGATCACGACCATGATTTCGATCAGCGTGAAGCCGCGTTGTCGCCGGCGTGCGTGGCGCATCGGTGCGCGCGTGTCGTGTGGCGTCATCATGCATTCATCCTCGCGTCAAAGAATACGAATATGTCGCTTGAACCCGATCGGTGTTTCCGCCGATCCCCTGATCGTCCCACCGCCATGAAACCCATCGATCTGCTGTACCCGGTCAAACATCCGTCCGCCATCGCGCCGGCGCTCGCCACGCTGGCCGCCGCCGCGTCGCTCGTCGCGGTCGCGCTATGGTCCGTGCGCGTGCTGAACGCCCCCGATGCACCCGCACCTGCGCGCCCGGCACCACCGGCACCGTTCGACGTGTCCGCCGGCGCGCAGCTGTTCGGCGCGAAGCCGGGCGACGACGCGCAGCAGGCCATCCAGCTGCTCGGCATCCTGTCTTTCGATGCGCGCCACTCGGCCGCGATCGTCAGCATCGGCGGCGATCCGGCACGCGTCGTGCGGCTCGGCGGCATGCTTGGCGAGATCGGCAAGCTCGCCGAGGTGCGTGCGCGCTCGATCGTCGTCGATCGGGACGGACTGCAACGCGAAGTCGCGCTGCCCGTCGCGCAGAACCCGACCGCGTTCGTCCGCTGACGCACGCATCACTGCACCATGTTGTTCAGCTCGATGATCGGCATCATCACCGCGAGCACGATCACCAGCACGACACCTCCCATCGCCAGGATCAGCAGCGGCTCGAGCAGGCTCGTCAGGAACATCGTGCGACGCTCGAGCTCGCGTGACTCGCCGTCGGCCGCGCGATCGAGCATCGTCGTCACATCGCCCGTGGCTTCGCCCGAACGGATCAGGTGCACGAGCACCGGCGGGAACGTCTTCGTATTGCCGAGCGCGCGCGACAGCGCCGAGCCTTCGCGCACGCGCACGATCGCGTCGTCGATGTTCGCGTGCATCGCGCGGTTGCCGAGCGTTTCGCCCGCCGCCTGCAGCGCGCGCAGGATCGGCACGCCCGCCGCGGTGAGAATGCCGAGCGTGCTCGCGAAACGCACCGTGTTGTAACCGCGCACGATCTTGCCGGCGAGCGGCGCGGTGAGCAGCCAGGTATCGAACGCGAGCCGCGGGCCCGACCGGGCCAGCACCTTGCGCACGAGGAATCCAGCCGACGCGACCGCCGCGAGCGACGCCCACCACCAGTGCCGGACGAAATTCGACAGCGCAAGCATCGCGATCGTCAGAAACGGAAGCTGCTGCTTCGTGCTGGTGAACACGTTTGCGACTTGCGGCACCACGTAGCTGAGCAGGAACGTGACGATGCCGAACGCGATCACGGTGACGACCGCCGGATACGTGAACGCGAGCACGATCTTCTGCTTCAGCGCGTTGCTCTGCTCGATGTAGTCGGCCAGGCGCGACAGCACGATGCCGAGCTTGCCGGTGTGTTCGCCCGCCGCGACGAGCGCGCGATAGATGTCGGGGAAATCGCGCGGGTGTTCCGACAGCGCGTTCGCAAACGAATGCCCGCCGACGACTTCCGCGCGAATCGACGCCATCAGCTCGCGCACGTAGTCGCGCTCGGCCTGTTCGCTCAGCACCAGCAGCGCTTCGTCGAGCGGCAGCCCGGCGATCAGCAGGCTCGCGAGCTGGCGCGTGAGGATCGCCTGCTCGCGCTGCGACAGCTTGCGGCCGAGCGCGAGGCGTTGATTGCGTTCGCCGTGCAGCTTCGAGGCGGCAAGCTCGACGACGAGCGGCGTCAATCCCTGCGTGCGCAATTGACTGCGGCCACCGCGCGCGCTGTCGGCTTCCAGCACGCCCTTCAGCGTGCGGCCGGTCCGATCGATCGCCTCGTAACGAAATGCGGACATGTCAGTGCTCTCCCGTCACGCGCAGCACTT
>NZ_JGVW01000002.1 GCF_000687455.2 Burkholderia sp. lig30
GACGCAGACGCAGACGCAGACCGCGACCTCGACCGCGACCTCGACCTCGACCTCGACCTCGACCTCGACCTCGACCTCGACCTCGACCTCGACCTCGACCGTGCCGGCCACGACCACCGCAGCGCGGGCCACGCCCTCCACTCCGGCGAAGGCCGCGAACTCCGACACCGCGCCGGGCGCGTCCGCACCTCCAACCGCACCCTCCAGGGCTCCGCGCCTCGTTTCGCATCTCGACTGCGCGATGGTCAAGCCCGACTACCCGCCGCAGTCGCTTCGGCTCGGCGAGGCCGGCACCGCCGTCGTCGAACTCGAGACCGACGCCAGCGGGCGGGTCGCCGCCGCGCGCGTCGTCGCCGGCAGCGGATCCGCGCGGCTCGACGAAGCCGCGCGCGATGCAGTGCTGGCGAGCCATTGCTCGCCCTACACGGAGAACGGCACGGCCCGTCCGGCGCGGGCCCGCGCCCCCATCACCTTCAATCTCGACGAATGACAGGAGACGCCACCATGCCCGCTTATGGAATGACCCATCTGTGGTCGCAAGGAGACACGATGACGCGCGCCGTCGCATTGCTGCTGGTCGCGATGTCGCTCGCGTCGTGGACGGTGATCGTCCTCAAGGCGATCGAGCTGGGTGGCATCCGGCGTCGCGCGGGCCATGCGGAAGCACGCTTCTGGGATGCCGACGGCATCGGCGCCGGCATGCGCGCGCTGGGCGACCCGGGGACGCCGTTTTTCGATCTCGCGAGCGCCGGGCAATCCGCGATGGCGCATCACGAGGCGAGCCGGCACCGGCTGCACGACCGGATCGACGCGAGCGACTGGCTGTCGCGCAGCTTGAGAACCTCGGTCGAGGACACCGCGACGCGGCTCCAGCGCGGGCTCGGCCTGCTCGCGTCGATCGGCAGCACGGCGCCGTTCGTCGGCCTGCTCGGCACGGTCTGGGGGATCTATCACGCGCTGCTGGCGCTCGGCGCGAGCGGCGACGCGAGTCTGGACCGCGTCGCAGGGCCGGTCGGCGAGGCGTTGATCATGACCGCGTTCGGACTGTGCGTCGCGATTCCGGCGGTGCTCGGCTACAACACGCTCGCGCGCCTGTCGCGGGACATCGTCGGGCGGCTCAACCGCTTCGCGTACGGCTTGCACGCGTTGCTGCTGACCGGCAGCCGCCCCGCGACGGTCACGCGGCCGGGCGTGCGTGCGGCGGGCGAACGGGAGCACGCATGAACGGCGAATGCTACGGCCACGACGAAGAAGGCGTCGCGCTGGCCGCCGAGATCAACATGACGCCGCTGATCGACGTGATGCTGGTGCTGCTGGTGGTGTTCATGGTGACGCTGCCGGTGCTGCATCACGCCGCGAAGATCGCGCTGCCGCACGCGAGCAGCCAGCGCGAGGACCTGCGAGCGCCGCACGTGACGATCGGCATCGACGCGGACGGCCGCATCAGCTGGGATGCGCGCGCCGTATCGGAAGCGGAGCTGGCGTCGCGGCTCGCGTCCGCCGCACGGCAGACGCCGCAGCCGGAGATACGCGTGGCAGCGGACCATGCGGCGCAGTACGGATGGGTGGCGAAGCTGCTGTCGTCCGCGAACGCGGCCGGACTGTCGAAGGTCGGCTTCGTCACCGACCCTGCTGCCGCGCAGAAGTAGAACGAAATCGCGGGCCATGGCGATGCACGTCGCCGCAGTGGCGCAATGCGTCGCGGCAACGACGACGCGGCGAGGTGCGCGTGGGTGGGCCGCGCACGATGCGCGTTCACCCGCTTGCCGGCTGTGCGCGTGAGCCCCTGTTCCCGCGCGAGCCGGCTGCGTCGCGCCCGGCCGATGCCGCGGCGCGCACGACGACGTGCCGTCAGCCGTCGTCGGCTCTCCCATGCAGTCCTTTCAGGCTCTTGATCACGCCCAGCAGCGCGCGTCCGTGCTCCTCCGAGCCGTCCCATGCGTCGACGATCGCGTCGCGCAGCAGTTCGTTGTAGCCGGCCGCGCGCCGGCTCGACGGATGGGGCTCGACACCATAGAAACTGCATAGCTTATTGAATGGCGCGCTGCGGCGCAGCCGGCGCCCGTCCGACAGGCGAAGCCGCGAGACCGTCGGCTGGCTGACCCCGGAAAGCCTTGCAATTTCGCTGGACGAGCGGGTATCTGCCGTCAACCGGCTCAACAGGTCTGTTACAGGAAAATCAGTGTCTGGGGCTTCCATGTCATGCATTATACATATACAGTAACGCCTATTGAATGGCTCGCTGTCTCTGGCGGGCGGCAGCACCCCGAGAAAGTCGATGACACTGAAACACCTACCGCCCACGTTTTGCTGGACCAAGATCGGTACCGAGTCCGGCGAAGAGCTTCCCGCCGTCGTACTTCGCAAGGAGTGGGAGCGCAGGCTGGGCGGCGGGCGGTTTCTGTGGGGCATCAGCCAGTCGCTCGGCAACAGCGCGCAGATCGCCGCGCATCGCACGGGTTCGCTGCTCGCGCTGTTCTCGCCGGTCGCGGGCAAGTCCCGGCCGGCAGGCGGGCGGCGCGAGCGCATGCTGCTGTGGCATGCGTGGGTCGACGCCAGCGGCCAGGTGCGCCAGCTGCCGCCGCACACGTTCATTACGAGCCGCGCGACGCTGCCTTCCGGCCGTTCCCGGCAGCATCACTACGCGCTCGTGTGCGCATCGCCGACCGAGCTGAGCGTCGGCACCCGGTTGCGCGTGTATCCGGAGCGGCTGCGCAGCGTGAGCACCGGCCGTCCGCTCGGCGCCGCGCAGGGCGTGGCGGTCGTCGATTGCATCGGGCGGGCCGGCGAGCAGACGGGCAAGCACTATCCGCTCGCGCTGTCGGTCGAGCTGGAGGCGCCGTATGTCGTGCGCCTCGCACAGCCGAGCGTCCTGAAGGCGCGCGATCTCGCGGCCATCCACAAGGCGACGCGGGATGGCGATTTCGACAAATTCGTGGAATTGGTAACGCGCTTGCGCAACCTGCCGTCGAGCGAGCAGGCGCGCGGCTTCACGCGGGATCTGTTCGACCTGCCGTCGGGCGAATCCGCGGTGCCGTTCGTCAACGTGGCGCAGGCGAAGCGTCTGCGCGGCCGCGCGTCGGCCGAGCTGGCGCGTGGTTTTACGCGGGATCTTTTCGATATGACGCCGTGCGATGCCGCAGGGGCATTCGGCGGTGTGACGCTGGCGCGCGCCGGCCGTGCGTGACGACGGCGGGCTTCACGCAGCGACGAGACGGAGCATGTTCATGCCGATTCACACCTGTTCGCGGGAAGCCCAGGCCGCACAGTATTTCGTCAACGCGACGCGCAACGTCGATCAGGCGTTTCGCGCGGTGCGCGGCGACGCCGATGACGAGGCGCCGTCGGTCGAATACGCGATGGCGATGTCCCGGCTCGACCGCGCGCTCGACGAGCTGGCGCGGGCGCAGGCGTGGTTCGACCAGGTGGTCGACAGGGATCTGCGCCGGCGCAACTGAGCTTGCCCGGCATCGCGCGCCCGCGCGCGGGCGCATCGCCTCTCAAGCGGTTTGTCTGCCTTCGACCGGGTATCCGGGGTCGGTATAGCCGGGCGTCGACGCATGCCCCGGCGGCACCAGCCCGTCGACGAACGCTTCGTCGTCCGGCCCGAGCGCGAGTGTCAGCGCATCGACATAGCTGTCCCAGTGCGCTTCGGTGCGCGGCCCTGCGATGGCCGCGCTGACGAGCCGGTTCTTCAGCACCCACGCGAGCGCAAAGGCGATCGACGTCGTGCCGCGCGCGGCCGCATGCGCGGCCACCTGCTGCGCGATCTTCAACGATTCCGGCCGCCATTCGGTCTGCCGGATGCGCCGGTCGCCGCGGCCCGCGCGCGAATCGGCGGGCACGGGCGCGTCTGGCGCGTATTTGCCGGTCAGCACGCCGCGCGCGAGCGGGCTGTACGGCACGACGCCGATGCCGTAATGCGCGGCGGCCGGCAATTGCTCGACCTCGGCCGTGCGATCGACCATGTTGTAGAGCGGCTCGCTGGCGACGGGGCGGTCGATGCCGAGCTGGTCGGCGAGGCGCACGATCTCGGCGATGCGCCAGCCACGGAAGTTCGAGACCCCGTAGTAGCGCACCTTGCCCTGGCGGATCAGGTCGCCGATCGTGCGCATGCCTTCTTCGAGCGGCGCATCGGCCAGCGCGCGATGGAAATAGAGAATGTCGATGTAGTCGGTGCCG
Organism: Burkholderia sp. lig30; assembly: GCF_000687455.2. GTDB lineage: Bacteria > Pseudomonadota > Gammaproteobacteria > Burkholderiales > Burkholderiaceae > Burkholderia. The sequence goes on from NZ_JGVW01000002.1 coordinate 4,183, forward strand.
AGCCGTTTCAGGCTCGCGTCGACCGACTGAGCGATCCACTTGCGCGACTGGCCCTGTTCGTTCGGACCTTGCCCGCCCGGATAGCCGAACTTGGTCGCGACGACCCAGCTGTCGCGGCGCGCCGCGATCGCGCGCCCGACGATCGATTCCGAGCGCCCCGCGTGATAGACGTCGGCGGTGTCGATGAAATTGATGCCCTGATCGAACGCCTTGTCGATGATGCGGGCCGACGTCGCTTCGTCGGTCTCTCCGCCGAACATCATCGTGCCGAGACACAGCGGCGACACCTTGAGGGCGCTGCGCCCCAGATACCGGTAATCCATTGACAGGCTCCATGCGGGCGCGTGCCCGCGAAATCGTGTGGGGAACGGAGCGGCCCGGCGCTCAGACGCCGGCCTCGTCGAACGCGCGTCGCGCGATCGCCAGCGCCGAGCTGGCGGTGGGCCAGCCCGAGTAGAACGCGAGATGGGTGATCGCCTCGATCAGCTCGTCCCGCGTGACGCCGTTGTCGAGCGCCTTCTTCAAATGAAACGGCAGTTCGTTGACGCGGTAGAGCGCGACCAGGCTCGCGACGGTAATCAGGCTGCGGTCGCGGGGCGACAGGCCCGGTCGTTGCCAGACGTCGCCGAACAGCACGTTGTCGGTGTAATCGGCGAGTGCGGGCGCGATGTCGCCGAACGCGCGGTGCGCGTCGGTGGGGACTTGGGACATGGGGGATCTCCGGGTAGGCAGTTTCGCTCGACGAAGCGGAGCGCGTGCGTATCGCCGCGCGTCGGGTCGCCGCGACGCGGCTGTCCGCGCAACGCGGGCGCTCGGGTCGAGTTCACGGGGATCTTATGCGCCGTGCCGGCCGTTGATAATGCCCAATAAATCGCATGCAGCTAGAAAGGGCATTCATCAAACGTGGGGCGCCGTGCGGCGACGACACGAACGGGCGGGCGGCGGCCGTTGCCGGCGACGCGTGCGCGCGGCGTTCGCCGCGCGGGCCGCTCAGGGGCGGTAGCGCAGCGCGTCGATGATCAGCGCGAGCGCGCGCGACGATTGGCGGCGGCTCGGGTAGTAAAGGTGCTGGCCGGGGAAGGTCGGGCACCAGTCGTCGAGCACCGGCACGAGCCGGCCGGCCGCGACGTGCGGCTCGGCCAGCTCGGCGGGCACGAACGCCAGGCCGTAGCCGGCTACCGCCGCCTCGACGAGCTCGTATGCGCCGCTGAACGTCACCTGGCCTTCGACGCGGACCTGGAGTGCCTGGTCGCCTTTCTTGAGCTCCCACGCGTAGATCGCGCCATGCGTTGGCAGGCGCAGGTTGACGCAGTCATGTTTGACGAGATCCTGCGGCGTTTCCGGTGCCGGGCGCTGCGCGAGATAGGCGGGCGCGCCGACGATCGTCATGCGCATGTCCGGCGCGATGCGTACCGCGATCATGTCCTTTGCGACCTGATCGCCGAGGCGCACGCCGATGTCGTACCGTTCCGCGACGATGTCGCGCAGCACATAGTCGGACACGAACTCGACCTTGATGTCGGGATACTGCCGCAGCACCGGCGCGAGCTTTGGCCACAGCAGGGCCCTGATCGCATAGTCGGTCGCGGTGATGCGGATCGTGCCGGCCGGCTTGTCGCGAAGCTCGGCCACGGCGGACAGCTCCGCGTCGATTTCGTCGAAGCGCGGCGCGAGGTTCTGCAGCAGGCGATCGCCCGCTTCGGTCGGGGAGACGCTGCGGGTCGTGCGGGTCAGCAGCCGCACGCCGAGACGCGACTCGAGCGCGCGGATCGTGTAGCTCAATGCCGATTGCGACACGCCGAGCTGCGCGGCCGCGCGCGTGAAACTGCGCTCGCGCGCGACTGCAATGAAGGCCAGCAGGTCCGCATAGTTGTCGCGCGGCATCGATCGTTCCGGGTGATAGGTTGATGCGCATCCTATCACTCGGCTGCGCGGCGGCGCACGCGATGGATTGGCTCAGGCCTGAGCGAAACCGAGCCAGACCGAGCTGGCGGCGGGAAAGATGGCCGGGCGTGGCCGCTTCGGTGCAACGTCGGCGGCGCGCGTTACGCCGCGCGCGTCGGCGCATGCGTCCGGCTCGCGACGTCCGTGTGCTTCCGGTACGCGTAGCCGTCGCGCTGAAACGCCGTCGCGAAGAACAGCACCTGATACTGGATCGCGTTCGCCCAGTAATCCCACGTGTGGCCGCCGGGGCGCTCGGTGTAGTCGTGCGGCACGCCGAGCTGGACGAGGCGCTGGTGCAGCGTGCGGTTCGACGTGACGAAGGAATCGTCGACGCCGCAGTCGATCGTCAGGTCGACGTGCGCGTGCGCGAAGCGGCGGACGCTCTCGACGATCGCGTTGCGGTTCCAGAACGACGGATGCCGCACGGGATCGCCGAACACGTGATCGATGCCGGGCTCGTCCTCGCACGCGCGCGGATCGACCGCGCCGCTGATGCTGCCCACCGCGCCGAACGTGTCGGGCTGGTCGAGCGCGATGCGCAGCGCGCCGAAACCGCCCATGCTGAGCCCGGTGATCGCGCGCGCGCGTTTTGCGGCGACCGTGCGGAAATGCGCATCGACGTAGGACACGACTTCCTTGCCCACGTAGGTTTCATAGCGGCTGCCCGAATCGAACGGGCTGTCGATGTACCAGCTTTCGCGGCCGCCGTCGGGCATCACGAGGATCACGTGATAGCGGTCCGCGAGATCGCCGATGCGGGTGTTTTCGGTCCAGTCCGCATGGTTGCCGCCGGAGCCGTGCAGCACGTAGACGGCCGGAAAGCGTTCGTTCCGGTTGCCGTGCGCATAGTCGTCCGGCAGCACGACGGTTGCGGCGAACGATTCCTGCATCGTGGCGCTCGGGATCGTGACGATCCGCGACTGGTACGCATGAGCCGGCCCGGCGAGAACCAGCAGCAGGATGAGCCAGAAGGCGCGAACTGTATTCATGGGTCGTCGCTCCCGTCGTGTCTGCCTGGGCGTCAGGCGTCCGTTCCGCATTCGCGGCACCACGTACGAGATGACTGTACCAACCGAGCCTTTCAGCCATATTTCGGTGTTGCGTCGCAGCCGATTTGACGGGGCAGGGCGGCTCGAGGCTGGCCGCATCCGGGGCCGACCGGCCCGGGCGAGCGGGCCTCGGCGCGGCCCTGCGCCGCCGGGACCCGTCAGGACACGTTGTCGGCCGCCGTCAACCGACCGCCGGCCTGGGCATCATCGTCCGCCGCGAGCGCTTCGAGCGCAACTCCCTTGGTCTCGATTCCTAGCGTCCATACGGCGAGCGCCGCCGCCGCGAACGACAGTGCGCCGAGCGTGAACACGCCGCCCTGACCGAACACGGGCAGCACGATGCCGACCACGTACGGCCCGATCAGCGAGCCGACGCGCCCGATGGCCGACGCGAACCCGGAGCCCGTCGCGCGCGCGCCGGTGCCGTACAGTTCCGGCGTATACGTGTAGAGCACCGCCCACATGCCGAACAGGAAGAACTGCATCGCGAGGCCGGTGCCGACAAGCAGCGTGACGCTGCCGCCATACAGCGCGCTCTGGCCGTACAGGTAGGCCATTGCGCCGCCGCCGAGCAGCGACGCGATGCAGGTCGGCTTGCGTCCCCAGCGCTCGACGAGCCATGCGGCGCACAGAAAGCCGGGCACGCCGCCGAGCGAGATCAGCACCGTGTAGAACACCGACTGCGTGACCGCGAAGCCTGCCTGCTGCAGCAGCGCGCCGAGCCACGACGTGAGCCCGTAGAAACCGAGCAGCGCGAAGAACCACAGCAGCCAGACCATCGTCGTGCGGCGGCGATACGCGCCGCTCCAGATCTCGCGCAGCGCGCCGTGGCCGCGCGGCTTCGCCGCTTCGGTGTACCGCGCAGCCGGCGGCAGCGTCGCGACGCCGGCCGAGCGCATCACCTTTGCCTCGATCACGCGCATCACGGCGTCGGCCTGCGCGTGCCGGCCCGCGTGCTCGAGCCAGCGCGGCGACTCCGGCACGATGCGGCGCACGACCAGCACGAACACCGCCGGAATCGAGAGCAGCGCGAACACGGTGCGCCAGCCGAACTGCGGCAGCACGAAGTAGGCGACGATGCCGGCCGTGATGAAGCCGAGCGGCCAGAAGCCGTCCATCAGCGCGATCAGGCGGCCGCGCTTCGCGGCGGGCACGAATTCGGACAACAGCGTCTGCGCGACCGGAAACTCCATCCCCATGCCGATTCCCAGCAGCACGCGATAGACGATCAGCGCGTCGACGCTTTGCGCGGTCGAGCACAGATACGATGCCGCGCCCCACAGCACCATGCTCCATTGAAAAACGGGCCGGCGCCCGAAGCGGTCGGCGAGCAGGCCCGCGACCGCCGCGCCGAGCACCATGCCGAAGAAGCTGGCGCTCGCGACGAGGCCGGCCGCCGCGGTCGAGAGACCGAACTCCTTCCGGATCGAGCCGAGCACGAACGTCATCGTGCCCAGATCGACCGAATCGAAGAAGAACGCGATCGCGATGATGAAGAAGATCAGCTTGTGATACCCGGAAAACGGCAGGCGTTCGAGCCGGGCGGCGGCGCTGGCGCGCGCGGGGGAGGCGGTAGCGTCTGGCATGGCGTCCTCTGAGGAAAAAAAGGCCTCGAAGCACGATGCTTCAAGGCCCCGAATCCTCAGTAGACGCAATCAAAATTCGCCGCACTGGCGGAAAAACGTCGCCGGCTTGAGCAAATGCGTCATCGGCGGGCGTCAGTTCTTCAGCCGGTAGCCGGTACGGAAGATCCACGCGACGATCGCGAGCAGCACGCCGAGGAACAGCGTGGTCGCGCCGAGGCTGATGCCGACGTGGACGTCCGCGATGCCGTAGAACGACCAGCGAAAGCCGCTGATCAGGTAGACGATCGGGTTGAACAGCGTGACGATGCGCCAGAACGGCGGCAGCATGTCGACCGAATAGAAGCTGCCGCCGAGGAACGTCAGCGGCGTGATGATGAGGAGCGGCACGAGCTGGAGCTTCTCGAAGCTGTCCGCCCAGATGCCGATCACGAAGCCGAACAGGCTGAACGTGACCGACGTGAGGACCAGAAAGAGCACCATCCATACCGGATGCAGCACGTGCAGCGGCACGAACAGGCTCGCCGTCGCGAGGATGATCAGGCCGAGCAGGATCGACTTCGACGCGGCCGCGCCGACGTACGCGACGACGATCTCCCAGTACGACACGGGCGCGGACAGCAGCTCGTAGATCGTGCCGGTGAAGCGCGGGAAGTAGATGCCGAACGACGCGTTCGAGATGCTTTGCGACAGCAGCGACAGCATCACGAGGCCGGGCACGATGAACGAGCCGTAGCCGATCCCGTTCACGTTGCTGATGCGCGAGCCGATCGCGGAGCCGAACACCACGAAGTAAAGCGACGTCGAGATCACCGGCGCGATGATGCTCTGCATCAGCGTGCGCCGGGTGCGGGCCATTTCTGCGCGATAGATCGCGCGGATCGCGTGGAGATTCATGATGCGTTCGCCTTTCGTGCGCCGTTGCGGCGGTTGTCGATCAGACTGACGAAGATGTCCTCGAGCGAGCTTTGCGTCGTCTGCAGATCGCGAAAGCCGATGCCCGCCGCGCCGAGCGCGTGCATCAGCGACACGATGCTCGCGTCGTCGCGCTGCGAGTCGTACGTGTAGACGAGCGCCGCGCCGCCGTCCGCGAGTTCGAGGCCGAACGGCGCAAGCGCGGGCGGCAGTTGCGCGAGCGGCCGCTCGAGCAGCAGCGTGAGCTGCTTCTTGCCGAGCTTGCGCATCAGCGCGTGCTTGTCCTCGACGAGCACGAGCTCGCCGCCGTGGATGATGCCGATCCGGTCGGCCATCTCCTCCGCTTCCTCGATGTAGTGCGTCGTCAGCACGATCGTGACGCCGCTTTCGCGCAGCGCACCGACGAGCCGCCACATGTCGCGGCGCAGCTCGACGTCGACGCCGGCCGTCGGCTCGTCGAGGAACAGGATGCGCGGCTCGTGCGACAGTGCCTTCGCGATCATCACGCGGCGCTTCATGCCGCCCGACAGTGTCATCAGCTTGTTGTCGCGCTTGTCCCAGAGCGACAGGTCCTTCAGCGTCTTCTCGATGTGCGCGGGATTCGGCCGCTTGCCGAACAGGCCGCGGCTGAACGAGACGGTCGCCCAGACGGTCTCGAACGCGTCGGTCGTCAGCTCCTGCGGCACGAGGCCGATCATCGTGCGCGCCGCGCGGAAGTCGTTCAGGATGTCGTGGCCGCCGACCGTCACGCGGCCCTCGGTCGGCGTGACGATGCCGCAGATCGCGCTGATCAGCGTCGTCTTGCCCGCGCCGTTCGGGCCGAGCAGCGCGAAGATTTCGCCGGCGCGGATATCGAGGTTGACGTGCTTCAGCGCCTGGAACCCGGACGCGTAGGTCTTGGACAGGTTCGACACGGACAGGATCGGTGGCGTGCTCACGGGCGTGGTCCGGAATGGGAGAGGGCGGGTGCCGGCGCGATGACGCGCGCGAGCGGGCGGCGGGTGGTGCGGTGCGTGTGCGTGTGCGGCATCGGGCATCCGTCGAAGCGATGGGATCGCTATCTTAGCAATGGTGGGGGGAGTCGGGTTGCACCCGGGGTTCGTGCATGCAGCAGGCATGCGCGAAGGGGGGGATGCGGCCATTGGGGAGAACAATCGCACGGATTGGACGGCGTGGATGAACAAACGCCGCTGACAGCAACTGTCAGCGGCGTTCGCTGCATAGTAAGCCGGTCAGCTCGGCTCGCCATGCGTCATACCCTCTCCATCGCACCCGCGCGCATCACGCGTGCACGGGCTTGCTCTCCACGGCGCCCCCCCGCGCCGGCGCCCCGTTCGCCACGTAATACCGCACATCCGCGCGCGCCAGCGGCGCGCGGCCCCGAATCCTGTCGGCGATCTTCTCGGCGATCATGATCGTCGGCGCGTTCAGGTTGCCGGTCGTGATGACCGGCATGATCGACGCATCGACCACGCGCAGTCCGTCCACACCATGCACGCGGCCCTCGCTGTCGACCACCGCCATGCCGTCCTCGCCCATCCGGCACGAACACGACGGATGGAACGCCGTCTCCGCGCGTGCACGCACGAAGTCGTCCAGTTCCTTGTCGCTCTTCAAATCCGCGCCCGGATTCAATTCGCGGCCGCGGAAGCGGTCGAGCGCCGGCTGGCGCATGATCTCGCGCGTCGCGCGGATCGCGTCGCGGAACTCGCGCCAGTCGAGCGCTTCGGCCATGTAGTTGAACAGGATGCCCGGATGATCGTGCGGGTCGCGCGAACGCAGTTTCACGCGGCCGCGGCTCGGCGAGCGCATCGAGCCGACGTGCGCCTGGAAGCCGTGCATCTCGATCGCGTTCGAGCCGTTGTAGTTGATCGCGACCGGCAGGAAGTGATACTGGACGTTCGGCCACAGGTCGTCGTCGCGGGTGCGGATGAAGCCGCCCGCCTCGAAGTGGTTGCTCGCGCCGAGGCCCGTGCCGTTGAGCATCCATTCGAGACCGATCTTCGGCTGGTTCCACCACTTGAGCGCCGGGTACAGCGAAACCGGCTCCCTGCATTCGTACTGGATGTACATCTCCAGATGATCCTGCAGGTTCTGGCCGACGCCGGGCAGGTCGAGCACCACGGGGATATCCAGCTCTTTCAGCCACGCGCCGGGGCCGACACCCGAGCGCTGCAGCAGTTGCGGCGATGCGATCGCGCCGCTGCACACCAGCACCTCGCGGCGCGCATGCGCGGTGATCCGCTCGTCGCCGCGCAGGAACGCGACGCCGGTCGCGCGCTTGCCGTCGAACAGCACGCGGTCGGCGAGCGCATGCGTGACGATCTCGAGGTTCGGCCGCGCGCGGGCCTGGTCGAGATAGCCGCGCGCGGTGCTCGCGCGCCGGCCGCGCGGCGTGACGGTGCGGTCCATCGGCCCGAAGCCTTCCTGCCGGTAGCCGTTCAGGTCGTCGGTGCGCGCATAGCCGGCCTGCACGCCCGCTTCGACCATCGCCTCGAACAGCGGATTCACGCCCGGCTTGCTGGTCGTGACCGACACCGGGCCGTCGCCGCCGTGATAGTCGTTCGGGCCGACGTCGCGCGTTTCCGCCTTCCGGAAATAGGGCAGGCAGTCGAGGTACGTCCAGTTCTCCAGGCCCGGGTGCGTCGCCCAGTTGTCGTAGTCGAGCGCATTGCCGCGGATGTAGCACATGCCGTTGATCAGCGACGAGCCGCCGAGCCCCTTGCCGCGCCCGCATTCCATCCGACGGTGGTTCATGTGCGGCTCGGGCTCGGTCTCGTACGCCCAGTTGTAGCGGCGCCCCTGCAGCGGGTACGCGAGCGCGGCCGGCATCTGCGTGCGGAAGTCGAGCCGGTAGTCCGGCCCGCCCGCTTCGAGCAGCAGCACGGTGACGTCCGGGTCTTCGGTCAGGCGCGTCGCGAGCACGTTGCCCGCGGAGCCCGCGCCGCAGATGATGTAGTCGAATTCACGCGTCGTCATCACGCACGCCCTCCTCAGAATACGGGTTGGTAGCGGCCGAGTTCGACCTGCACCGATTTGATTCGAGTGTAGTGTTCGAGCGTCGAGATGCCGTTCTCCCGTCCGACGCCGGATTGCTTGTAGCCGCCAACCGGCATCTCGGCCGGCGACTCGCCCCACGTGTTGATCCAGCAGATGCCGGCTTCGAGGCGATGGATCGCGCGATGCGCGCGCGCCAGATTCTCGGTGACGACGCCGGCCGCGAGCCCGTAGTGCGTGTCGTTCGCGCGCGCGATGACTTCGTCCTCGGTCTCGAATTCGAGGAGGCTCATCACCGGCCCGAAAATCTCCTCGCGGACGATCTTCATGTCGTCGCGGCAGTCGCCGAACACCGTCGGCGCGACGTACTGGCCGTGCGCGAAATGCCCGTCGGTCAGGCGCGTGCCGCCCGCGAGCAGCGTCGCGCCCTCGGCACGGCCGCTGTCGATGTAGCCGAGCACCTTGTCGAGCTGCGCGGCGGACACGAGCGGGCCGAAGTTCGTGCCGGCATCGGTCGGGCGGCCGACGCGGATGCGCGCGACGCGTTCCAGCACGCGCGCGGTGAACGCGTCCTTGATCGAGCGGTGCACGAACACGCGCGTGCCGTTGGTGCAGACCTGGCCGGCGCTGAAGAAGTTGGCGGTCACGGCGATGTCGGCGGCGCGCTCGAGATCGGCGTCGTCGAACACGATCAGCGGCGACTTGCCGCCCAGCTCCATCGTCACTTCCTTCAGCGACGACGCGCCGGCGAGCGACATCACCTTCTTGCCGGTCTCGACGCCGCCGGTGAACGACACCTTCGCGATGCCGGGGTGGCCGGCGAGCAGCGCGCCGACCGCGCCGTCGCCCTGCACGACGTTGAACACGCCGGCCGGCACGCCGGCCTCGGTGTAGATCTCGGCGAGCTTGAGCGCCGACAGCGGCGTGACTTCGCTCGGCTTGAAGATCATCGCGTTGCCGGCCGCGAGCGCCGGCGCGGTCTTCCAGCAGGCGATCTGGATCGGGTAGTTCCATGCGCCGATGCCGGCGCACACGCCGAGCGGCTCGCGGCGCGTATAGACGAACGACTCGGGGCGCAGCGGAATCTGCAGGCCCTCGATCGCGGTCGCGAGGCCGGCGTAATACTCGATCACGTCCGCGCCGGTGACGATGTCGACCGCGCGGGTCTCGGCGATCGGCTTGCCGGTGTCGCGCGTTTCCAGATCCGCGAGCGCGTCGTTGCGCTCGCGCAGCAACTCGACCGCGCGGCGCAGGATGCGCGAGCGCTGCATCGACGTCATCGCGGCCCACTCGCGCTGGCCGGCCTGCGCGGACGCGACCGCGCGCTCGACGTCGGCCGCGCTCGCCTGCTGGACCTGCGCGAGCAGCTCGCCCGTCGCCGGATCGAAGGTGTCGAATGTCTTGCCGCTGGTGGCGTCGGTGTAACCGCCGCCGATGTAGAGGCGCTGCAAACCGTATACAGACATGAAGATCTCCTTTGAGGCGACCGCGGGCCGCGTCACGCGTGCGACGCGAGCAGCAGATCGATGTAGTCGTTGGCGAGCCGCAAGGCCGCCCGGGTGTCGAACGGGCCGCCGGCGAGCGCGCCGCGCAGCCACAGGCCGTCGATCAGCGCGGCGAGGCCGCTCGCCGCGTGCCGGGCCTTCGCGCGCGGCAGCGCCTTCGCGAATTCCGCGCACAGATTCGAGTAGAGACGCCGCGTGTTGACGCGCTGCAGGCGGCCGAGCGACGGCGTATGCATGCTCTGCGACCAGAACGCGAGCCAGGTCTTCATCACCGGCGCGCTGATCTGCGTGTCGTCGAAATTCGCCGCGACGATCGCGCGGAGCCGCGCGCGCGGCTCCTTGCGCGCCGCGACGCGGCGGCGCGTCGTGGCGGCCCACAGATCGCGCAGCACGTGGCGCATCGTGGCTTCGAGCAGGCCGTCCTTGTCGCCGAAATAGTGGCTGACGATGCCCGTCGAAATGTTCGCCCGTTGCGCGACCGACGCGAGCGTCGTGCCCGGCAGGCCGGCTTCGTCGATCGTGCGCAGCGTCGCGTCGATCAACTGCGCGCGGCGGATCTCCCGCATTCCGACTTTCGGCATCGAGGCTCCTTGTTGCTCGCTCGGCAGGGTGATGGAGAACGACAGGATATCTTTTTTTTATTGATCGTTCAATCAACAAAAAACGGGGCGAGGTCGTGTCGGACCTCTGTGGCTCGCGCGTCTGCGCCGTGGCCGTACGCGGGATGTCTCGGCGAGCGCCGGCCGCGCGCGCTCGATGTGGCCGGCGCAGAACGGGGGGCGAAACCGGATCAGGGCGGGGCCGCGCGGCCGGTGGCGAATGCCGGGGGTGATGTCAATCGGGCAGGCCGGCCTCGCCGCGCATGCGCAGCGCTCATCCGCGACAGCCTGGGCGGATGAGCGCGGGCGCGCGCGTCAGAAGCGATGC
>NZ_JGVW01000003.1 GCF_000687455.2 Burkholderia sp. lig30
GCGGCGTCGCGACGCCGCACGCACGCTGGCTCGGGCCGGTCGCGCACGATGCGGCCGGCCTCGTGCAATGGATCGACGTCCGGCACATGCTCGACGACGACGTCAAGGCGCTGCTGTTCCAGCCCGCCGCGGCAGATCCGGCCGCGGCTCGACCATGACCCCCTGCGCGATGCCGATCGACGACGCCCGCTTCGAAGCCTGGCTGTCCCGCGAAACCGGGATGGACGCCGCCTCGCTCGGCGCCAACACGCTCAGGCGCGCCGTTCTGGAACGCGCGCGCATCACGCAAGGCGGCGCCCACGCCGCCCCCGCGGCGCGCGCCCCGCTCGCCGACGCCTTCGCGCCGCCTCCAGAGCCCGACGACGCCGCGATCGACGCGTACTGGCACATGCTGAACGCGTCGCCCGACGAACGGCAGACGCTGATCGAGGCGCTGGTGGTGCCGGAAACCTGGTTCTTTCGCGAGCGCGAGGCATTCGCCGCGCTCGCGCAGCTCGCGGCCGAGCGCCTGATGCGCGCCCCCGCGCGCGTGCTGCGGGTGTTGAGCGTGCCGTGCTCGAGCGGCGAGGAGCCCTATTCGATTGCGATGACATTGCTCGATGCGGGCATCGATCCGGCACGCTTCGTCATCGACGCGGCCGACATCAGCGCCCGCGCGATCGAGCGCGCGCGCCACGGCCTCTATGGCCGCAACTCGTTTCGCGGCCACTCGCTCGAGTTCCGCGACCGCCACTTCAGCGAGACCGCGGACGGCTGGCGGCTGGACGAGCGTGTCCGGCAGGCGGTCCGTTTCACGCAGGCGAACCTTTTCGAGTCGCCGCCGACGTGCGAGGCAGGCTATGACTTCATCTTCTGCCGCAACGTCCTGATCTACTTTCATCGGGACGCGCAGGACGCGGCGATCCGGCTGCTCGACGCGCGGCTGGCGGAGGGCGGCACGATCTTCGTCGGCCCGGCGGAAACCGGCCTGATGATGCGGCACGCGCTGACGTCGGCGCGCATCCCGCTCGCCTTCGCGTTCCAGCGCACGCCGGCGGGCGCTCCTGCCACCGCGATCGCGCCCGCCGCCGTGCCGCCCTGGCTGATGCCCCAGGCAGCCGTATCGGCCACCGCATGGGCCACCGTATCGACTGGCATACCGGCTACCACGCCGTCCGGCGGCGCGTCGCGCGGCGCGGCGTGGCCCGCCTGGCTCACCGCGCGTCTCGCCGCACGGCCGGCGGCGCCCGCGCCGTTCGGCGCGCCGCAGCGGTCGCAGGCGACGCCCCCCGAACCAGCGCAGCCCCAGACCGGCGTCGCGCTCGACGAAGCCCGACGTCTGGCCGACAGCGGCCGGCTCGACGAAGCCGAGCACATTGCCCGCGAATTCATGAAGACGCACGGACCGGACGCGAACGCGTTCTATCTGCTCGGCCTGATCGCGGACGCACGCGGCCGCGACAGCGACGCGAAGGAGGCTTACCGCAAGGCGCTGTACCTCGATGCCGCGCACTACGAGGCGCTGACCCACCTGGCCGCGCTGGTCGACATGGCGGGCGACGAGGCCGGCGCAGAGCGGCTGATGCTGCGTGCGCGCCGTGCGATGGCGCAGCAACAGATGCCCGGCACCGGCCGCGCGGACATTCAAGGAGAATCCCGTGGATCGCATCGTTCCTGATTCCGCCAGCCCGGCCGTGGCGATCGACGCCTGCTGGTCCCGCATCGGCACGCTCGGCGACGGCTCGTGCACGCGGCTCGCCGACTGCATCCGCTGCCTGAACTGCTCCGTCTTCGAACAGGCGGCCGCGCTGCTGCGCGACCGGCCGCTCGCGCTGGACGCGATGGAAGACGGCCTCGCGCCGGAAGCACCGGAAGCACCGGAAGCACCGGAAGCGCGCACGCGCGGCGGCGAGCCGGCCGGCACGCCGCCCTTCGTGCTGCCCGGCCATGCCGCACGATCGGACGCGAGTCACGCCACCGGCGAGGCGGCCGACACGCAATCGATCGTCGTGTTCCGGATCGCCGACGAGTGGCTCGCGCTGCCCGCCGCGTCGATCCTGCAGATCGACGAGCTTCGGCCGATCCATCCGCTGCCGCATCGCCGCAACGGCGTGACGCTCGGCCTCGTCAACGTTCGCGGCTCGCTGACGGTCGCCGCGTCGCTCGCCGGCATGCTGAACATCGACCGGTCGGCGACCGTCAAGCACGCGTCGCGCAACGCCCATGCGCGCATGCTGATCGTCGAACACCACGGCGACGCCAGCGCGTTTCCCGTCGACGAAGTCGAAGGCGTGCTGCGCTTCGCCGCGCCGTCGCTGCTGCCGGTTCCCGCCACGCTGTCGCATGCCGCCGCCGTCCATACGCGCGGCGTGCTCGCGTGGCGCGGCACGACGATCGGCCTGCTCGACGCCGACCACGTATTCACATCGCTTGCCCGGAGCCTGTGATGAGCCACGACAACGACCTGGGCCGCCTGTCCCTGCTCGAGCTGTTCCGGGAGGAAGCGCAGGCGCAGGCCCACGTGCTTGCCGGCGGGCTGCTCACGCTGGAACACAGCCCCGCCGACACGACCGCGCTCGAGGAGTGCATGCGCGCCGCGCATTCGCTCAAAGGCGCCGCGCGCATCATCGACCTGCAGGATGGCGTCGATCTCGCGCACGCGATGGAGGAATGCTTCGTCGCCGCGCAGCGCGGCGAGATCGTGCTGTCGGCCTCGCATATCGACGAGCTGCTGCGCGGCGTGGATCTGCTGGTGCGGATCGGACAGCCGGACCCGGCCGCCGCCGTGTCGCGCGCCGAGATCGACGCGCTCGTCGCACGGCTGTCCGAACCGGCTGCTTTGGGTGCCGTGGATGCTTTGGGTGCGATGGGTTCGATGGATGCTGTCGATGCCATGGATACCGTGGGCGACGCGGCCGTCGCGCCGCCGCGCGGGCCCGTGCTCGCGCCCGACGCCGACACGCCCTCGCCCGACGCCGGCGACCGGGCGGACGACCCGCAGCGCGACGCCGCGCCGGCCTCGAGCGAAGCGCCCTCCATGCCGCCGCCCCGCCCCGGCCAGCGCGCCGACACGCCGAACGGCCCGCCGAACGGCCCGCAACGCATGCTGCGTGTCCATGCGGATCAACTGGACCGGCTGTTGAGCCTGCTGGGCGAATCGCTGGTCGAGTCGCGGCGGCTCAAGCCGTTCGCCAATTCCCTGCTTCGCATCAAGCGCACGCAGCAGGACGCCGCGCGCGCGCTCGACGCGTTGTACGCATCGCTCACCGAGCGTCTCGATCCGTCCACGCTCGAGATGATCAACGACGTCCGCAAGACGCTCGGCCAGGTTCAGCAGATGCTCGGCGGCCGCGTCGACGAGCTCGACCGGCTCGATCGCCGCGGCACGAATCTCGCGCAACAGCTGTACGACGAGGCGCTGCGCTGCCGGATGCGTCCGTTCGGCGACGCCGCGCATGCGTACCCGCGCATCGTGCGCGACTTCGCGCGTTCGCTCGGCAAGCAGGTGCGGCTGTCGATCGTCGGCGAATCGACGCAGGTGGATCGCGACATTCTCGACATGCTCGATGCGCCGCTCGGCCATCTGCTGCGCAACGCGCTCGACCACGGCGTCGAGACGCCCGACGCGCGCGTGGCCAGCGGCAAGCCCGCCGAAGCGACCATCACGCTGGAGGCGCGCCACAGCGCGGGCAAGCTGTTCATCTCCGTCGGCGACGACGGCCGGGGCATCGACCTGGACGCGCTGCGCGCCGCCATCGTGCGGCGTCGCCTGGCCGACGACGACACGGTGGCACGCCTGTCCGATCACGAACTGCTCGACTTCCTGCTGCTGCCCGGCTTCTCGATGCGCGAACAGGTCACCGACGTGTCCGGCCGCGGCGTCGGGCTCGACGCGGTGCACGAGATGGTCAAGACCGTGCGCGGCACCGTCCGCATCGTCAACGAGCCCGGGCGCGGCACGCGTTTCGTGCTGCAACTGCCGCTGACCCTGTCGGTGATCCGCAGCCTGCTGGTCGAAGTGGGCGGCGAAGCGTACGCGTTTCCGCTCGCGCACGTGCGCCGGACCGTCGAGCTCGCGCGCGCCGACATCGACATGCTCGAAGGCCAGCAGCATTTTTCGTTCGACGGGCGCCCGGTCGGGCTCGTCACCGCGCATCAGCTGCTCGGCACCGGCGCGCCGGACGCCGCGCAGGCGAACCAGCCCGTGGTCGTGATCGGCGACGAGCGCGAGACCTATGGCGTGGCGGTCGACCGCTTCCTCGGCGAGCGCATGCTGGTCGTCCAGCCGCTCGATCGCCGGCTCGGGAAGGTCAAGGACGTCGCGGCGGCCGCGTTGATGGAAAACGGCGACGCCGTGCTGATCCTCGATGTCGACGACCTGCTGCGCTCGGTGGACAAGGCCGTGCGCGGCGGACAGCTCGCGCGCGTGCAGCAGGCGGGCAGCGCCGCCGCACGGCGGAGCAAGCAGGTGCTCGTCGTCGACGATTCGTTGACCGTAAGAGAACTCGAGCGCAAGCTGCTCGAAAAACGCGGTTACGACGTGACCATCGCGATCGACGGCATGGACGCATTGAACGCGCTGCGCGGCGCGAACTTCGATCTGGTCGTGACCGACGTCGACATGCCGCGCATGGACGGCATCGAACTGGTCACGCTGATCAAGCGCGACAAGCTTCTCAACACGCTGCCGGTCATGATCGTGTCGTACAAGGATCGCGAGGAGGACCGCCGGCGCGGGCTCGACGCAGGCGCCGACTACTACCTCGCGAAAAGCAGTTTCCATGACGAAGCGCTGCTCGACGCCGTGCGCGACCTGATAGGAGAAGCCCACACATGAACATCGGCATCGCAAACGACATGCCGCTGGCGGTCGAAGCCATGCGCCGCGCGATCGCGCTGCGGCCCGAGCATCGCGTGCTGTGGGTCGCGACCGACGGTGCCCAGGCCGCCGATTTTTGCGCGGCGCAGCCGCCGGACATCGTGCTGATGGACCTGATCATGCCGAAATGCGACGGTGTCGAGGCGACGCGCCGGATCATGTCGTCGGACAAGCCGTGCGCGATCCTGGTCGTCACCAGCAGCGTCGGCGCGAATACGTGGCGCGTGTACGAAGCGATGGGCGCGGGCGCGCTCGACGCCGTCGACACCCCCACCCTCGCCGACGGCGGGTTCGGCGACGCCGCGCAGCCGCTGCTCGCGAAGATCGACCAGATCGGCCGCCTGCTGGACAAGCCGGGCGCCGACCGCTCGCGCGCCGGCATGGCGGCGCGCGACGGCGACGCGCCGCTGGTCGCGATCGGCGCATCGGCGGGCGGCCCGCTCGCGCTCGCGTCGGTGCTCGGCCAGCTGCCCGAGACCTTTGCCGCGCCGATCGTGATGATCCAGCACGTCGACAAGGCATTTGCGGAGGGCATGGCGCAATGGCTCGACGGCCAGACGCAGCTCACGGTGCGCGTCGCGCTGCCGGGCGACCGGCCGGCGCCGGGCGTCGCGCTGCTCGCCGCGACCAACGACCACCTGCGGCTGATGCGCGACGGCACGCTCGACTATGTCCGCGAACCCGCCGACACGCCTTATCGCCCGTCGGTCGACGTGTTTTTCAACAGCGTCGTCGAATGCTGGCCGGGCGAGGCGATCGGCGTGCTGCTCACGGGCATGGGCCGGGACGGCGCGATCGGGTTGAAGGCGATGCGCACGCGGGGCTTTCACACGATTGCCCAGGATCAAGCAACGAGCGCGGTCTACGGCATGCCGAAAGCCGCGGCAGCGCTGGGCGCCGCCCGCTCGATCCTGCCGCTCGGCAGGATCGCCGGCGAGCTGACGGCGCTCGTCGGGAATTGAATGGATGACAAGTATGACGGCGACAGGTATCGACATGACAATGATTCACCGCATCGACCCCGAAGGCACCGGCGGCGCCTCGCTGACGGAGCGCGCTGACGCCGCGCTCGAAGCCGCGCGCGCCGCGCTTCAGACGCCGCTGGCAGACGACGTGCCGATCATGGTCATGCTGGTCGACGACCAGGCGATCGTGGCCGAAGCGGTGCGGCGGGCGCTCGCGAACGAGGAAGGCATCGACTTCCATTACTGCGCCAGCTCCGATCACGCGCTCGCGGCCGCGCTCGAGACCCGGCCGACCGTGATCCTTCAGGATCTGGTGATGCCCGGCACCGACGGGCTGACGCTCGTGAAGGCCTACCGCGCCAACCCGGCGATGCGCGACGTGCCGATCATCGTGCTGTCGACAAAGGAAGATCCGGCGATCAAGAGCGCCGCGTTCGCCGCGGGCGCGAACGACTACCTCGTGAAACTGCCCGACCGGATCGAACTGGTCGCGCGCATCCGCTATCACTCGCGCTCCTACGTCAACCTGCTGCAACGCGACGAGGCGTATCGCGCGCTGCGACAGTCGCAGCAGCAACTGCTCGCGGCCAACCTCGAGCTTCAGCGCCTGACGCATTCCGACGGTCTCACGGGGCTGTCGAATCGCCGCTATCTCGACGAATACCTGGCGGCCGAGTGGCGCCGCAGCGCGCGCGACAAGGCCGACCTGTCGCTGCTGATGATCGACGTCGACAACTTCAAGCTGTACAACGACACGTACGGCCACGTCGCCGGGGACAAGGTGCTCAAGCAGATCGCGTCGGCCATCGAGGGCTGCCTCACGCGGGCAAGCGACCTGGCGGCACGCTTCGGCGGCGAGGAGTTCGCGGTCGTGCTGCCCGGCACGTCGCGCGGCGGCCTGCGCTTGCTGGCCGAGAAGATCCGCCGCGAGGTCGAAGCGCTGCAGATGCCGCACGAGCAGTCGCCGAGCGGCCGGCACGTGACCATCAGCATCGGCGGCGCGTGCCTCGTGCCCAGGCCCGACGCCGCGATGACACTGCTGATCGAAACGGCGGATCTCGCGCTCTACCAGGCCAAGCGGGAAGGCAAGAACCGCGTGGCGATCGCGGCGGATCCCGGTGCGGCCGGCACGCCGCAGGACGCGCCGCGCGACTGACTCTGGCGCGCGACTGACTTCGGTGCGTGGCCTCGCATGGCCGCCACCCGGTCGCGCCAGCCGCTGCGTTAGCGTCCAGCGCGGCCGCCCTCCCCGGCAGCCGGCCCATCGACGCGCGTCAGCGTCTGCGGCCCGTGCCGACGATCGGCGTGACCGGGCCGGACTTTTCCCGCCCGAGCAAGATGTCGGGCTTTCGGGCGGGCAGCGCGATTGCCGATGGCGAGCGGCTCGTCAGCACGATGGCGATCGGCTGCGGGCGGTGCAGGAAAAAGCCTTGCGCGCTGCCGACGCCCATTTCCGTCAGGATCGCCGAGACCTCCGCGGTTTCGACGAATTCGGCGATGGTCTCCTTGCCGAGCACATTCGCCACTTCCTGGATGCACTTGACCACCGTCCTGTCGAGCGCGTCCTGGTCGAGGTGCCTGACGAACTGCCCGTCTATCTTCAGGTAGTTGACCGGCAGCGCCTTCAGATAGCCGAACGACGATGCCCCGCTGCCGAAATCGTCGAGCGCAAAACGCACGCCGTATTTTTTCAGCGCGTTGACGAACACAGCGGCGGCGTCGAGGTTCGTGATCGCCGCCGTTTCGGTCACTTCGATGCAAAGCTTGGATCCGTTGACCGGAAAGCGGCCCAGCAGATTCTTCAGGAATTCGAGGAATTCCATGTCCCCGATTGACTGCCCGGACAGGTTCACCGAAATGTATTCGATGTGGTCGAGCTGACCGGAATAGTTCGCCATCCATCGGAAGACCTGATTGACCACCCATCGGTCGATGCGGCTGGCGATGTTGAAGCGCTCCGCGGCGGGCAGGAACGCGCCCGGAGGAATCAGGCTGCCTTGCTCGCCGGGCAGCCTCAACAGCACCTCGAACCGCTTCGCGGCGGCGGGCGCCTGCAATGAGAATATTTCCTGCGCGTACAGCACGAAGCGGTTCTCGTCGATGGCCTGCCTCAGCCGGCGAACCCATTCCATCTCGTCCTTTCTGGCGAGCATCGCCTGGTCCGTCTCCGACCACACATGGACGCGGTTGCGTCCGGCATCCTTGGCGGCATAGCACGCGCTGTCCACGCATTGCATGATCGCATCCACCGACGCCAGCTTGCCGTCGAGCAGCGCGGCGCCGATGCTCACGCCGACACAGAAGTGGCAGCCCTTGTATTCGAAGCGCATCGCGTCCAGCCGCCGGCACAGACCGGTCGCGACTTCTTCCACCCTGGAGACCGGGCAGTCGGGCAGGATGATGCCGAATTCGTCGCCGCCGAGCCGGGCAAGGGTATGCGGCATGTCGAGGCTCTCGCCGAGATGCGACGCCACGCGCTTGAGCAGCGCGTCGCCGGCCGCATGGCCACACGTATCGTTGACCAGCTTGAACTGGTCGAGATCGAGATAGAAAACCGCGCCCCGATTCGGGGAGCCTCGAACGCCTTCCAGCGCTTGCTGGAGACGGGCCTCGAATTCGGCGCGGTTCAGCAGACCGGTCAACGCATCGTGCGTCGCACGGTAGGCGATTTCCTTCGAAATGCGCCGCTGTTCGGTCACGTCGCGAAACACCAGCACGACGCCCGACGTCACGCCGTCCGCGTCCTTGATCGGCGCGGCGGAATCCTCGATGGAGAAGTGCCTGCCATCCTTCGCCACCAGCACCATCCCGTCGTCGAGCTGCGTCGCGCGATCTTCGGCGAGGCATCGGGCGATCGGGTTCGGTGCCTGAATCCCGGTTCGCTCGTCGAAAATATGAAAAACGCTTTCGATCTCCTGGTTCCCGGCCGCGTCCGACTGCCAGCCCGTCAGGTGCTCGGCCATCGGATTCAGGTATTGCACGCGCCCCGTCGTGTCCGTCGCGATGACGGCATCGCCGATCGAGTGCAGGGTCACGCGAATCTGCTCATGCTGGCGCGACAGCGTCTCCTGCATCCACTTGCGATGCGTCGTCTCCTGAACGAGGATCGCGCACTGCCCCGCGCCCGGGGAGTAGCTGACGATGTCGAACCAGCGTGCGCGCGGCCCGCGCAAATCGCGCATCTCCTTGCGCGCGCCGGTGCGCGCGACTTCGCACAGGACCGTCTCGCACGCCGATGCCTCGTGCAGCAGGACGGACAGCACGCCGCCGACCGGCTTGTCGACAAGCCGGAATTCCGGCAAGCCGCACAGGCCGCAGAATTCGGGATTCACCGCCACGAAAATCAATGCCGGCGCGTTGCTGCGCGCCGCATCGAGCTGGAGCAGCGCGAATCCGGCCTGGACGTGTTGAAACAGCGCCCGGTAACGCAGCTCGCTTTGCGCCAGCGCGCGATCGAGCCGCTTCTTGTCCGTGATGTCCCGGATCACCGCGATGGAGCGGAACGGGTTACCCGATTCGTCCCGCAACAGCTTCCCGGAAAGCAGGACGTCGATTACATTCCCGTCACGGCAGATCATCTGGTATTCGACGTCGTCGCATCGCCCGGTCCGGAAGAAGTCCGGAAGCACGACTTCGCGCGCATGCTTGCGGGACGACTCCGTGAGGAAATCCGACGAGAGGCGGCCGATGACTTCGCCTCTTGCGAAACCCAGCGTGGCCAGCCACATGTCGCTCACGTGGATCAGGCGACCGTTCGCGTCGATCGAATGCATCATCGCCGGCACGCTGGTATAGAGTTCGTCGAGCGCGCCAGGCTTCACATGCGTGATGTCGCTCGTCCGTCGCGACGAACGGTCGTTGGCCCCTTGAGTCGTCATTTGGGTATCGTGCCCCTCAAACGTGCATGATTCGCCGACGGCATAACGACCACGGCGCCGGGAATGCGTGATTGGGAACGGCAGATTTCACCCAGTCAATCGGTGCGCTCCTTTGATGCCACGTAGAATTCCGCTTCCCCCGGGTAGGTATTAAAGGTGGTTTCAGGTCGAAATTCAAGATTAAAAATTTCACGACCATGCTTAATGAATTTTAAAATTCTTTCTGCTGTAGGCCCCCGCCCATTATCGTTTCGACCCTTTTGTATGACAAATGAGATTCAAAAAAATCCCCCATCTCGCCGGCAGCCCATTTTCGGAATCGTGATCTACATTGATTAAAGATGCATTGAAAATGTAAATATGTAAACGCGGGTATTGCCGGAACCGGAGGCGAACCCGGGAACGCAGCAGCCACCCGGCAAGGGCCTGCGCAATGGCCGTGAAGGCCGGCCGAAGCGGCACGGCTTTCGATGGACGTGCCGACCGGCGGACAGAACCGCGGCCACGACTGGCGCGCCGGACAATCCGATCCTGTTGAATCTGACAGTGTCATGGCGGCATTTATGCCCGCCCTGCCGGTTCGATCCGGGCGGATTTGACTTCCCGGATATCGTCGCCTTGAATGGAGTGTCGCGGCACGCATCGAATATCGGCTATGCGTGAAAGATGAATGACATGGCGAATCGACCACGCACAATGGCGCCGCGTTATTGGTCGAACGGTCGTCCGATAATACTGGAGGCGTGTATGTCAGGAAACAACAATGGGGTGCAGCGCACCCGAACGCGCAGCGGCGCATTTGCCGCGATCACCGGGGCGCCGGCACTCGCCGCGCCGCCTTACCGCATTCTGTCGATTGACGGTGGCGGATTGCGCGGCCTGATTCCGCTCGCCATTCTCGAAAGGCTCGACGAGGAAAAGCCCGACTGGCGCAAGAACATCAACATGTTCGCCGGCACCTCGACAGGCGGCCTGATCGCGCTCGGCCTCGCCAAGGGCATGTCGCCGAAGGCCCTGTTCGACATGTATACGACACGCGGGCGGGAGATTTTCGAGCGCAATCTGTGGCAGGAGCTCGGACATGCCGGAAACCTGCTCGGCCCGAAATACGACAGCGCGAATCGGGAGCAAGTCTTCCACACAGCGCTGGGCGATACGTGCCTGAGGGATTACCTGAGAGACAACGACACCAAGGGCCACGTCTGCATCACGGCATTCGACCTGAAGGATGCCGCCGACGTCGATCGGCCGACACGCAACTGGAAGGCCAAGATCTTCCACAACATTCCGGTTGCCGACGAGAGCAACGACGGTGCTGAACTGGGCTACAAGGTGGCAATGCGCACGTCGGCCGCGCCGACCTACTTTGCCTCTTATGAGAACTATGTCGACGGGGGCGTGTTCGCCAACAATCCCGCGATGTGCGCGCTTGCCCAGGCACTGGATGAACGGTTGGCCAGGCCCATTCCGGCAGCCTCCATCCGCATGCTGTCGCTCGGCACCGGTTTCACCGCGACATTTTTCGACAAGGAGGAAAGCTGGGGATTGGCGCAATGGGCATCGCATCTGGTCGATTTGCTGACCGACGGCGTGCTCGGCGTCGCGGATTTCCAGGCGCAGCAACTGCTCGGCGACAGAAACTATGTCCGGCTGACCGTGCCGTTGGGCGAAAAGATACCGATGGACGATCCCAACCTGATCGACACGCTTCGGCAGACAGGACGAAACGCGGACATCGGCGCCGCGCTGGATCTCGTGACACGGTGGTGATTCACGCCGCCCGCCCATGAGCCCGGGCGGGCGGGAGCACCGGGAGCCCAATTACGCCCGGCAAACGTTGTCACCCCGACCGGAACAATGAAACCAATCTCTCGAAATTTTTCATAGAAAATTTAAATCAACAACAAACGTTTGCTATTGATTTTGCAGGGGTTCCCTACCCGTCGGCGACCGGCGACCCAAGGGTAAACTCCAACGCCGACCCACGAAGTCCTTCGCCCCGCACGCTCCACCCCGCGTGCGTTGCCCACACCCGCCCCATCGAATCGCGCGCTTGCGTCGCGTTCTTGCGTACTGTTTATCACTGGAGTTGAACTATGCGTTTCCGGCTTCTGTCGGTGAAAGCGAAGCTGTCCATCGCATTCGGCTTGCTCGCCGTGGTTGTGCTCATCGTGTCCGGCATGTCGCTGATTGCACTGAACGATGCCAATGACCGCTTCTCCAGCTACGTCAGCGGCGTCAATGCCCGCGCCGACATGGCCGCGTCCATCCGGGCGGCCGTCGACGATCGCGCGATGGCGGTGCGCAACCTCGTGCTCGTCACCACGCCCGCCGACGTCGAAATCGAAAAAGCGGCGGTCGGCGACGCGGAAGCGAGAGTCGAGGCCCGCCTGGAAAAATTCAACGCGATGGTGGCCGGCGCGCACGACATGACCGATCAGGCGCGCAGCCTCGCCGCGGACATTTCGCGGATCGAATCGCAATACCGCCCGGTGGCGCTCGAGATCGACAGGCTCGCGCTGAACAACCAGCGCGACGCGGCGATTGCGGCCATCGATACCCAGTGCAGGCCGTTGCTTTCCGCGTTGATCAAGGCGACCAACGCCTACGCCGACCTCGCCCATGAACGCGCGGCGCAAATGATCCGGGAATCGGACGATCACTTTGCGCACCAGCGCGATCTGCTGATCGCCATCTGCGTGGCCGCCGTCGCACTGGCGATGCTGGCGGGCGCCGTGATTACGCGCGACCTGCTGCGCGCGCTCGGCGCCGAGCCCGCGGCGCTCGCCGAAGCGACGCGGCGCGTGGCCGCCGGCGATCTCGGCCCCGTTCCGGGCGCCAGGGACGCAGTCGCGGGCAGCGTGCTCGCGTCCATGGGCCAGATGCAGACGAGCCTCGTCGACCTGATCGGCCGGGTCCGCGCGGCGGCGGAGAACATCGCGACCAGCTCCAGCCAGATTGCGTCGGGCAACGTCGATCTCTCGTCGCGTACCGAGCAGCAGGCCGCGTCGCTGCAGGAAACCGCCTCCAGCATGGAAGAGCTGACCTCGACGGTGAAGCACAACGCCGATAGCGCCAGGGAAGCGAGCTCGCTGTCGTCCAACGCGTCCCACGTCGCGCACCGGGGCAATGACGTCGTCAGCCAGGTCGTCGGCACGATGGACGAGATCAGCGCCAGCTCCAACAAGATCGCGGACATTACCGGGATCATCGAAGGCATCGCTTTCCAGACCAACATCCTGGCGCTGAACGCGGCGGTGGAAGCGGCGCGTGCCGGCGAGCAGGGCCGCGGCTTCGCGGTGGTGGCCAGCGAAGTGCGCAGCCTCGCGCAGCGTTCGTCCAGCGCGGCGAAGGAAATCAAGGAACTCATCGGCACGTCCGTGCAGAAGATCCAGGACGGCGCGGCGCTCGCGGACGAGGCCGGGAAAACCATGTCGGAGGTCACGCAGGCGATCTCACACGTGACCGACATCATGGGCGAGATCGCGGCTGCGTCGAGCGAACAAAGCCGTGGCATCGAGCAGGTCAATCAGGCGATCGCGCAAATGGACGCGGTCACGCAGCAGAATGCCGCGCTGGTCGAGGAGGCAACGGCCGCGTCGAAATCGCTGGAAGAGCAAGGCCGGCAACTGAATCAGGCGGTTGCGTTCTTTCGCGTGGATGGCGGCGTGAGCACCGCGCGCGCGACGGCTGCACCGGCCGCCGCTGCAGCGCTTCCGGCAGCGCTTCCTGCACGGCCTCCGGCGCCGGTGCCGAAGCCTGTGCAGGCGCCCCGGAAAGCCGTCGCTCCCGCGCGGCCGAACGTCGCGCCGGCCGCCGCTGCGGGCGTGACCGCGAACGGCGCCGATAGCGCGGACTGGGAGACGTTCTAAGGCCGCTCGAGCGTTCGCACACGGCCGATCCCCCGGACGACGTCACTCAGAACGTCGCCCAGTCGTTGTCGCCAACCTCGGCGAGTGCCGGCGCCGGCATCGGGCTCGCCGCCGGAACAGGCGACTCGCGGCGGGAAGCGGCCGGCTTTTTTGCGACCGGGCTGACCGGCTTCGGACGGGCAGGCTCGCGCGTCGCCCGAACGGCCGGCTCGCCGCCCACCCTGAAGATCGCGACAGCGTCGCGCAGCCCGTCGGCCTGCTCCGCCATGGACCTCGCCGCCGCGGTCGCCTCTTCCACCAGCGCGGCATTCTGCTGGGTCACTTCATCCATCTGCGTGACGGCCGTGTTGACCTGCTCGATGCCTGTCCGTTGCTCGATCGACGCCGACGAGATCTCGCCCATGATGTCGGTCATCCGTTTCACCGACTGGACGATCTCCTCGATGGAATGACCCGCATCCGCCACCAGCCGGGTACCGAGATCGACGCGCTCGACCGATTCCTCGATCAGCGCCTTGATTTCCTTGGCCGCCACCGCGCTGCGCTGCGCGAGCGTCCGTACCTCGCCGGCTACTACCGCGAAGCCGCGCCCCTGCTCGCCGGCGCGCGCCGCCTCGACGGCCGCATTGAGCGCCAGGATGTTGGTCTGGAACGCGATGCCGTCGATCACGGTGATGATCTCGGCGACCTTCGACGAGCTTTCCGAGATGCCCCGCATGGTCTCGACGACGCGGCCGACGACGTCCCCCCCGCGTGCCGCCACGTCCGACGCGTTGCCGGCCAGCGTGGCCGCCTGCGTGGCGTTGTCGGCGGTCTGGCGCACCGTCGCCGTCAGCTCCTCCATGCTCGCTGCGGTTTCCTCCAGCGACGCGGCCTGCTCCTCGGTGCGCTGTGACAGGTCCGTGTTGCCCTGCGCGATTTCACCGGCCGCCACCGCGATCGAGCCGCTGCTCGACTTGATGCCGAGCACGATTTTCGCGAGTTGCTCCTTCATCGACACCAGCGAGTACATCAGGCTCGTCCTGTCGTTCGGCTGCAATGCGACGTGCGCTTCCAGGTTGCCCGCGGCGACCTCGCCGGCAAGCCTGGCTGCATCCGCCGGCTCGCCGCCCAGTTGCTTCGTCAGATCGCGCGCGATCAGATACGCGAGCGCGACGCCGACGACTGCGGCAAAACCGATGACGATCATCAGCCACAGGCGCGACGACGCATAGGCCTGCGCCGCTGCCTCGCCCGCGCCGTCCGCGCCCTTGACGTTGATCTCGACGATCCGGCCGAGTGCGTTGTCGAGCGCCTTCCGATACTGCTGGGCCTCGCCGCGCGCAAGTTGCAGCGCCTCATCCTTCTTGTTCTGACGAGACAGCGCGGCGATCTGCGTGTGCACATTCAGATAGCTGTCGAAATTCTTCTTGAAGTCGTCGTACGCCTGACGCTCGTTCGCGTCGGAAATGAGCTTCGCGTACTGACTGTCGGCTTGCTGAAAATCCGCCAGCACGTCGCTGATCTCCTTTTCGTACGTGCTCATGTCGGCGTCGCTGGTCGACAGGATGTGCTGGATTTCGGAGACTCGAAACTGGCGCATGTCGCTGCGCATCTGACCGGCCAGCCGCACGCTCGGCAGCCAGTTGTTGTTCACGTCCAGGACCCGGTCGTTCACCTGGCTTACCTGATAGATCCCGAATCCGCCCGTGCCGACCAGCATGGCCACCACCGCCAGGAACGCGATCAGCAACTTATTGAAGACTTTCATTCTTCTTAAGAAATCCACTTTTTTCTCCTATTTTGTTGCGACGATTTCGGCCATCGATTCTACAGACTATTTATTTGAATCCTAATGACAATCATTCGTTTTCATATCATCCAATATTTCAATTGCATGACGAATTTCAGAAAATCGGTTCAATAATTTGACGGAAAACGTTTGCGCATGAAAACAGCAATGACCATGTGCGAACGGCGCAACAATTCACACTCCCGACTTCATGACTGAACAGGAGTACTTTCGTCCTCCGACGGCCAACCGGGCGAGGTCGAGACGTCGGGATGCGGCAGCCTGAGCCGCACCAGGACGAGCAGGCACGCAATCCGCACCCTTCAGCCGGGCGGTGTTCTGCCGTAAACGCGAACGGTTGCCGGCGGCACGCGCATTCGACCTCACGATCGTTTTCACGCGCTGCTTTTTCCCCAAGCACGTGGCCAATCCGAAGCGTTAACGCCCCATTTATTTTCTTCAGACTTTTATTCGAATTTCATGAAAAAAGGAATGCAGATCAAGCGGCTCTTTTCCGCCTGCTGTGTCGTCGTATTGAGCGCGTGCGGAGGCGGCGGCGGAAGCACGCAAGCAAGCGGCAACGCCGGTGCGGGCAGCCAGCTGTCGGGCACCGTCGCCGTGGGCGCGCCAATGCTCAACGCGACCGTGACCGTGCTCGGCGCGAACGGCCAAAGCGTCAGTACGGCAGCGACCGATAGCGGCAGCTACGCGGGGCTCGATGTTTCCGCGCTTACGCCGCCGTACCGCATTCAGGCATGCGGGCTGGCCAACGGCCAGTCCACCTGCTACTACGCCTTCGTGCAGTCCGGCGGGGTGGCCAATGTCACGCCGTTGACCGACGCAACCGTCGCGCTCGCACTCGCGGGCGATGCGTCGACGCTGTTCAACGGCGCCACGCCGACTGCGGCCGCGATGGCCAGCAGCATGCAGACGCTGCAGAACCTGCTCGGCCCGGTGCTGACCGCCGCGGGCATGAGCGCCAATAGCGACTTCACCACGACGCCTTTCAACGCCAACCACACCGGCATGGACAAGGTGCTCGACGCGGTCAAGATCAGCACGGGACACAACAACGGCGCGGCGTTCGTGCAGCTCGAAGGCGTGGTCGGCAGCGGCAACGCCTATGTGGACAGTCAGGGCAACCAGTCCGGCAGTCTCAACGCAGGTTCGTTGATCAACGGGATGGCCGTCGACCTGACCGGCATCTCGACGATCTTCAATGGCCTGAACAACGGCATCGGCAGCAGCAAGGCGACGAGGTGCGCATCGACCATCGGCGCGCAGGTCGCGTTCGATCCGAGCTTCGCGCTGAACATCGGCAATCAGCCGCTGACCGCCGCCAACGCCGCGACGAATCTCTGCGCGTACGCGGCCAGCAACGGCTTTCTGGGAGGCAAGGTG
The DNA here is from genome assembly GCF_000687455.2 of Burkholderia sp. lig30. Classification (GTDB taxonomy): domain Bacteria; phylum Pseudomonadota; class Gammaproteobacteria; order Burkholderiales; family Burkholderiaceae; genus Burkholderia. The sequence goes on from NZ_JGVW01000003.1 coordinate 16,746, forward strand.
GCCAATCCCGCGTTGCGTTCATGCGATTTCAGCGGATCGGACAAGATCTGCACCGTCGGTTTCGACGTGATCAACGGCACGCTGAGCGTCGAAAGCGCCGAGATGGCGGTCGTGCTGCGCCAGGGCAGCTCGACGTGGGCCTTGCTCGGCGAGGAGAACCCGTATGGCATCAACGCCGGCGCCGCGGTGCAACGCACGCTGCGCGTCGGGGCCGGCGGCTCGCAGCCCGCCTATTCGCGCAACCTGTCCATCGACGTGCCCACCACCGTGGGCGGCAACGCCACCGCGCCGCATGCCGCGAAGGTCTATGCGCATAACGACGTGACCGGCAACTGGGACCTGTCCACCCCGATCGCCACGCTCAGCGACTCGGGCTGCGCTGGCCAGCCGAATCTCACGATTACCGGCTATAGCTGCGGCGGAGAGTGGCTGTCGCTCGACAGCTATAACACCACCACGCTCGCGAACGGCGATGCGCTGATCGATGCGTTCTACCGCCATGGGCGAGACCTGCGGGTCGACCTGTACTCGGATTCCGCCGGGACAACGAAATATGCATCGGTCGTCGTGCGCATTCACGGCGTGCCGCCGAAGTCGGCGGACCTGCCGGGCGTCCCCTGGCTGGACGTGGATGCGGCGAGCCAGTCGGCGCTCGCGGCCTACGACAGCGGAACGTCGGTCAGCAAGACGCTCGGCGTGAGCTGGGCATCCAATCCGGCCGTCATTGCCCATGACCTGACGCTGTGCGCGGATAGCGCGTGCGGCACGAAGGCCCATGCGTCGCTGCCCGGTTCGAGCAGCCAGACCCGCGCCACGATGAATCTCGCCAGCGTCAACGTCTCCGCCGCCGGCTACAAGCGCCTGACGCTCTATGGCCGCGACCGCGACGAAGTCGGCTACGAAAGCGCGTATCTGAGTTGCCAGACGGGCTCGCCAGGTTGTCAGTAAGCACGCGCGTTCAGCATGTCGAAATATAAACTCATGATTAAAAGCGTCATCCTCCCGTCTATCGTCGCCGCGATGGCCGGCAGCGCAGAGGCGCAATCCAGCGTGACGCTGTTCGGCACCGTCGGCGGGGGCATTCGATGGGTCGACGGCATCAAAGGCGGGCATCAGATCGGCTTCGACAATGGCATCGTTTCAGGCAACAACTTCGGGTTGAAGGGATCGGAGGACCTGGGACAAGGGTTGAAAGCCATCTTCGCGCTTCAGAGCGGATTTTTGACCGGCACGGGAAATTTCTGGTATCCGTCAGACGCGCTCTTTTCTCAGGCGGCCTACGTCGGACTCGCGTCCGGCTCATGGCGCGTTACCCTGGGCCGTCAACTCAGTGCGGCCGAGGATGTCGGTGTCGCGCTCGATCCCGACGCCGCCCAAGGAACGAGTCTGGCTATCGTGCCGGGGATCGTTTTTGTGGGCAATTTCTTTACGCTCGATTCCCGATTCAACAATACGCTGAAGCTGTTTGGCAAAGCCGGTGGCCTGACGCTCCGCGGGAGTTATGCGTTTGGCGGGGTGGCCGGCAACACCCGTGCCGGGTCGAATCTCGCCCTCGGAGGCATTTATCAGTATCAGACGCTGCTGGTCGGGGCCGCATACCAGAAAGCCTACAACGCAAACGCATCTCAATGGGCCCAGACGGCGCTGAGCGGCGTCGCATGGCAACTTGGCCTCGCGCGCCTTTACCTGAGTTACAGCGCGCTCTGGGTGTCGGCCGCGACGCCCGGCGGCGCCGAACGTCGAGACGACATTCCGGCCGTCGGTCTCGGTTATCAGATCACCCCGTTTCTGCGGCTCAGCACGGCGACTTACCTCTACATCGCCAGGAACCTGGGCAACGTCAGAGGCGCGGATGGGCGAAAGCTGACATCCTACGCAATACTCGAGTATTACCTGTCCAAGCGTACGGAGTTGTACCTGGAATTCGACCGGAATGGATTCTCGGGCGCCTACAAGAAAGACCCGGCCAACGTTGCCGCGTTGAACCTGCGTCCGGACGGTCGAGCGGTGACAGGCGTTTCGATCGGCATGTCTACGCAGTTCTGATCATGTCGGACATCGGTTTGGCCACGACGCGGGTGGCGGCGCCGTTTGCGTCCTGTCCATCGAGCGCTCGCGCTTCGAGGGCGGGCGGCGTGGCATTACGCGTGTTGCGGAAGCGACGCGATATCGATCACGCCGCACATCAAGGAACATGTGACTGGCAAAAACCAGCCCTGCCCCTACCGCTGCAACGACTTGCGCGCCCTTTGCCGGGGCCCGGCGCTGCCGACCATCGCGACAACGGCTTCGATCAGCGGATTCTCTCGCGCCGTACTCCACGCCATCGCGGTGGTCACGACGCTCAGATTTTCCCTCAGCGGACGAAACACGACGTTCTCCGGCGCGAGCTTCTTCAGCGACGCGGGCACGAGCGCGATGCCCTGGCCGCACCCGACGAACGCGACCTGCGAAGCCACCGAACGCACCTCGTGCACGATCCGCGGAGAAAACCCGTTGGATCGGCAGGACGCCACCAGACTATCGAAATACACCGGGCTGACGTGGCGCGAGAACATCACGAAATCCTCGTCAGCCAGCGACGCCAGGCGAATGCGCGGGCTCGCCGCACGCGCATGCGTCTTCGGCATCGCAACCGCGAGACGGTCCTGCTCCAGCGGCAATGACCTGACCGTCGCGCCCAATTCCCCCTCCAGCCTCGCGAACGCCAGATCGATGTCGCCCGTTTCGAGCGCGGGAATCGCCTCGGCGCTGTCGATCTCCGTGACCGATACGGTGAGTTGCGGGTAATCCGACTTGATCCGCTCGATCAGCGGCGGCAGCACGTCCACCATCGCCGACGAGATCGCGCCGATCGTCAGCACCCCGCTGCGCCCCGCCACCGCCTCGCGCACCGAAAGTTCGAGCCGTTCGAGCTGGTCGGCAAACTTGCGCACGGCCGGCAGGATCGCCGCGCCGACCGGGGTCAGTTGCGCGCCGCGCCGGGAGCGTTCGAACAGCTTCACCTTCAGCGCCTGTTCGAGCGCCTGGATCTGCTCGGTCAGCGGCGGCTGCGACATGTCGAGACGGCGGGCCGCACGCCCGAAATGCTGCTCTTCGGCGACGGCCAGGAACAGCCACAGATGACGGATGAGCCGGAAGTTGATCATGATCGTTTGATAGGTTTAGCGTATCGAACGCTTCCATTCTTCGGAATTTACATATCGAACTGTAGGCTCGAAAGTACGGCATCGCAACTGACATTCCGCACTGCCATGCCACACACCTCCCTGCTCGACCGCCTTGCCGCGCTCGACACCAACACGGTGTCGGACGCGCTGGATTTCCTCTGCCTGCCCGGCGCGACGTTCGGCCTGCGGCCGCTGTGGGACTGCCCGAAGATCGTCGGCCGGGCCAGCACTGTCCAGCTCGGGCCGAAGACGGACACGACGTCAACTGCCCATCTCATTTCCCCGGTCGTCGCCGGCATCCGGTCGCGCGATCGCATCCTCGTGATCGCCGGCGGTATCGACGGCATCTCGTGCTGGGGCGACATCCTCGCGAATGCGGCCCAATTCAACGGCATCCGCGGCTCGGTGATCGACGGCATGAGCCGCGACATCGAAGGCAGCGAATCGATCGGCTACCCGGTCTACGGACGCGGCGTCACGATGATCAGCGCGCGCAATCGCATCGTGCAGATCGCATCAGGGCAGCCCGTCACGGTCGCGGGCATCGTCGTGCATGAAGACGACTATGTGATCGCCGACCGCTGCGGCACCGTGTTCGTGCCGGCCGCGCATATCGACGCGGTGCTCGATCTCGGGCAGCGCATTGCGCAGCGGCAGGACGGCATGGTGCAGGCGGTTCGCGCCGGCCGCTCGGTCGAGGACGTGATGCACGACAAGGAATTCGACGCAATCAACGCAGGAGCGAACCGATGAAACACGAGGACAGGGAACTGGTCGAGCTGTTCGCGGGGCTCGATACGCCCGGCGTATCGGATGCGATGGACAAGCTGGGGCTGCCGGGCCAGTGTCTCGGCATCGCGCCGCTGGACAACTATGCGGGCGTCGTCGTCGGGCCGGCCTTCACGGTCCGGTATGCGAGCGCGGGCACCCCGCCGGGCACCGTCGGCGATTTCATCGACGATGTCGGCGAAGGCGACGTCGTGGTGATCGACAACGGCGGCCGCACGGACTGCACCGTGTGGGGCGACATCATGACCCAGTATGCGGGCATGCGGCACATCGCCGGCACGGTCATCGACGGTGTATGCCGCGACGTGTCGAAGGCGCTCGGCGACGGCTATCCGCTGTTCACCAAGGGACGCTTCATGCGCACCGGCAAGGATCGCGTGCAGGTCGAAGCGGTGAATGCGCCGGTCTCGATCGGCACCGCACGGGTATGCGCGCGCGACATCATCGTCGCCGATGCGAACGGTGTCGTCGCGGTTCCGCGCGAGCGGGCACGCGAAGTGGCTGAGGCAGCGCGGCAGATCGAAGCGGTCGAGGCGGACATTCGCGCACTGCTCGCCGAAGGCAAGACGCTGAGGCAGGCGCGCGAAGCGCTCGGCTATCACACGTTGCAGCGGAGGGCGTCATGACCGGAATCCGGTCGACGATCGCACTGCCGCCGGATGCCGCGTCACGTGCGCGCGCACTGGGCAGCGCCACGCTCTACGAGGCATCCGGCCTGCCCTGCGCGGCCGATCCGCTCGTGCGCCCGGTCTGGGCGGGCGCGTTCGTCGCCGCGCCGGCGTATCCGCTCGTCTGCTCGCCCGGCGACAACCTGTCGATCCACATCGCGATGGAGCGCGTGCCGCGCGGCAGCGTGCTGGTGGTCGGCACGGGCAATTTCGTGGCCGGGTACTGGGGCGAGGTGCTCACCGTCGCCGCGGAAGCGGCCGGTGTGGCCGGGCTCGTCATCGATGGCGGCGTGCGGGACGTCGCGGCGATCGCGGCGCGCCGCTTTCCGGTATTTGCGCGCGGCATCTCGGTGCGCGGCACCGTGAAGGCGAGCGCGCCGTCGGTCGGGCAGCCGATGACGTTCACCGGCGTTCCGGTCGCGAGCGGCGACCTGGTCGTCGCGGACGACGATGGCGTGATCATCGTGCCGGCCGCCGACGCGGCGCGTACGATCGCCGCGGGCGAGGCACGCGCCGCCAAGGAAGCTGCAATGATGCGACAACTGGAGCAAGGCGCGAGCACGCTGGAACTGATGGGCCTGACCCAATGGAGGAAGCTCGCATGAGCATCGACATGCAACGCCTGAACGTCCGTCTGGCCGACGCGAGGCCATCGGCCACCTACCGTATGATGGACCGCGTCGCGGCACGTCGCGCGTCGGGCGGCACGGTCATCTCGCTGAGTGCCGGCGAGCCGGACTTCGACACGCCCGCCCACATCTGCGACGCGGCGATCGACGCGATTCGCGCGGGCCATACTCGCTACACACAGGTTGCCGGCATGCGCCCGCTGCGCGAGGCCGTCGCCGCGAAATTCCGGCGCGAGAACGGCCTCGACGTGAACTGGGACGATACGATCGTCTGCAGCGGCGGCAAGCAGGCGATCCACAACGCGCTGGCGGCCACGCTCAACGATGGGGACGAGGTCATCGTGCCCGCCCCGTACTGGGTGAGCTACCCGGAGATCGTCCGGTTGTGCGGCGCGAAGCCGGTCGTCGTGCGCTGCGCCGGTGGGGAGAACGGCTTCAAATTGACGCCCGGTGCGCTCGCGAATGCGATCGGGCCACGCACCCGCTGGCTGATCCTGAATTCGCCGTCGAATCCGACTGGCGCGGTCTATACCCGCGACGAACTGGCGGCGCTCGCCGATGTCCTGCTGGCCCATCCGCACGTGCTCGTGCTGTCGGACGACATCTACGAGCATCTGATCTTCGACGGTGCACCGTTTCATACGATCGCGCAGGTCGAGCCTCGCCTGATGCCGCGCACGTTGACGATGAACGGGGTATCGAAGGCCTATGCAATGACCGGCTGGCGCATCGGGTTCGCGACGGGGCCACGGTGGTTGCTGGACGCGATGGAGAAACTCCAGGGCCAGCAGACGTCGGGCGCCTGTTCGATCTCGCAGCACGCGGCACTGGCGGCGCTGACCGGTCCGCAACAGTTCATCGGCGAAGCGTGCTCTGTGTTCGAGCAACGGCGCGACCTGATGGTGACGCTGATCAATCAGGCGCCGGGCCTCGCCTGTGCAAGACCGGCCGGCGCGTTCTACGCGTTTGCGTCGTGCAGCGAGTTGATCGGACGGGTGACGCCGGCAGGCGTGCGGCTCGGCGACGATGAAGACGTCGCCGGCGCTTTGCTGGACGAGGCCGGCGTCGCGGTCGTGCCGGGCAGCGCGTTCGGGCTGGGGCCTTATATTCGCGTCGCTTATGCGCTGGACGATGAAGCATTGGTCGATGCATGCCGGGCGATCCAGCGCTTCTGCGAATCACTCACCGGGGAAAGTCATGTCGATGCAGCGTGATCTGTGCAAGGAAAGCATCGCGTTGTGCGTGCAAGGTGTCGAACTCGACGTCGCGGTCATGCATCGGATGGGGGAATCGGCGCCGATCGTGTTCCTGCACGGCTTCGGCTCGACCAAGGAGGACTATGCGGATATCGTGCACTATCCTGCGTTTGCCGGGCGGCCTGTCGTCGCCTACGATGCGCCGGGCTGCGGCGCGACCCGATGTGGCGATCTATCGGCAGTCTCGATTCCGTTCCTCGTCGCGACGGCAAAGGCCGTCCTCGAGCGTGCCGGGATTCGGCAGTTTCATCTGGTCGGGCATTCGATGGGCGGGCTCACCGCGCTCATGCTGGCGCATGAAATGCCGGATCGCGTGCTGAGCCTGACCGACATCGAAGGCAATCTGGCGCCGGAAGACTGCTTTTTGAGCCGGCAGGTGATCGATTACCCGGCGGAGACCGCCGAGGGTTTCTTCAAGGACTTCATCGAGCGAACCTGGCATTCGCCGTTTTTTTCGTGCGCGCTCTATGCCGCGAGCCTTCCGCTCAAGGTGCGTGCGGAGGCCGTGCGCGGCATCTTCACGTCGATGGTCGAGTTGTCGGACCACGGCAGCGTGATGGAGAAATTTCTCGCGTTGCCGTTTCCGCGGATGTTCATGTATGGCGAGCAGAACGCGTCGCTGTCGTATCTGCCGCGCCTGCGGGAAAACGGCGTGCAATTGGCGGAGATTTCGCACAGCGGGCATTTCCCGATGTATTCGAATCCCGTTGAGATGTGGGAGCGGTTGGCGGTGTTTATCTCGGATGCGTCGGCGGGATGAGCGTGCTTGTTGAGAACGGCGAGCTTCGCTATGCAGGTGAAGCTCGCCTCATGTCAGCCAACGACGCGTCAATGCCTGTTGCCGGTGCTTGTGGCTGTCCGAGTCCGCTTCGTTGCAAGGCTGGCCACACAGATCACAGGCAACCATCGTTGGCCCATTTTCCCTGAGCGATTAACGTGGAACCGCGTCACCGCCCGCCCCGATCGGTCCGCAGCAAATGCGCGTCGACGATTGGCGCGAGTTCCATCGCATGGACATAGGCCAGATCGTGATTGCCGCCCGGGACCACATGCATGCACGCGTCCGGCAGCAATTCGAGCAGCCGTTGTCCGATCGCAACCGGACTGATCGGATCAGCGTCCCCCCATAGCAAGAGGACCGGCTGCGTAATCTTGCGCAGTTCATGCGTGAGATCGGACTTGAACGACACAAACCATCGAGGAAGGGATGGATTCGCTTCGACGAATTCCGTGCGCCAATCCCGCGCGCCCAGCGCCGCGACATCCATCCCGCCGGACGTCACCGTCAACACCAGATGCGTCACTAGGTCAGGCCGCTCCAGCGCGGCGCGGACAGCGATGATGCCGCCCATCGACTGGGCGATCAGCGCAGTCGGTTGGTCAATCTTCGACACAACCTGCCGGACGAGGTCATCGAGGCCATTGACATCCGAAGCGACAGGCTCGTCGCCAAACCCCGGATACCCGACCATGACCTTGTCGGCGGGAACCGTCAGTTGGCTAGCCAACGGCTTCCAGAACCCGGTATTGCCCGATGCGCCCGGCAGAAATAGGAGTTTCGATGGAGTGTGCATGCGTTGTCTATCCGTTTTTTGGCCCAGCGGGAAATATCGCATGACCAGAGATTTTTACTTACCGACTCAAGCGGCTGGCGAAGAAGTATTTGAAGGTAATATCTATCCAAGTCGCCCTATACTAGGCCGAACCGTCGCGAAGGCCGCCCTGCTTGTCGTCGCATCATTGTCGCTGGGCAGATGCGGGCTCTCCGGCTGCGGCATATTGGCAGCCGACGGCGCAGCGTTTGGCGGCTGCCATGCCGGCGCGCGGTTTTGATTCTGTCCGCACCGCCATCAGCCGCTAAACAGCGGCCGGAATAAAATCGATAACCCGACGCGTCGGAGCAGCCGTTCCAGCAGACAGACTCACGATGCGCGACTGAAAAAGAAAGAATGAAATACATGTCCGCTCCATTGCGCAGCAATTTCGTCCACGCATGCTGCGCGCTATCCGCAATGCTTGCGCTGTCGAGCAGCGCAAGCTCGGCGATCGCACTCGCTAGCATCTCCGTCGATCCGCGTGCCACGCTGCAAAGCGACACGCGCAATGCCCTTCGGGACGTGACCGGCGCACCAGGGTTCGCACAGCTTTCCGCCGGCGAGAAGGCCAACGTGCTCCTCCGTTTAGGCCTCCAGCGCCAAAAACAGCGCGACTATCTTGGCGCATTGAGTTTGTATGATGCGGGCCTGCAGTACCGCCCCGACTCGGACAGACTCCTTGTCGCCCGTGGAAGCGTCTGGCTTGCGTTGAAGCGCCCCGGTGAGGCAATCGCCGATTCTGGTCACGCCATCGCATCGAATGCGGGAAGCATCGCTGCGTACGAAACAATGGGCGTGGCTCACGAGCAGATGCAAGAATTCGCGCATGCACGCGACGATTACAAGCGCGCATTGTCGATCGACCCAACTCGCGTGCGTACGCTGCGAGCGCGAGCACGTGCCAATCTGGAACTCAAGGCATATCGAGACGCTATCGCCGACAGCGATGCCGCAATGAACCTCAACGACGACTCGGCGTGGGTCTATTATTATCGTGCGGTCGGTCGCGCGGAACTGAACGAATATGGCCCGGCCATCGACGATTTTACCTCCGCGGTTGCTCGTGATCGGAAGCTCGCCGTGGCCTACTACGGCCGTGGCGCGGCGTATTTCCTGACGGGAAACACGGATCTCGCCAAACAGGACTTTTCGACCGTACTACGCCTCTGGCCTCATCACGCGCAATCGTATTTCATGCTTGGGCGCACCGGGATGCGTGCAGGGCAATTGAATCTCGCCGAGGAAAATTTCTCGGCTGCGATTCGCGAAGATCCGCGGTTTGCGGACGCCTGGTACTGGCGCGCGAAAGTCCGGTATAAGGATCGCGAGTACGACAAGGCCATCGAAGACGACAGCATCGCCGTCAACATCAATCCCAAACTCGCCGGCGCCTGGATCGACCGCGGCAACGCCTACCTGGATACCGACCGATACGACGAAGCCATCGCCGATTATTCGATGGCCGGACAAATCGGCACGGAGAATTTCGCCGCGTACGCCAATCGCGCGAACGTCTATCGCGTAAAAAAGGAATATTCCAAAGCGTTATCCGACTATGACGAGGCACTACGGCTGCCATCGAATCCTGCTCGGCAAGCGCTCGTGTACTCGGGCCGGGCGTCGGTGTACAAGAAGCTCGGTCGGTTTCGGAGGGAGGCGGCCGATCTGACCCGGGCCATCGAGTTGCAGCCAGATGACACGGATTACTACTGGTCCCGCTCGTCTGCTTACGAACGGCTTGACGACTGGCCGAAAGCGATCGCGGACATGGCGAAGGTGATCAACCTGAAACCCGATGATACAAGCGCATACCGGTATCGGGCCGATGATTGCGCGTGGATCGATGCAGACACACTCGCCTTCGCAGATTATGCAAAAGTGCAGGAGCTACGCCCGAACGATGTCGACGCCGTGTTGGGCCTTGCTCGATTACACTTCCTTCGCGCGGAATTTCCCAAAGCCATTGAGACCTTTAATGAATACGAGGCAATCAAAGGGGATCATGCGTGGTACCCGTACGCGATCATCTGGCGACATCTCGCAGACATGCGAACCGGCGTCGATGATGCGAGGCAACTCGACGATGAGGCGCGGTCGTTGACGAATCACGACTGGCCGTATCCTGTCGTGGAGTACTTGCTTGGCCGGGCGGACGAAACTGCACTGCTTCAGCAGGCCCGGACTGGCAGCGAGGAAACGATACGGAATCAGATCTGTGAGGCGAACGCCTACATCGGTGAGCGACTGCTGGCGAGAAATGAACCGGGGGCGGCCCTCGACTGGCTGACCCGCGCCGCGAATCAATGTCCAACTGGCTTCCTCGAAAGGCTAATGGCGAGAAGAGAACTGCGTCGACTGCAGCAAGCCCAACGGTAATGCCCCCGTTTTCCACGGCAGGCAGAAGTAGAAACTAAGCGGCCATGGCCAGCCGCTGCCTTGAAGAGAGTTTGATCAGACGATCGAATCGTCCCGACACTATAGCGTCCTCCTGCAAAAGTACCGGCAACCGAATCCGGCAACGGCCCCGGATTCATGGCGTCATACGTGTAGGTCTCCGCTGCAGCGGCCTTTGCACTTGAACCACCTGCCAGCGCCCCTGCTCCTATGGCCCCCACGAATGACACCAAACTCCCGAAGTCAGGATCGTCATACGGCAGCATCGCCCCTTGCAGGAACGGCACGTAGTCCGGATAGCCAGGCAGCGCACCGTTCAGGAAATTCGGCACCGACTGGGCCGCGCCCAGTACCGTGTTCCACGCCGCACGGCCGGTGTCCTTGACCGCGCTCGCTAGCGTGCCGCAATTGTGGCCCGGTGCACACGTGTTATTCAGCGTCTCGTTCTACGCCGCCGTCACCGCGCCCTGCACGTTCTGACCCAGCAAGCCGGCCGCTACGCCACCGAGCAACGTCGTCGCAGCCGTGATCGCCGCCAGCTATCCCTGGTCGGTGATGCCCTGGCCGCCCGTTACCGCAGTGGCAATCGCGTTAGCACTGAGCGCCGACACCGCCCCGCCAATGGTCCGTATGCGCATCGCCCCATTAATTCTGCGCGTCGCTTAGATGCTCCCCGGCTAATTCCACTCGACCTTGCAATCTTTCAATGCAAACGAGCGGCCATCGGATACCACGAACTTATCGCCCTCGATTCGCGCTAAAGGCAGGCGCAGTGCCTTGGCACCTAGCTCGATGTCTGTACGCCAACCATCAAGGTCACCGTGATAACCAATCGCGTGGAAGAGTTGCTCGTCGGGCGACGTGATTTTGCAACCGCGTTCGTTGACTCCGCCGCTACTAGCGTGCAGAGGAATAGCAAACTCCGTGATCTCTCGGAACTGCTTTCTGAACGTATTCTTGCCGTCGTCGGCAAAATAGACGAATTCAGACCCTTCTACAGCAACGGTCCCCGGAATAACTCGCGTGTCGCGAGTCTCAAGTTTCCCACCGAGGCCTGCTCTAGTCGTTCACGCTGCCTAGTCATCGCTTCATTCCTCATCACTTGACCGGCGTGATCACGAACTTGAAGTTCTTGATACCGGCCTTGCTAAACACTTGGCTGCGGGCATAACCGGCCGCCCTCGCTTCGTCCAGAACGCGCTCGACCAATCGGCGCCCGACGCTCAGGCCTCGCGCCGCAGGGCGGACATACACACGCTTCATCTCGCAAGCCGTTCCATCCACTTCACGAAATCCGGAACATCCGACAACCGCGCCCGCGTGCCATGCAAGAAACAGCCCGCCGCGTGGCGCGGCGTATTTCCCCGGCAGGGTCGCCAACTCGTCTTCGTAGTTTTGAAAATCCAGGCTGACGCTCGCGCTTCCAATGTATTCGCAGAAGATTGCCTTTACAGCATCAAGATCTTCGGGAAAGCGGGCACGTTCGATACGGGTCATTCCAGTCTCCGTGAGTTGCACCGGCTGAACGGAAGACCGATAAAAAGAAAGGCCTCCCCGTTTCCGGTGAGGCCTTGCGACTTATGCTCGTGCTTTCAGCGTGCGCACACCACCGGCGATTCACCCTCCCGGGTAATTCGACGGTTCGTAATCGCGATGACGGCAGAAGCAGATTGATGCATGGATCGAGTCTCCCCCATGACCAACGCCCTTGTCAACGCAACGATCAGAACCGCGTCCGCATCCCGACGGTAGCCACGACCTGATTGCCCGTCGACGATGCCCCTCCCGACGTATAGATGAACGCGCCGTAGTTATGCCCGGACACGTGCTGATACATCCCCTCCAGATACAGATCCGTGCGCTTCGACAACAGGTACACAGCCTGCAGGTTCACCTGGCTCCACTTGGGATCGGCGCCATAGGTGGCGGAGTCGGTCACGTGACCGTCGGTATACGTGTACGCGACACCGACGCTCAGATCCGGACGCACTCGATACTTGCCATTGACTTCATAGTTGTCGAACCGCACAGTGCCGCCGTTCGAGCCGAATGACTTCGAGCCTTGATACTGGCTATGCGAATACACGAAGCCGACGAGCGCCGGCCCGAACGCATAGTTGATGCCCGCCGCCACCGTGCGCTGAACGTCCGCGCCGAGCTGGAAGCCGCCAACGCCGTTACCCGCCGCCTCGACCGGGTCGATCGCACCCGACGTATTCGCGCTGCTCGATCCGTTGATCTGGAGATAGGCGGCCGCGAGGTTCAGCGGACCGGCGCCATACGACACGCCCGCGCTGTATGCGCGGTTCACGGCGAAGTCCGAGCTGTTCGAGAACGCATAGAGCCCGCCGAACGTGAAGCCGGCGAAGCGTGCGCTCGTGAACTTCACCGCGTTGCTCATCCGGACCGAGTAGTCCATGTTGTCGTTATCGAACGGATGCGCGAAGCCAGTCTTGCCGAATGACGCGGAGGTCGCCGAAAGCGGCGCGACGAAGTCATAGACGAAGTCGTACTGCCGGCCGGCCGTCAACGTGCCGATATCGTTCTGCGCCAGCCCCACGAACGCCTGCCGCCCGAACATGCGGTTGTTCTGGCCCAGCTTCCCGTTCTGGATGTTGAAGCCGTTCTCCAGCGTGAAGACCGCCTTGAGGCCGCCGCCGAGATCCTCCGACCCGCGCACGCCGAACTGCGAACCGTTGATGTTGCCGCTCGTCGCCTGGAAGAGCGGCCCTTGCGAACCGCCCTTCTTGACGTTGTTGGTGTACATCAGGCCCGCATCGATGAGGCCATACAACGTGACGGAACTCTGCGCATGGGCGCACGACGCCCCGAGCGCCATGGCTGCCGCGACCGACCAATACCTTCCTTTCATTGAGACACTCCAGCTTGTGGTTGAAACGAGGCCGACATTCCAGACGGCGAGACTTGTCGAAAAAGTGCTGCGACCGAGCCGCGCATCCGTCACGTTTCGAGATCCAGACGAGGCGTGACCGCCCGGCCGATGGTCGAATCCGCGAGGCTTTCATCGGGAAGCGCCCACGTCAGCCAGCGGGCGCGATGCAACATCACCAGCGTGAACGCGAGTGCGGCAAGCACGCCGAACGTCGCAAAACCCATCTGATAGCTGCCGGTGCTTTCCTTCGCGATGCCCATGATCACGGGCAAATAGAAGCCGCCGATGCCGCCCGCCGCGCCGATGACGCCCGACATCAAGCCGGTCTTGCCCGCCCAGCGTTGCGGCACGAGCTGGAACGTCGCGCCGTTGCCGAGGCCGAACAGGACATAGGTGAGCATGAGCAGCACGATGCCTGCCGGCAGCGGCGGCATCCACGCCGCGAACGCGAAGTCGCATGCCGAGATGCATGCCAGCAGCAGCACCAGCGCGCGCACGCCCGAGATCCGGTCGGCAATCAGGCCGCCGATCGGCCGCACGAGCGCGCCGGTGAACGCGAGCAGCGACATGAACAGGCCCGCCTCCAGCTTCGGCAGCTGATAGAGCGAAATCAGCAGCGTGGTCACATACGAAGACATCCCGACGAAGCCGCCGAACGTGATGCTGTACACGAGCATGACGACCCAGGTATCCCCTTCGAGCAACTCGCTGCGGTAATGGCGCGGCAAGACCGCGATGGCCAGCAGCGCGCCGAGCACCGGGAGCAGCAGCACGCCGGTCTTGCCCGCGCCGAACGCACCGGCATGCACCGCGAGCACGAGCGCGACGAGCCCCACCAGCGTCACGCAGAAGCTGCCGAACGCGCGCGGCGCGTTGCCCGCCTTCGTGCCCAGGTCCCTGGCCCAGAAAAACAGCGCGGTGGCCGCGAGCGCGAGCAGCGGCAACGCGGCGCCGGCCGCCTTCATCCAGCCGAAGCGTTCGGCGAGCCCCGGGAACATGAAACCGTCGAGCACCGCGCCGATATTCCCTGCGGCGGCCAGTCCGAGCACCAGCCCCTGCACCTTGGGCGGATAGTTGCTGCCGGCCATCGGCAGCGCGACCGCGAAGCTCGCGCCGCCGACGCCGAGCAGCACGCCCAGCACGAGCAGCAACGCGTACGACGGCGCAGCCGGCGACAGCAGCAGCACGACCGGCGGCACCGCGGAAAGGCACACGCCGAGCAACGCGACCCGCCGGCCGTCGCAGGCCTGGTACAGATTGCCGAGCGTCACGCGGAGAATGGCCGCGCCCAGCACCGGCACCGCGACGAGAAAGCCTTGTTCGGCCGGTGTCATCGCGATGTCCTTCTGGATGAACGGCGCCAGCGGGCCGAACATCACCCATACGGTGAAGCCGGTATCGAAGTAGAGAAAGCACGCGAGCAACGCGCGCCAGTTGCCGGACTTGAGCGAATTCAACAGAGTGTTCATGGGGGTTCTCTCGACGTGTTGAAGGGCTATCGAAGCGCCGCGCCGGCACTCGCGTGCCGGCCATGCGCGAAGGGGCTGCGCCCCGGCGACGCGTCGGCCGTGCCGCGCGCGCCGATGACGCTGAACATCAACTGATCCATTTCCTTGATGATGTCGGCGAGCACCATCGTGATCACCGCGAACTCGCGGCCGGACGAGCCCGCGCGCGCCGCCGCGATGCGCGCATTGAGCGCGACGATGTTCGCCTGCATGGAGATGCTGCCCAGCTGCTCGGCGATGCTCGCCTGGCGCTTGAGCGTCTCGGCCTCGACGCCACGCATCTCGTTCTGGTACGCGAGCGTGATCTGCTGCAGCAGATCGAGCAGCGGCGTGGCCTGCTTCACAAGCGCGTCGACCTGTTCGTGTGCGGCCTCGCCGCCCGCCTCCAGACTCGCGAGCGCGTCGGCGGTGCGCGCGATGAATCGCCGCACGTGCTCGTCGGCACGCGCCGCGCCGAAATAGAGCTGTCTCAGCGCGTCGGAGAACACGCCGGGCAATTGCTTGTTGCCGTCGACCAGATCGGCATGTGCATTCGCGAACGCGGCCGCACATTGCCTCGCGACATCCAGCGCAGCGCCGTCTCCACGTGACGCGAGCAGCACGTGCAGCACGATGCGCTGCGACAGCATCCGCTGCCGGCCGGCCAGATTGATGAGTTCGCCGATCACTTGCGCGGAGACCCGGTCATGAGTCGAATCTGTCTGTCGTTTCATGTGTCGAAAGGTGCAAAGCGGAGATCGCCGATGTGCCGGACCGGACGCGCGCGACGCGTGCATCCCGCTCCTCCGTCGGCGAGGCAAAAAAAAATCCCGGAGCGACGCTTGCGCGAACCGATCGATCGATCGATCAACGCAAGCGTTGCTCCGGGACGCCATTGCCCCGCATCCGCTCGCGAGAGCGGAGGGTGAACTGGTGAAATACAAAGACCGCCGTTGGTCTCACGGGAACCCTATGCAATACCCGTGCCACAGCGCGCCACCCTCCACGCGCCGATGGGCCGGCGGCCATCTCCGGCATGGCGTCGGCATGCCGCAACGCCTTGCGGCGATTGGCACACGAGGCGGGCGCACCTCACCTCATCGCGTTGTTTGGGAGGACTGCAGGTGACAATCGACGAGCGCGGGAACGAAATGGAGGTCATTCCGTGCGCGGTGCATCAGGAATGGAGATGGTGCAATGCGATGATGCGTCGCACCATGATCGCGCGCCGTGTGTTGCCGGCTTCGGGGTGCCGGCCGGCAGAACGGAACTGACACGCCCCGAATTCACGCGCGCGGCGGGATGCGACGCCAAGTGAGCGCGATGACCAGCAGGAACGCCACGTAGGCGACCGCGAACACCCAGGCGGGCAAATCGTAATACAGGAGGGCACTCATCCAGCGCTGGATGAAGCCCTGCGGGCCGGCCCTTCCGGTGCGCAGCCAGTCCTCCAGCACAGTGAGGGGGCAAGGCACGCCAAGCACCGCGAGCGCCGCGACGGCGCCAATCGCGCCGAGATGCGCGATCCGGAACGCGCGATTGCGCACCCAGCCGCGCTCGCGCGCCGCCCAGATCGCGATCAACCCGCCGACGATGAACAGGACGAGCAGCGCGTGCAATACCAGAATCGTATCGGCCAGCCAGATCATGATGCCCCTGCCTCCGCGCGAGCAGCGAACCCCGCGAGGCGGCCGGCGTCGGCGCAACGCCGGTCAGCAGAGCGCATCAGCCAGCCGGCGCGCGTCGACGGGCGCTTCGGCCACGCCGGACACTCAATGCCGTCTGCCGAACACGCCGTCGTCGAGATCTTTCCTGAAATGCTGGAGCCAATCGCTTTCGTCGCAGATCGGGTATTCCTTCGTCACATGCGTCGACAGCCTCGTGATGCTGACATAGCCCTGGATACCGCAGTTCTCGTCGCTCTTCGGGTCCGTCGTATCGGTTTCCTGAATATCGAAGTCTCTTTCCACCATCCCCTTGCGATGCAGGGTGGAGAGAAAGCCCTCATGTTCGCCCGGTTCAATCAGCCGCATTTTCATCTCCTGATGTGCTCAAAAGAAGGCATCGCCGCCGGATGCCCTTGCGACCTCGGCTGCCACGCTTACTTCGTCTGCCGCAACGCGATCCTGTTGTTGTTGTCACGGGATGCGGCGCCATGTGCCGAGGCATTGCGTCCTCCCCGGTGTGGCCCATGGCACGCCACACTGCATTTCACGCGTTTCCAGTGTCTCACTTTTGCATGCTGTCGTGACCGCGACACCCGGCTCGCGTCGAGGTCATTTTCCAATCTGGCACCACCATCGGCCAAATTCACATACGATCGGGAACGCAACGAAGGCAGTATCGCCGACAAGCGTTTTGGGGGCGCAACAAAGCGCGACCGGATATCGGCGCGGGTCGCGGATGCCCCGTCATGCGATGCGTCGCAGGAACTGACATGGAGGATGAATGCAGCTACTGGATCACGTCTCGATCGGTGTCCCGGATCTCGATGCCGCCCGGCCTTTCTACGACGCAATCATGGCGGCCCTGGGGGCCAGGAAGGTTTACGACCGAACCGACGCGCTCGGATACGGCGAGCGTTGCACGTCGTCCGACACGGCATCGACGTGCGTCGCGGTGTATCTGGACGCAGGCCAGATCGGTGCGAACAAGCGGCACTGGTGTTTCAAGGCCGTCACCCGGGAGCAGGTGGATACGTTCTTTACGGCGGGTCTTGCCGCCGGCGGGCGGTCGGATGGCGAGCCCGGACTCAGGCCGCACTATCACGGCGACTACTACGCCGCGTTTCTTGTCGATCCTGCCGGCAATCGTGTCGAAGCGGTGTGCCATGCGGCTCCCGCATCGCAATCAGTGCCAGCGGCGACTGCTGACGAACGCTGAAAAAGCGCCCGGCCCGCGAGGACCGGGCGAAGCCATCGGCGAACCGATGGCGGAGGTAATGAAACGGGCGTGGCCCGCTACCGGGTCGTTCCGGTAGCGGGCCGATATGTCGAGCAGCGAATGCGCTCGCGGAGCGGGCCTTCCGTGTTGCGGATCAGCTGCCGCGATACAGCGACTTCATTTCTTCGTCGGTTGCCGGACGGACCACCGGCGCGCGCGAACCCGCGGCGGAGACACCTTGCGGCTGGCCGCCATAACCGCTCTGGTCGGCACCTTGCGCGACGTGCTGTTGAGCCGCCACGCGTGCTTCGGCGGCCTGAAGCGCCTCCGGGTAGTGCGGATCTTCGCCGACAGCCGGCTTGTAGCCCGCCTTTTCGAGCTGGACCAGTTCCGCACGCACCTGCGCGCGGGTCAGCGGCGCATTGTCTTGCGCGAACACGGCGACCGGAGCGGCAAGGGCAGCGGCGACGACGACGGCTTGAATCAGGTTCTTCATGGTACTTACCTCCGACTTTGTTTTATCCGGCTGCGAACACCTTGTTCGGAACCGATGACCACAGTCTAGGTAGGCACACACTTCAGAGATATCCGGCTGCGGGCAAGAGATTGTTCCCGATTCTTTACTGAATCGCGGAATGAAACGCGACAGCCCGCGCCGATTGGCGCACGTGACTGCAAATGTCGGTGGGGATTCGGCGCACGTCCTCGTGCACCGCCTGCTGCGCGGCCTACTGCGCCGTCTGCTGGCGCCGGTACTCCCTGGCCTTCATCTGCAGGTAGTCTTGCCGGTCCACTTCATGCAATTGCCGCGGATATTGCTCGGTCGCGTCGAACCACCGGGCGAAGCGCTGGTCCACCGGCTTGCCGAGCGTTCCCAGGTACGTGTCGATCGCGAGGTAGTAGCGCATCGTATTGCGCTCCAGCAGGCCGCGCACGCCGCCGATGTAGTCGGCCTGCGCGGGCGACGCCGGGCCGCCGGCGGTGGTGAATCCGACCTTGTCGTGACCGATGGTCGCCAGATACGTCTTCATCGCAATGCGCCCGACCGTGCCGAAGCCGTACGAGTAGGTCAGGTGCAGGAACGTGCGATTGCCGCCGACGGGGACGGCTTCGAGCGCGATACGGTAGTCCTTCGTGCTCATCGGACCGCTGTCGGCATTGAGGTCGACCTGAAAGTATCCGGGGGTCGAGGCCGCCACACGGTAATGAAATTGCACGCGATAGCTGTCGGTCAGGTCCTGTTCGACCTTTCTCCCGATGTTGACGTCGAGGAGGGTGCCGCTCCCGTTCGCCGACGCGTGGCAATACTTGGTGTTGAGGTGAAGGATCAACACGTCGCACCAGTTCGCGGGGCCTCGGGCAGGGTCGTCGAGCGTGGCGCTGACGACGTCGAACGGATAATTCACGACCGCGTAGATATCTCCCTTGAGCATGGACGGCTGCTCCATCGACTCGAGGTACAGCGGGCGCTGGAACGCATTGTGTTTGAGCTGCGGCGTGAGGCTCTGGTACCGGTCCATCAGGCTCGCGGCGTCGTTCTCCGCGAACCCGAGGACGCTCCAGCACAGGCAGCCCCCCGCCAGGACGGCCTTCCACCCGGCCCGGAACAGGGTGTTCTTGCTTGGACGTCGGTCAGGGTCGGCCATCGGTATGCTCCGGTTTCGCGTGTCGGTTTCGGGTATATGCTGCGTAGCATACCCCGCGCACTCTCCCCCGCCCGCTTCTTGTTATCCCTGATTTGATCTGAGGCATTCGCGCGCGGCGCGGCGGGCGCACGGGGTGCGGGCGCGGCGGCATGACGCCGCGCCCGCCCATGAAGCAAGGTGAAGCAATGAGTGAACTGGACTATCAGGTGATGGAGCTGGCGAACGGCAAGCCGGTGAAGATGTGGACGCAGGGCGTTGCCGTCGAGGAGGAGGCGCGCGCGCAATTGCGCAACACGGCACGCATGCCGTTCGTGTTCCGGCACATCGCGGTGATGCCGGACGTGCATCTCGGCAAGGGCTCGACGATCGGCAGCGTGATTCCGACGCAGGGCGCGATCATCCCGGCGGCGGTCGGCGTCGACATCGGCTGCGGCATGATGGCGGTACGCACCACGCTCACCGCGCCGGACCTGCCGGACTCGCTCGCGGGCTTGCGGCACGCGATCGAGCGCGCGGTGCCGCATGGCCGCTCGCCGGGGCGCCGCGATCCGGGCGCGTGGGGCGAGCGCGCGCCGCAGCCGGTGGACGAAGTCTGGAAGCTGCTGCAGCCGGGCTTCCGGCGCATCGTCGACAAGTATCCGGCGCTCGCGAAGACGAACCACTACACCCACCTCGGCACGCTCGGCACGGGCAACCACTTCATCGAAGTGTGCCTCGACGAGAACGACAGCGTGTGGTTCATGCTGCACAGCGGCTCGCGCGGCGTCGGCAATGCGATCGGCAGCCTGTTCATCGAGCTGGCGCAGGCCGACATGCGGCGGCACATCGCGAACCTGCCGGACCGCAATCTCGCGTATTTCAGCGAGGGCAGCCGCCACTTCGACGATTACGTCGCGGCGGTGGGCTGGGCGCAGGACTACGCGCGCCGCAACCGGCAGGTGATGATGGACGCGGTGATGCGCGCGGCGCGCGGCGCGATCGGCAAGCCGTTCGAGATCGACGAGCACGCGGTGAACTGCCACCACAACTACGTGCAGAAGGAGCATCACTTCGGCGAGGACGTCTACGTGACGCGCAAGGGCGCGGTGTCCGCGCAGAAGGGTCAGCTCGGGATCATTCCGGGCTCGATGGGCGCGAAGAGCTTCATCGTGCGCGGGCTCGGCAATCCGGAGAGCTTCTGCTCGTGCAGTCACGGCGCGGGCCGCGCGATGAGCCGGACCGAGGCGAAGCGGCGCTTCTCGGTCGCCGACCAGGTGAAGGCGACCGCGCACGTCGAATGCCGCAAGGACGCGGGCGTGATCGACGAGATTCCGATGGCCTACAAGGACATCGACGCGGTGATGGCGGCCCAGCGCAGCCTCGTCGAAGTCGTGCATACGCTGCATCAGGTGGTGTGCGTGAAGGGGTAGCGCGACGATTCGCCGCAAGGCGGCGCATCCGGTTCCGGCCAGCATGGTGGCCGCGCGGCGGCGATCCGCGGGCCGCACATGCGGATCGCCGATAAGCAACCCATCTTTCGATCTTAGTCGGCCGCGGGGCGGCCCCTATAATCGACCGACCATCACAACAACACCGGAGCACACCATGACCGACCGCACCTCCGCCGACTGGCGCCTCGAAACCATCGCCGTGCATGGCGGCTATGATCCCGATCCGACCACGCGCGCGGTCGCGGTGCCGATCTACCAGACGGTCGCCTATGCGTTCGACGACACGCAGCACGGCGCGGACCTGTTCGACCTGAAGGTCCAGGGCAACATCTACACGCGCATCATGAACCCGACGACCGACGTCCTCGAAAAGCGCGTCGCGGCGCTCGAGGGCGGCATCGGCGCACTCGCGCTCGCGTCGGGCCAGGCGGCCGTCACCTATGCGATCCAGACGATCGCCGAAGCCGGCGACAACATCGTGTCCGCGAGCGCGCTGTACGGCGGCACCTACAACCTGTTCGCGCACACGCTGCCGCAATACGGCATCAGCGCGCGCTTCGCCGACCCGCGCGATCCGGCGTCGTTCGAGCCGCTGATCGACGCGCGCACGAAGGCGATCTTCGCGGAATCGGTCGGCAACCCGCTCGGCAACGTCACCGACATCGCGGCGCTCGCCGAGATCGCGCATCGTCACGGCATCCCGCTGATCGTCGACAACACGGTGCCGTCGCCGTATCTGCTGCGTCCGTTCGAGCATGGCGCGGACATCGTCGTCCACTCGCTGACGAAATACCTGGGCGGCCACGGCACGAGCCTCGGCGGCGCGATCGTCGATTCCGGCAAGTTCCCGTGGGCGGAGCACGCGGACCGCTTCAAGCGGCTCAACCAGCCCGACGTCAGCTATCACGGCGTCGTCTACACGGAAGCGTTCGGCCCCGCCGCCTATATCGGCCGCGCGCGCGTGGTGCCGCTGCGCAACATGGGCGCGGCGATCTCGCCGTTCAACGCGTTCCAGATCCTGCAGGGCATCGAGACGCTCGCGCTGCGCGTCGACCGCATCACCGAAAACGCGTTGAAGATCGCGCAGTATCTGTCGGGGCACGAGAAGGTCGAATGGGTCAACTTCGCGGGGCTGCCGGATCATCCGGACCACGCGCTCGTGAAGCGCTACCTGTCCGGGCGCGCGCCGGGCCTGCTGACCTTCGGCGTGCGCGGCGGCCGCGACGGCGGCGCGAAGTTCCAGGACGCGCTGCAGCTGTTCACGCGGCTCGTCAACATCGGCGACGCGAAGTCGCTGGCGACGCACCCGGCATCGACCACCCATCGTCAGCTGTCGCCGGCGGAACTCGCGAAGGCGGGCGTGAAGGAAGAAACGGTGCGGCTGTCGATCGGCATCGAGCACATCGACGACCTGATCGCCGATCTCGACCAGGCGCTCGCGCGCACCTGACGCGCCGCCCGATCACGGCGGCAAGCGCCATGTCGTCGCCGTGCCGCGCAGGCGGGCGCGCGGCCGGTTCGCCGCCGCGCGCCGCGTGCGCGGCGCCGCGTTCAGGCCTCGTCGTCGGGCACGCTCAGGCCCAGTTCCGCGAAGACCTCGCGCGCGCTGCGGAACGCTTCGACCGCCGCCGGCGCGCCCGCGTACACCGCGCTGTGCAGCAGCACCTCGCGGATCTCGACCGGGCTCGCGCCGTTGTTGATCGCGCCGCGCACGTGCCCTTTCAGCTCCGTGCCGCGGCCGAGCGCCGCCAGCATCGCGCAAGTGCAGAGGCTGCGCGTCTTGAGATCGATGCCGCCGCGCTGCCACGTGCTGCCCCATGCGTGTTCGTTCAGCCAGTTCTGCAGCGGCCGCGAAAAACCGTCGAGATCGCGCATCGCCCGCTCGACGAAGGCCTCACCCATCACTTCGGTGCGGCGCGCCTTGCCCCGCTCCCGGTCCTGTTCGCTCATGTCGGTCCCCCTGTACGTTGAATCGCCGGTGCGGCAGCGCCCGGCACGCAGCGCATGCCGGCGTGGTTCGGCCGCGCGTCATCTTCGATCCACGCGGGGAGTTCGTCAAACATTCGTGCGCCGGTGGTGCGTCCGCGGCGGGCGAACCCCGGGCACACTGCCCTAGTCCGACGCCGGCACCAGCAGGATCTCGGCCGGCATCGTGGCCGCGCCCGCGGGCGGATGCACGATCGACGCGCGCACCGCCAGTGCCTGCTCGATCTCCGGCGCGCGGCCGATCGCCTCGGTCCGCGCGATCGTCAGCAGGCGCCCGGGGTGACGCAGCGTTTCGCGATACAGCGCGCCGTACCAGAGCGGCCGCGCCCCTTGTGCGTCCTGCAACGCGTGACGATCGCGCCACAGCCGCAGCACCAGCCGCGTGCCGGGATGTTGCGGGTCGGCGCGCACGAACACGCGCCGCGTGCTCTCGCCTTGCGAGAATCTCGGCAGGACCGGCAGGTCGCCGGCCGGCGTCTGCGGCATCAGCCACCCCAGCGCCGTCTGCGCGGACCACTCGGGCGCGCGCCGCCAGCCCGCCAGCGCGAGGTGCTGGTCGAGCGCGGCGGATTCGGCACGCCATTGCAGCGGCAGGTACTCCTCCCGATCGCCGCTGATTTCGGTGCGCCGCGTCGGCACCTGCCGCCAGCCGCCGCTCATCCACTGCGGCACCGTCATTGTCACCGCCGCGCGCGCGTGCGCGCGCTGCTCCCGGTCGGCGCGCCATTGCTGCGGCACCGTCCAGACGCCGACCGTCGCCAGCACGACCGCCACCGCGCACAACGCGCCTCTCGGCTGGACCTCGTCGCGGATGCGCCAGTACGCGAAAGCGCCGCCGAGCACCGCGAACCACGCAAGCCCGATGCTCCATCCGGCGAGCAGCCCGGACAGCCACGCCTGGCCCAGGTACAGTCGCGCGAAGCCGCCCAGCACGACCCACAGCGAGAGCGCGGTCGCGACGCCGCTGCGCCAGAACGCCGGCTGGCCACGCGTCATCAGCCACCCCATGAAACCGGACACAAGCGCGCCAAATGCCGCGTCACCGTCGGGCAGCGGCGCATGCGGGCTGCCGGGCTGCCAGTCGACAGGCAGCGTGCCGCGCGATGCCAGGCCGGCGTCCGACACGAGCACGACGGCCACGCCGACCGTCGCGAGCCACCAGGCAAGCGTCCGCCAGCATCGGTGAATCACGAGCCACGCGGCGAACGCCGCCGCGACGATCAATCCGGCATGGCGGCCGTTGAGCGCCATGAGGCCGGTCATCGCGGCATCGACGGGCGTCGTGCGCAGCGACTGGAGCAGCGTGTAGATTGCCGTATCCGCCCGCATCAGCGGATCGTTGGCGACGATGTCCTGGATCACGCCCGCAAACAGCCAGACGCTGCCGACGAACAGCAGCGCAAGCGCGCCGGGCCCGCGGCGCCCGCGCAGGAGCAGCCGGCCGGCATGCGACGCGACGCGCGGGAAGCCGCGCGCGAGCGCGCGTGCGGCGGCCGCCGACGCGCGTCTGACGAGCGGCACGCCGCGCCGGATCGCGACGCGCACCGCGACCCAGACGGCCCAGATCAGCGCCGCGACGACGACCAGGATCGCCGCGAGGCGCGCGCTGACCGCTTCGGCGAGCGCGGCCGACGCGCCGAATGCGATGCCCGGCACGATATGCGCGGGCGCCCAGGCGAGCGCCGACGCCGCGTTGACCGGATAGAACGTCCTGCGCGGCATGTGCGCGCAGCCGACGACGACCGGCACCACCGCGCGCAGCGGCGGGATGAAGCGCGCGAGCACGATGCTCTTGACGCCATGACGGTGCACGAACTGCTCGCCGCGCGCATACACGTGCGCGTAGCCGATGCGCGTCGAGCCGCTCTGGATCGCCTGCCGGTATCGCCGGCCGATTTCATAGCTGATGCCGTCGCCGACGATCGCGCCGGCCGACGCGACGGCCACCGTCGCCCAGCCGTCGAGCGCGCCCGCGCCGGCCAGCGCGCCCGCCGAGAACAGGACGATGCCCGCAGGCACCACCGTGCCGATCAATGCGATCGCTTCGGCGCACGCGGCCGCGAAGACGACGGCCAGCACGAGCGAAGGATGGGCGCTAACGGCGCCGAGCCAGGCCTGAATCGACTCTCTCATCGTGCGTCCACCCGATCCGGTCGGTCGCGCCTCCCGCCTTGCACGCGCCCGCAGGAAGTCCCGTTGGAGGACACCCGGCAAGGCTCGTTCGCAAGCCCGTTGTCAGCGTGAGCAGGCCCTAGTCCATCTCGTAGCGCCGCGCGTCCCGTTCGAACGACGACCCGGCGTAGCCGACCGTCGCGATCTCGCGCAGGTAGCGCAGCAGGAAGATCGCGATCGATCCTGCTGCCTCGTACTGGTGGACGTGGCGGAATTCGTGCGTGAGCAACCGGCGCGACACATGCCCTTCACGGATGAAGATCGCATGACCGAGCGCGAGGCCCACCGCGTCCGGCCCGAGCAGCCCGGTGTCGCGCCCGAGCTGGCGCAGCAACGGATCGTCGGGCTGCGGAAACGCGTGGATCATGACGATACGAATCCGCTCGGGATGTGCGACGCCGACCGCCCGCGCGTCGTCGAGGCGCGCGGGCGTCAGCGGTTCGCCCTGGGCGAGCCCGGCGGCGGCCGTCGCCTCGGCCCAGGCGATCGCGCCCGGCAGCGCGGCAGGCAATGCGGCGGCGAGATCGGTCATGGCAGGCGCTCCTCCCGGGATGGTTTCGTTCGTTGCGATCCAGTGTAGCCCGGAATCATGCAACGGCGGCAAACCGGCCACCATGAAGTGTGCCCCGGCGCGCTAAAGGCCGAGCGAGGCCGAGCGCCGCGCCACCCGTCGCTCAGCGTCGCGCGGCGCCCTCGAAGACCTCGAGGACATGCCGCAGGTCCGCCTGCTCCTGCGCGTCGAGCGGATTGCCGGCCGTCAGCACCTGCTCCAGCGCATCGCCGAGCCGACGGATCTCCGCCGGCTCCGCGCACGCCAGCAACCGGGGAATCGCGGCCATCGCCGCGTCGAGATCGACGCGCATCAGGTTCGTCTGCCGCCGCACGACGATCCGGAATGCCTCGATGCGGTTCGCGTTGCGGCGCGACGGTTGCTTGAGCGCGTCCGACTCGTGAAGGCGCAGCGCGAGATTGAAGCGGCGTTCCTCGATTTCCGGGCGATGCCGCAGCACGTAGAAGATCGCCCGCAGCGCCGCCTCGATCAGGCCGCCTTCGTCAATCGCCGAGCGCAATTCGGCGATTTTCCGGTCGACGAATTGACGGTGCTCCGGCGACACGCTCGGATAGGGCCGCGGCGGCCGCTCGTCGGACGCCTTTTGTCCGACGAGCGCCTGCAGCCACGGCGCGCCGTATACGGCCTCGAACGTCTGCTCGCAGGCGGCATCGCGCAGATCGCGCCACTGGTTCAACGCCGCCTCGATCGCCGCCGATACGCCCTCCTGCGCCAGCCAGGCCGGATTGTCCGCGGGCACCGGCGTCCGGTTGGCGCGGACGCTGCCGGCGACAGCCGACACCCAGGCGGCCAGCGGATTGCCGTCCGACCACCATTCGTAGGCCATGCGAAGCGGATGCAGGGTTTCGAGGACGTGCGCCGACTCGGGCGTCACGCACGCGCGGACCCACGGCTGCACGAAGGTCCGGTAAAGCCCGAGATTGATGTCCGAGCAGCGTGCGGCGGTGTCGAAGCGGCGGTCGCTCTGCGGGTCGGGCTGCACGATCTCGCGAATGTCGTCCAGCTTGCGCGGCTTCACGTCGAGCAGAAATTCGCCCTCGGCCGGGGCGGGCTGAACGTTCTGCTCGGGGTTCACGCCGATCGTGGCCTCGTAGATTCCGGACGGCAGCAGGTCGATGAGGTCGATGTTCGCCGCGAACTTCCGGTGCTCCTTGCGCCCGACGCCGCCCGACACGAATATGCCGAGATGGCCGATGCTCTCGTGCGTCGCGTACACGATGGTCTGGTCATGCGTCAGCACGTCCATGTCGTCGCGATACAGATCGGTGATCCAGCCGAGCGCCTGCGGCGGCGGCGTGATGTTGTCGCCGTACGAGCAGAACACGACGATCGGCGAGCGGATGTTGCGCAGGTCCAGGCGGATGCCGTCCGACGTGATCAGCTCCGCGGTGGCCAGGCGGTTGCCGACGAACAGGTTGTCGACGATGTACTGCATTTCCACGTCGTTGAGGAACACGTGCCCGCCCCAGTATTCCTCGAAGTCGAGGAAGCGGCGGGCCTCGGTGTCGACTTTCGAATAGAGGGTGTAGCGCTTGCTCCAGAGCGTGTTGGCCGGATTCAGGTTCTCGAAGTTCTGCACGAGCCACGCACCGTCGAAGCGCCCCGCCCCCAGGTCGCTCGTCAGCGCGGTCAGCCACGAGCCGCCGAGCAGGCCGCCGGCGTAGCGCATCGGGTTCCTGCCCTTCCAGCCGGCCCAGTACGAGACGGGCGAACCGGCGACGATGATCGGGCCGAACAGCTCCGGGCGCATGGCCGCCGTCATCAGGATCTGCCAGCCGGCCTGGCAGTTGCCGATGACCGCCGGCTTGCCCTGGCTGTCCGGGTGTCGCTCGATGACCTTCTCGAGGAATGCCGCCTCGGCGCGCATCACGTCCTCGACCGTCTGCCCCGGCACCGGGTCCGGGAGAAAGCCGACGAAATAGCACGGATGGCCCGCGCGCAGCGCGGCGCCCACCTCGCTGTCGGGCTTGAAGCCGCCGATGCCGGGCCCATGCCCGGCGCGCGGATCGACGACCACGAACGGGCGCTTGGTATCGTCGGTCGGCGCATCGGCATGGGGCAGGATGCGCACGAGCCCGTAGTTCACCGGTTTCGGCAGGTCGAGCCCGGACAGGATCAGTTCGCAGGGGAAGTGCAGGACGTTGGGGACTTTCTCCGCCAGATGCGCGGTGTACCGGTTGCCGCGCTCGCGCATCACGTCCGCGTACAGGATGCCGCGCTGCCACGCGTCGGCCAGGTAGGCGGCGAAGGCGCCCCATGGGTACAGGCTGTCCGGCAGAAACGGAAAGCGTGCGGATTCAACGGTTTCGGCTGCGTGGTCGATCGTTTGCATGACTACCCCTGTTCTCCATCGTCGATAAGCCCGCCGGACTTCCCTGACGGTTCGGATGTGCGTTGCGGGGCACGGTCGCCCGGCCCGGGTTCATTCGGAATGCAAAGCGGCGGCAACCGCGCCCCGCTTCGCGGCGGCGGCGCGGCCCGGAGAGGCCCGCGCCCGCCTCGACCGCTCACGTCTTGCCGGGCGATCCCTCGTCTCCGCTCGACCAGCCGCCGCCGAGCGCGAGATACAGCCGCACCGTCGCGAGCGCCTCGCCGGTCTGCGACTGCACCAGCTCGTCTTCGCGCCGCAACGCGTCGATGCGTGCATCCAGTACATCCTGCAACGTCCGCCGGCCGCCTTCGTAAAGGCGCCGGGCCTCGTCCGCGTTGCGGCGCGCGATTTCGAGCGTCGCCGCCAGCCGCTCGCTGCGCTGGTCGAAGCCGTGACGCACGCCATACGCGCTGTCGACTTCCTCGAGCGTCTGCAGCAGCGTCTTGTCGTGCTGCGCGAGCGCGGCCTGCAGGCGCGCATCGTTGGCCTCGATGTTCGAGCGAATGCGCCCCGCGTTGAAGATCGGCAGGTCGGCGCCGACGCCGATCAACCCGCCCGTGCCGCTCAGCGCCGACAGGCCGTCGAGATGCACGCGGCCGTCGAGGCCGACGAACGTCAGATAGAAGCGCGGCAGCAGGTCGGCTTTCGCGCTGCCGAGCCGGGCGGCCTGCGCGCGCACCATCGCCGCCGTCGCGCGCACGTCGGGCCGGCGCTCCAGCACCGCCGACGGCAGTTCGCCCGCCGGCACGGCCGGCACCCGAAACGGCCCCGGCGCGGCCAGCGGCGCGGCCTGCTGCGGGGGCTGGCCGGCGAGGATCGCGAGCCGCCGCCGGCGCACGTCGATCTGGCTCGCCAGCGCGGGACGCTCGGCCTCGCGCGCGACGATCTGCTCGTTCACGCGCGCCACGTCGTAGCGCGTGGCCTGCCCGGCACGAAAGCGCGCGTCGGTATAGCGTTGCAGCGCATGCAGCGTGACAAGGCTGCGATCGAGCAGATCGAGCCTGCGCTGCAGCCCTTGCGCTTCCAGGTAGTTCTGCGCGACGTCGCCCGCGATTGCGACGCGCGTGCCGCGCAGCTTTTCCTGCGCGGCGTCGGCCAGCAGCGCGGCGGCCTGCGCGTCGCTCGCGCGGCGGCCGAAGATGTCGACTTCCCACCCGGCCGTGATGCCGCCCGCATAACTGTCGAGATCGGGCGAACCGTCGGGCACCTGCGACGGATCGCGCAGGTCGCCGAAGCCGTGGACGCCGCCCGCCCGCGCGGACAGCGACGGATAGCGCGCCGATTCGGCGACCGCCGCGAGCGCGCGCGCCTCGCGTACGCGCGCCTGCGCGACGCGCACATCCGTGTTCGCGCGCAATGCGTCATCGACATGTCGGGCAAGCGCGGGATCCTGCCATTGCGACCACCAGTGCGCGAGGTCGGCTTGCGTGCCGTCCGCCGCCGGCACTTGCTCGAACGCGGCGGGAACGTCGCGCTGAGGCGGCACGTCGACCTTCACGATCGACGTGCAGGCGGCGAGCATCGCCGCCGCGATCGCGACGGCCACGGCGGCGCCCTCTCGCCGGCGCGACGCGCGTCCCGGCGCACGATCCGGCATACGGCGCGCATCGGCACCCGTCGCGGGTCTCGCGCAAGCGTTCTGAATGATTCTGAAGTCGGTCATCGGCGATTCAACCTTGTTGCGCGAGCATCGAACGGAAGCGCACGAGCGCCAGCGCGAGGAAAAGTCCGCCCGCTGCGGCGATGCCCAGCAGGCGCGGCCATACGATGTCGATGCCCGCGCCGCGGAACAGGATGGACTGGGTGAGCGCGACGAACTGTGTCGTCGGCAGCAGCTTCACGAACGGCTGCATCGCGACCGGCATGCTCTGCACCGGCGTCGCGGCCCCGGAGAGCAGGTACGCGATCGCATAGGTCGGGACGGCGAGCAGCCCGAACTGCGGCATCGCGGGCGCGAGCGTCGCGAGCCACATGCCGAGCGCCGTCACCGAGAACAGGTAGAGCGCGGTGCCCAGCGCGAACAGCGCGATCGAGCCCTGCAGCGGCACCTTCAGCCACACGTTCACGACGAAGCACAGCGACAGCAGCGACACGACGAAGATCACCGAGCCGTTCGCGATGATCTTCGCGACGGCGATCTCGCTCGCGCGCACCGGCATCACGAGCAAGTGCTCGATCGTGCCGTGCTCGCGCTCGCGGATCACCGCGGCGCCGACCAGGATGATCGACAGCACCGTGATGTCGATGACGATCTGCATGGTCGACGTGAACCAGTACGATTCCGTGTTGGGATTGAACTGCACGCGCACGACCGCGTTCACGGGCAGCCGCGCGTCGAGGTTGCGCGCGCGCAGGAACGCGAACGTCTCGGTCGTGAAGATCTGCTGCAGGTACGCGGTGCCGAGGCCCGCCTGCGTCATGGCGGTCGCGTCGACCAGCACCTGCACGGACGGCGAGCGGCCCGCCAGCACGTCCGCCTCGAAGCGCGGCGGGATTTCGATCGCGAAAATGTAGCGGCCGCGATCGAGCTCGGCGTCGATGTCCTGCCGGCCGACGTCGACCGGCGGCTTGAAATACGGCGGCTGGATCGCCGCGCGCAACTGCCGCGACAGCTCCGAGTGGTCGCCGTCGATGATCGCCACCGACGCATTCGACACTTCGGCCTTGATCCCCTTCGCGACCGAGTAGACGGCGAGCGTGAACGCGAACACGATCAGCGCCATCAGCGTCGCGTCGCTGAACAGGCTGAAGATCTCCTTGCGGCTAAGACGCGCGACGTTCTTGAACCATTGCGTCACGGCTAGGCCTCCTGCTTCGGCAACAGGCAATACGCGCCGATCAGGTAGAGCAGCGCGAAGCCCGACAGCGCGGCGTACATCGTGCCGAAGTGGGCGGCGCCCAGGCCCTTCGTGAAGCTGCCCAGGCTCACGAGCTGGAACCACGACGACGGAAAGCCGAGCCCTGCCCAGTAGCTGCTCCCGGTGAGCGTCGACACCGGATAGAGCAGCCCGGAGAAATTGACCGACGGAATCAGGCACAGAATCGCGGTGCCGAAAATCGCCGCGACCTGGGAGCGCACGAACGTCGACACGAGCAGGCCGAGGCCGGTCGCCGCGAACACGAACAGCAGCGCGCCGATCGAGAGCGCGACGAACGATCCCTTCAGCGGCACGCCGAGCACCGTGACGGTCAGCGCGACGAGCACGAGGTAGCTCGCCATCGCGAGCCCCACGTACGGCGCCTGCTTGCCGAGCAGGTACTCGCCGACGCCGGCCGGCGATGCGTAGAGATTCGTGATCGAGCCCATCTCCTTCTCGCGCACGACGCCGAGCGCGGTCAGCATCGTCGGGATCAGGATCAGCGCGAGCATGATGACGCCGGGCGTAATCGCGTAGATGCTGCGGAATTCCTCGTTGTAGATGAAGCGCGACTCGACCGACACCGGCAGCGCGGGCATCGCGACGCTCGCATGACGGATTTCCTTGCCGACGTAGTCGAGCAGCACCGCGTTCACGTAGGTGCCGATCGTCGCGCCGGGGAACGGGCTGGAGCCATCGACATGGAACGACAGCTCTGGCCGGCGCCCGGCGAGCAGGTCGCGGCCGAAGTCCGGCGGAATCTCGACGACCAGCTGCGCGTCGTCGGCCTGCAGCAGGCGGCGCGCTTCGCCGTCGGTGTACACGTGGCCGGTCGGCACGAAGTAGCGCGAGCCGGAAAACTGCTCGACCAGGGTACGGCTTTCAAGGCTATGGTCGCGATCGAGCACGGCGAATCGCACGTTCTCCACATCGAACGACACGCTCCATGCGGCGGCGAGCAGCAGCACCACCGGGCCGAGCAGCGCGAACGCGAGCCGCAGCCTGTCGCGCGCGAGTTCGAGCGACTCGCGGCGCGCGAAGGCCCAGATGCGCGCGAGCGAACCGGCGGTGGGTGCCGCGGTGGGCGAGGCGGTGGGCGAGGCGTTAGCCATTGCGTTGGCCGTCGCTTCGGCAGTCCCTTCGGCAGTCCCTTCGGTAGTCCCATCGGCGGTCCCATCGGCGGTCCCTTCGGCCGTCGCTTTGCCGGCCGCTTCGGCGGTTGCTTTGGCCGTCGCTTCGGCGGACGCTTCGTCCCCCGCGTCCGGCTGCGCGCCGGGTCGCGCCGCCTCCGGCTGGCGCGAGGCCGGCGTCGGCGCGCTGGCGGCCTCGGCTTCTTCGAGACAGGCCACGAATGCCTCTTCGAGCGTCGACGCGTGACGCTGCTCGCGCAATTCCTCCGGGCTGCCCACGGCGAGCACGCGGCCGCGGTGCATCAGCGAAATGCGGTCGCAGCGCGCCGCCTCGTTCATGAAGTGCGTCGAGATGAAAATGGTCACGCGCTCCTCGCGCGACAGCTGGATCAGGTGCCGCCAGAACATGTCGCGCGCGCCGGGATCGACGCCCGAGGTCGGTTCGTCGAGGATCAGCACTTCCGGCTTGTGCAGGCACGCGGCCGCGAGCTGCAGCCGCTGGCGGATGCCGAGCGACAGCGCGGCGGGCCGCTCGTCGGCGCACGGCTGCAGCTCGAAGCTCGCCAGCGACCGCTCGACGGCCTCACTCGCGCGCGCGCCCTCCATCCGGTAGAGCTTCGCGTGCAAGTCGAGGTTCTGCCGCACCGTCAGCTCCTCGTACAGCGAGAACGACTGCGACATGTAGCCGACCTTCATCCGCGTGTTCATGTCGGTCGCGTCGATCGGCTTGCCGAGCAGCGTCGCGGTCCCGCTCGTCGCGTCGAGCAGGCCGGTCAGCATCTTCATCGTCGTGGTCTTGCCGCAGCCGTTCGAGCCGAGAAAGCCGAAGATCTCGTTGCGCTCGATCCGGAAACTCACGTGATCGACCGCGACGAAGCTGCCGAAGCGCCGCGTGAGCCCGTCGGCGACGATCGCGGGCGCGCCGTCCTGCGGGCGCGGCGGGATCACCAGGTCGCCCGCGTCGGCGCCGCTGGCAGCCGGCAGGAGCGACACGTACGCCCGCTCCAGGTCGTCCGTGCCCGCGCGCTCGAGCACCGCCTGCGTGCTGTCGTTGACGAGCACGCGCCCGCCGTCCATCGCGACCAGATGCTCGAAGCGCTGCGCCTCTTCCATGTAGGCGGTTGCGACGATCACGCTCATGCCGCGTTGCTCGGCGCGCAGATCGTCGACCAGCGTCCAGAACTGGCGGCGCGACAGCGGATCGACGCCGGTGGTCGGTTCGTCGAGGATCAGCAGGTCGGGATTGTGCACGAGCGCGCAGCACAGGCCGAGCTTCTGCTTCATCCCGCCCGACAGCTTGCCTGCCGGCCGGTCCGGAAACGGCGCAAGGCCGGTGGCATCGAGCAGGCGCTGGATGCGCGCCGCGCGCGCACGCGCATCGAGCCCGAACAGGCGCGCGAAGAAATCGATGTTCTCGTACACCGAGAGCGTCGGGTACAGATTGCGCCCGAGCCCTTGCGGCATGAACGCGACGCGCGGCAGGATCGCCTCGCGCCGGTCGCGCACGCGCAGGTCCGCGCCGAGCACCGACACAGCGCCCTGCTGGATGCGCTTCACGCCGGCGATGACGCCGAGCAGCGTCGACTTGCCGACGCCGTCCGGGCCGATCAGGCCGATCGTCGTGTGCGCCGGCAGCGACAGCGATACGTCGTCGAGCGCGAGCGCCGAGCCATAGCGATGCGACAGGTTCGCGACCTGGATCGCACCCGCCGCATGGCCCGCCCCCGACGTGCCGAGCGTGGCAGCCATCGATCAGCTCCCGCGCACGGCGAGCGCCGCGGGCCACGGATGCGAGCCATCGAGCCGCACGAAGCCGTTGCCGGTCAGGCCGGCCTTCAGCCGTGGCGCGAGACGCCGCGCCACGTCGACCGGCAACTGCAGCTTCACGCGATACATCAACTTCGCACGCTCGCCTGCGGTTTCGACGTATTTGGGCGTGAACTGCGCGTCGCTCGACACGAAGCCGATGCGCGCGGGAATCGGTTCGTTCGGGAACGCGTCGAGGACGATGCGTGCGTCGGCGCCGATCGCGAGCTTGCCCGCCTGAGGCGCCGGCAGGAAGATCGTGAAATAGATGTCGTCGGGGTTGAGCATCGTCGCGACGCGCCCGCCTGCGGGCAGCACCGCGCCGACTTCGACGATCCGGTACTCGACCCGGCCCGCGATCGGCGCGCGAATGGTCGTGTCGGCGAGCACGGTCTTCAGCCGCGCGATCTGCGCGTCGGCCTCGGCGATCGCCGCATGCGCCTCGTCGAGCCCCGAGCGGGCGGCCTGCTGGCCGGCCTCGGCGCCGTCGAGCGCGTAGCGGCGGCGCTGGCGCTCGACGCCCGACACCTGCCCGTCGCCGAACAGCTTCGACGTCTCCGTCCATTCGAGGCCCGCCAGCCGCTCGTTCGCCGCGCTCGCATCGACCTCGGCGCGCGCGCGTGTCGCCGCGCCGGCCGCGCGCGTGCGCGACGCGTTGGCCGCATCGAGCTGCGCCAGCAATTCCGAGTCGTCCTCGCGCGCGACCACCGCGCCCGCCGCGAGCACGTCGCCCTCGTGAACGGGCAGCTCGACCACGCGCCCGCCGTACTTCACCGCGACATCGATGCGCGCCATTTCGAGCCGCCCGTTCGCGAACGCGATATCGTCCGGCCATGCGCCGCGCCGGTCATGCGCCCACCAGACGCCCGCCCCGATCAACGCGGCCGCCACGACCGCCGCGATTGCCCAACTCCGCCTTTTGTTCATCAGCACTCTGTCGACCATGGATCAATCCACCGCGGGCCCAACCGGCCGCTCGTCGCGTACAGCCGCCGCGAAACGAAAATCCCCGACAGCATTCATCGAATACATATCAACCATGGCAGTGCGCAATCTCCCGAAAACGAGCTGATTCATTCGCATAACTATTGCCCGGCACCCGATACCTGATACCTGATACTCGGGCGCCGTTCGTGAGACAAAATGACGCCGCCCGAATCGGACATCAAACCCACTCGCGTCACCGGCGGCGGGCCGAATAAAGACACGCGCCCGACTCGTCGTCCGTATTCGCCCATTGAAATCGCAGCGTCGGTCCGGCGCGCGGTTTCATTGACCTGGGCGGTTTCTATTCGAGCACGCGGTTCGAGGAACCTGCAACGACAGCGCATGCCCGCGAGGCCATTCAAACGCCGGCGTGCATCGACGCCGCGCACGCGGAACGCGGCGCATCGCGCCATGTTCCGCATGGCACGGGATCGCGGACATTGCGAGGCGGGAAATCGCGCGACGGCATGCGCCGACAATCCTAGCGGATTTATCGCGACGTGCGCGCTCCATTACCGGGACAACGACGAAAACGCGACAGCCATTTGACACGCCCGCTTTCGCCGCATCGATATTCTTTCCGGCTTCGCGTCGGTTTAAATACGCGCGGGTGCCGGGCATCACACGCGATGCAACGCCTCGACATGTTGCCCGCCGCATACAAAAACTACAATGTTGGCAGAGGACAAATATTTTATGATTCAGGCCAAAGCGATGTTTCCACGAGGTCCATCAGCATGAGTTTCGGGGAATTCACGAGGGGCCCGGCCAGCGCAAGACTCCTGACCGGTTTCGGACAGGAGCATGGACTCCCGGCCGCTCGCCTGCTTGCCGGCACGCGCCTCGCCGCCAGCCAGCTCGACGACCCCAACCTGGAACTGGCCGCCGCGCAGGAGCTGCGCATCGCCCAGAACCTGCTGCGGCTGCTGAAGAACCCGCCCGGCCTCGGGTTTCAGGTGGGACTGCGTTATACGTTTTCAGTGCACGGGATGTGGGGCTACGGCCTGATCAGCAGCGAGACCGCCGGACACGCGCTCACGCTGGCGCTGCGTTTCCTGCCGCTTTCATACGCGTTCACGTCGATTACGTACCACGAGCACGAGCAGGCCGGCGTATTGCGATTCGGCGAGCCCGACCACCTCGCGGATGAGGTCCGGCAGTTTCTCGTGGAGCGGGACATGGCCGCCGCGGCCGTCCTGCTGCGGGAAGTCCTGGGCGGCGACGTTGCGCCGCTCCGTTTTGCGTTCCGGGGCAAGCGGCCGCCATCCGCATGCCGGGCGTCGCGGGCATGGCCGGCCACGCCCGGCGTGGAGCACGAATTCTCCGCGCGGTTCAACAGTCTCTCGTTCGAGCGCGCGCTCCTGAGCCGTGCACTGCCGCATGCGAACCCGGTCACGGCGTCGATGTGCGAGCAGATGTGCATGCGGCTCATGGAATCGAGGCGCGCGCGCGCCGGCGCCGCGGCGACGGTCCGTCATCATTTGAGCGCCGCCGGGGCCGCGCTGCCGGATCTCGGGCGCATGGCCGGCCTCATGAACGTCAGCGAGCGGACGCTGAAGCGCCGCCTGAGCGACGAGGGCGTCACGTTCCGGACATTGCTGGCCGAGGCGCGCCGTTCCGCCGCCGAAAACCTGCTCGGCGCCGGCGACCTGACGCTCACGGAAATCGCCGGCCGTCTCGGCTACAGCGATCTGTCGAGCTTCTCGCAGGCGTTCAAGCGCCGGCACGGCATCACGCCGAGCGCGTTCCGCAAGCGCGCGCGGAACTGAGCGGCGCGGGTGCGGCCGGATGCGCCCGGAGGGTCGCGGGCATCAGTTCTCGCACACGATGGCGGAAAGCATGAGCGGGATGACCTGGTGTATCGCCGCATGGCTGCCCGCTTGCCGCAACAGCGCTTCGACGGAATCGGTCGAGCCGAACACCACGGCGCCATAGATCGGCCCCGAGGGCGTCTTGCCGCTCCCCGGCTTGAACATCGGATCGCCCGGCTGGTATCCGAACACCGCGCGAACGCGCAGGCCGAATGCGGTGAGCCCGGCGTCGTGCCTGGGCTTGAACGCATTGACCGAGTTGGCCTCGACGAGCATCGGGGAGGGGTCGATCGACTGGTCGCCGATGAGCCTGGAAATGAATGCGTGCGCGCTGGACTTGCAGGTGAACTGGTCGTCGAGATCGTGCGCGAGCACGGACGCGGGACACAGTCCCGCACCCAGCAAGACCAACGGAATCAGGGTGGTGAAAAAGCGCTTGTTCATGGCATGGCCGTTGGATGTCTTCTGCTCGATGCCGCGACGGCGCAAGCCGTCCGGCCCGTCGCGCGGGCGCGGCGCGAAAGAGACCGGCGCGCCGAAACGCGTTGCGCGCCTTCGCCGGCCGATGCCGCCACGGCATTCCCCGTTCTTCCGATAGCCGCCGCCCGCGGAAATATCATCATAGGACGCTATCCGACATACAAAAGTTCTTTTGGAAAAGACACGAGCGGAAAACGGCGCGCGGCGGCAAGCGAGCGACGCCGTCCCGCGATGCGGACATGCGTCGTCACATGTGCCGGCCGCCGTTCATCGCGACGTCGCTGCCGGTCATGACGCCGGCCGCATGGCTGGCGATGAAGGAAAACGCTCGAAGCGTGAGAGCAGCGCGTGACTCACGCCTTGTGCGTCGACAACAGAATGCTCGTCTCCGTGTTCGCGATCCCGTCGATCAACCGGATCGCGCCCAGCACGCGATCGAAATGCTCCAGCGAATCCGCATGCAGCTCCGCGATCAGATCCCAGCGCCCGTTGGTGCTGTGGATCGTCGCGACGTTCGGATGGCCGCGCAGCACCTTGATCACCTCCGCCGCGCGGTTGCCCTCCACCGCGATGCACATCAGCGCACGAATCCGGTGCCGTTCGGCCGCCGGCTTGAGCCGCACCGTATAGCCGACGATCACCCCGTTCTTCTCCAGCCGGATCAGCCGGTTCTGCACGGTCGCGCGCGCGACCCGCAACGCCTTCGCCAGCGCGACGACCGACAGGCGCGCGTTGTCGCGCAGCAGCGCAATGAGCTGGCGATCGACGTCATCGAGCGTAATCATCTGAGCGCGCGTCCCCTTCATGAATGCGTCAAACCGCAAGCCTGACGCGCATTGGCGCGTTCGGCCAGCGCCGGTCCATCACATTGCCACTTCCTGCAGGCATTTTGCGCAGTCTATCGGTGAATCTGTCACTTATGCTGTCTTTTTGTTGGCCGACCTCGCGGAAATAATGTCTCTATCGGCGGCTCGCCACGCCGCGCCCAACCCAGGAGACTCCCATGACCCGCTTCCTCGACGTGCCCGCCACCGCCCGCCTGATCGCCCGCAGCGGCGTGACGCGCGTTCTGCGCGAACTCGTCGACACGCTGCGCGCCGACTTTCTTCGATGGAACGATTTCGACAAGTCCCCGCGCGTGGCCTGTCATTCGCGCGACGGCGTGATCGAGCTGATGCCGGTCGCCGATGCGGCGCTGTTCGCGTTCAAGTACGTCAACGGCCACCCGGTCAACGCGGCGCGCGGCATGCATACGGTGATGGCGTTCGGCGCGCTCGCCGAGGTCGGCACCGGCTATCCGCTGCTGCTCGCCGAACTCACGCTGACCACCGCGCTGCGCACCGCCGCAACGTCGGTGCTTGCCGCGAGCGCGCTCGCGCGGCCGGACGCGCGCACGATGGCGCTGATCGGCAACGGCGCGCAGAGCGAATTCCAGGCAATCGCGTTCCACACCCTGCTCGGGATCGACGAGATCCGCGTGTTCGACGTCGATCCGCGCGCCACCGACAAGCTCGTGCGTCACCTCGGCGCGTATCCGGCGCTGCGGATCGTGCGAGCCGCGTCGAGCGCCGACGCGGTGCGCGGCGCGGACATCGTCACGACCGTCACCGCGGACAAGACTCGTGCGACGATCGTCACGCCGGACATGATCGAGCCGGGCATGCACCTGAACGCGGTGGGCGGCGACTGCCCCGGCAAGACCGAGTTGCACGCCGACGTGCTGCGCATGAGCCGCGTGTTCGTCGAATACGAGCCGCAGACTCGCATCGAAGGCGACATCCAGCAATTGCCGGCCGATTTTCCGGTCGTCGAGCTGTGGCGCGTGCTGCGGCGCGATGCCGCCGGCCGCGAAAGCGCCGCGCAGGTCACCGTGTTCGATTCAGTCGGCTTCGCGCTCGAGGATTACGCCGCGCTGCGTTATCTGTATGTGCTCGCGCAGCGGCACGACGCAGGCGTCGAGATCGCGCTGATTCCGCCCGCCGACGATCCGAAGAACCTGTTCGCGCTGATCGGCGATCCGACCGCCACCGCCAGCGCGCCCGTGCCGATTGCCGCCGAGGCTGCCGCCTGAACGTGCCGTGCCGTGCCGTGCCGTGCCGCGCCGTGCCGTGCCGTGCCGTGCCGTGCCGTGCCGTGCCGTGCCGTGCCGTGCCGTGCCG
>NZ_JGVW01000004.1 GCF_000687455.2 Burkholderia sp. lig30
CTCTGCCCTCTGCCCTCTGCCTCCCGCCTCCCGCCTCCCATTTCCCGCTTCCCGCTTCCCGCTTCCCGCTTTCCCGCTTCCCGCTTCCCGCTTTCCCGCTTCCCGCTTCCCGCTTCCCGCTTCCCGCTTCCCGCTTCCCCGCTTTCCCGCACCCGCGAGTCACTCCCGGCGACACATTTTTTAAACAATGCAAACGAGAACGCTTCTCATTTATAAATAAATTACATAGAATGCCCGCTGAAAACAATTCGTAATACTTCCGGGCCGCACGGCGCACCACCTCGGTCGCCGCCGGCCACCCGACCACACCAATCGAGGTCCATGCAGCGATGAAGCCACGCCCCGACGAGTTGAAGCTCCGCAAATTCACCACCCTGTGCAGCGTGCTCGCGGCAAGCCCCGCGTTCGCGGACGGCACGCCGCCACCCGAGCCAGCCGGCCAGGACGGTCATCTCGCGCCGATCGAGATCAAGGGCCAGACCGAGCGCAGCTACAAGGCGGATTTCTCCGCGTCGGCAAAATTCACCGCGCCGCTCGTCGATACGCCGAAATCGGTCACCGTGATCCCGCAGGAGCTGATCCAGAACAGCGGCGCGGCGACGCTCACCGAAGCGCTGCGCACCGTGCCCGGCATCACGTTCGGCGCGGGCGAAGGCGGCAACCCGCTCGGCGACCGGCCGTTCCTCCGCGGCTACGACACGCAAGGCAGCATGTTCGTCGACGGCATGCGCGACACCGGCGCGACGACGCGCGAAATCTTCAACACCGAGCGCATCGAAATCACGAAGGGCTCGGACGGCGCGTACGGCGGTCGCGGCGGCGCGGGCGGCAGTGTGAACCTGATCACCAAGGCACCGCACCTCGGCACGACGGCAGCCGGCAGCGCGGGCCTCGGCACCGACAGCTACCGCCGCTTCACCGCCGACGGCAACTGGCAGTTCGCCGATCACGCGGCATTCCGCCTCAACCTGATGAGCCACTACAACGACGTCGCCGGCCGCGACGCGGTCAACAATTCGCGCTGGGGCGTCGCGCCGTCGGTCGCGTTCGGCCTCGGCACGCCGACCCGCGTCACCGCGAGCTACTACCACCTGTCCACCGACGACCTGCCCGATGGCGGCATTCCGTATTTCCATACGGCCTCGAACAAGCCCGCGAACGTCGACACGATCTACCCGGCCAACGTGAACCGTCACAACTTCTACGGGCTGGTCGACCGCGATTTCCGCAGGACGACGTCCGACATCAGCACGCTGAAGATCGAGCACGACATCACGCCGTCGCTGACGATCCGCAACACGACGCGCTACACGGAATCGACGCAGGACTACATCTGGACCCAGCCTGACGACAGCCAGGGCAACGTCGTCAACGGCAAGGTCTGGCGCCGCAACAACAATCGCAACAGCTCGATCAACAGCCTCGCGAACCTGACCGAGCTGTTCGGCGAATTCCACACCGGCCCGTTCAAGCACAGCTTCACGACCGGCATCGAGCTGTCGCGAGAATGGGGCAAGCGCGACACGTACACCGTCGCGACGGACAAGGGCACGATCTGCCAGCAAGGCATCGGCGCGGCGTCGGGCTACAACTGCACGAGCCTCTGGTCGCCGAATCCGAACGATCCGTGGGCCGGCTCGATCACGCGCAACAACGACTACGCGCACGCGCGCACCGCCACGAAATCGATCTACGGCTTCGACACGATCGAGCTGACGCCGCGCTGGCAAGTCAATGCGGGACTGCGTCTCGACGACTATTCGACGCGCTTCACCGACACGCAAGCGAACGGCGGCAAGACCTATACGCGCGACGACACGCTCTTCAACTGGCAGCTCGGCCTCGTGTTCAAGCCGGCGAGCAACGGCAGCATCTACGCGTCGTACGCGACGTCGTCGACGCCGGCCGGCATGCTGCTCGGCGAAGGCGCGGAATCGCAGTCGCTGACGCCGGGCCGCGGCGGCGTCGGCCCGAACGCCGACCAGATGTCGCCGGAGAAGAACCGCAGCATCGAACTGGGTACGAAGTGGAACGTGCTGAACGACATGCTGTCGCTCACCGCCGCGCTGTTCCAGATCGACACGACCAACGCACGCGTGACGCTGCCGAACAACCAGTACGCGATGGTCGGCGACAAGCGCGTCCAGGGCCTCGAACTCGGCGTCGCGGGCCAGCTGACGAAGGCGTGGCAGGTGTTCGGCGGCTACACGTACATGAAGAGCGAACTGCGCGACAACGGCAAGGATGCGGCGAGCAACGGCCACCAGTTCCCGCAGACGCCGAAGCACAGCTTCACGATGTGGACCAACTACGACGTGACGCCGAAACTCACGCTCGGCGGCGGCGCGTTCTACATGTCGAAGGTGTTCGGCGACACCGCGAACCTGCGTGCGGTGCCGTCGTACTGGCGCTTCGACGCGATGGCGCAGTACCGCTTCAACAAGAAGCTCGACCTGCAGCTGAACGTGCAGAACCTGTTCAACCGCACGTACTTCGACCAGGCGTATCCGGCGCACTACGCGTCGATCGCGCCCGGACGCTCGGCGTTCTTCACGCTCAACGCGCGCTACTGAGCGATGGAGGCCGTTTCCCTCAGCGCGCTCGCGGCGGCGTCGCCCCGCGAGCTGGCGGCGATCCTGTCCGGGCCGCCCGAGCGCGCCGCCGCGTGGGTCGCGGCGGCAGCCGGGAACGGCATCGTCGAGGCGCAGGCCGTCTACGGGCAATACCTGCTCGACGGCCACGGCGTGCCGCGCGATCCCGCCGCCGCGCTCGTCTGGTTCCGGCATGCGGCGAACGCCGATCATCCGATGGCGATGAACATGGCCGGACGATGCTACGAATTCGGCTGGGGCACAGCCGTGTGCGCGCCGGTCGCCGTGTACTGGTACCGGCTCGCCGCGCGGGCCGGCCTCGACTGGGGCATGTACAACTACGCGACCGCGCTCGCGCTCGGCAACGGCATCGAGGAAGACCGCGTCGAAGCGCTCGCGTGGTTTCGGCGCGCCGCCGCGCTCGGCCATGCGAAATCGCTCAACCTGATCGGCGGCTTCTACGAAGACGGCTGGGCCATCCCCGCCGATCCGGCCGCCGCCTTCGACCATTACCGCCGCGCCGCCGAGGCCGGCGATTTCCGTGGCCAGTTCAACTATGCGCGGCTGCTCGGCGAACGCGGACGGATCGACGAAGCGCTCGCGTGGCTCGCGCGGGTACCGGCAACCGCGACACCTGCCTTCGTCGCGAAAATGCACGCGTATCTTGCGGGGTCGCCGATCGACGCGTTTCGCGCGGCCGCGGCCAGCGTGCCGCCACGCGCGCCGTCACCCGATATGGAATCCGCATCATGATGCTGCATCTTCCCGGCGTGCTGACCAAGGCGCAGGTCGCGCAATGCCGCGCACGGCTCGACTGCGCCGAATGGGCCGACGGCAACGCGACGTCCGGCACGCAGTCCGCGCTTGCGAAGCGCAACCGCCAGTTACCCGAAGGCTCGCTCGCGGCACGCGCCGTCGGCGACGCGATCCAGGACGCGCTCGCGCGCAACGCGCTGTTCTTTTCGGCGGCGCTGCCGCTGAAGGTCTTTCCGCCGCTGT
The DNA here is from genome assembly GCF_000687455.2 of Burkholderia sp. lig30. Taxonomy (GTDB): domain Bacteria; phylum Pseudomonadota; class Gammaproteobacteria; order Burkholderiales; family Burkholderiaceae; genus Burkholderia. The sequence goes on from NZ_JGVW01000004.1 coordinate 3,591, forward strand.
TCAATCGCTACGAAGGCGGGGAGACGTTCGGCACGCACGTCGACAATGCGATCCGGCTGCTGCGCGGCACCGATTTCCGCATCCGCAGCGACCTGTCCGCGACGCTGTTCCTCGCAGAGCCGGACGCGTACGACGGCGGCGAGCTATGCGTCGAGGACACCTACGGCATGCACCGCGCGAAGCTGCCCGCCGGCGACCTGGTGCTGTACCCGGCGTCGAGCCTGCATCACGTCACGCCGGTCACGCGCGGCGCGCGGGTCGCATCGTTCTTCTGGATTCAGAGCATGGTCCGCGACGACGCGGACCGCACGCTGCTGTTCCAGCTCGACACGCAGATCCAGCGGCTCACCGCGGAAAAAGGCGCGCAGGACGCCTCCGTCATCGCGCTGACAGGCGTTTACCACAACCTGCTGCGCCGCTGGGCCGACGCGTAACGCGCGAATCGGGGCGAGATACAAACCGGGTGCAAACGCGCGCCCGATTGCCTATAAAGAAATCGAGGCACCGGCATTTCGCGCGGCGGCCGTTACGATTTCGCGAGTATTCCATGGCCGACCACACGACGCCCCTGCCGGAGCCCCCGGCGGACCCGAACCGTGATCCCGAAGGCGATCCGCTCACCCCGCCGTCACCAGGGCATCACGACAATCCGCAGCAGCCGGAAGGACCGCCAAGCAAGGACCCGGTCTGAGCGCGCTTCCATTCCCGCCCCCATTCCGGGGGCGGCACCGCCGCGGCGCATGCGCAGCGGTGCTGACGTCGCACGGCAACGCGAGTTTGCGATAGCGCAATGAATGCGCATGTCGGGACGCGGCGCGCAATGCGTCGCGCGCCGCCGTTCGCGCCGTCACGCGTGCGCACGCGCCGCAAGCGTGATCGCCCCCGCCACCTCGCCACGGCATGACTGGCTTCGCGTCGCACCTTGCATGCAGCGCCAATCTCCGCGCGCCGAACCAGCGCATTGCCCCGCTCCTGCATGTCTTTTTGTCCGCTGTCGCCTAGGGATTTCCCGCCTGCGGGGACGCCGCGCCCGCGCCGACAAGAAGTTATCCCGCCGCGCCTGTCCGGCGCGCTCATTCGACCACCGTAAAGAGCATGCGCAATCTCACTCTGAACCAGAAACTCGCTTCGATGATCGTCATCTTGTGGCTCGGCCTGCTGGTCATCGCCGGGCTGGGCGCATGGCAAACGCGCACGTCGATGATCGAGGACCGTCGCGAACAGCTCGCCACACTGGTCGCACAGGCCACCAGCGTGGCCGATCACTTCTACAAGCTGTCGCAGCAGAATGCGATGACGGAAGCCGACGCAAAGCAGAAGGCGATCGAGGCGATCGCGGCGATGCGCTATAACGGCGACGGCTACATGGCACTCAACGATTCGACGCCGCGGATGATCATGCATCCGATCAAGCCGGAGCTGAACGGCAAGGATGTGTCCCAGCTCACCGACCCGAAGGGCACGCATGTGTTCGTCGCAGCGGTGAAAGCGGCCAACCAAGGGGCCGGCAAGGGCTATTTCGACTATTACTGGCCGCGGCCGGGCGCGGACAAGCCGATCCCGAAGACCAGCGCGGTGCAACGCTTCGCGCCGTGGGACTGGTATGTGGTGACCGGCATGTACACGGACGACGTGCAGGCAGCAGTGCTGGCGAGCGTCGGCCGCTGGCTCGCGATGACGACCGTGCTCGGCACCATCGCGACCATCGTGATGCTGCTCGTGGTGCGCAGCGTGCGCGCGAATCTCGGCGGCGAACTGGAAGCGGCGCTCGATACCGCGCAGCGCATCGCGCAGGGCGACCTGACCTCGCGCGTCGACGTGAAGCACGAGAACCCGGGCAGCCTGCTGCACGCGCTGCACGCGATGCAGGGCGCGCTGATCGACATGGTGTCGCGCGTGCGCGCCGGCACCGAGAACATCAACGTCGGCGCCAGCGAAATCGCCGCCGGGAACACCGACCTGTCGCAACGCACCGAGGAACAGGCCGCCGCGCTCGTCCAGACGGCGTCGAGCATGGACCAGATGACCGCGAACGTGAAGCAGAACGCCGACAGCGCTGCGCAGGCGGCCAGCCTCGCCGATCAGGCCGCGCAGGTCGCGACGCGCGGCAGCGTGGTGGTCGAGGACGTCGTGCGCACGATGGACGAGATCACCGACCGCTCGCGCAAGATCGGCGACATCATCGGCGTGATCGACGGCATCGCGTTCCAGACCAACATCCTCGCGCTCAACGCGGCGGTCGAGGCCGCGCGCGCGGGCGAACAGGGCCGCGGCTTCGCGGTGGTCGCGGCGGAAGTGCGCTCGCTCGCGCAGCGGTCGGCGACGGCGGCCAAGGAAATCAAGACACTGATCGAATCGTCGAACGAAACCGTCGAGCAAGGTGCGACGCTCGTCACGCGCGCGGGCACGACGATGGGCGAGGTCGTGCAGTCGGTGCGGCGCGTGAACGAGATTCTCGACGAGATCAGCAACGCGTCGCGCGAACAGAGCGCGGGGATCGAGCAGGTCAATCGCGCGGTCGGCGAGATGGATCAGGTCACGCAGCAGAACGCCGCGCTCGTCGAAGAGGCCGCCGCCGCCGCGCATTCGCTGCGGGACCAGGCGGAGGCGCTGCGGGACGCGGTGACGCGATTCGCGTTGCCGGCCTGATCGTTCGGCAGCGCGGGCCGATGGCGCTTCACCGTCACGGCCCGCGACACGCAAACCCCTCGCGCAGCGCCCTCGTGGCGCTGTTTTTTTTGATCCCGGTTCCGCTAGCGATCGAGCCCGGCCGCCCCGCACGGCGACGGTCCGGCCGCATGATCGTGCTCCAGCAATGCGCTCGGGATCGCGCTGCACGCGAGCCCGCCGTCCTCGATCCATGCACGCGTTGTCCGCGCGGCCCTGTCGATCAGCTCGGCGCACTGCGAGTAATCGTAAGACGACACTTCCAGCGGACAGAGCGGCGGCACGACGTGGATCTGCACGCGCGCCGCATAGAGCTCGAGATCGCGCACGAGCTGGCGGGCGATCACGAGCGTCAACGCATGCGTCGCATGCGCGATGGCGCTGCGCGGCGGGGTACGCAGCGCGCACGCGAATCCGGCCGGCAGGACGACGATGCGCTTGACGCCCAGCGCGACCGCGACCGAGATCGGCGTGTTGTTCGCGACGCCGCCGTCGACGAGTTCCATATCGCCGATGCGAACCGGCGGAAACACGCCGGGAATCGCCGCGCTCGCCTGCACGGCATCGACGACGGGGCCGGCCGACAGCACGACTTCGCGGCCGTTCAGCATGTCGGTCGCGACGATGTGAAGCGGCAACGCCGCCTGCTCGATCCGCCGATACGGCAGGTTCTGCTCCAGCAGCACGCGCAGCGCACGGGCCTCGACGAGATGCGTCCGGTTGCGCAGGACCATCGAGAGCAGCCCCATCATCGAAAACGGCATCACGTCCTGCCGCCGGATCCTGCCCCATAGCGCGGCGAGCATCGCCACGCCCTCCTCGTCCGGCCGCCCGGCGAAGTACGCGGCATTGATCGCGCCCGCCGATGCGCCCACGACGCAATCGGGACGCTCGCCGCTCGCGATCAATTCGCGCAGCATGCCGACCTCGATTGCGCCGAGACTGCCGCCGCCGGCGAACACGAATGCGGTTGAAGGAACGGGATCGGGATTCATGACGCGCCCCCTGACGATGCAAGCGGCATCGTTCTTCAATCCATGATGATGGACCGCGCGGCAGATTCGATGTCCTGCTGAAAACCCTCTGCGGATGCGCCCGGCACCCGGCCATTCGGCCGGCGCACTGCGCCGGCCGGCACCGGCATGCCGGTCAGCGGTTAAAATCGCCTCCCCCGAATGCACATTCAGAGAGGCGCGCCACGGCTTCGCGCGCCCCCTCGCCGATTCCAAGACTCATGACCGATTCCGACCTGCAATCCGACGACACGACAGTCCACGAGAACGGCCTCTGGCGCGACGACGGCTGGACCGCGCGCGTCATCAAGAACGAAGACGACGACGGCTGGGCGGTTGCGATGATCAAGGACGGCGAGGCCGAGCCAGCGCTCGTCGGCCCGTGGACGATGGGACGCGACAAGAAGAACCCGAAGCCGCTCGATGCCAACGCGTTCCGCACGCTGGTCAAGACCGCTTCCGAGGTGTTGCGCCGTCACGAGCAGCAGCGCCACGCGATGCTGCACAAGGGCGTGACGGTCTGGGTGGACGGCCAGGCGGTCGACGTGACGCTCGACATCGTGCCGGACGAATACGAACCCTACGCCGACCTTCAGGCCTTCGCGCCGGACGGCACGCCGCTCGCGCACGCCAAGGTGTCGGCGGGATTCAAGCTCAGCAAGGCGAGCGCGGAACGCTGGGTCGAGACGGGATTCGAACGGCCGGATTGACCACACGCGAGCGGCACGCCGCTCCGCGCACTATCTCGTTTTTCGCAACAATTTGTTTCCGCCATTGCGCTCACGAATGGGACCGGTTCCATTTATGATACGCGCCGATTGGCTTCCGTCGTGCCGTACCGCGGCACGACGCGCTCGAGCCATATCGACTCGCCACAAGCAACCTAATAAGACGGGTTCCCCCGCTCGGAGACACTCCATGACAATGAGAAAACACCTCGCAGCAGCCCCGCTGCTGCTTTCGCTCGCCGGCATCGCATCCGCGCAAAGCGCCGTCACCCTGTACGGCATCGTCGACGCGGGCATCACCTACCGCAGCAACGAACGCACCGGGTCGGCCGGCGCCTACACCGGGCACCCGAACGTCGCGCTCACGAGCGGCAACCTGTCCGGCAGCCGCTGGGGCCTCAGGGGGACGGAAGATCTCGGCGACGGCTGGCGCGCGCTGTTCATGCTGGAGAACGGTTTCGACATCACCAACGGCCAGTCCGGCCAGGGCGGCCGGCAGTTCGGCCGACAGGCATTCGTCGGCGCCGGAAGCAACCGCTATGGCTCGGTGACGCTCGGCCGCCAGTACACGTCGCTCGACGACTTCGTGAGCCCGGTCGGTCCTTCGTCGTTCATCGGCGGCTTCGGTGCGCACCCGGGCGACATCGACGACCTCGACCAGACCGCGCGCGTCGACAATTCGATCAAGTACACGAGCGCGACCTATGCGGGCTTCACGTTCGGCGCGCTGTACGGCTTCGGCGGCCAGCCCGGCAGCATGAAGCAGCGCAATACGTGGAGCGTGGGCGCGGGGTATGCGCTCGGCCCGCTGCACGTCGGCGTCGGCTACGAACGCTCGGACAACAGCAAGAGCGGCCCGGGCGACACGACCATCGGCAAGTGGCAAGGCAGCGACGACGGCCTGTTCAATTCTTCGATCAACGAAGGTTACGCGAGCGCGCGGTCGCAGCAGGTCGTCGCGACGGGCGCGACCTACGACTTCGGCTCGACGGTCGTCGGCGTGAACTACAGCAACGTGCAGTATCGCGCCGGCGATCGCTCGCTGTTCGCCGGCCACGCGACCTTCAACGTCGCGGGCGCCTTCGCGAGCTGGAAGGTGCAGCCGCAGGCCCAGTTGTTCGCCGGCTACAGCTATACGCGCGGCAGCGGCATCGACGGGCTCGGCGACGCCGCGCAGTATCACAACGTCACGCTGGGCGCGGTCTACGATCTGTCGGTGCGCACCAGCGTGTATCTGCTCGGCGCGTACCAGCATGCGTCCGGCATGACACTCGATGCGCTCGGCCATCCGGTGGCCGCCACCGCGTCGGTGTCGGACAAGGCAAACACCCACTCCGGCGCATCGCAATCGCAAGCGATCGTCAGTCTCGGGTTGCGTCAGAAGTTCTGACGGGCAGCGCGCCAGGTCGGCGCGCCCTGCCGCGCTCAGGCTCGAGCGACGACGTCGATACGCAATGCTTCGCCGCCTGCCGCGATCGCGAGCAGGCGGTCGACGTTCGGGTGAGCGCCCGGGCGGTTACGCGCATCGGCCGTGTGTTCGGCGAACACCGCGAGGCCATGCTCGGCCGCACGGGCGTCCAGCGTGCCGAATGCTTGCCGGAGGTAGTGATACACCGCCAGCGAGCCTTGCTTGCCCGGCATGTTCTCGATGCTTGCCACCACGGCGCCGTTGCCGTCGACCAGATCGATGCGCTCGATACCGTCGATGGCGGGCAGTTGGGCGAGGTTGTCCTTGAATGCGTTGCTCGGTTGAATCACTGAAAACACTCCGTCTGTTCGGGAAATGGCCTGACGGGCCGTATCTTATCCGATCGGGTGTCGCGCGTCGGCCGGCCACGCCGGCGAATCCGGCACGCATGCCGCCAGGGCCTGTTCACGCTAATAGCGGGCTTGCGCTGGCCGCCAGAAGGGCCGAGCGCGAGGAATGCGACGAAGCGAATACTCGACGTATGTCAGGCGAAGCCTTCGCTGACGGGCCGGAATCCCTCCCGGTATCGGTCGGCCAGTTCCCGGGCAGTGCGCGCCAGCACGGCGCGATCGGCGGCCAGCGCGCGATCGACCGCATCCGCGATGTCCGGCACGCCGACGGCGGCCGGCATGTCGGGCGGTTCCCAGGTCTGCGCGAACGCCGCCTGTTTGGTCGGCAGCATGCGGTGCGCGGGGTGGCTCACATCGACGCGCGGCAGCGCGAACGCCATCGCGACGATCCTGCCGTGCAGGCTGCTGCCGCAATAGACACGGCTGTGCGCGATCAACGCGCAGATGTCCCACAGATCCAGCGAGTCGAACAGCGCGACCGACGCACTGCACATGCGCGACGCGACGCGCCGGTAGCACGCGAGATCGTCATGCCACGGCGCGGCGCCGGCCCGGAACAACGCCACGCCGAGGCCATGCGCGCTCGCCACGCGGTCGAGCTGGCGGGCAATCGCGTCGAGCGTCTCGTCGTCGCCGAAGTCGCCGCTGAACTGCACGGCGGCGTAGCCGCTCGGAAAGGTCTCGTGCATCGCCCTCACCGCGCCCGTCGCCGCGCGGCGGCGAATCCTGCTGCCGAACAGTTCCGCCACCATGACCGCGGGATCGGGCACGAGCCGGGCGGCGACGCCCGATGCGCTCAACAGCGCTTGCGTGTGCCGGTCGCGCACGCTGACGTCGTCCGCCTCCTTCAGTTTGGCCAGCACCTCGGCCCGCAGCGCCGGATCGCGCGCGGACAGATCGACGCCGCCGACCGCGTTGAAGCACATCCGCGCCACCCGTGCGCGCGGCAACGATTGCCTCGAAAGCACATAGGGCGCCAGCGCGGCGATGCCAAGGCGGGCCTGCGCCCACGCGAGCCTGTCGTGCCGCCACGCGTCCTCGCTGGCGATGGCCGCCTGCAACGCGTCGGGCGGCGACAGCATGACCGCGGCCTCCCACGCGTCGCAGGTGAGCAGTTCGCCGCCGACATGGATGACGTCCAGCGTGCGCGCGCACGAATCCGCCGCGATCTCGCCGATGGCACGGACGTGATGGCCGCCATAAGGGCGCAGGTCGCGCGCCGCCAGGCCGGCAAACACGACCTCCCGCCGGGCCAGCATGCGCGCGACGACATGCGGAAACAGGAGGTCTCCGAAATTGTGCCGGTCGAATGCGCCGAACAGTACCGTCGGCGCGCCTGCTGGCGCACGATGTGGCATGGAAGCGACCTGAAGCCCCGCCCGTCAGGCGCCACGGCCCCCGGCCGCAGCGCACGGACCCCGCATGGATGGATCTCGCAATGTTACGGCTTCGACGTGAGCCGGCCGATCATCGCGTTGACCGCGACCATCTGCGCGGCAGTCTTCAGCGCGTAGTTCTGCCCGGTATAGCCGAACCAGTCCCAGCAGCCTTGCGGGTTGTACGGAATGGCGGACGCGTCGACCTGCGGATACAGGACCACGATGTTGTTGCTGTCGGCCCAGCGGTTGTAGCTGGTCTTCTCGTAGAAATCGTTGCCGACGACGCTCGCCGACTGCTTGCAGCCGTGGAACGCGACGTGGATGCTGCATGCCGCGCCCTGCGCGCAAGACCGGGGAACGTACGCATAGGCCTCGTCGGCCATTCCGGTCGATGCGCCGGCGAATTCGCGCTGGTTGAAGGCGACGATCTTCCCGCTCAACTGTTGCGCGGGCGGATTCAGCCGGCCATAAATGAACTGCAGCAGCGCGCCCGGCTGATCGTAGCTGTGCTTCTCGACGGTGCAATGGCTGATGTACGGAGCCTGGTTCGCCGGGCAGGCGTTGCCGAACGACGGCGTAATCAACGCATGGCCCGCTGGCAGATTGTTCACATACTTGAGATTGCCGTCGGGTACGCCGGCCTGCTTGAAGAACGACACCGTCGCATCGACCGCCTGCTGGTACACGACCGTGTCCCGGGTGCCGCTGAACACATAGATGCGGTCGTGCTGCAGTTCGTCCAGCGAATCGATCTGACCGAGCCCGGCGAATCCCCGCGCGGCGGTCACCATCAGCGACGGATTCGGCGGCACGAACGGCACCTGCCCCATGCAGATGCCGGCATTGAACAGATTGCCGGCCGCGCAGTAATAGGGACCGCCCGCGACGATGCCCGAGCCGATGACCGAGCTGGAAAAGGCGACCTGATACTGGACGGCCATGAATGCGCCGAACGACAGGCCGGAAACGGACGTACGGGAAGGATCGGCACCGAGCGCCGGAAGCGGATCGGCAGCGAACGCGACACGGGTGCACAGCGCGACGCCGATCATGGCGGCAGTGAGGACACGGCGGACTTTCATGGCGATACTCCTGTTTCATCGAAGGGTCGATTGCACGGAACATCTATGAACGGCGTCGTCGACGACCTGACCACGCCGTGTTTCAAGTCACGCGATGGGGCGTCCCCCCGGCTCCGGAGAGAAGGCCGCACAAGGCTCGCCTGAATGCTGCCGCATGCGCGTCGGAGCGCGGGCAGATTCGATCGGGCGCCTCGCGGGAGTAGCCGCGAAGCCTGCAGACAACAAGCCGCACCATGCAGCCCACCGCTCGACCGCGCATTGTGTCATCCCGCTCGTGTCGTTTTCGAGGCAGCGCGCCGGGGCGCAGGGCAATGACACACGGCCGGCCTCCCGCGCGCATCGGACGCCTGCGCGTGGCGAATCGCGATTGCCGAAAGGTGCATGAAAATTCGTGGGGGCGCACCTGCCTGAGTTGACAGGTCAGATGCGGCAAGCATGCGCCGGTCAGTCTTCTCCCGGCCACCAGGGCTTCGCGGCCTCGCGAATCAGGTAATCGTCCCGATTCTTGCCGATCAGCCATTTCGGGCAAGCGCCGCGTCCCGACCACGATTTGCCCGATGACGGGTCGTAGTATTTGGCCGGAACCCGCTTTGGCCTGTCTTTCACGAAGCCGGCCGCCCTCAGCAGCTCCAGCTCGGTAATGCCGTATTGCTGGACCTGTTCCTTGATCGACGCCAATACGGCTGCCTTCTCTTCCTTCTTTGCCTCGTCGAGAAGCAGATTGATGTGGCCGAGCTGCTTTTGCAGCGATTGAATTGTGTTGGAGGTCATAGGGCCGTTCTTATTCATGCGGTGAGCGAACTCCGGCGCCGCGCGCCGGCCCCGCTCGTCACTTCGACTGTTCTCCGGTCGCTGCCGGCTGCGATGGTGCCTTCGCCGGACGGCGCGCCTTCAGGCGGATGGCGCGCAACGCATCGGCCTGCGACACCTGGCCGGCTTCCGCGCCGGCCAGGTCCACGCGCGCGGCGCCCTCGACCATGCACGTCCAGTAACGGTTTCCACGGCACCAGGTCTTCATCGCGTCGCGCAACTCCGCTTCGCTCAATCCGAGCGACTCGGACTGCGCAACCAGATCGTGCAGAATCCCGACCTTCAGCGGCACCTTCGGTGCCGGATTTCGCGGGAAAGCGACGGGAAAGCGCTTCTGGAGCTTCGCGATCGCGAGTACCACCGGATCGACTGGATTCGACGGGGCGGCAGGCGCGCTCTTTCGCGACGGTGAACGCTTTGCCACCCGTTCACGTTCGGACTTTTTTGCAAGTTGATCTCGCAAGCCAGCAAGCTTTTCAAAACCCATAATGTCAAGCCAACGAAAAAAAACAAGTGCCGATTGTATCAGCCGCGCAGGATGACTATCCGAAACCGCGTATAAACGCTTATCCACACAGACTGGCGGATTCCGCCACGGCGTCGCCACCCGTGGTGGCGCGTCGCGCCGGGTTATGTCGAATCGCGGACGTCACGCCATCGGCCGTTGCGGTCATTTGTCGCTCAGCGGCCTGCGCGCGGCGGGCATGACGGCCTTCTCGCACGGCTTCGAGCCGGAGGCGCAGCACGCGCCGCAGATGAAGCGAGCCGTCACAACGGGAAGCACGCCGTCGCCGCGGCGCGGCGTCAGGCCCGCTCCAGCGCCGCCATTTCGCGCACGATCACGAGCAGCACGGACAGGCTTGCGCCGCCCGTCGCGCGCAACTCGGCGAGCAGTTGCGCATAGCGCTCGAGCGCTGCTTCGCGCCGGCCGCGCCACGCGTCGACGATCGTGTCCGGCGTCGCCGATTCGGCGGCCTGCGCAAGCGCGCTCGTCGTGAGTGCGCGCTTGAGGCGCGCGACTTCCGCGAGAGCCGCCGCGCGCGCCATCACGTCCCAATGCGTGGGCGTCGGCAGCGACGCCGCGCGTTCGCTGATCCAGCCGTAATTGAGCTGCGTGCCGAGCGCGAAATAAACGCCCGCGACGAGTTCCAGGCTGCGATTGCAGGTCGCGGCCACATCGGCGATGTCGAGCAGCGCGGCCGACATCTCGCCGCTCGCGACCCGCATCGCCAGACCGCTTTCGACGCCCGCGTTCACCAGCGCGCCCTGCCGCTCGGACAACGTGTCGAGATCGGCGGGCGGCAGCAGTTCCGGCAGTTGCGGCGCAAGCCGCTGCGCGGCATCGCGGCACCGCGCGAGCAGTTCGCCGACGCCGCCGTTGCCCGCCGCGCCCGACTGCAGATGCCGCAGGAACCACAGCGCCGCGTGTTCGAGCAGCCGCGCGGCATCGACGAACATGCGCGCCTGCACGTCGTCGGCGACGCGATTGTCGAGCGCGTCGATGCCGCGCCAGATGTCGTCCAGGTCGAACACGTCGCGCGCCATGATGCACGCGCGCACGATGTCGCCGGGTTTCGCGTCCGTCTCCTCCATCAGGCGATGCACGAACGCGCAGCCGACCCGGTTGACGAGCGCGTTCGTCAGATGGGTCGCGAGGATCTCGCGCCGCAACGGATGGCGGCGCATCGGTTCGCTGAAACGCTGCTGCAACGGCTTCGGGAAATAGTCGACCAGCATGTCGGCGACGAGCGGATCTTCCGGCACGTCGGAATCGAGCAGCGCATCGTACAGCCACATCTTGCTGTAGGCGAGCAACACCGCGCGCTCCGGCGACGTGAGGCCGAGCTTCGCCGCCTGACGCTCGGCGATTTCCTCGTCGGTCGGCAGAAACTCGATCACGCGGTTCAGCCGGCCCGCGCGTTCGAGCCAGCGCACGAGACGCGCCTCGGCATCGAGCATCTCGACACCGTTGCGGCCCGCGATCGACAGCGCCTGGGTCTGGTAGTAATTGTCCTGCAGCACGAGCAGGCCGACTTCGTCGGTCATGTCCGCGAGCAGCGCGTTGCGTTGCTTCCCGGTCATCTCGCCGTCCGCGACCACCAGCCCGAGCAGGATCTTGATGTTGACCTCGTGGTCCGAGCAGTCGACGCCGGCGGAATTGTCGATCGCATCGGTATTGATGCGTCCGCCGCGCTGCGCGAACTCGATGCGCCCGAATTGCGTGAAGCCGAGGTTGCCGCCTTCCCCCACGACCTTGCAGCGCAGCTCCGAGCCGTTCACGCGGACCGCATCGTTGGCGCGGTCGCCGACCTGCGCGTTGGTCTCGCGCGCGGCCTTCACGTAGGTGCCGATGCCGCCGTTGTAGAGCAGATCGACGGGCGCCTGCAGGATCGCGCGAATCAGCTCGCTCGGCGTGAGCGCCGCCGCATCGATGCCGAGCGTGGCCCGGACCGCCGGCGACAGCGGAATCGTCTTCGCGGTGCGCGGGAAAACACCGCCGCCCGCCGAGATCAATGCCGAGTCGTAGTCCGCCCAGCTGGAGCGCTCGAGCGCGAAGAGCCGCGCGCGCTCGGCGAAGCTCGTCGCCGGATCGGGATCCGGATCGAGAAAGACATGGCGGTGATCGAATGCGGCGACGAGCTTGATGTGCGGCGACAGCAGCATGCCGTTGCCGAACACGTCGCCCGACATGTCGCCGACGCCGACCACCGTGAAATCGGCCGCCTGGGTGTCGACACCCATTTCCCGGAAGTGGCGCTTGACCGATTCCCACGCGCCGCGCGCGGTAATCGCCATTTTCTTGTGGTCATAGCCGACCGAGCCGCCCGACGCGAACGCGTCGTCGAGCCAGAAACCATACTCCTGCGCGATCGCATTCGCGTAGTCGGAGAAAGTCGCCGTGCCCTTGTCGGCCGCGACGACCAGATACGGGTCGTCGACGTCGTGCCGCACGACGTCGGCGGGCGGCACGACTGCGTTGCTGGCGAGATTGTCGGTCACGTCGAGCAGGCCGCGCAGGAATGTCTGGTAACACGCGATCCCCTCGCGCATCCACGCTTCTCGATCGCTCGGCGGCGGCGGATTCTTCACCACGAAACCGCCTTTCGACCCGACCGGCACGATCACCACGTTCTTCACCATCTGCGCCTTCATCAGCCCGAGCACTTCGGTGCGGAAGTCCTCGCGCCGGTCGGACCAGCGCAAGCCGCCACGCGCGACGCGTCCGCCGCGCAGATGCACGCCTTCGACACGCGGCGAGTACACCCAGATCTCGAACATCGGCCTCGGTTCCGGCAAGCCGGGCACCTTCGCGGGATTGAACTTGAACGACAGGTACGGCTTGGGCTCGCCGTTCGCATCGTGCCGGTAGTAGTTCGTGCGCACCGTCGCATTGACGACGCCGAGGAACTGGCGCAGGATCCGGTCTTCGTCGAGGTTGGGCACCTGGTCCAGCGCACTCTCGATCGCTTTCAGCAGGCGTTCTGCCTGCGCGTCGCGCGTGTCGCCCACGCGCGGATCGAAGCGCACGACGAACAGCTCGACGAGCTGTCGCGCGATCGCCGGATTGCCGGTCAGCGCGCGCTCGATATAGGCATCGCTGAACGTCGAGCCGACCTGCCGCAGATATTTCGCATATGCGCGCAGGATCGTGACTTCGCGCGCGCTGAGCTGCGCGCGCAGCACGAGGCGGTTGAAATCGTCGTTCTCGATGCGCCCGCTCCAGACCCGCTCGAACGCATCCTCGAACAGCCCTTTCACGCGCTCGATATCGAATTCCGTGTCGTCCGCCAGCTCGAGACCGAAATCGTGAATCCACGCGGGCGCCGCATCGTGCGCCTGTATCCGGTACGGCCGCTCCTCGTCGACCCGCACGCCGAGATGTTCGAGCATCGGCAGGCTGCGCGAAAGCGCGATCGGCTCGCCCGCGCGGTAGACCTTGAAGCGGAACGCACGGGCCTCCGCCTCGATCGGCCGGTAGAGATTCATCGCCAGATGCTCGGTCCCCTGCACGCGCTCGATCAGCTCGATGTCGCGCACCGCGGTGCGCGCGGGATAGTCGTCGCGATAGCCCGCGGGAAACGAATCGGCGTAGCGCTGCAGCAGGCGGTTGCCCTGCTCTTCGCCGAATACGTCGAGCAGCGCATCGGAAAGATCGTCCTGCCAGCGGCGCGTCGCCTGGATCAGCCGCGCCTCGAGTTCGCGCGTGTCGACGTCGGGCATCGTGCCCGGCTCCGCATGGATGACGAAGTGAATCCGCGCGATCGCCGATTCCGACAGCAACGGCGTGAATTCCACCGTGACGCCGTTGTACGCGTCGACGAGCAGCCGCGCGATGCGCCGGCGCAGGTCGGTGTTGTACTTGTCGCGCGGCACGAACGCGAGACAGGACACGAAACGGTCGAACCGGTCGCGCCGCACGAAGAGCCGCGTACGCTGGTGTTCCTGCAGGCGCAGCACGCCGAGCGCGATGTCGTACAGCTGGTCTTCGTCGGCCTGGAACAGTTCGTCGCGCGGATAGCTTTCGAGCACGGTCACGAGCGATTTGCCGAGGTGCCCTTTCGGCAGGAAGCCCGCGCGCCGCACGATGTTCGCGCACTTGCGCCGCACGATCGGGATTTCCGAGCAGGAAACGAAATAGGCCGTCGACGTATAGAGCCCGATGAAGCGCCGCTCGCCGCTCACCTTGCCGTCCGGCCCGACCAGCTTGACGCCGACATAGTCGAGATAGCCCGGCCGGTGAACCGTGGCGCGCGAATTCGCCTTGGTCAGAAAGATGGGCCATGCGCCGGATATGATTTCCGTCGCAGCCGGCGGCAACGGCGTCAGGTCCGACGTGCCGGGCGCGCGCAGCGCTTCGCGCAGGATGCCGAGCCCCGAGCTTTCCATGCCGCGCAGCGCGAAACCGGAGCCGTGCGAGACGAGCGCGTAGTCGCGGTGCCCGAGAAACGTGAAGTGATCGGCGACCATCCACTCGAGGAACGCGCGTGCCTCGGTCTCCTCGGCGGTCGTCTCGCGCGACTTCATGTCCTTGATCGTGCTGCGCGCGATGTCGACGATCTTCGGCCAGTCCTCGACCGATGCGCGTACGTCGCCGAGCACGCGGGCAATGTCGGCGCGCAATGCGTCGAGTTTTGCTGCATCGCCACAACGATCGACTTCGAAATGGATGAACGACGCGAGTTGCGAATGCCCGTCGCCGGCCTCGGCGCCGCCGACGCCTACCCGCTCGATGCCGCCGTCCTTGCCGCGCCAGATGCGGAAAACGGGGTGCATCGCAGAATGCATCGCGAGGCCGAGACGATTGACGGCCATCGAGACCGAGTCGACGAGGAACGGCATGTCGTCGTTGACGATTTCAATGACCGTGTGGTCCGAATGCCAGCCGTGCTGCTCGAGGATCGGGTTGTAGACGCGCAGCCGTTCGCTGCCGGGGACGAACCGTTGCGCGGTCTGCCAGTGGGCCATGGCGGCGCCGTAGAGATCGGCAATGCCGCGGCTCTGGAGATCGTCGGCGTCGACGAAGTCGTAGTAATGCTGCAGAAAGGGTTCGACGACCCGGAATGCCGGTTCCGGCAATCGCCCGCGCGCGAATTCGACGACATCGGAGAGCAAGTGTGCGACGACTTCTTCGTTCTTCGCGTGCATGGCGTCCTCCGCGGCGGGTAACCATCGACGGCATCGTCAGTTGACTATTATGTACTCCGTGCGGGAAAGAGCCATGTGCGTCTGCACATCGCGCCGGATGGCCGGTAGCGGGCGGGACGACGTGCGGGAATGCAGCGCGGAGCGGGCCGCGTATCCGGCGGCGGGGTGCGGCGCGCAGAGGGTGTCGGGGCGGCGATTCGCAGGCGTGCAAACCGCGCGTGGGAAGCTCGGGTTACATCAGCTGAATGGTGGTGCGCGGTTCGGGGAGCTGACGGCGATCCGGAAATGCAAAAACCCCCGCCGGGTCGGGCGGGGGTTTCTGGCTTGGGGGAGCCTGACGATTACCTACTTTCACACGGGAATCCGCACTATCATCGGCGTAGAGTCGTTTCACGGTCCTGTTCGGGATGGGAAGGGGTGGGACCGACTCGCTATGGTCATCAGGCAAAAGGGGTTGTCGCGGTGCTTCGCAGCGCGACCAATCCGGAAGAAGCAGTAATCAGGTTGTGTGTATCGCACACGAGAATCAAACAAGTCTGTCGCTCTGCATGGGATGCTCGTAAGTGCTGAAGCACCAACGATCATCGACAAGGCAGACTTGTTATAGGATCAAGCCTTACG
>NZ_JGVW01000005.1 GCF_000687455.2 Burkholderia sp. lig30
GCCGTGCGATCGCGAACGGCACCGACAGGTTCGCGTCGAGCACGGCCATCTTGTAGCGGTACGTCGGACCGCCACCGGCAGCGGGGAGATCGTCTTGCGCGCCGAACGCGCCGATGCCCTGACGATAGGCGAGCGTGCCGTCGAACTGGGCGCCACCGAAGTAGTGGCGGTCGGTCAGGCCGAACTCGACGAACGTGTTGTTTCTGCGCTGCCGCGAAATCTCGGAGTCTTCGATGAAACTCCGGCCGAAGCGGCGCGACAGGCGGGCCTGCATGCCGAACACGTCGTTCTGGCTGCGCGCGAGGACGCGATGCAGCTTCATGTCGACCGTCTGCGAATTGCCGCTCGCGACGAACCGCTGGTTCACGCCGTCGATCTGCTGATAGTAGGTGTTCGTATACGCGGCCAGCGTCGCAGTCCAGTAGCCCCACGGGATCGAGTAGAAACCGTTCCAGCCGTGCGAGCCGAGGCCCCTGTCTCCGAGCTGGAGATCCTGGTTCACGCCGATGCTGAAGAGGTCGTTCAGGCCGAGCGGATTGTCGATGCCGACCGACAGGTTGCCCTGCAGCTTGCCCGTCGCGTGCGTGCCCGAGTTGTCGATCGACGCGACGACGGTCCATGGCTTGCCGCGTTTCACATCTAGGATGACGTCGCTTTCGCCCGGCATGTCGGTGGGGACGATCTGCATCGACACGTGCTGGCTCGTCACGCGCTTCATCTGCTCGATCCCTTGCTCGAGGTCGCGCAGGTTCAGTAATTCGCCGTCGCCGGTCGGGAACGCGGTTTTCCATGTGCCGCGCAGTTTTTCGTCGGCGAAGCGCACGCGGCGGATCACGCCGGGGATCAGCGCCAGCTTCAGCGCGCCTGTCGACAGGTCCTGCTCCGGGAGCAACACGCGGGTCGTGATGTCGCCGCGGGACAGGATTTCCTGCGACAGTCCCTTGACGAGCGTATCGACACCGGCCTTGCCGATGCAGGCGCCGGCGTAGTGCGCGAGCCACGCGTTCGCGAATGCGAAGCGGTCTTGCGGCA
>NZ_JGVW01000006.1 GCF_000687455.2 Burkholderia sp. lig30
CCGGTTCAACCGGCAGTTGCACGACGACGAGAAGGCCGCGATTCGGAAAAAGGCTAACGGTGACGAGGATGCGGAGAAGCGGCTGACGCGCGCTGGGTGTTATGCCGTCAAGTGCTGGGCGGAATATGCCGAGGGGAGTGATGCACGAAACAAGAACTTTGTGAGTGAGATCGAGGCTGCGTCGCTGGGGCCGGAACTGAATTGGGTGAACCAACAGCAGGAAGCGGGCTTGTTCGAATACGCGCCGTGGCAGAAGGTTGGCGATGCGTTGAAGAACGATCCAGTCGGGGTGGCGAAGGATGCGGCAAAGGTGGTGCTAGGTGGGGTAACGGCAAAGGCGGGGGCGGCCATTTGTGCGACAACAGGCGCAGGCTGCGCTCTCGGCGGTGGTGGGATGGTGGTCTTTGGTCTAAGCGGCGTGGCTGAAGGAGTGGATGGACTGTATAACCGTTACAGCGGAATCAATTCTCCGGGGGGGAATCCGTTGCGATATGGGTTCAATCAGATATTGCCGGCTGGGTGGGGGGATGTCGCATACGACGGTTCAAATTTTGCGTTTTCTATTCTCGCGCTAAAAGCACCAGTTCCACTAAAAATGGGTTCGTTAGACGGATTGAATCGCCCTGGTTCTATATTTGGTGTAACTGTGCCGCGCATTAACAATAAGACACTGATTCCATTTTCGAATCAGGCTCTTCCATATGGTGCGACGCAAGGTATTCTGCTGTACGGTGTCGGCTCCAAGGGTATGACATTTATTAACGCCATTCGCAACGGTGGAGATGAAAAATGAACTGGAAGAGGCTCTATGCTGCGACGCAAATTTGGTTCGTGGTTTGTCTGATGTCTGTGGCGAGCTCGGGTTTGTATTCCGTCGTTGCGATCGGGGTATGTAGAAAAATATTAAGCCTTGATGCGAATTCTGGTCTGCTATGGGTGGGCGTTCCGTCCTTTATAGCTCTCTTTGCTATACACATTCGATTGTTGCCAAAATGTTTACGCAAGGCCGGGATGCTAAGCGACGAGCCGGAGAAATTCGGCCCGTGGTTCAAATGAAAGTCCAAGGCATGAATCGGAACCTGTCGGCACTTCCGTTCGCCCTGATTTCGCTTGTGGCGCACGCGCAGCAACACGCGCCGACGCCGGTCGATGCCGCTGCGGCCGCGCGCGCCA
>NZ_JGVW01000007.1 GCF_000687455.2 Burkholderia sp. lig30
ACACCCGACACCCGACACCCGGCACCCGGCACCCGACACCCGGGGCCGTGGTCAGGCGTCCTCTTTCAGCGCGAGCGCACGCGCGTACAGCGCGTTGCGCGGCGCGCCCGTCAGCGCCGCCGCGAGTTTCGCCGCGCTTTTCACCGGCACTTCTTCCAGCAGCAGCTTGAGCAGCGCGTCATGCGCGGTGTCGTCGGCCGGCCCGGCATCGGGCGCCGCGCCCTCGACCACCAGCACGAATTCGCCGCGTTGTCGGTTCGGATCGGCTTCGATCCACGTCAGCCCTTCGGCCAGGGTGCCCTGGAACAGCTGTTCGTGTAGCTTGGTCAACTCGCGCGCGATCAGCAGCCGGCGTGCGGCGCCGAGCGTGTCCGCCAGCGCGGTGACCGTCTCGACGATGCGGTGCGGCGCCTCGTAGAACACGAGCGCGTACGGATGCGGCTTGAGCGCTTGCAGCGCGGCGATGCGCTGCTTCGCCTTCGGCGGGAGGAAGCCCGCGAACGTGAAGGTGCCGGCCCAGTCGCCCGCGACGCTCACCGCGGCGACCGCCGCGCTCGGGCCCGGCAGCGGAATCACCGGGAAGCCGGCCGCGCGCACCGCGTCGACGAGCCGCGCGCCAGGGTCGGAGATGCCGGGCGTGCCGGCGTCCGACACGTACGCGACGCGTTCGCCCGCACGCAGCTGCTCGATCACCCGCAGTGCGGCTTCGCGCTCGTTGTGCTCGTGCACCGCGACGAGCGGCTTCGAGATGCCGTAGCGAGTGAGCAGCTGGCCGGTGTTGCGGGTGTCTTCGGCGGCGATGCGGTCGGCGAGGCCGAGCACATGGAGCGCGCGCAGCGTGATGTCGGCCGTATTGCCGATCGGCGTCGCGACCACGTAGAGCGCGGCCGTCGGATAGTGCTGCGTTTGCGCGAGTTCAAGGAGGGCAGTCATGGCAGGCAAGGCGCGCGGACGCGGCGCAAGCGGAACAAGGTCGGCATTGTGCCACGCGGCGGCGCCCGTGCCGTCCGGCGAAGGGGGGGCGGCGCGTGTGGAGCGCGCAGGCGGCCCGGCGACGGCGCGCGGCGATGGCGTCGCGGCGGAGGGGCGATCCCGCGCGGTCGGCAGTGCGTTCGAGATGCGCGCGCGGCAATTCCTGCAGGGCCGCCGGCTCGCGTTCGTCGCCGCGAACGTGACGATGCGCGGCGGCGAACTGGATCTCGTGATGCGCGAGCCCGACGGCACGCTGGTGTTCGTCGAAGTGCGCGCGCGGCGCAGCGTCCGGCACGGCGGCGCGGCGGCGAGCATCGGCCGGCGCAAGCGCGCGCGGCTCGTCATGGCGGCGCAGCGCTTCTGGGTGCGGCATGGCGCCGGTGCGCCGTGCCGCTTCGATGTCGTTGCGTTCGAGGCCGGGCAACTCGTCTGGCTGCGCGATGCGTTTCGCGCGGACGACGTCTAGGGCCTGTATACATACGGAGCGCATCCACATTCCCTGTGTAAACAGGCCGTGGAGATGTAAAGAGATCTTGCCGGTGCCCGGTTCAGGCCCCGGAGTGCGGTAAACTCGCCGCACTCACGATGTCGCGCGATATCCGTTGCGCGCAGCACTTGATCAGAAATCGATGTCAGTCGAACGAATTCAGCAACATTTCCGCGATAGCGCCGCGCTTCACCTCGAAGCGCTGGATGCGCTGTCGCTGCCGATCGCGGCCTCGGTCGACGCGATGTTCGCCGCGCTGGCGAACGGCAACAAGATCGTCGCGTGCGGGGACGGCCCCTCGGCCGCCGCGGCG
>NZ_JGVW01000008.1 GCF_000687455.2 Burkholderia sp. lig30
CCGTGCATGGGATCGTCACGAACTGGACGCGGGTCAAGACGAGCCGGGACGAGGCGACCTACCAGCTGCATCTGAAGCCGCGGCTTGCGCTGCTCGGCGAGGTGCACGATTCGGCGGTGTTCCTCGACCGTTCGTTCCGCGAGCTGCTGACCGACACGATCGTCGATCGCGATCTGTTCGAGTCCTACGACGTCGAATTCGAGCTGGAAGGGCTGGACGAGAAAGTCGAGCAGACCGTGATGTACGAGGAGACGGTCGCGAATTTCATCGATCGGCATTGCCGACGTGCCGGCGTGTATTACTACTTCAGGCAGGCCAGGAAGGACGACGGCCCGCAGCGCGACACGCTGGTGGTCAGCAACACGGCCCGCGGCTACATGCGGGCGCTGGAGGTGCCGCTGCTGCCGAATTCCGGCCTCGTCAGCTGGCACGAGGCGATCCTGACGCTGGCAGTGACGCGCGCGCTCGTGCCGCAGACCGTGCGCGAGCGGGATCACAATTATCGGCGGCCGGACGATCCGCTGCAGGTCGAGTCGGTCGTCGCCCACGACGACCGCTCGGTGTTCGGCAGCGTGAACCGCAGCAACGAGCATTTCCATACGGTCGACGAAGGGCAGGCGCTGGCCGACGCGCGGCGCGACGAACTGGTCACGCGGCAGACGCGCATCACCGGCACCAGCAACGTGATCGGCATGACGCCGGGCATGGTGGTGCGCGTGACCAACGATACCGTGCCCGAAGCGCCGTACGGGATCGTGATCACGAAGCTCGTCACGACGGGCAGCCGGAAGCAGTCGGTGACCAACACGTTCGAGGCGATCCCTGCGCACCTGACGTACCGGCCCGAGTACGATCCGGCAAAGCACTGGAGATGGATCGGCGGGACGCTCATCGGCACGATCGAATCCGGCGACGACGAGCCGTATGCATGGATGGACGAGCATGGCCGCTACCGGGTGAAATTCCAGTTCGCGCGGCACAGCGGCAAGCGCGGCACGAACAGCATGCCGCTGCGCCTGCTGCGCACGTCGGCATCGTTTCACGGCGGCTTGCACATTCCGTTGCTGCCGCGTACCGAGGTCCGGATCATCGCGACGCAGGCGAATTGCGATCGCTTGCTGATCGCGGGCGCCGTCCATGACTACGCGCGCCGGGATCTGGTGCACGGCAAGGAGGGGTGGTACAGCCGCACGGTGTTCCGCTCGCCTCTGCTCGGCAACAAGCTGCGCTTCGAGGACCTGAAGGGGCACGAGGGCGCCAAGCTCGCGTCGGTGTTTGCGAAGTCGTCGGTGTCGCTCGGTTATCTGGTCGACAGCGAGAAGCGGAAGCGCGGCGAGGGCTTCGAAGTGGCGACGCAGGGGTGGGGCACGGTGCGTGCGACGAAGGGGCTGTTTGTGTCGGCCGATTCGTTTGCGAATCCCGATGCGCCGCATCTCGACATGCAGGCGGCAATCAAGGAGCTGCAAACCGCCTTGCAGCGGGTCACAGCGCTCGTCAACGCGACAGCGCAGGCGAACGCGACGCCGGCCGACAAGGCGACCCAGGCCGGTCTGATGGGCGTGCTGGACCAGCTCAAGGGCGCGGGATTGCTGGCGAGCGCACCGGCCGGCATCGCGCTTGCGACGCCGAAGTCGATCCAGCAGGCCGCTGGCGAGAACGTGATCGTGACGGCTGGCCAGCATGCGGACTTGAGCGTGCTCAAGCGCTTTACGGTGGCCGCCGGCGAACTGATCTCGCTGTGCGCGCACAAGCTTGGCCTGAAGCTCTTCGCCGCGAAGGGACGAGTCGAAATCCAGGCGCAAAGCGACGCGATGGACCTGACCGCCGCCAAACAGGTGCGGCTCGCGAGCGCCGACGAGGATGTGCTGGTGGTCGCGCGCAAGAAGATCGTGCTGGCCAGCGGCAGCGCCGCGCTCAAGATCGAGGACGGCACGTTCGAGTTCATCGGCCCGGGCGCATTCAAGATCAAGGCCGGGACGTTCGTGTTTCAGGGGCCTGGTACCGTCAATCCTCTATTGCCGACGCCGCCGAAGAGCAATCTGAAGGCGCCCGCCGACTACTCGGTTTCCCACTGAATCCCATGATCATCAGCCCGCCTTTCCTGCCTCCCATCGATGCCGATTCGACGAAAGAAGATCCGTTGATGGAGGCACTCGACAAGATGACCGACAGCAGCGGCCTCTATCCGGTCGCGTTCGATCGCCGCTGGCATACCGGCCTGCATCTCGTTCCATGGAATGACCGCTCGCTGCCCGTACGGGCGATCGCCGATGGGGAGGTCGTCGCTTACCGCGTGTGCCAGCACCCGATCGCGGACACTGCCGGCAACCAGAACACCAACGCCGGATTCGTGCTGCTGAAGCACACGACCGACACGGGCGAAAACCGCACGTTGACGTTCTATTCGCTGTACATGCACCTGCTTGACCTGAACACCATGACGCATGACGGCATGCAGCCGCCGCCGATCAACGAGCCCCATAGCATGCCCGAATGGCTGCGCTGGGACTCGGGTGGTCCGGTATCAGGCGAGGGCAAGAAGGTGCGGCGGAAGGACATTCTCGGTTACACGGGGCAATGCCAGGACCGATGGCAACTGCACTTCGAAATCTTCATGGCGCCGGGGGATTTCGACGCCTATTTCGGGGAAACGCAACTCGGGAATCAGGAGGTTGCGACGCCGCGAGGAGGCGATTGCTGGGGGCATAGCTATTACGTGATTCCCGCGAATCAGAACTTTCACGCGCAGCCGCCGGGCGTGGAAGCGGACAAGCTGCGCGGGATCAAATTTCCCGCGCAGCAGTCCGGCCAGAACGAACAGCCCCTGTACGTCGAGGTGTATTTCCAGAAGGGCGACAAATACACCAACGTGTGGAGCGTGGCGGCCGATGGTAGCCGGACATTGCTGACCGATGAGCCCGCGGTCGAGTCGGAGTTCGAATACGACATGTACAAGCGCGCGAGCGCGCTGTATCCGACCTGTCCGAGCGACGGCTACGAGATGCTCCGGTTCGGGAGGATTCTGAGCAAACCTGAAACGCTGCCTCCGGCTCCCGATCAAGAGACCTCAACCGCCCCCAATCTGCGCAAGACCTGGTACTGCATCCCGTTCGCCAATGGGCAGCAGGGGTATATCGACATCAGCAAGCCGGCCATCACCCGGCTGTCGGACGCGGATTTTCCGTTCTTCGCCGGGTGGCGGAAGATTCAGGCGTCGACTGCGCCGGTCGATCAGAACGGGCTGTGGGATCTGGACAAGCTCAAGGGTGTGGTCCGGGCAGCCGTCGGTGACGTCGAACTACCCGGAACCGATCTGATGGGCGAGCCGCAAACTTCACAGCAGAAAAGCGAC
The DNA here is from genome assembly GCF_000687455.2 of Burkholderia sp. lig30. Taxonomy (GTDB): domain Bacteria; phylum Pseudomonadota; class Gammaproteobacteria; order Burkholderiales; family Burkholderiaceae; genus Burkholderia. The sequence goes on from NZ_JGVW01000008.1 coordinate 3,353, forward strand.
GCCATGCGCTATTACGTGATCGACCCGGATCACGAGGCCGTCCGGAAACTGCTGCGCGGCTTCATCTGCGAGGCGCCGAGCGAGTGGGACAGCGCCAATCTCGATGCTTGCTACCGGCATTTGTTGAACGAAGGCGAGCACTTCGAATGCAGGCAGGATGCCTATAACAGGTTCCTGGATTTCGTCAGGAAGCTTCATTTCTGGGACAAGACCGGCCTGCCTGCGGGAGGGAAGGTTTGGTTTTTCCATCCGCTTGCTTTCATTCGGCACTTCAGGAGGTGCGGATGGCTAAGCAAGGATGAGCTGTCCCAGATTTATGCTGAGTCGAAATATGCTTCCGTTGGGAAAACGGGAGCTGAGTATAAAGAGCGCTACAGAATTGATCTGAATAAAGTGTTGAGAAAATACTCACTAAACAACTCGATGCGAGGCTCCCATTTTTTTGGGCAATGCGCCGTTGAGTCTTTTTACATGATGGTCGTCAGGGAAAGCTCCACGCCAATTGCAAATGCCATCAAGAAAAATCATCCTTCTATAATGCCGGAGCTGAATGGCTATCTACGCTCTCCGCCAGCCAATGAGGCTGATGTTGCGTATTTCAAAAAACTATATGAGGGGAGATTAAATCTCGCGAACACAGACGGCGGAGATGGAGTCAAATTCAGAGGCAGGGGGTTCAAGAAATTGACGGGAAGATTTAATTATTCGGAATACTGGGTGTATAGGGGATGGTTGGATGCAAAATCTTATGATCATGCGTGGTTTGCAAATAAAAAAAATGGCAAGCCCCTTCCAGGGCCTCAAATAAACAACCCAGAGATCGCCGGAAATGATACGTACGCATGTGTAGATACGGCCGGATTTTTTTGCGTGCGTTACTTGGTTGCAAGGGTTTCAGATCGAGGGGTTGAGCGGGAAATTTCTGGTGCGGTTACTAAAATCGTAAATCGTTACGATACTGCGAGCCCTCCGTTGCGCTGGAAGGAGACACAGGATGCCAATAATATATTAGGAGATTTTGCTTGATCCATTATTTGGTAATTTTTTTATATTTTTTTTTGAGCAATGCAAGGGCTGACGCCATCCAGTCTTGTGACGGGGAATTGCTGGCCCATGTTGACGATTCGCGCCCGGGAGTGGTGATTTTTGAGAAAAAAGGCCAGGAGATCGGGTCTGCTGGCATTGATCACGATATCGTTGGCGGAGAATTTAATTTAGAAAATTCGCTGCTGGTCGTATATGGGGCGCCAAAAAAATTGGACCTAACGGCTCCGCAGGGAGAGTATCTTTCGGTTTATTCTATTTTGCCGCATCCTCATATGATTATGAAAAAATCGTTTGGGGGTGGGATTTATGATGTTGCCTTTGGTGTTGGCGGAAAATCGATATATGTTGCCAGTAGATTTGGATTTGAAATAACTGATGCTAAGAAAAATTTGTGGAAATATTTTGATCCATTGTCTGAGCCAAATTTTGAGAGGCAGAGATGCAATTAAAGATAAGTCTTATGTGGTCTGGCGTATGGTGCAATGTGCTCTTATGCAATCGCCGTGCATCAGTTGGTAAATCCGGCTAAGTGGCGTCAGCTGAACGTAACGCACATCGTCGGACTTCTGAATAAATGGGCGCTGAAAGGGTGCCTTTGCATGGGATGATCCGATAGATTGCGTTCACCGAATTTTTTGTGGGTATTGAATGACATTTAAATTAACTGCTGCGCTGGCTTTTCTTTTGATAACTTCATTCGCAAATGCTCAGTCAACAGGTTTCTTATGCAATCGGGTTGCCGGAAATTTAGACGGACTCAGTTTGTCTGATTGTTCCTATATGAAAGGCGTTCTCGTAGCGAAATATGAAGCACCGCGCCGATCTTCGCCATACTCGACAGATTTTGATCGGCGTAGATTTTATATCGCATTTTCAAAAAATTCCGATGCATTGTTCGATCGTGTTGGGGTAAAAGTGACGAAGGGGAAAGTTGTTCTTGATTCGACTCGCCTCGCCATTATTCCGGAGGTGAGCCAGATTAAATGGCGCCACGTATCGAAAGAAAAAATCAAAAAAAACGGTTGGGTGATCTTTGTGGAAGATGTTCAATATGCGGCGCAAGGCCAAGTGGCTGGTTTCCCTATCGAATGTAGAACAGCCATTCATCAGCGACTTCCGACGGGTGGCGTCGTGGCCGCCTCAGAATGTTTTGCGTATGAAGATCGGGAGAGTTTCTTGCGGATTTTGGGTGGCATCAATTTTTCGGATTATTCAACTAAGTTGCCTTCAATCGGTGTTGGAGTTCCAAATCAAGTCACGCACGACCAAAGAGGAAATTAAGTGAAAAAAATTTCAATATCATTCAATTGATGATTGATGGGTGGTTGGCGGCGATATCTGTATGTCAAGTGATTTGGTCTGCTTTTCCCGTGTGCATTGCTTTGTGTTAAGGATGTCGGATAGAGGCGCAATGGAAGGTTATGCGGCAGTTTCTAGGATAGTAGATAATCACGGCGCTACGATTCATCGGTTGCGCGATAGGGACGTGCGGGATGGCCATGTGGTTTGTTGGCGTGATTTTATTTGGTATTTGATTGTTTTTGTATTTTTTTATGCTTTTGCGATTGCTTGCGGATGCGTTTTTGCCGGGGATAAAATTATATATTTTGATGTAAATTCGAGGATTAATGCAGAATTGAATATTTCTGGCGAAAAAATATCATATTTTGTTTCCGGAAATGGCGAGAAATATTTCGGAAGCGTTGATATTGATGTCGACGGAGAAATTCATGTTGATATAGGTGACTACCTCTTTAATGGAGACAAAGGGTTTTCGGTTTGGTATTTCGATCAAGGGATGGGGATCCATACGATCCATCGAGTTTTTGGATTTTCCAGGAATGTTGGTGGATTTGCGGAGTATTTCCCAAAATGCGGGGGCGAGTTTATTGACTTGCGAGTTGACAGAAAAAATTATGCGCTAATTAGCACATACTATGACAAAAATATTCCAAAAATATGCATAACAAGGCCGAGCAAATAATTTCAATTTTTTATTGGTGAAATTTTGAAAACACCTATCCGACAAGATGACGAACTTGAGCACGGCGGCCACGTCACAGGCGGTTCGCCGACTACGCAATTCATGGGCCGGCCACTGGCGCGCAAGGGCGATGCCGCGATCTGCGACCTGCACGGCGAAACCATGATCGACGAAGGCGACGCATCGTTTCCGGATCAGGACGGCAAGCCCGTGGCCATGCACCATCATCGCTGCGCGTGCGGCTGCCGGCTGATCGCGTCGCTGCAAAACGTTCACATCGGTTGACCATGCCTGTCGATCTCTCGCCTGCGGGGTTGCCATCGGCCTATCCGGCACACGGGCCGCGCTTCTGGCCGTGGCTGCTCGGCTGGACGGTGTGCTGCGGGCTCGGGGCAGCAGTCGTATTGTTGCTGTGGCCGGCCGGCACGCCCGCGCGGGGCCTGCAGTTCTGGCTCTGCCTGTTCGGCATCCCGAACGCGGTGTTCTTCGCGGCGTTTGCGATCGCGCGCGCAATCTACGAGGCGGACTACCTCTACGCGCTGTTCCGGAACCAGCACCGCGCAGCGTGGCTTAGGGATCGCATCCGCGAGGCCCAGCGGCCGTTGCAGGTGTTGGGTGCCGGATATTGCCTGCCGCTGGGAGGCAAGCCGCTTGGCGAGGTGCTGGTCGGCAAGACATCGCTGCTGGAAGCACGCGCGCCGCGTAGCGGCACCGGCCGGGTCGTGCACAACCGGTTTGCCGACGACGATCCCGTGCTCCGCGACGACGCGGACGAGCCGCTGGATGCGATCGACGCGACCGATAACGGACATGTCGAGGTCGCCGCGGCGGTTGACGGCCGGGTCCCACCTGCTCCCGTGCCGCCGCTCGTGCGCGTAGTCGAAGACGCGCTGGCGCCGCTTGTGGAGAGCTTGCTTGCGCTGTCGCAATACGGCCCGAAATACGCGCCCGCAGTGCGCGTGCTGTCTCCCCCCAAAGCGGCCAGCATGCGCGTGGAGCAGGTCCGGCAAGCATTGCAACGGGCAGGTCTGCCCGGGCTGGAGTGCCTCTCCGCGGCCAGCGCCGACGGCCTGATGGTCGCGGATGCCTGGCTGGACGCGGGCGAACAGCGGCCGTTGCTGGTCGTCGCGGCGGCGTGGCACGACATGCCACCGCCGGGGAGTACCGAGGGGGCGGTCGCGGTGCTGCTCGGTCCGGGGGTGTTCCAGCTACCCGATCCGGTGACGGTGGCCGGCATGCTGCACCGTCCGGTGGCGGATGATCTCGACGGCCTGAATGCCGTGCTCGCGAACGGCGTGCTGTGGGGCGCGGCCGACGCCGCCACCGTTGCGACGGCCTGGATCAGTGGCCTGGACAACGCGCACGACACGCAACTGCTCGCGGCGCTGCGCAGTGCCGGCCTCCCGGACGTCGCGAAACAGGACGCCCAGCGCCGCCCCGATCTCCTCATCGGCCATGCGGGGGCGGCAGGCGGGTGGCTGTCGGTCGCCGCAGCGATCGAGGCGGCGGCAGGAACGCAACTGATTCTCCACGCACCGTCGTCCACGTCGATCGCGCAGGCCGCGATCCTGCACGTCAACGACCGAACAAGGCACGAAGAACCTGATGACGAACACACGCAATAACATGCAGATTCTCGGGGCGAGCGAAACAGACGCGACCCGAACCGCCCCGACGCTCGCCTGGGGGCCGATTTTTCTCGCCCTGCTCCTTGCCGGGGTCGCGTTTACGCTGGTCTGGCTCAAGGGCGAACTGCTCGGCGTACTCACGCGCGAGGCGAAGCTGGGCGCGTCGATATGGATTTTCCTGGCGCTCGTGGCCGCGATCCTGTTGCACCTCGGGTTGCTGTTCGGTGGGGCGTATCGCCTCGTCGGGCGCGTGTTTCGCTCGGACGCAGGAGAGCGGGGGGCAGCGGTGGAGCAGACGAAACCGCTTAAACGCGATGTCCGCCTGCAATTTCTCGTCGACGAGTTGCGCACGTCACACGGCTGGCGCTGGCGCAACCGGACGCGCTGGCTGCTGGTGAATGGCACGGACGCACTGATCGAAGCCATCGCGCCAGGCCTGAAACGCGCGGGCGCGATGCCGGCCGGCGATGCGATCCTCGTGCACGCCGCGCCGGACGGCATCGACGCAGTGCAATGGCGTCGCCAGATCCGGCAACTTCGACGCCGCCGGCCCGTCGACAGCCTGATTCAGGTGGTGCGGCTGGGAGAGGGCAGCCGATCCGGCGAGGCACTGCCGCGCACGCTGGCCGGGCTCGCCACGGATCTCGGCTGGGCCGCGCCGGTCACGTTCCTGCACGCGGTGCCCGCGCAGGGCAGCCAACCCGACACATTCGACGCAATCGGCGCGTTTCCGGGTCCGGCACTCAAGGGCGCGCAACCGGCTGGGGCGTTGCGCGACCAGCTCGCCGCGATCGAGCGACA
>NZ_JGVW01000009.1 GCF_000687455.2 Burkholderia sp. lig30
CTCGCCGACGCGATGGGCGAGCCGCTGCAGCGTCTCGCCCATCGCGTCGGCGAGCCGTGCATGCAAGCCGTCCAGATGGCGCCGGTAGGTGCCGTCCACGAGCAGGTGATGCACGACGTTCGCGGCAAGCTGCGCGTTGCCGAACGACGTCGCGAGCTTCAGGTCGACGAGTGGATCGACCCACTCCGCGCGCGCGGCGATATACCCGCAGCGTATCGCCGCCGACAGTGTCTTCGAGAAACTGCCGATCGACACGACCCGCGCGAGCCCGTCGAAGGCGGCAAGGCGCGGCGCGGGCTCGCGCTCGAAGTCGGCGAAGATGTCGTCCTCGACGATCAGCAGGTCGTGCTCGCCCGCGAGCGTGAGCAGCCGGTGCGCGACCGCCGGCGACAGCGTCGCGCCGGTCGGGTTGTGGATCGCCGCGTTGGTGATGTACAGGCGCGGCCGGTGCTCGGCCAGCGCGCGTTCGAACTGCGCGAGATCCGGGCCGGCGGGCGTGAACGGCACGCTGACGATCCGCGCGCGGTGCGCGCGCAGCAGCGCCTGGAAGTTGAAGTAGCACGGATCGTCGAGCAGCACCGTATCGCCGGGCTCGAGCAGCAGGCGGCACACGAGGTCGAGCGCATGGGTGCCGCCGTCGGTCAGCACGATCTGCCCGGGCTCCGCGTGGATGCCGTGCTGCGCGAGACGCCGCGCCAGTTGCTGGCGCAGCGCCGGCAGCCCGAGCGGCGTCGCGTAGTTGAGGAGCGCGTCGGGCGCGTCGCGCGACACGGCGCGCAGCGCGCGCCGCAGGCTGTCCTCGGGCAGCCACGACGGCGGCAGCCAGCCGCAGCCGGGCTTCGCGACCGCCGCGCCGGCTTCGAGCGACTGGCGCGTCAGCCACAGCGGATCGACTTCGCGGTCGAGGCGCGGCCCGAGATCGGCCAGCGCGAGCGGCGGCGCGTGTCCCGACACGTAGAAGCCCGAGCCGCGCCGCGCGACGAGCACGCCTTCGCCGGCCAGCCGCTCGTAGGCGTCGACGACGGTCGATTTCGATACCTGCAACGCGTCGGCCATCATCCGGATCGACGGCACCCGCGCGCCGGGCGCGAGCGCGCGGCTGGCGATTCGTTCGCGCAAAGCGTGCATCACCGTGTCGACGCGCGTGCGCGCCGGCGCATGCGGGGCAAGGTCGTGAGGGGTGTCGTTCATGTCGGCGGGGCTGAACTGTACGGCGATGTGTCCAGTACAGTTTTGCGGAATTGTATTGCGCTGTAGCTTACGCGCTTTTCCGGCGCGGCGGATCATCGGGTATCCCACCTGATATGGAACTCCGATGCAAAAGACGACCGATGGATGGCTCAGCGGCATGCTGGGCGTGCTCATTTTCAGCGGCTCGCTGCCTGCCACGCGCGTCGCGGTGCAGGGGCTCGACCCGGTATTCCTGACGTTCGCGCGCGCGACCATCGCCGGCGCGCTCGCGCTGGCCCTGCTGCTGGCGTTGCGCCAGGCGCGGCCGGCGCGCGCCGAGATCGTGCCGCTGCTCGTCGTCGCGCTCGGCGTGGTGGTCGGTTTCCCGCTGTTGACCGCGCTCGCGCTGCGGCACGTGACGTCCGCGCATGCGATCGTCTTCATCGGCCTGCTGCCGCTCGCGACCGCATTGTTCGGCGTCTGGCGCGGCGGCGAGCGTCCGCGCCTGCCGTTCTGGCTCTTTTCGGTCGCGGGCAGCGGCGCGGTCGCCGCGTTCGCGATGCGCAACGGCGTCGGCGCGTCGCCGCTCGGCGATGCGCTGATGCTCGCCGCCATCGTCGTGTGCGGCCTCGGTTATGCGGAGGGGGCGCGGCTGTCGCGGCATCTCGGCGGCTGGCAGGTGATCTCGTGGGCGCTCGTGCTGTCGCTGCCAGTGATGATGCCGCTCGCGTGGGTCACGCGGCCCGCGTCGTTCGGCGGCGTCGGTCAGGACGCGCTGTGGGGGCTCGCGTATGTGTCGCTGTTCAGCATGCTGATCGGTTTCGTGTTCTGGTATCGCGGGCTCGCGCTCGGCGGCATCGCGGGCGTCGGGCAGTTGCAGTTGCTGCAGCCGTTCTTCGGCCTCGTGCTGGCCGCCGCGCTGTTGCACGAGCAGGTGCCCGCGTCGATGATCGCCGTCACCGTGGCCATCGTCGCGTGCGTCGCGGGGGCGAAGTATTTCTCGCGTGCGGCGCCGGCAACGGAGGCGGGCCAGCGCAGCGCCGTCATGAACGTGAGCAGGCCGTAAACCGTCTGCCGCGGCCGGCGCGACCCGGCCGCGGCGTCAGCACATCGCGCCGGTCACGCTCACGCGACGTGAGCGACGCCGTACTGCGACGACAGGTAGCGCCGGATATCCGCGGGATCGTTGATGAAGCGCGTTCCGTCGTGTTCCTGAACGGCGATCGCGCCGTCCTTCGGCGTCTGCCCATTGCCGAGCACGAGCACCGGCGCGGACTGATTGTCTTCGCCGATCCGCGCGACGATCGCCTGACGCGGCCTCGGTGCGTCGATGTACTCGACGTCGACCGCGCCGCGAAGCTGCGGATAGAAACTCAACAAGCCTTCGACGGATACCGAGTCGCCGCAGTAAAACGGGCCGTCGGCGTCCTTGAAGAAGCCCGGGCGAAGGATGAACAGGGTGTCTTTCATGGTGTCACTCGCTGCTGGTGGTTGAAGTCGAAAATTCAGGCGAAGGGTGGGGCGATGGAGCGGCGCGCCGCGTCACGCACGGAACGTGACGGGCGCGAAGCCGGGGCGCGCAAGCGGCATCGCCGCGATTCAGGCTTCCGTTCGTGAATGGGCGGCCGCGCGCAGCCGGGCGAAACCGGCTTCGAGGTCGGCGATCATATCGTCCGGGTGTTCGAGGCCCGCGTGAATCCGCAGCAGCTGGCCGTCGTTCGGCCAGCGCGTGGCGGTGCGATGGCGCGCGGGATTGGCCGGGATGACGAGACTTTCGAAGCCGCCCCAGCTGTAACCCATGCCGAAACAGGTCAGGCCGTCGAGCATCGCGCGCATCGCGTCGTCCGGCTGCCGGTGGAGCACCACGCCGAACAGGCCGCACGCACCCGTGAAATCGCGCCGCCACAACGCATGGCCGGCCGCGCCGGGGCGCGCAGGGTACAGGATCTCGGCGACTTCCGGCTGCCGCGCGAGCCAGTCCGTCAGCGCGTTCGCATTGCGCTGGTGCCGCTCGAGTCGAACCGACAGCGTGCGCAGGCCGCGCAGCGCGAGATACGCGTCGTCGCCGCTGACCGTCATCCCCAGCTGCCGATAGCAGCGGCTGATCTTCGGATAGAGCGCCTCGGTCGTCAGGATCGCGCCCGTCAGCACGTCGGAATGGCCGGAAATGTACTTGGTCGCTGCGTGGATCGACACGTCGACGCCATGCTCGAACGACCGGAAATGCAGCGGCGTCCCCCACGTGTTGTCGAGCAGGACGATCGCGCCGTGCCGGTGCGCGGCCCGGCTGATGGCGGGAATGTCCTGCACCTCGAACGTCAGCGAGCCGGGCGACTCGGCAAACACAGCACGCGTGTTGGGCCGCATGAGGCCGGCGATGTCCGCGCCGATCGCCGGATCGTAGTAGGTCGTGTCGATGCCGAGGCGCGCGAGCGTCTCGTCGCAGAACGCGCGGGTCGGGTCGTAGACGGAATCCGTCACCAGCAGGTGGTCGCCGGGGTTGAGCACCGCGAGCAGTGCGGTGGTGATCGCGCTGAGCCCGCTCGGCGTGAGCAGCGTGCCGTGCGCGCCTTCGAGGCGCGCGAGCGCCTCCTCGAGCGCGCGCGTGGTCGGGCTGCCGTGGCGCCCGTACGCGAGCGGCGTGCCGCGAACCGTGTCGAGCGCGGCGACGCTGTGAAACAGCAGCG
>NZ_JGVW01000010.1 GCF_000687455.2 Burkholderia sp. lig30
GAAGCGTCGGGTTCCGGCCAGCGCTACCGCTGCGAGGCGGACTTCACGGTGCAGCCGACCAGCGAGCCGTTCCGGCTGTTGCGCACGATCGCGAAGCCGCGCGTGAGCGGCGTCGAGTATGCGGTGGTGACGTGCCCGGAGAATCAGGAAATCTGGACCGATGCGTACGGTCGGGTGAAGCTGCAGTTTCTGTGGGACCGGCTCGGCAGGAACGACGAGCGTTCCAGCTGCTGGGTGCGCGTTGCCGGCGCATGGCACGGCGATCAGTTCGGCGGCGTTTTTCTGCCGCGCCGGGGGCATGAGGTCGAAGTCTCGTTCGTCAATGGCGATCCGGATTTGCCGATCATCGTGGGCAGCGCGACCAATGCGTTCAACATGCCGCCGTTCGATTTGCCGAAGAACCAGGCGCTGGCCGGCTATCGCAGCCGGGAGATCGGCGGCCGGCGTGCGAACACGCTCGCCTTCGACGATACGAACGGGAAGATCCAGGCGCATCTGTCGAGCGACGAAGGTGCGTCGCAGTTGAATCTGGGATACATCACGCATATTGCGGGGCGCGCCGGCCGGCAGGACGCGCGTGGCAAGGGCGTCGAATTACGTACCGACGGGGACGGCGTATTCCGCGCGGCGACGGGCATGCTGCTCACGACCGAAGGCCGTCCCAACGCGCAGGGACATGCGAAGGCCATGTCGGAAACGATACGGCGGCTCGACGATGCACAGAGCCTTCATGTCGCGATGAGCCGCGCGGCTCAGGAAGGTCAAGCCCAGGCGGCCGACGGGCATCAGTCCGACTTGGCGAAGACGATCGAAGCGCAGAACGGACAGATCCGTGGCGTCGCGAATGACGCCAATCCGTTCCCGGAATTCTCCGAGCCCCATTTGCTTATCGCCGGCAAGGCTGGCGTCGAAGTCACCACGCCTGCAACGGTTCACGTGGCGGCGCAGCAGGTCGCCGTCACGAGCGAGGGGCATGTCGGAATCGCAGGCGGCCGCAGCCTCTTTGCGAGCGTGCGCGACACGATCAGCCTGTTTGCGCAGCGTGCGGCCATCCGGATCTCGGCCGCGATGGGCGACATCATTCTTCACGCGGTGACCAGCTCGATCAGGCTGGAGTCCGCCAAATCGATCCAGTTGCTGACGAAGGTCATCCAGATCAAGGGCGTCGAGAAGCTGGAACTGCAAGGCGGCAAGACCCGGTTGGTGCTCGACGACAGCGGCGCGGAGATTTTTACGCCTGGCAAGTTTGTTGCGTTCGCATCCACTCATTCGTTGCCGGGACCGAATGACTCGCCGGTCGACCTTGCGCCGAAGAGCATCTGCATCGATTGCCTGCTCAAGGCGGCGCGGGGTGGGGCGGCACTCGTCCCTCGATGAATCATGAACGACATGAAAATTGCTTCTATTGCGCGTCGTGCTGTCCTGGCCGGTCAGTTTCCTCTGCATGACATGTACGTTCACGCGATCAATTACGGCGTGCCGATGATGAAGGGCGACGAGATTCTGTTCAGGGCGGATTTCAAGGCGGGGTACATCGCCCAGGGCGTGATCGACGAAGAACGGAACCGGCTGTACAGGAAGGGAGGCATGCAGTGACGAATCAATCACGAGTGGCGGTGACCGGTGTGCTGTCGGCGTTCTGTCTGTCGCTGGCAGCGTGCGCAGGTGGGCAGCCGAATGGGACGGCAGTGCCAGTCGAGGTGCCTCACCGAGTTCCACTGCTGTCGGGGGATACCAAGGCCTTGAACTACACGCCGTGGTACATCCACACGTTTTCGATGGTGGGGCCGTCCGGGAGTGGTATTCGCGGCGGGGGGCCGAACGTGATGCCAATCAAGGCGAATGGCCGGCCATCCGAAGGTGGCGGAAAGTGTTGCACGAGCCTGCCCGTCGAATGGCAACCGGAGCTGACGCTGACGGTGCGGTGGCTGGTGACGAAGAAGCGGCCGGACGGAAAGAAATGGGGCTACTGGTACAAGGCGGAGAACGTGCGGATTGCGCCGTACATCAGCGGGAACACCGGTGACGCGTGGGGCATCTTCCTGCCGGGGGACCGGGTGCGCATCATGCTGACCGATGGTAACCGCGATGGCGGCAACAATCCGAACAATCGTCCGGCCGATAACGATCCGTATATCGCGCAGGGCGTGATCGACGAAGAATGGAACCGGCGCTATCCACCGGCTCACGACTGACAAGGGAGCAATGCGATGACGATTCAAGGGCGAGTGGCGGTGGCCAGCGTGCTGTCTGCGGTCTGTCTGTCGCTGGCTGCGTGCGCAGGTGGGCAGCCGAATGCGGTGACACCGATAGATGTTCCTCACCCGGTGAAGCTGGGGGGCGGGATGGATGTTCTCGCGCTGAACTACACGCCGTGGTACATCCACACGTTTTCGATGGTGGGGCCGCCTGCGAGTGGTATTCGCGGCGGAGGGCCGAACGTGATGCCGATCCAGAAAAATGGCAATCCGTCCGGTGGTGGTAAGGCGGTCTGTTGCATGCGCTATCCCTTTGAATGGCAGCCGGAACTGAAGCTGACGGTGCGGTGGCTGGTGACGAAGAAGCGGCCGGACGGAAAGAAATGGGGCTACTGGTACAAGGCGGAGAACGTGCGGATTGCGCCATACAACGGCGCCAATGCGAACGAGGCGTGGGGCATCTTCCTGCCCGGCGATCGGGTTCGCGTGATGATTACCGATGGTAATCGGGATGGCGGTAACAATCCGAACGCCCGCCCGGCGGATAACGATCCGTACATCGCCCAAGGTGTGCTCGACGAAGAATGGAACCGGCGCTATCCACCGGCTCACGACTGACAAGAGGGAAAGACAGTGACGATTCGATGGCCAGAAGCGATGCCGGAGGGCGGCCGGCTGCCGCTATCGCAAAGCGAAGACGCGTTCAAGCTGGGCGCGCTGCGGATGCATGACGAAACCCGGTCGTGCCGGCAGACGTTGCAGATCAGCCTGTTCTTTGACGGCACGAACAACAACGATGCGGCGGATAACCCCCTGCGCGACTCGAACAAGCGGACCCATACCAATGTCGCTCGGCTATTTAACGTCGCATTGGATAAGAACGATCAAGGGGTGTTTGCCTTCTACATCCCGGGCGTCGGC
>NZ_JGVW01000011.1 GCF_000687455.2 Burkholderia sp. lig30
GACCGCCAGACCGCCAGACCGTCCCGTTTGCCCGTTTGCCGTCCGGCAGGCTTCGCCACGCCGTTCTCGCGATGATGCGTCGCGTGCACGCATCCGCGCGTTCTCCGGGCTTACCCGGTTGGCACGCGTCGTACGCGTCCGTTACACTCGCCTTTCACCGACCGTGCGGTCGGGAAAAGCAGCCGGCAGTCCTCGAACAAACACAATGCAGACGACGGAGACGGGTTTCATGAGCAACGCGTGGCGATGGATCGGTATCGGGGTGGCGGCGTGTGCTGCCGGATGGTCGCTGCCGGCGGCGGCCGACGTGAAGATCGGCGTGACGCTGTCCGCGACCGGTCCCGCGGCGTCGCTCGGCATTCCGGAGAAGAACACGATCGCGCTGAACACGGCGCAACCTGGCACGCCGGCATTTCGCGACGCGCTGCCGCGCGGGCTCGAGCCAGGCCGTGACGTCGCGGCGTCACACGGCGTCTTCAACCTGAGCGCGACCGACCACGCCGGTCTCGACGAGCGCGCGAGCGGGATGGTGCAGATCGTCGACGGCCGCTGGCAGTGGGTTCGCTAGCGCGCACGCATTACTCAATACACGTTACACGTTACGCATCGCATCCACGGAAAGCGCGTGTCGGCTGACGCGCGTTTTGTCGGCAGCAGGACGCGCGCCGCGCAGGCGCGCGGGCAGGGCAGGCACGCCTGCGCCTTCGGCTCGTCGCGGGAAAACGAGCGTAGGCGCGATGGCGCACGATTATTAGATTGAGGAGCCGGCGCCAAGCCGGATCGACCAGCGGATTTTTCGCGCAGCGTTTGGAGACACGCAATGAAAATGAATCGATGGATGGGGGCCGCGCTCGCGGCGGGTCTGGCATGCGGTGCCACGGTGGCGTCGGCGCAGGTGAAGATCGGCGTGACGCTGTCGGCCACCGGGCCGGCCGCATCGCTCGGCATTCCGGAAAAGAACACGATCGCGCTGCTGCCGAAGGAGATCGGCGGCAAGAGCGTGCAGTACATCGTGCTCGACGACGCGTCCGACACGAGCCGCGCGGTGCAGAACGTGCGCAAGCTGATCGACGAGGATCACGTCGACGCGATCATCGGTTCGTCCGTCACGCCGAATTCGCTCGCGATGATCGACCCGGTTTCTCAAGGCAAGACGCCGACGATCGCGCTCGCCGCGAGCGCGCAGATCATCGGGCCGATGGATGCGAAGCGCGCGTGGATGTTCAAGACGCCGCAGAACGACCGACTGATGGCCGACGCGATCGCCGGCTACATGGCGAAGCATGGCGTGAAGACGGTCGGCTTCATCGGCTTCGCCGACGCATACGGCGACGGCTGGTACAACGTGTTCAACGCGGCGGCCGCGGCGAACGGCATCAAGGTCGTGACGAACGAGCGCTACAACCGCACCGACGCGTCGGTGACGGGGCAGGTGCTGAAGACGCTCGGCGCGAATCCCGACGCGGTGCTGATCGCGGGCGCGGGCACGCCGGCGGCGCTGCCGGCCAAGGCGCTGAAGGAGCGCGGCTACAAGGGGCACGTGTACCAGACGCATGGCGTCGCGAACAACGACTTCCTGCGCGTGTGCGGCAAGGATTGCGACGGCGAGATCCTGCCCACCGGGCCGGTGCTCGTGACCGACCAGCTGCCGGATTCGAACCCGGTGAAGAAGCCGTCGCAGGCGTACAAGGCGGCCTACGAGAAGACCTACGGCGCGGGTTCGCTGTCCACCTTCGGCGCGCATGCCTGGGATGCGGGCCAGCTGCTGCAGCGCGCGATTCCCGAGGCGCTGAAGAAGGCCCAGCCCGGCACCGAGGGGTTCCGTGACGCGCTGCGCGTCGCGCTCGAGAACGTCAAGGATCTGCCGGTCTCGCACGGCGTGGTCAACATGACGCCGGGCGACCACAACGGCTTCGACAACCGCGCGCGCGTGATGGTGCAGATCGTCGACGGCAAGTGGAAGCTGCAGGCGGAGTGAGCGCCACGATGCGGCGCGCATGACGGCGAGGCCCTCATGCGCGCCGTCGCCGGCTCGCCGGCCTGATGTCTCGCGCGCCGCGCGGCGACGTTCCACGTGAAAGAGCCGCGCCGGGCGGCCGCGCGATGCGCCGGCTTTCGGGCGATATTCCTCGAAGCATTCTCGATACAAGAAACGGTATGGATCTCTCTATTGCGGCGATCCTCGCGCAGGACGGCATCACGACCGGCGCCATCTACGCCTTGCTCTCGCTGGCGCTGGTGCTCGTGTTTTCCGTCACGCGGGTGATCTTCATTCCCCAGGGCGAATTCGTCGCCTACGGTGCGCTGACGCTGGCTGCGTTGCAGGCGCAGAAATTTCCCGCCACCTGCTGGCTGCTGTTCGTGATGGGCATCGCATGCTTCCTGCTCGAAGCGGGCGGGCTGATCCGTCATCGCGAGCGGCGCCATCAGCTCGGCCGCACGCTGACGACGCTCGGCAGCCGCTACGTGCTGATGCCGCTCGCGGTGCTGGCGGTCACGCGCAGCGTCGCCGCGCAGCCGCTGCCGATGCTCGCGCAGATCGCGCTGACGCTCGCGATCGTCGTGCCGATGGGGCCGTTCGTGTACCGGCTCGTCTATCAGCCGATCGCCGAGGCGACGACGCTGCTGCTGCTGATCGTGTCGGTCGCCGTGCATTTCGCGATGGTCGGCCTCGGGCTCGTGATGTTCGGCGCGGAAGGCTCGCGCACCACGGCGTTCTCCGACGCGTCGCTGTCGGCCGGCAGCCTGACGGTGTCGCTGCAAAGCGTGTGGGTGGTCGGCACCGCGCTCGTGCTGATCGCCGCGCTGTACCTGTACTTCGGCCGCACGATCGCCGGCAAGGCGCTGCGCGCGACGTCGGTGAACCGGCTCGGCGCCCGGCTCGTCGGCATCGGCACCACGCAGGCGGGGCGGCTCGCGTTCACGCTCGCGGCGGGCCTCGGCGTGCTGTCAGGCATCCTCGCCGGGCCGCTGACGACGATCTATTACGACTCCGGCTTCCTGATCGGCCTGAAGGGCTTCGTCGGCGCGATCGTCGGCGGGCTGATCAGCTATCCGCTCGCGGCGGCGGGGTCGCTGCTGGTCGGCGTGCTCGAATCGTATTCGTCGTTCTGGGCGAGCGCATACAAGGAGGTGATCGTGTTCACGCTGATCATCCCGGTGCTGCTGTGGCGGAGCTTCGCGATGCCGCATGCGGAAGAGGACGAGGAGTGACGCGATGAAGACGCTATTGCGCAACAAGACGTTCTGGCTGTTTCTCGTGGTGCTGTTCACGCTGCCGGTGCTACCCGGCGCGGTGCGGGTGCCCGAATACTGGATCACGCTGCTGAACTACATCGGCCTCTACGCGATCGTCGCGATCGGGCTGGTGCTGCTGACGGGGGTCGGCGGGATGACGAGCTTCGGGCAGGCGGCGTTCGTCGGCGTCGGCGCGTATGCGACCGCGTACCTGACGACGCGCTACGGGGTGTCGCCATGGCTCGCGCTGCTCGTCGGCATCGCGCTGACGGCGCTCGTCGCGCTGCTGCTGGGCATGGTGACGATGCGGCTGTCCGGCCACTTCCTGCCGCTCGGCACGATCGCGTGGGGGCTCGCGCTGTTCTACCTGTTCGGCAATCTGGAGCTGCTCGGCAAGTACGACGGCATCAACGGCATTCCGGCGCTGAACGTGTTCGGCATCGTGCTGGACAGCGGCCGCAGCCTGTATTTCCTGATCTGGGCGGTGGTGCTCGGCGCGGTCCTGTCGGTGCAGAACCTGCTGAACAGCCGGCCGGGCCGCGCGATCCGCGCGCTGCGCGGCGGCGGCGTGATGGCCGAGGCGATGGGCGTGAACACCGCGTGGATGCGCGTCGTGATCTTCGTCTACGCGGCGGTGCTCGCGGCGATCTCCGGCTTCCTGTACGCGCATCTGCAGCGCGCGGTGAACCCGACGCCGTTCGGCCTGAACCACGGGATCGAATTCCTGTTCATGGCGGTGGTGGGCGGCGTCGCGCACGTGTGGGGCGCGGTGCTCGGCGCGGCGCTCCTCACCGTACTGCAGGATTACCTGCAGACGCTGCTGCCGAAGCTGCTCGGCTCGGAAGGCAACTTCGAGGTGATCGTGTTCGGCGTGCTGATGGTGCTGCTGCTGCAGTACGCGCGGCAGGGCGTATGGCCGTTCGTCGCGAAGCTGTTCCCGCGCGGGCAGCGTGCGCAGGTGCCGCACCACGCCGATCCTTTGCCGCAGCGCAGCAAGCCGGCGACCGGCGAGCCGCTGCTCGTCGTCGACCACGCGCGCAAGCAGTTCGGCGGGCTGGTGGCGGTCAACGACGTCAGCTTCGACGTGAAGGCCGGGCAGATCGTCGGCCTGATCGGGCCGAACGGCGCGGGCAAGTCGACCACGTTCAACCTCGTGACCGGCGTGCTGCAGCCGACCGGCGGCAAGATCACGTTCCGCGGCGAACGGATCGACGGCCTGACGTCGCGCGAGATCGTCAGCCGGGGGATCGGTCGCACGTTCCAGCACGTGAAGCTGCTGCCCGGGATGACGGTGCTGGAGAACGTCGCGATCGGCGCGCATCTGCGCGGCTCGACCGGCGTGTGGCGCAGCATCGCGCGGCTCAATGCGCACGAGGAGGCGCAGCTGCTCGCCGAGGCGGCGCGCCAGATTCGCCGTGTCGGGCTTGAAAGCCATATGTATGACGAAGCCGGCAGCCTCGCGCTCGGCCAGCAACGAATTCTCGAGATCGCCCGCGCGCTGTGCTGCGATCCGACGCTGCTGCTGCTCGACGAGCCGGCGGCCGGCCTGCGTTACAAGGAGAAGCAGCAGTTGGCGGACTTGTTGCGCCGGCTGAAATCGGAGGGAATGAGCGTGCTGCTGGTCGAACACGACATGGACTTTGTGATGAACCTCACCGATCGGCTGGTGGTGATGGAGTTCGGCACGCGCATCGCGGAAGGCTTGCCGCAGGAGGTGCAGCAGGACCCGGCGGTGCTGGAAGCGTATCTCGGCGGGGTGGAATGATGACGAATGCAACGATGCCGATTCTCGAGGTGAGCGGGCTGTCGGTCAGGTACGGCAAGGTGGAGGCGCTGCACGGCGCGGCGATCAAGGTGCGTGCGGGCCAGATCGTCAGCGTGATCGGCCCGAACGGGGCGGGCAAGTCGACGCTCCTCAATGCGATCATGGGTGCGCTGCCGGTGACGGGCCATGCGTCGGGCGCGATCGTGTATCGCGGCGCCGACGTCGGCATGCTGCCGGTCGAGCAGCGCGTCGCGCGCGGCATGTGCCTGGTGCCGGAGAAGCGCGAACTGTTCAGCACGATGTCGGTGGAGGACAACCTCGTGCTGGGCGCATACCGGCGCAAGCAGGCCGGGGAGGCCAATTTCCTGGACCAGCTCGATCACGTGTTCGCGCTGTTTCCCCGCCTGAGGGAACGCCGCAACCAGGCGGCCGGCACGCTGTCCGGCGGCGAGCGCCAGATGCTCGCGGTCGGCCGCGCGCTGATGGGCAAGCCGGATCTGCTGATGCTCGACGAGCCGAGCCTGGGTCTCGCGCCGTTGATCGTGAAGGAGATTTTTCATATCATCAGCGCGTTGCGCGGCAGCGGCGTCGCGACGCTGCTGATCGAGCAGAATGCCCGGGCTGCGCTGCAGATCTCCGATTACGGCTACGTGCTGGAAACCGGCGAGTTCGCGCTCGAGGGGCGGGCGGCCGAGCTGGCACAGAATCCACAGGTAATCGAAACCTACCTGGGCCTGGCGAAAAAGACCGCCTGATCGCCGTTTTCGGCATCAAAGCGACGGCGTGTTTCACGTGAAACACGCCGTTTTTGTTTGTCTGCCGTTCGGGCAAGATTCGGGTCAAATCCGAACCCGTTATAATTCGCCCCATACATTTCTGAGAAAGGTTCGTGCGTAGTCCTGCGCGACGTCTGCCATGCTTTATCCCATTGAATTTGACGTAATCGTCGTCGGCGGCGGTCATGCCGGCACGGAAGCCGCTTTGGCGTCCGCCCGCATGGGCGCGAAGACGCTGCTTTTGACGCACAACATCGAAACCTTGGGCCAGATGAGCTGCAATCCGTCGATCGGCGGCATTGGCAAGGGCCATCTGGTCAAGGAAGTCGACGCGTTGGGCGGCGCGATGGCGGCCGCGACGGATGAAAGCGGGATCCAGTTCCGGATCCTCAATTCGTCGAAAGGGCCGGCGGTGCGTGCGACGCGCGCACAGGCCGACCGCATCCTGTACAAGGCGGCGATTCGCCACCGCCTCGAGAATCAGCCTAACCTGTGGCTGTTCCAGCAGGCGGTCGACGACCTGATCGTCGAAGGCGACCGGGTGGTCGGCGCCGTCACGCAGATTGGCATTCGCTTCCGGTCGCGCGCGGTCGTGCTGACGGCCGGCACCTTCCTCGACGGCAAGATTCACGTCGGCCTGAACAACTACACGGGCGGCCGCGCGGGCGATCCGGCGGCGGTGTCGCTGTCGGCACGCCTCAAGGAGCTGAAGCTGCCGCAAGGCCGGCTGAAGACCGGCACGCCTCCGCGGATCGACGGGCGCACGATCGACTTCTCGAAGCTCGAAGAGCAGCCGGGCGATCTGGACCCGATCCCGGTGTTCTCGTTCCTGGGCCGTGCGGAACAGCATCCGCAGCAAATGCCGTGCTGGGTCACGCACACGAACGAGCGCACGCACGACATCATTCGCAGCGGCCTCGACCGTTCCCCGATGTACACCGGCGTGATCGAAGGCGTGGGGCCGCGTTACTGCCCGTCGATCGAGGACAAGATCCACCGGTTCGCGTCGAAGGATTCGCACCAGATCTTCCTGGAGCCGGAAGGGCTGACGACGAACGAGTTCTATCCGAACGGGATTTCGACGAGCCTGCCGTTCGACGTTCAGCTGGATCTGGTGCACTCGATGCGCGGCCTGGAGCAGGCGCACATCCTGCGCCCCGGCTATGCGATCGAGTATGACTATTTCGACCCGCGCGGGTTGAAGGCATCGCTGGAGAGCAAGGCGATCAACGGCCTGTTCTTCGCGGGGCAGATCAACGGGACGACCGGCTACGAAGAAGCCGCCGCGCAAGGTCTGCTGGCCGGCATCAACGCGGGCCGCTACGTGCAGGAAAAGGACGCGTGGTGCCCGCGCCGCGACCAGGCCTATCTGGGCGTGCTCGTCGACGATCTGGTCACGCGCGGCGTGTCCGAGCCGTACCGGATGTTCACGAGCCGCGCCGAGTACCGGCTGAGCCTGCGTGAGGACAACGCCGACATGCGCCTGACCGAAATCGGTCGCGAACTGGGCGTGGTGGACGACGTGCGTTGGGATGCGTTCTGCCGGAAGCGCGACGCTGTTTCACGTGAAACCGAGCGCTTGAAATCGACGTGGGTAACGCCGAAGACGCTGCCCGCGGATGAAGCGACCGCGGTGCTCGGCAAGGCGATCGACCACGAATACAGCCTGGCCGAGTTGTTGCGCCGGCCGGGCGTCAGCTACGAAGCCGTGTGCGGGCTGCGCGGCGGCGAGTGCGGGCCGGCCGAGCCGCTGTCCGACGATCCGGTGCTGCGCGCGCAGATCGAGGAGCAGATCGAGATCGGCATCAAATATCAGGGCTACATCGAGCGTCAGGCGGGCGAGATCGAGCGCAACGGTGCGAACGAGAACACGCGGCTGCCGGCCGAGATCGATTACCGCGACGTGCGCGGCTTGTCGTTCGAAGTGAGCCAGAAGCTGAACCAGTTCCGTCCGGAGACGATCGGCCAGGCGTCGCGCATCTCGGGCGTGACGCCGGCGGCGATCTCGCTGCTGATGGTTCACCTGAAGCGCCGCGGCCTCGGCCGCCGCGACGGGGCGGTGGAGCCGGCAGCAGATCAGGGGGACGACGTCGTCCCGACGCAGCAATGACGGCGCGGCGCGCACCGGTGGCAAGCCGGGACACGCTCGAAACGATGCTGCTCGAAGGCGCGAACGCTTTGGGCGTGGCGTTGACGGACGCGCAGCGCGAGCAGTTGCTCGACTATGTGGCGCTGCTCGCGAAATGGAACGCGGTCTATAACCTGACCGCGATCCGCGACCCGCGGCAAATGCTGATCCAGCACATTCTCGATTCGCTGGCGATCGTTCCCCATCTGCGCGGGCGCGGGCCGTCCCGCGTGCTCGATGTCGGTTCGGGCGGAGGGCTGCCGGGCATCGTGCTGGCGATCGTACTGCCGGACTGGCAGATCACGCTCAACGACATCGTTCACAAGAAGTCCGCGTTCCAGACGCAGACCAAGGCCGAACTGAAGCTCGCGAACCTGTCCGTCGTGACCGGGCGCGTCGAAACGCTGCAGCCGGGCGTCGAGGTGCCGGAAAAATTCGACGTGATCGTGTCGCGGGCATTCGCGGATCTCGCCGACTTCGTTACACTTGCGCGGCATCTGGTTGCGCCGGGCGGCGGGATCTGGGCGATGAAGGGCGTGCACCCCGACGACGAGATTGCACGGCTGCCGTCGGGCAGCCACATGAAACAGACCATTCGTCTGGCGGTTCCGATGCTCGATGCCGAACGGCATCTGATCGAAGTCGCCGTCGACGAGGCGATTTGACGGCGCGCCGAACGGCGCCCGATTGATTGAAGTAAAGAAGGACACACCAACGATGGCAAAGATCTTCTGCGTTGCGAACCAGAAGGGGGGCGTCGGCAAGACGACGACCACGGTCAACCTCGCCGCGAGCCTCGCAGCGCAGGATCAACGCGTCCTGCTGATCGATCTCGACCCGCAAGGCAATGCGACGATGGGCAGTGGCGTCGACAAGGCCGAATGCGAAACGACAGTCTATGAAGTGCTGGTCGACGGCGCGTCGGTGTCGGACGTGCGGGTGCGGCCGGAATCGGTGACGTACGACGTGCTGCCGGCGAATCGCGAGCTGTCCGGCGCGGAAATCGAGCTGGTCGGCGTCGAGAATCGCGAGCGTCAGTTGAAGGCGGCGCTCGAGCGCGTCGACGACGACTACGACTTCGTGCTGATCGATTGCCCGCCGGCGCTGTCGCTGCTGACGCTGAACGGCCTGTGCGCGGCGCACGGCGTCGTGATCCCGATGCAGTGCGAGTATTTCGCGCTGGAGGGCCTGTCGGATCTCGTCAACACGGTCAAGCAGGTGCACGCGAACATGAACCGCGAGCTGAAGGTGATCGGCCTGTTGCGGGTGATGTTCGATCCGCGCATCACGTTGCAGCAGCAAGTCTCCGACCAACTGAAGTCGCACTTCGGCGACAAGGTGTTCGACGCGGTGATTCCCCGCAATGTGCGCCTCGCGGAAGCGCCGAGCTACGGGCTGCCGGGCGTCATTTTCGACCGCAACTCGCGCGGCGCGCAGGCTTATCTCCAGTTCGGCGCCGAAATGATCGAGCGGGTGCGCACGCTGTGAGCCGGGACCCTACGACGAGCGAAGCGAGGAAGAACAACATGAACGCGGTTGCAAAGAAGAAAGGGTTGGGGCGCGGCCTCGAGGCGCTGCTCGGTGGCAGTGCCGACATCACCGAAGTGGTGAAGATCGACGGCGCACCGAACACGCTCGCGCTCGCCAAGCTGCAGGCCGGCAAGTACCAGCCGCGGACCCGCATGGACGAGGGCAGCCTGCAGGAGCTGGCGGCAAGCATTCGCGCACAGGGCGTGATGCAGCCGATCCTGGTGAGGCCCATTTCATCAGACAAATACGAGATCATCGCGGGCGAGCGCCGTTTCCGCGCGGCGCGCCTCGCCGGTCTCAACGAAGTGCCGGTGCTGGTGAAGGACGTCTCCGATCAGGCGGCCGCGGCGATGGCGCTGATCGAGAACATTCAGCGCGAGGATCTGAATCCGCTCGAAGAGGCGCACGGCATCCAGCGCCTGCTCGACGAATTTCATTTCACGCACGAGCAGGCGGCCGAATCCGTCGGCCGCTCGCGCAGCGCGGTGTCGAACCTGCTGCGCCTGCTGAACCTCGCGGCGCCGGTGCAGACAATGCTGCTCGCCGGCGATCTCGACATGGGCCACGCGCGCGCGCTGCTCGCCGTCGATGCCGCGACGCAGATCACGCTCGCGCACCAGGTCGTCAACAAGCGCATGTCGGTGCGTGAAACCGAGAAGCTGGTCACGCAGACGACGAAGGAAGCGCCGGCGGTGAAGGCGCGCGCCAAGGACGACGGCGGCCGGGATACGCGCCGTCTCGAAGAGGAGTTGTCCGACCTGTTGGCGTCGACGGTGAAGATCAAGCTGGGCCGCCGCGGGCGAGGGCAGGTGACGATCGACTTCGGCGATCTCGACGCGCTCGAAGGCATCCTCGCGCGGCTGCGGGGCAACGTCACCGCGGACGAGTAAGGCACTGCAGATGGACGACACGGGGGCGTCGGCGCCGCGCCGGTGGCTCGGCCGGGTCGCGCAGGAGCCTGTCCTGTCGGCGTTGATCGCGGGCCTGCTCGCGCTGCAATGGCTGCGCCCGCAACCACTTGCGACGCTCGCCGGCCGGGTCGACGGGCAGACGGTCGCGACGCTCGCCGGCCTGCTGATGCTGACGAAGGCGCTCGAATTGTCGGGATGCCTGACGTGGCTCGCGCACCACATCGTGCACCGCGTGCGATCCGAGCGTGCGCTCGCCTTGCTGCTGACCGTATTCGCGGCCGCGCTCGCGACATGGCTCACCAACGATGTCGCGCTGTTCGTCGTCGTTCCGCTGATGGTGTCGCTGCGCGCGCTGACGCCGCTGCCGTTCAGGCGCCTCGTGATCGTCGTCGCGCTCGCGGTCAACGCGGGGTCGATCGCGACGCCGTTCGGCAATCCTCAGAATCTCTTCCTCTGGCAGTTGAGCGGTGTGTCGTTCGGCCGTTTCGTGCTCACCCTCGGGCCGCTCGCCGGCGCGACGATGGCGGTGCTGCTCGCCGTGACGGCCTGCGCGTTCCGCCCGAGGCCGCTCGACCTGTCGGGCGATGTCACCGCACTGCCGGTGCAACGCGCCCAGGCGCTCGTTGCCGCGCTGCTGTTCGGCGCGTTCGTGTGGCTCGCGGACGCGCATCACGCCGTGCCGGGCCTCGTCGCGGTCGCGGCCGTGCTGCTGGTCGTGCGACGCAATGCTGTCCTGACTATCGACTGGCTGCTGCTCGTGATCTTCGTGCTGATGTTCGTCGTGCTACGCCGCGCCGCCGCGCTGCCCGCGGTGCACGACGCGATCGCGCACGCGCGGCTCGACTCGCCGCTGCGGGTGTTCGCGGCAGGCACGTTGCTGTCGCAGGGCATCAGCAACGTGCCGGCGGCGATCCTGCTGTCCGAGTTCACGCGCGACTGGCGCGCACTCGCGTTCGGCGTATCGGTCGGCGGCTTCGGCCTGGCGATCGGTTCCCTCGCGAACCTGATCGCGGTGCGCCTCGCCCGGGAGCCGCGCATGTGGCTGCCGTTTCACCTCGCATCGATTCCGTTCGGTCTCGCGAGCGCGGCGATCGGTGCCTGGCTGCTTCGTCACGGCTGAACGACGCCGCGCCGGGCGAGCGGCACGCACTTTTTTCGCCCGCGAAATACGGGTGCAAAAAAGCGACCTTACAACTGTCATCGTACGTCGTGGTTTATCGCATTTTTCACATCATGAGGCGGCGTTTTACGGTGGTTTTTGTCGTGTCTAAAGCCTTGAATCACTTGCAACTATCGCTTACAATCGCCCGGATTTGTTAGCTAGGCACCCTGAAAGCTTGAAGAAAGCTCGGGGCTGGATTCAGGATTTTGCGGAAGACTGCGATGGCGGGTCAGGCGCCGAACGAAAGGCACGACGATCACCGCGCGCAACGCACCGCTTCAGCGGCCGGCGAGCGGCGCGAATCCACCGGCGACGACTGGGATGCCGAGCAGCAAGACGACAACATCGTTCCGCTCACGCGGGCCGAAGCTGAAAGGCTGTTCGGTCCGGGCGTGAGTCGGCCGTCGCGCGTCACGCCTTACCAGGTGGTGATCGCGCAGGTGGCCTTGTCCCTGGTTGCAACGCTGGCGTGGTGGCTGTTTTCGAAGTCGCCGGGCGCCGCTGCGCAATCGGCGTTTCTGGGCGGAGCGATCGGCTGGGTGCCGAGTGCGTTGTTCGTGGCGCGAATGAAGGCAGGTGGCACGGCCACCGTGATGAGCTGGGTGGCGGGCGAAGCCCTGAAGCTCGGCGTGACGATCGGGATGTTCGCCGCAGTGGCGTTCGGCTATGCCGGGGTTCACTGGGTGCCGCTCCTCGTCACCTACCTCGTCGTGCTGAAGACGTACTGGATCGCGCTGGCCTGGCGGTAAAGAATAAGCAGCGCGCGGTTTCGACATGGAATCGCGCCGACGTGTTCCCGCAATGGAGTATTGCGGGATCGCGCAAAACGATTTTCGACAATTTGGGTGGCATTAACGATATGGCAGCTAGCGAAGGCACGCGTGGTCCGGATCCGTCCGAGTACATTGCGCACCACTTGCAGAATTTCTCCACCTCGCATCAGACGTCGATCTTCGATCTGCACGTCTGGAACATCGACACGCTGTTCTGGTCGATCGTGTGTGGCCTGATTACCTTCGTGCTGCTGCGCCTCGCCGCCCGCAAGGCGACGTCGGGCGTGCCGGGCCGCTTCCAGTGCGCGATCGAGATGCTCGTCGAGATGGTCGAAGACCAGTCGAAGGCGATCGTCCACGGCAACCGCACGTTCATCGCACCGCTCGCGCTCACCGTGTTCGTGTGGGTCGCACTGATGAACGCCCTCGACTTCCTCCCGGTCGACCTGCCGGGCCGCGTGATCCAGGTGCTGGGTCTGTCGGGCGTCATTTCCCACCATCGCATCGTCCCGACCGCGGACCTGAACGGTACGCTCGGCATCGCGCTCGGCGTGTTCGTCCTGATGATCTACTACAGCATCAAGATCAAGGGCGCAGGCGGTTTCGTGCATGAGCTGCTGTCGGCACCGTTCGGTGCTCACCCGGCCCTGTGGATTCCGAACCTCGCGCTCAACATCGTCGAATACGTCGCAAAGACCGTCTCGCTCGGCATGCGGTTGTTCGGCAACATGTACGCGGGCGAGCTGGTGTTCCTGCTGATCGCCCTGCTCGGCAGCATGTGGAGCTTCGGCGGCGACGCGTCGTTCCTCGGCTTCATCGGGCATGTGATCGCAGGCAGCGTCTGGGCAATCTTCCACATCCTGATTGTTCTGTTGCAGGCATTCATTTTCATGATGCTGACGCTGGTGTATCTCGGCCAGGCGCACGACACGCACTAAGCGCGGCGTGCAACAAAGAGTCTTCGTTTTAGTTTTTTAAATCTCAGTTCCAAGTCTTTTCAATAAGGAGTGATCATGCAAGCTTACATCGCCAACATCCAGGGTCTGACCGCCATCGGTATCGGCATCATCATCGGCCTGGGTGCAATCGGCGCCTGTATCGGTATCGCGCTGATGGGCGGCAAGTACATCGAAGCGTGCGCACGTCAGCCCGAGCTGATCAACCCGCTGCAAACGAAGATGTTCCTGCTGGCTGGCCTGATCGACGCAGCATTCCTGATCGGTGTCGGTGTCGCAATGCTGTTCGCGTTCGCGAACCCGCTCCTGTCGAAGCTCGCAGGCTAAGGTTCCCCGGAAATATGCGCGCGGCATAGCCGGCGCAGGGCGGAACGGAGACTGGGGCGCTGATCGAATGCAACTCGATGAGCGCCTTACCGTTTCATTTTTCCGGAATAGCAGATAAGGAAACACCGTGAATCTCAACGCAACTCTGTTTGCGCAAATGGTCGTGTTCCTGGTCCTCGCGTGGTTCACGATGAAATTCGTGTGGCCGCCGTTGATCAACGCCCTCGACGAGCGCTCGAAGAAGATCGCTGACGGCCTCGCCGCCGCGGAAAAGGGCAAGGCGGAACTCGAAGCAGCGCACAAGCGCGTGGACCAGGAACTCTCGCAGGCCCGCAACGACGGCCAGCAGCGCATCGCCGACGCTGAAAAGCGTGCCCAGGCGGTCGCCGACGAAATCAAGGTCAACGCCCAGGCTGAAGCCTCCCGCATCATCGCCCAGGCGAAGGCGGAAGCCGAACAGCAAATCGTCAAGGCGCGCGAAGCGCTGCGCGGCGAAGTCGCCACGCTGGCCGTGAAGGGCGCCGAGCAGATCCTGAAGCGCGAAGTCGATCAAAAGGCCCACGCCGAACTGCTGAATCAACTGAAAGCCGAGCTCTGATCATGGCCGAACTTGCAACCATCGCCCGCCCTTACGCTGAAGCGCTGTTCCGCGTGGCCGAGGGAGGTGACATCGCCGCCTGGTCCACGCTCGTGCAAGAGCTGGCTCAGGTTGCGCGTCTGCCCGAAGTGTTGTCCGTCGCGTCGAGCCCGAAGGTGACCCGCGCGCAAGTGGCCGAGCTGCTGCTCGCGGCGCTCAAGTCGCCGCTCGCGGCCGGTGCCGAAGCGAAGAACTTCGTGCAGATGCTGGTCGACAATCATCGCATCGCGCTGCTGCCGGAAATCGCCACGCAGTTCGACGAGCTGAAAAACGCGCGTGAAGGCGCCGCCGACGCAACCATCGTCAGCGCATTCCCGCTGAACGGAGCCGATCTCGACGGTCTCCTTTCCAGCCTCGAACGCAAGTTCAAGCGCAAGCTGAATCCGACGATCGAAGTCGATTCGTCGCTGATCGGCGGCGTGCGCGTGACGGTCGGCGACGAAGTGCTCGACACCTCGGTTCGCGCGCGCCTTGCATCGATGCAGGCTGCCTTGACCGCCTGAGCGCAACGCCGGCACGCAACAGAATTGACTATCAGGAGCGAATAATGCAACTCAATCCCTCTGAGATCAGCGAGCTGATCAAGAGCCGGATCCAGGGCCTTGAAGCGAGCGCAGACGTTCGCAACCAGGGTACCGTGATCTCCGTGACCGACGGTATCGTGCGCATCCACGGCCTGTCGGACGTGATGCAGGGCGAAATGCTCGAATTCCCGGGCAACACGTATGGCCTCGCGCTGAACCTCGAGCGCGACTCGGTCGGCGCGGTGATTCTCGGCGAATACGAACACATCTCCGAAGGCGACATCGTCAAGACGACGGGCCGCATTCTGGAAGTCCCGGTCGGCCCGGAACTCATCGGCCGCGTGGTCGATGCGCTCGGCAACCCGATCGACGGCAAGGGCCCGATCAACGCGAAGCTGACCGACGCGATCGAAAAGATCGCCCCGGGCGTGATCTGGCGCAAGTCGGTGTCGCAGCCGGTGCAGACCGGCCTGAAGTCGATCGACGCGATGGTGCCGATCGGCCGCGGCCAGCGTGAGCTGATCATCGGCGACCGTCAGTGCGGCAAGACCGCGGTGGCGATCGACACGATCATCAACCAGAAGGGCAAGGACCTGGTCTGTATCTACGTCGCGATCGGCCAGAAGGCTTCGTCGATCATGAACGTGGTGCGCAAGCTCGAAGAAACCGGCGCGATGGAGTACACGATCGTCGTCGCCGCTTCGGCTTCGGATTCGGCAGCGATGCAGTACCTCGCGCCGTACGCCGGCTGCACGATGGGCGAATACTTCCGCGATCGCGGCCAGGACGCGCTGATCATTTATGACGACTTGACCAAGCAAGCCTGGGCATACCGTCAGATCTCGCTGCTGCTGCGCCGCCCGCCGGGCCGTGAAGCGTACCCGGGCGACGTGTTCTATCTGCACTCGCGTCTGCTCGAGCGTGCGGCTCGTGTCTCGGAAGAGTACGTCGAGAAGTTCACGAACGGCGAAGTGAAGGGCAAGAGCGGTTCGCTGACGGCGCTGCCGGTCATCGAAACGCAGGCAGGCGACGTGACCGCGTTCGTTCCGACGAACGTGATCTCGATCACCGACGGCCAGATCTTCCTGGAAACCGACCTGTTCAACGCAGGCATCCGCCCGGCAATCAACGCCGGCGTGTCGGTGTCGCGTGTCGGTGGCGCCGCTCAGACGAAGGTCGTGAAGAAGCTGTCGGGCGGTATCCGTACCGACCTCGCGCAGTACCGTGAGCTGGCTGCGTTCGCGCAGTTCGCATCGGATCTCGACGAAGCGACCCGCAAGCAGCTCGAGCGCGGCCGCCGCGTGACGGAACTGCTGAAGCAGCCGCAGTACCAGCCGCTGCAGGTGTGGGAACTGGCCGTCTCGCTGTTCGCGGCGAACAACGGCTACCTCGACGACCTCGACGTCAAGGACGTGCTGCCGTTCGAGAAGGGCCTGCGCGAATTCCTGAAGACCAGCCACGCTGACCTGATCAAGCGCATCGAAGACACCAAGGATCTCTCGAAGGATGACGAAGGCGCGCTGCGCGCGGCGATCGAATCCTTCAAGAAGTCGGGTGCTTATTGATCCGCGAGGGACACCTTGAAGCGGTGCGGGCCGCGTAACGCGCCCGCACCGCTTCGGTCAAGGAGCAAGCTATGGCTGGAATGAAGGAAATTCGCGGCAAGATCAAGAGCGTGCAAAACACGCGCAAGATCACGAAGGCGATGGAAATGGTTGCGGCATCGAAGATGCGCCGCGCCCAGGAACGCATGCGTGCTGCCCGCCCGTATGCGGACAAGGTCCGCGCCATCGCCGCGCACATGAGCCGCGCGAACCCGGAGTACCGCCACCCGTTCATGGTGGCAAACGAAGGCGCGAAGACGGCCGGCATCATCCTCGTCACGACGGACAAGGGCCTGTGCGGCGGTCTGAACACGAACGTGCTGCGCGCCACGGTGCAGAAGTTCAAGGAGCTGGAAGACAAGGGCCAGAAGGTCGACGCAACCGCGATCGGCAGCAAGGGCCTCGGGTTCCTGAATCGTTTCGGCGCGAAGGTGATCTCGCAGGTCGTCCACATGGGCGACACGCCGCACCTCGACAAGCTGATCGGCGCGGTGAAGACGCAGCTCGATCTGTACTCGGAAGGCAAGCTGTCGGCGGTTTATCTCGCGTACACGCGCTTCGTCAACACGATGAAGCAGGAAGCGGTGATCGAACAGCTGCTGCCGCTGTCGTCGGAGCATTTCGAAGCGAGCGAAGGCACGCCGGCCACGTCGTGGGACTACATCTACGAGCCGGACGCGCAGGCAGTCGTCGACGAACTGCTCGTGCGTTACGTCGAAGCGCTGGTGTACCAGGCCGTCGCGGAAAACATGGCGTCGGAACAATCGGCGCGGATGGTCGCGATGAAGGCCGCTTCGGACAACGCGAAGACGGTGATCGGCGAGCTTCAGCTGTCGTACAACAAGAGCCGTCAGGCCGCGATCACGAAGGAACTGTCGGAGATCGTCGGCGGCGCTGCTGCTGTTTAAGCGCGCGCCTTAACCGGGCGGCATCCGCCCGGGCGACTCGAACCGCGCCTTTGCGCGAGTCAAGAATCAGGTATTTAAAGGAAAAGCGATGAGTACTGCTGCTTTGGTAGAAGGCAAGATCGTACAGTGCATCGGCGCCGTTATCGACGTGGAATTCCCGCGCGAAAGCATGCCGAAGATCTACGACGCGCTCATTCTGGAAGGCTCGGAACTGACGCTCGAAGTCCAGCAGCAGCTGGGCGACGGCGTGGTCCGCACCATCTGTCTGGGTGCATCCGACGGCCTGCGCCGCGGTCTGACGGTGAAGAACACGAAACAGCCGATTTCGGTGCCGGTCGGCAAGCCGACCCTCGGCCGGATCATGGACGTGCTCGGCCGTCCGATCGACGAGGCTGGCCCGATCGTGAGCGAACACACCCGCTCGATCCACCAGAAGGCGCCGGCGTTCGACGAACTGTCGCCGTCGACCGAACTGCTCGAAACGGGCATCAAGGTCATTGACTTGATCTGCCCGTTCGCAAAGGGCGGCAAGGTCGGTCTGTTCGGTGGTGCAGGCGTGGGCAAGACCGTCAACATGATGGAGCTCATCAACAACATCGCGAAGGAGCACGGCGGTTACTCCGTGTTCGCGGGCGTGGGCGAGCGTACCCGTGAAGGGAACGACTTCTACCACGAAATGAAGGACTCGAACGTTCTCGACAAGGTCGCGCTGGTGTACGGCCAGATGAACGAGCCGCCGGGCAACCGTCTGCGCGTCGCGCTGACCGGCCTGACGATGGCCGAGCACTTCCGTGACGAAGGCCTCGACGTGCTGTTCTTCGTCGACAACATCTACCGTTTCACGCTGGCCGGTACCGAAGTGTCGGCACTGCTCGGCCGTATGCCGTCGGCAGTGGGCTATCAGCCGACGCTGGCTGAAGAAATGGGCAAGCTGCAAGAGCGCATCACGTCGACCAAGAAGGGCTCGATCACGTCGGTTCAGGCCGTGTACGTCCCTGCGGATGACTTGACCGACCCGTCGCCGGCGACCACCTTCGGCCACCTGGACGCAACCGTCGTTCTGTCGCGTGACATCGCTTCGCTGGGTATCTACCCGGCGGTCGACCCGCTCGACTCGACGTCGCGCCAGATCGACCCGAATGTGATCGGCGAAGAGCACTACACGATCACCCGTCGCGTTCAGCAGACGCTGCAGCGCTACAAGGAACTGCGCGACATCATCGCGATTCTGGGCATGGACGAACTGGCGCCGGAAGACAAGCTGTCGGTCGCGCGTGCGCGCAAGATCCAGCGTTTCCTGTCGCAGCCGTTCCACGTCGCTGAAGTGTTCACGGGCTCGCCGGGCAAGTACGTGCCGCTGAAGGAAACGATCCGTGGCTTCAAGATGATCGTCGACGGCGAGTGCGATCACCTGCCGGAACAGGCGTTCTACATGGTCGGCACGATCGACGAAGCCTTCGAAAAGGCCAAGAAGATCCAGTAAAGGTCGGGTGTAAAGCTGCGGGCGCCTTCGCGTCCGCGAAGGCTGCCGCGTTTCGGCGGCGTTTCGCGGACGGGCGCCCACGTAATACGCTCAACCTGCCTTGCATGGGACGAGAGCGCGAAGCATGCGACTGGCGCGAGTGCTGAAGCACCCGCGCCGGCCGACATCAGCGCTAACTCGCCGACAGGAGTCGATATGGCAACCATCAAAGTAGACGTCGTCAGCGCGGAAGAGCAGATCTTCTCGGGCCAGGCGAAATTCGTCGCGCTGCCGGGCGAAGCGGGTGAGCTGGGCATTCTGCCGGGCCACACGCCGCTGATCACGCGGATTCGTCCGGGTGCGGTGCGCATCGAAGTCGAGAACGGCCACGAGGAATTCGTGTTCGTCGCAGGCGGCATTCTCGAAGTGCAGCCGGGCGCCGTGACGGTGCTCGCCGACACCGCGATCCGCGGCAAGGATCTCGACTCGGCGAAGGCCGAGGAAGCACGGAAGCGCGCCGAGGAAACGCTGCAGAACGCGAAGTCGGATCTCGACCTCGCGAAGGCTCAATCCGAGCTTGCGACCGCGATGGCGCAGCTCGAAGCGATCCAGCGTCTCGCGAAACTGCGCGGCCGGCACTGAAGCTCACGCTTCATGCGAAAGAAAGCAGCCTTCGGGCTGCTTTTTTTTTCGTCCGACCGTGCGATTTCATCTTGCGGGTAACAATCGAT
Source organism: Burkholderia sp. lig30 (assembly GCF_000687455.2). Classification (GTDB taxonomy): domain Bacteria; phylum Pseudomonadota; class Gammaproteobacteria; order Burkholderiales; family Burkholderiaceae; genus Burkholderia. The sequence continues at coordinate 19,432 of NZ_JGVW01000011.1, forward strand.
GTCAGAGTGGGGTAAGCGGGTGGCAGAATAATCCGTAAAACGACACCGAAACAAAACCCTCTCGGAGACATTCATGGCTGCAGATTCAGGCGTGGGGGCGCTGATTGCGCCCGCGGACGGGCTTTCCTACGTGCGCGGCGCCGCCGACGTGCCGCTTTCCGAAGCGACGATCGGCCGGTTCCTGCTCGATACCGTTCACCGTTTCCCCGATCGTCCGGCCGTGGTGTTTCGCGAGCAGGGCGTGCGCTGGACCTGGCGTGAATTCGCCGACGAGGTCAATGTGCTGGCCGCCGGCCTCACGGCGCTCGGCATCGTCAGCGGCGATCGCGTCGGCATCTGGTCGCCGAATCGCAGCGAATGGCTGCTCACGCAGTTCGCGACCGCGCGGATCGGCGCGGTCCTCGTCAACATCAACCCCGCCTACCGGCTCGCCGAACTCGAATACGCGCTGAACAAGGTCGGCTGCAAGGCGCTGATCGCGGCGGAGCGTTTCAAGTCGTCCGCCTACGTCGAGATGATCCAGACCATCGCGCCGGAGCTGGCGAGCGCCACGCCGGGCGACCTGCACGCGGCGCGCGCGCCGGCGCTGCGCACGGTCGTGTCGATGGGCGATGCCGCGCCCGCCGGCATGTTCCGTTTCGCCGACGTGATGGCGCGCGGCCGCGAGTCGGTCGACACCGCGGCGCTCGATGCGATCGGCGCGACGCTCGCGTCGGCCGATCCGATCAACATCCAGTTCACGAGCGGCACGACGGGCAGCCCGAAGGGTGCGACGCTCACGCATCGCAACGTCGTCAACAACGCGCGCTCGATCGCCAGCGCGATGCGCTTCACCGAAGCGGACGGGCTCTGCATTCCGGTGCCGCTGTATCACTGCTTCGGCATGGTGCTCGCGGTGCTCGCCTGCGTGTCTTCCGGCGCGAAGATGGTGTTTCCGGGCGAGGCGTTCGATCCGGCCGCGACGCTGGCCGCCGTCGCCGACGAGCGCTGCACCGCGCTGCACGGCGTGCCGACGATGTTCATCGCGGAGCTCGATCATCCGGACTTCGCGCGCTATGACCTCTCGACGCTGCGCACCGGCATCATGGCGGGCTCGCCGTGCCCGATCGAGACAATGAAGCGCGTCGTGTCGCAGATGCACATGGCCGAGGTGACGATCGCGTACGGCATGACGGAAACGAGCCCGGTGTCGTTCCAGAGCGCGACGACCGACCCGCTCGAGAAGCGCACGACGACGGTCGGCCGCATCCAGCCGCATCTCGAGGTGAAGATCGTCGATCCGACGGGCGAGACCGTGCCGGTCGGCGTGACGGGCGAGCTGTGCACGAAGGGCTATTCGGTGATGCTCGGCTACTGGGACGACGACGCGAAGACGCGCGAGGTGCTGGTCGACGGCTGGATGCACACGGGCGACCTCGCGACGATCGACGAGAACGGGTATTGCAACATCGTCGGCCGCCTGAAGGACATGCTGATTCGCGGCGGCGAGAACATCTATCCGCGCGAGATCGAGGAGTTCCTGTTTCGTCATCCGAAGATTCAGAGCGCGCAGGTGTTCGGCGTGCCCGACACCAAGTATGGCGAGGAAGTCTGCGCGTGGATCGTGCTGCGCGCGGGCGAGCAGATGACGGAGGACGACGTGCGTGCGTTCTGCCAGGGGCAGATCGCGCACTACAAGATCCCGCGCTACATCCGTTTCGTCGACGAGCTGCCGATGACGGTGACGGGCAAGGTGCAGAAGTTCATCATGCGGCAGCGCATGATCGACGACCTGCGGTTGAGCCTGCAGAAAACCGCGTGAGCGCCGACGGCCTGCGGGCCGTCTTTTTTTCTGCGGCGAAAAGAAAAAAAGCGGGCTCATAAGCCCGCTAAAAACCACACGCTACGGGGTTAGCGCGAGGAGACCAAAGATGGAACGTATCGGCGTAGGCCGAACACGACTCCAACACGGATGCCCCAGGGTAGGGATTCGGTACGAGACCGACGTTCTCGCAGCGCTTCGTGTCCGCTCACACTCGGCACACGAGAGCGCATCCGTGTTGAAACCGTGGAACCCATTGTGGGCGAATTGATGCGCGATCGCGGTAACAAAGTGTTTCAGGTTGTAACGCCCACCAGATAAGGCTCTGCGGGATTTTTTGCTGTTTTTCGGGATACTGGGCGGGTCATTTTTACCAAGATTTCGCTGAAGGTTTTCATGGCGTGCGCGCAATGCGATTTTCGCGCGTGTTAGGCTCGACGAATCCCGTTTTTACACGCGAAAAAATTCATCGCGCCGACGAATCGATGCAAGACGACGCAATCATCAGAAAGATTTTGAAACGCGATCGCGTGATCGCGGTAGTCGGCCTTTCGGATAAACCTCACCGTGCAAGTCACGGCGTGGCCGAATACATGCAGCGCGCCGGTTACAGGATCGTGCCGGTCAATCCGGTGCTCGACGGCAAGCGTGTGCTCGGCGAGCGCTGCCATCCGTCGCTGACTGCCGCCGCGGCCGCGCTGGCGCGCGAGGGCGCCGCGATCGCGATGGTCGACGTGTTCCGCAAATCGTCCGAAGTGGCGGCGGTCGCCGACGAGGCGATCTCGATCGGCGCCGCGTCGCTGTGGCTGCAGCTCGACGTGATCGACGAGGCCGCCGCCGCGCGGGCGCGTGCGGCAGGGCTCGACGTCGTGATGGACCGCTGTCTGAAGATCGAGCACCGGCGGCTCGGCCTCGACTGACGCCGATGCCGCGCAGCGCTCACTTCAGCCACTTGTCCGCGATCGCCTGGAATTCGCCGCTGGCGAGCGACAGGTGCAACCATTGGTCGACGTATTGCTGGAACACCACGTCGCCGCGCGGCACCATGTAGGCCTTTTCGCCGAACTGGAACGGCTGGTCCGGATGCACCGGGCACAGGCCCGGGTTCAGTTTGTGCTGCAGGCGCGTCTCGGACGCGTCGGTGACCATCACGTCGGCGCGGCCGGCGAGAATTTGTTTGAAAATCGTTACGTTGTCCGGGTAGACGGTGAGGTTCGCGTGCGTGAAATGCTGCTTCGCGAAGCGCTCGTTGGTGCCGCCCGGGTTCACGATCACGCGCGTCTCCGGCCGGTCGATCTGCGCGATCGTCTGGTATGTGTCGACGTCCGCGCAGCGCACGATCGGCGTCTTGCCGTCGGTGATGTACGGCTGCGTGAAGAACGCGCGCTTCTGGCGCTCGAGCGTCGTCGAGACACCGCCCACCGCGATGTCGCACTTCGCGACGAAATCGGCGGTCAGCGTCGGCCAGCTCGTCCGCACGTACTCCGACTTCACGCCGAGCGCGCGCGCCAGCGAGTCGGCCATGTCGATGTCGATGCCCTCGAATGCGCCGTCGGCGCGGTAATACGTATACGGCTTGTAGTCGCCCGTCGTGCAGACGCGCAGCGTGCCGCGCGCGAGCACGTCGTCGAGCCGCGACCCGGCGGCCGCGCCGCTGCCCGTGTCCGCGTGGGCCGCGCCGCACAGCAGCGTCGCCGCGACAATCGTCGCCCATCGTCTCATCGGTGTTCCTCCGTCGTCTCCATTGATATGCGTGTCAGATCATAACGGAGCCATCGCGCGCGTCATATGGCCGCCACGGGACGCGGCCCCCGTCCGGTAAAATGCGCTTTTGCCTTCGCGACGTCGCCTTCCATCGTGGCCCATACTCTCCTGAACGACACCTTCCTGCGCGCGCTGCTGCGCGAGCCGACCGACTACACGCCGATCTGGCTGATGCGCCAGGCGGGCCGCTACCTGCCGGAATACAACGCGACGCGCGCGCGCGCCGGCAGCTTCCTCGGCCTCGCGAAGAACCCCGATTACGCGACCGAGGTGACGCTGCAGCCGCTCGAACGCTTCCCGCTCGATGCGGCGATCCTGTTCTCGGACATCCTGACGATTCCCGACGCGATGGGCCTCGGCCTCGATTTCGCGGCCGGCGAAGGGCCGAAGTTCGCGCATCCGGTGCGTACCGAGGCCGACGTCGCGAAGCTCGCGGTGCCGGACATCGGCGCGACGCTCGGCTACGTGACCGACGCGGTCCGCGAGATCCGCCGCGCGCTCACCGACGCGCAAGGCCGTCAGCGCGTGCCGCTGATCGGCTTTTCCGGCAGCCCGTGGACGCTCGCGTGCTACATGGTCGAAGGCGGCGGCTCGGACGACTTCCGCACCGTGAAATCGATGGCCTATGCGCGGCCGGACCTGATGCACCGCATCCTCGATGTCAACGCGCAGGCGGTCGCTGCCTATCTGAATGCGCAGATCGAGGCGGGCGCGCAGGCCGTGATGATTTTCGATACCTGGGGCGGCGCGCTGGCCGACGGTGCGTATCAGCGCTACTCGCTCGACTACATCCGGCGCGTGGTCGCGCAGCTGAAGCGCGATCACGACGGCGCGCGCGTGCCGGTCATCACGTTCACGAAGGGCGGCGGCCTGTGGCTGGAGGAGATCGCATCGACGGGCGTCGACGCGGTGGGGCTCGACTGGACGGTGAACGTCGGCGCGGCGCGCGAGCGCGTCGCCGGCCGTGTCGCGTTGCAGGGCAACCTCGATCCGACGATCCTGTTTGCGCCGCCCGCCGTGATCCGCGCCGAAGCGCGCGCGGTGCTCGACAGCTACGGCAATCATCCGGGCCACGTGTTCAACCTCGGGCACGGCATCTCGCAGTTCACGCCGCCCGAGCACGTCGCGGAACTGGTCGACGAAGTGCACACGCACAGCCGCGCGATCCGTAGCCAGGCCGCGCGCTGATTGCAAGCGGCGTCATGCTGCAGCGCGGCATGACGCGGTTGCGCGCCCTGTGTCAAGCAGGGCGCAACCCCGCCCCGGCGGGTGCTCCGATGCTTGTCAAGACTTGACTTATGCACATTTTGTTCGTTGCAGCGCGGTAGAGCACTTAATCGGTCCGATTGTCTCGCCATGGTGTGGGAATTGGGATAGCAGCCTTATGGAATAAGGCTTTGCGCCCGCCGCACGGGAGCGGGCAAAAGCAGCGACAGGCGCGGCCCGGCGCGCTCTGCGCGCGATAGAGGGCAAGTTCTTAACAAAGTTATCCACAGGCCGGGCGGGTATGCGGCGATTCCTAATGCGAAGCCATAACTTAGCGCCGAATCTGATGTTTTTCGTTCAACTGGCGGCTTCCGCGTTCTACGTGTGCAGTACGCGCCCGACGGACGCGCGGCACTGATGGAGGGCCGCTACCTGCGGGTCGCGCTCGATCATCCGCTCGCGACCCTGTTCGACTACCGCTGCGACGTGCAGCCGGCGCCCGTGCCCGGCACCCTCGTGCAGGTGCCGTTCGGCAAGCGGCTCGCGGTCGGGCTCGTCTGCGAAGTGTCCGCTCACACCGACGTGCCGGCCGGACGGCTGCGCGCGGTCGAATCCGTGTGCGCCGAGCTGCCGCCGCTGTCGCGCGAATGGCTCGATCTCGTGTCGTTCGCCGCCGATTACTACCAGCGCGGCCGCGGCGAAGTCGCGCTGCCGGCGCTGCCGCAGGCGCTGCGCGACGCCGGGCGGTGGGGGCGCCTGCTCGCGCCAGAGGTCCGCTACTGCCTGACCGGCGCGGGCCGCGCGGCGCTGCCCGATGCGCTGCCGGCGCGCGCGGCCGCGTTGCGGCGTCTCGCGCAGGCGCTGGCCGACGCCGATATGCTGACGCTGCCCGATGCGCGCGCGCTGCATCCGAAAGCCGTGGCGACGCTCGACGACTGGGCGGCGCGCGGCTGGGTCGCCGTCGAGGAGATCGGCTGGGCAGACGCGAATGCGATGCCGGTTGCCGATGACGCTGCGCCCGCGTCCGGCCGCGCGGCGTCGCCGCAACTGACCGACCAGCAGGCCGAGGCGCTCGACGCGATCCGCGCCGCGCAGGGCTTCGCGCCGTTCCTGCTGCATGGCGTGACGGGCAGCGGCAAGACCGAGGTCTATCTGCATGCGCTCGCGTCGCTGCTCGACGCGCGGCCCGGCGCACAGGCGCTGGTGCTCGTCCCGGAAATCAACCTGACCCCGCAATTCGAGGCCGCGTTTCGCGCGCGCTTTTCCGGCACGCTCGCGCCGGACGCGATCGTCACGTTGCACAGCGGCCTCGCGGAAGGCGAGCGCGCACGCAACTGGCTCGCCGCGCACACGGCGCGCGCGCGGATCGTGCTCGGCACCCGGCTCGCGGTGCTGGCGTCGCTGCCCGCGCTTGCGCTGATCGTCGTCGACGAGGAGCACGAGCCGGCGTACAAGCAGCAGGAGGGGCTGCGCTACTCGGCGCGCGACCTCGCCGTATGGCGCGCGAAGCAGCTCGGCATCCCGGTCGTGCTCGGCTCGGCGACGCCGTCGCTGGAGAGCTGGTGGCAGGCCGAGCAGGGCCGCTACACGCGGCTCACGCTGTCGCGGCGCGCGGTCGCCGAGGCGGTGCTGCCGACCGTGCGGCTGATCGACCTGGAGGAGGAGCGGCGGCGCGGCCGCGCGTCGACGGGCGGGCTGTCCGGGCCGCTCGTCGCGGCGCTGAAGGCGCGGCTCGCGCGCGGCGAGCAGAGCCTCGTGTTCCTGAACCGGCGCGGCTATGCGCCCGCGCTCGCGTGCGACGCGTGCGGCTGGGTGGCCGGCTGCACGCGCTGCAGTGCGTACGTCGTGCTGCACAAGCCCGAGCATGCGCTGCGCTGCCACCATTGCGGCTGGGAATCGCGCATCCCGCACGCGTGCCCGGAGTGCGGCAACGTCGACATCGCGCCGCTCGGGCGCGGCACGCAACGCGTGGAGGAGACGCTTGCCGACGCGGTGCCCGGCGCGCGCATCCTGCGGATCGACGCGGATAGCACGCGCCGCAAGGGCAGCGCGCAGGCGTTGTTTTCGGACGTGCATGCGGGCGAGGTCGACATCCTCGTCGGCACGCAGATGATTGCGAAAGGACACGATTTCCAGCGCGTGTCGCTCGTCGGCGTGCTCAATGCCGACACGGCGCTGTTCTCGCACGACTTCCGCGCGAGCGAGCGGATGTTCGCGCAGCTGATGCAGGTCAGCGGGCGCGCAGGGCGGGCGGGGCTGCCCGGCGAGGTACTGGTGCAGACGCGCTATCCGCGCCACGCGCTGTATCACGCGCTGGCGCGGCACGATTACGTTGGCTTCGCGAACGCGACGCTCGGCGAGCGGCGTGATGCGCACCTGCCACCGTTCGTCTACCAGGCGCTGCTGCGCGCGGAAGGGCGCACGCTGGAAGCGGCGCTCGCGTTTCTCCAGCACGCGGCGGCGGCGCTGCCGGGCCTGCCCGGCGCGGACCGCGTGACCGTCTACGACGCGGTGCCGATGACGATCGTCAAGGTCGCGAACGTCCATCGCGCGCAACTGCTGCTCGAAAGCGCGTCGCGGGCCGCGCTGCAGCATGCGCTGCGCGCGTGGCAGCCGGCGCTGCGCGCGCTGAAGGGCGTGCTGCGCTGGAGCGTCGAGGTCGATCCGCTCGATATCTGACGGGGTGGCGCGCGATCAGGGAAAACACTGATTCCCCTCACTGCGGGCAACTACTAGGTTGCAACAGGGTAAGCCGCTGATTATATTGGGTATTCCGTGGGTGCAACCTTTTATGGGATTGGGTTGCACCTTTTTATTGTGTGCCGTACGATTCGCGCATCTTTTCTCGTCATTGGCCGGCATTGGCCGGCGCAAGAAGGAATCATGGCAAGCACCACCTTAGGCGTCAAAGTCGACGATCTGCTCCGCGCGCGGCTGAAAGAGGCAGCGACGCGGCTCGAACGCACCCCCCACTGGCTGATCAAGCAGGCGATCTTCGCCTATCTCGAGCGCATCGAGCACGGTCAGCTGCCGCCGGAACTGTCCGGCCACACCGGCGTGACCGAGCTGGCCGACGGCCACGGCGACGCCGACGACGACAACGCGTCGCATCCGTTCCTCGAATTCGCGCAAAACGTGCAGCCGCAATCGGTGCTGCGCGCGGCGATCACCGCCGCGTACCGCCGCCCGGAGCCGGAATGCGTGCCGTTCCTGATCGGGCAGGCGCGCCTGCCCGCGCCGCTCGCGGCCGACGTGCAGACGATGGCCGCGAAGCTCGTCGAAGCGCTGCGCGAGAAGAGCACGGGCGGCGGCGTCGAAGGGCTGATCCACGAATTCTCGCTGTCGAGCCAGGAAGGTGTCGCGCTGATGTGCCTCGCGGAAGCGCTGCTGCGCATTCCCGATCGCGCGACCCGCGACGCGCTGATCCGCGACAAGATCAGCAAGGGCGACTGGCGTTCGCACGTCGGCCATGCGCCGTCGCTGTTCGTGAACGCGGCGACCTGGGGCCTGATGATCACCGGCAAGCTCGTCACGACGAACAGTGAGGCCGGCCTGTCGTCGGCGCTCACGCGCATGATCGGCAAGGGCGGCGAGCCGTTGATCCGCAAGGGCGTCGACATGGCGATGCGCCTGATGGGCGAACAGTTCGTCACCGGCGAAACGATTTCCGAAGCGCTCGCGAACAGCCGCAAGTACGAAGCGCGCGGCTTCCGCTACTCGTACGACATGCTCGGCGAAGCGGCGACGACCGAAGAGGACGCGCAGCGCTACTACGCGTCGTACGAACAGGCGATCCACGCGATCGGCAAGGCGGCCGGCAGCCGCGGCATCTACGAGGGCCCGGGCATCTCGATCAAGCTGTCGGCGCTGCACGCCCGCTACTCGCGCGCGCAGCAGGACCGCACGATGAGCGAGCTGCTGCCGCGCGTGCGCGCGCTCGCGCTGCTCGCCCGCCGCTATGACATCGGCCTCAACATCGACGCAGAGGAAGCGGACCGTCTCGAACTGTCGCTCGACCTGCTCGAAGCGTTGTGCTTCGATCCGGAACTGGCCGGCTGGAACGGCATCGGCTTCGTCGTGCAGGCGTACCAGAAGCGCTGCCCGTTCGTGATCGACTACCTGATCGACCTCGCGCGCCGCAGCCGTCACCGCCTGATGATCCGTCTGGTGAAGGGCGCGTACTGGGACACCGAAATCAAGCGCGCGCAGGTCGACGGCCTCGAGGGCTATCCGGTCTATACGCGCAAGATCTACACCGACATCTCGTATCTCGCGTGCGCGAAGAAGCTGCTCGCCGCGCCGGACGCGGTCTATCCGCAGTTCGCGACGCACAACGCGTTCACGCTGTCGGCGATCTATCAGCTCGCCGGCCAGAACTACTACCCCGGCCAGTACGAATTCCAGTGCCTGCACGGCATGGGCGAGCCGCTGTACGAGGAAGTGACGGGCCGCGACAAGCTGAACCGTCCGTGCCGCGTCTACGCGCCGGTCGGCACGCACGAGACGCTGCTCGCGTACCTCGTGCGCCGCCTGCTCGAGAACGGCGCGAACACGTCGTTCGTGAACCGCATCGCCGACAAGACGGTGTCGGTGACGGAACTGGTCGCCGATCCGGTCGACGAAGCGTCGAAGGTCGTGCCGCTCGGCGCGCCGCACGCGAAGATTCCGCTGCCGCGCAACCTGTACGGCGACGAGCGCCTCAACTCGATGGGTCTCGACCTGTCGAACGAGCATCGCCTGGCGTCGCTGTCGTCGGCGCTGCTCGCGAGCGCGCATCATCCGTGGCGCGCCGCGCCGATGCTCGCCGACGACGCGCTCGCCGCAGCATCCGCGCGCGACGTCCGCAACCCGGCCGACCAGCGCGACGTCGTCGGCGCGGTCAGCGAAGCGACGGCCGAGCACGTGAGCGCCGCGCTCGCGCATGCGGTGGCTGCCGCGCCGATCTGGCAGGCGACGCCCGTCGACGCGCGCGCCGACTGCCTCGCCCGCGCAGCCGACCTGCTCGAAGCGCAGATGCACACGCTGATGGGCCTGATCGTCCGCGAAGCCGGCAAGTCGCTGGCGAACGCGATCGCGGAAATCCGCGAGGCGGTCGATTTCCTGCGCTACTACGCCGCGCAGATCCGCGACGAATTCTCGAACGACACGCATCGTCCGCTCGGCCCGGTCGTCTGCATCAGCCCGTGGAACTTCCCGCTCGCGATCTTCATGGGCCAGGTTGCCGCCGCGCTGGCGGCCGGCAACACGGTGCTCGCGAAGCCTGCCGAGCAGACCCCGCTGATCGCCGCGCAGGCGGTGCGCATCCTGCGCGAGGCCGGCGTGCCGGCCGGCGCGGTGCAGCTGCTGCCGGGCGACGGCGAGACGGTCGGTGCGGCGCTGGTCGCCGACCCGCGCACCCGCGCGGTGATGTTCACCGGCTCGACCGAAGTCGCGCGCCTGATCAACAAGACGCTGTCGTCGCGCCTCGATCCGGACGGCAAGCCGATTCCGCTGATCGCCGAGACCGGCGGCCAGAACGCGATGATCGTCGATTCGTCGGCGCTCGCCGAGCAGGTCGTCGCCGACGTGATGCAGTCGTCGTTCGATTCGGCCGGTCAACGCTGTTCGGCGCTGCGCGTGCTCTGCCTGCAGGACGATGTCGCCGACCGCACGCTGACGATGCTGAAGGGCGCGATGCAGGAACTCGCGCTCGGCAACCCGGACCGCCTGTCGACCGATGTCGGCCCGGTGATCGATGCCGATGCGAAGCGCACGATCGACGCGCACGTCGCCGCGATGACGGACAAGGGGCACGCGGTCACGCAGATGCCGGCGCCGGACGCGTGCGCGCACGGCACCTTCGTGCCGCCGACGCTGATCGAGATCGGCAGCGTCGACGAGCTGAAGCGCGAGGTGTTCGGGCCGGTGCTGCATGTCGTGCGCTACCGCCGCAGCAGCCTCGACAAGCTGCTCGAGCAGATCCGCGCGACCGGCTACGGCCTCACGCTCGGCATCCACACGCGGATCGACGAGACCATCGCGCACGTGATCGATCGCGCGCACGTCGGCAACATCTACGTGAACCGCAACGTGATCGGCGCGGTGGTCGGCGTGCAGCCGTTCGGCGGCGAAGGGCTGTCGGGCACGGGCCCGAAGGCCGGCGGCGCGCTGTATCTGCAGCGTCTGCTCGCGACGCGTCCGGCGGGCCTGCCGCGTTCACTCGCCGCATCGCTGATCGCGGACGAGGGGATGGAAGGCGAGACGCGCAACAAGCCGTCGGCGGCGCTGACGGCGCTGCGCGACTGGCTGATCGAGCAGCGCGAGCCGGTGCTCGCGGCGCGCTGCGACGGCTATCTCGCGCAGGTGCCGGCAGGGGCGACCGCGGTGCTGGCGGGGCCGACCGGTGAGCGAAACACGTATACACTCGGCGCGCGCGGCACGGTACTGTGCGTGGCGGCAACGCCGAGCGGCGCGCGCGCGCAGTTTGCGGCGGTGCTGGCGACCGGCAACCGCGCGCTGTTCGCGGGCTCGGCCGGCGAGGCGCTGGTGGCTGCGCTGCCCGGGGCGCTGAAGTCGCATGCGAGCGTGCGCAAGCAGGCGGATGCGGCATTCGACGCGGTGCTGTTCGAAGGCGACAGCGACGAACTGCTGACGCTCGTGAAGGAGGTCGCGCAGCGGCCCGGCCCGATCGTGTCGGTGCAGGGCGTGTCGGTGGGCGCGTTCGAGAACGGCGACGCGGAAGACTACGCGCTCGAGCGTCTGCTGACCGAGCGCTCGGTCAGCGTGAACACCGCGGCGGCAGGCGGCAATGCGAATTTGATGACGATCGGCTAACCCATCCTTGCCGTTCGGATCAAACAAAGGAAGCGGCAGGGCGATCCCGATGCCGCTCCGTTTACACCTGGTACCTAGGAGAAGCTATGCAACACACGATGAAAAAGCTGGCAGGCGCGACCGCTGTCGCAGTCATGTCGCTGGCGGGGACGGCGCATGCTGATGACGTGAAGGTCGGCTATGCAGGGCCGATGACGGGTGCGCAGGCGCACTACGGCAAGGATATGCAGAACGGTATCGTGCTGGCGATCGAGGACTTCAACGCGACGAAGCCGATGATCGGCGGCAAGCCGGTGAAGTTCGTCCTCGACACGCAGGACGACCAGGCCGACCCGCGCACCGGCACGACCGTCGCGCAGAAGCTCGTCGACGACGGCATCAAGGGCATGCTGGGCCACTTCAACTCGGGCACGACGATCCCGGCATCGCGCATCTACGCGAATGCGGGCATTCCGCAGATCGCGATGGCGACCGCGCCGGAATACACGCAGCAAGGCTACAAGACGGCCTTCCGCATGATGACGTCCGACACGCAGCAAGGCTCGGTGGCGGGCGCGTTCGCGTCGAAGGATCTCGGCATGAAGAAGATCGCGATCGTCGACGACCGCACGGCGTACGGCCAGGGTCTCGCCGACCAGTTCGAGAAGGCCGCGAAGGCGGGCGGCGCGACGATCGTCGACCGTGAATTCACGAACGACAAGGCAGTCGACTTCAAGGCGATTCTGACCAAGCTGAAGGCGGCCAAGCCGGATCTCGTGTACTACGGCGGCGCGGACTCGCAGGCAGCGCCGATGGTCAAGCAGATGAAGACGCTCGGCATCGCCGCGCCGCTGATGAGCGGCGAAATGGTGAAGACGCCGACGTTCCTGAAGATCGCGGGCGACGCGGCGGATGGCACGATCGCCTCGCTGGCCGGCCTGCCGCTCGAAGAAATGCCTGGCGGCAAGGCATACGCCGACAAGTACAAGAAGCGCTTCGGCGAGGACGTGCAGACCTACTCGCCGTACTCGTACGACGGCGCGATGGCGATGTTCAACGCGATGAAGAAGGCGAACTCGACCGATCCGGCGAAGTACCTGCCGCTGCTCTCGAAGACCGACATGGCCGGCGTGACGTCGACGCACGTCGCGTATGACGCGAAGGGCGACCTGAAGAACGGCGGCATCACGATGTACAAGGTCGAAAAGGGCGAGTGGAAGCCGCTGAAGAGCATCGGCGGGAAGTAAGCCCGGCGATGTAGCGGGACGGCCGCGCGAAGCGCGGCCGCACCACCCGACGCCACCGGGGCGCGCAAGCGTCCGGTGGCGTTTTTATTTGCGGCAGGCGCATCCGCCGCGGTCGGAGCGACGTGCGGCGCGGCTGCCCGCATCACGCCGGATACGCGCGCTCGATCAGCGCGGCGACATCGATCCGCCGCGGATCGAATCCGCCCGCCACGCGCCCCCAGCCCGGCTCGCCGAGCCGCGTCGCGATGAACGCGTCGCCGACGGCGGCGGGCGCGTCGCGACGCAGCAGGCACGCCTGCGCGACGAGCGCGAGGCGTTGCGCGAATAGCCGGCCGCTCGCCTCGAGCGCGTCGGGCGCCGCGCCGAGCATCGCGCGCAGCGTGTCGAGCGCATCCCGAATCAGCGGATCGCCGGCGCTCATCCCGTCCAGCTCGTCGAACAGCGCGGCGGCCGCATCCGGCTCGCGAGAGATTGCGCGCAGCACGTCGAGGCACATCACGTTGCCCGACCCTTCCCAGATCGAATTGACCGGCGCCTCGCGGAACAGCCGTGCGATCGGGCCGTCGTCGACATAGCCGTTGCCGCCGAACACTTCCATCACCTCGCCGGTCAGCTCGACCGCGCGCTTGCAGACCCAGAATTTCGCGGCGGGCGTGACGATCCGCTTCCACGCCTGCTGGCGCGGCGTGTCGCCGTCCTCGAACGCCTCCGCGAGCCGCATCGCGAGCGCAAGCGCCGCCTCGCTCTCGAGCGTGAGATCCGCGAGCACCGTGCGCATCAGCGGCTGCGCGGCGAGCGCGCGGCCGAACGCATGGCGCTGGCGCGTGTACGCGATCGCCTGCACCACGCCTTGCCGCAGCATCGCCGCGCTGCCGAGCACGCAGCTCAGCCGCGTGTAGGTCGCCATCTCGATGATGGTCGGAATCCCGCGGCCCTCTTCGCCGAGCATGATGCCCCACGCGTCGTTCAGCTCGATCTCGCTGCTCGAATTGCTGCGGTTGCCGACCTTGTTCTTCAGGCGCTGGATCTCGACCGGATTCTTCGTGCCGTCGGGCCGCCAGCGCGGCACGTAGAAGCACGACAGGCCGCCCGCGGCGGTGCGCGCGACGACCAGGTGCGCGTCGCACATCGGCGCCGAGAAGAACCACTTGTGGCCGCGCAGCAGGTATTCGCCGCCGCGCCCGCCGGGGCCGGCCGGCGTCGCGCGCGTCGTGTTCGCGCGCACGTCGGAGCCGCCCTGTTTCTCGGTCATGCCCATGCCGAGCCAGATCGAGCGTTTCGCCGGCACCGGCACGTCGCGCGGATCGTAGGCGTCGCCGTAGAGCTTGTCGCGCAGCGCCTCCCACAATGCCGGCTCCTTTTGCAGCACCGGGATGCTGGCCTGCGTCATCGTCGCCGGGCACAGCGTGCCGGCCTCGATCTGGCCGTGCAGGTAGAAGCCGGCCGCCGTCGCCGCCCAGCGCCCGGGCCGCGTGTCGCGGAACGCGAGCGACACGAACCCGGCTTCGCGGTACATGCCGAGCAGCGCATGCCATGCCGGATGGAAATCGACGCGGTCGATCCGCCGCCCGCGCCGGTCGAATGCATTCAGCTCCGGCGGGTGGCGATTTGCGTCGTCGGCGAGCTGCGCGGTCTCGCTGCTGCCGAGCCGCGCGCCGTACGCGTCGAGCTGCGGCATCGCCCAGTCCGCGCCGGCGCGCGCGAGCGCCTCGCGCAGCGGCGCGTCGGTCGCCAGCAGGTTGTAGTCGGTGAGTTCGTCGAACTGGTTGGTGACGTCGTGGGTCGATCCGGTCATCGATGTGTCTCCTGTTGGCGCGAGTCAGCGCTTGCTCGACTTCCATGCAAATCTCATCTCGTCCTGATACCCAGAGTAGCAAATATGCCGACACGTCATGCCTGGGTTCCGGTGCCGGACGGGTGAGCGTGCGGAAAATCATCGCCTCACCCGTTCGGCAAACGCCGAGGCATGCCGTGCGGTCGGCAAGGGAAGCAGGAAGGGCGGCCTTCCCGCCCCGACAAGGATGTTCCCCGCGCATGACCGGGCGTGGCCGGCACGCGTTTCGGCGAGCCAAAGGTCACCAGTGCCATGAGGAAAACGCATGGCAGCCATGACGAACTTTCGATTGCCGGCCGATATTGGCTCGGGCTAAATCCTCGTCCATACCCGCGACGCATCGACGCCGCGTCCGCCAGAACCAGAAGGAGGAGTCATGCGAAGCGCCACCGCGCCCCGATCGAAGCTGCCCGACGTCGGGACGACGATCTTCACCGTGATCGGCCAGCTCGCCGCGCAGCACGACGCGCTCAACCTGTCGCAAGGCGCGCCGAATTTCGCGCCCGATCCGGCGCTGGTCGAAAGCGTCGCGCGCGCGATGCGCGACGGGCACAACCAGTACGCACCGATGGCCGGTGTGACGCAGCTGCGCGATGCGCTCGCCGACAAGACCGAGCGGCTCTACGGCGCGCGTTACGACCCGGCAAGCGAAGTCACGGTGGTCGCGAGCGCGAGCGAGGGGCTGTATGCGGCGATCAGCGCGCTCGTGCATCCGGGCGACGAGGTGATCTACTTCGAGCCGTCGTTCGACAGCTATGCGCCGATCGTGCGGCTGCAGGGCGCGACGCCGGTCGCGATCAAGCTGTCGCCCGGGCATTTTCGCGTCGACTGGGACGAGGTCGCCGCGGCCATCACGCCGCGCACGCGGATGATCATCGTCAATACCCCGCACAACCCGACCGCGACGGTCTTCTCCGAAGCCGATCTCGCGCGGCTCGCGCAGCTCACGCGCGAAACCGGCATCGTGATCCTGTCCGACGAGGTCTACGAGCACGTCGTGTTCGACGGCGCGCGGCACCAGAGCATGGCGCGACACCGCGAGCTGGCCGAGCGCAGCGTGATCGTGTCGTCGTTCGGCAAGTCGTTCCACGTGACCGGCTGGCGGGTCGGCTACTGCCTCGCGCCGGCCGCGCTGATGGACGAGATCCGCAAGGTGCACCAGTTCATGATGTTTTCGGCCGACACGCCGATGCAGATCGCGTTCGCCGAGAGGCTCGCGCAGCCGGACAGCTATCTCGGGCTGTCCGCGTTCTACCAGCACAAGCGCGACCTGCTCGCGCGTGAACTCGCTGACTCGCGCTTCGAGCTGCTGCCGAGCGAGGGCTCGTTCTTCATGCTCGCGCGCTTCAGGCATTTCTCGGACGAGCGCGACAGCGATTTCGTGCTGCGCCTGATTCGCGACGCGCGGGTCGCGACGATTCCGCTGTCCGCGTTCTACACCGACGGCACCGACGCCGGGCTGATCCGGCTGAGCTTTTCGAAGGACGACGCGACGCTGATCGAAGGCGCGCGCCGGCTGCGCGCGGTCTGACGCCGTTTCGCACAGCGTCGTCCGCTCAAGACCCACGATTCCAAGGAGATCACGATGAAGCACCTGAAACTCTGGCTCGCGCTCGCTTGCGCGTTCGGTTCCGGCGCGGCATTCGCCGACGCCCAGCAGACGCTGCGCTTCGGCGTGGAGGCTCAGTATCCGCCGTTCGAGTCGAAGGCGCCGAACGGCGACCTGCAGGGCTTCGACATCGACGTCGGCAATGCGGTGTGCCAGACGGCGAAGCTGTCGTGCAAGTGGGTCGAGACGTCGTTCGACGGGCTGATCCCGGCGCTCAAGGGCCGCAAGTTCGACGCGATCAACTCGGCGATGAACGCAACCGAGCAGCGCCGCCAGGCGATCGACTTCACGGCGATCATCTATCGCGTGCCGACCCAGCTGATCGCGCGCAACGGCAGCGGCCTCCTGCCGACGCCCGAGGCGCTGAAGGGCAAGCGCGTCGGCGTGCTGCAGGGCTCGATCCAGGAGACTTACGCGAAGGCGCACTGGGAGCCGGCGGGCGTCGCGATCGTCGCGTACCAGGACCAGAACCAGGCGTATGCGGATCTCGTCGCCGGGCGCGTCGACGGCACGCTCGTGCTCGCGCCGGCCGGCCAGCGCGGGTTCCTGTCGCGTCCGGACGGCAAGGATTTCGGCTTCGTCGGCCAGCCGGTGCGCGACGACCGGATTCTCGGCAGCGGCGTCGCGTTCGGGCTGCGCAAGGGCGACGACGCGCTGAAGGCGCGCCTGAATGCGGCGATCTCGAAACTGAAGTCGGAAGGGACGGTGAAGTCGCTCGGCCAGAAATACTTCGGCGACATCGACATCTCCGCGCAGTGAGCGGTTGCCCGCGCGTGGCGCGGTGCCGGTCAGCCGTCGGCCCGCCGCCGCCCCCGACGTTGCCGAATGTCACTCAACGTCACCTGACGTCACCCGACGTGTGTGCGCTTCGCGGCCGGGGCGACGGTTTCCATCGTCGCCAGGCCGTGGACGATTCCGCAATCCCCGACCGAATGCTCGCCGACACATTGCTCGCGCAGCGCGGTCAGTTGCCCGCGCAGGTGTGTGAGCTCCGCGAGCCGCGCATCGACGTGGCCGATGTGCGCATCGAGCAGCGCGTTGACCGAATCGCAGCGGTCGGTCGGCGTATCGGTCAGTCGCAGCAGCGCGCGGATCTCGTCATGCGTCATGTCGAGCGCGCGGCAATTGCGGATGAAACGCAGCCGCTCGACGTGGGTTTCCGTGTAGTTCCGGTAGTTCGCGTCGGTGCGCTCGGCATCGGGCATCAGGCCCTCTTTCTCGTAGAAGCGGATCGTTTCGGGCGTGCAACGCGCCGCTTTCGCCAGTTCGCCGATCTTCATACTTTTCTCCCGCCGAAGGGTTGACCCTGTAGTGGCTTCAGGGTGTTTACTGTACATCGTCAAGCCATTCAGGAGGTTGCGATGACCGAGGCCAAGCGCGCCCAGGACGAACGAGATACAGCGGCCGGCCACGCCGGCGCGTGCTGCGCGCACGACCACGACCACGACCATGCGCACGGTGACGCCTGCGCTCATGACCATGCGGAAGGCCACGGCCATGAGCACGTGCACGGTCACGCCTGCGCCCATGACCACGCGGCCGGCCACGACCATGCACACGCTCACGATCACGCCGACGGTGACTGCTGCGCGCCCGCCGCGCTCACGCTTGTGCCGTTGCCTGCCGCGCAGGCGACCGCGTCGGGCAACGTCCGTTCGGCATTCCGCATCATGCAGATGGACTGTCCGACCGAGGAGAGCCTGATTCGCAAGAAGCTCGGCGGGATGCGCGAGGTCGCGGCGCTCGAATTCAACCTGATGCAGCGGATGCTGACCGTCGACCACGCGCCGGGCGCGCAGGCGGCGGTGGCTGGTGCGATCCGTTCACTCGGCATGACGCCCGAGGCCGCGTCGGCGGATGCGCCGCCGTCCGCCGCCTTGCAGGCGGAGCCGGCCCGGCCGTGGTGGCCGCTCGCGCTCGCGGGCGTCGCGGCGCTCGCGTCGGAGGCGGCGACCTGGCTCGGCCTGCCGGTGTGGCTCGCGGCGGGACTGGCGTTAGGCGCCGTCCTCGCATGCGGCATCACGACCTACAAGAAGGGCTGGATCGCGCTGCGCAACGGCAACCTGAACATCAACGCGCTGATGAGCATCGCGGTGACGGGCGCAATGGCGATCGGGCAATGGCCCGAGGCGGCAATGGTGATGGTGCTGTTCACGATCGCCGAGCTGATCGAGGCGAAATCGCTCGATCGCGCGCGCAATGCGATCCAGGGATTGATGCGGCTCGCGCCGGATACCGCGACGGTGCGCCAGCCCGACGGCGCGTGGCGCACCGTCGAGGCCGCGCAGGTCGCGCTCGGCGCGATCGTGCGCGTGAAGCCGGGCGAGCGGATCGGCCTCGACGGCGAAGTCGTCGACGGGCGCTCGACCGTCAATCAGGCGCCGATCACCGGCGAAAGCCTGCCCGTCGACAAGGCGGCCGGCGACGTGGTGTTCGCGGGCACGATCAACGAAGCGGGCTCGTTCGAATACCGCGTCACGGCGGTCGCGGCGAACACGACGCTCGCGCGCATCATCCATGCGGTCGAGGAGGCGCAGGGCGCGAAGGCGCCGACGCAGCGCTTCGTCGACCGGTTCGCGCAGGTCTATACGCCGATCGTCTTCGCGATCGCGCTGCTGGTCGCGGTCGCGCCGCCGCTGGTCGCGGGCGGCGCGTGGCACGACTGGGTCTACCGCGCGCTGGTGCTGCTGGTGATCGCATGTCCGTGCGCGCTCGTGATCTCGACGCCGGTGACGATCGTGTCGGGCCTCGCGGCCGCGGCGCGACGCGGCATTCTCGTGAAGGGCGGCATCTATCTGGAAGAAGGGCGCAAGCTCGCATGGCTCGCACTCGACAAGACCGGCACGATCACGCACGGCAAGCCGGTGCAGACCGATTTCGAGATGCGGGCGGCGGATGTCGACGCCGCGCGCGTGCAGCATCTGGCTGCGAGCCTCGCCGCGCGTTCCGATCACCCGGTGTCGCAGGCGGTCGCGGCGGCCGGACGGGCGGCGGTCCCGCAACCGTTCGCCGACGTGCAGGACTTCGAGGCGCTCGTCGGGCGCGGCGTGCGCGGCACGATCGGCGGCGCCGGCTACTGGCTCGGCAATCACCGGCTCGTCGAGGAACTGGGGCGCTGCTCGCGCGCGCTGGAGGCGCAGCTCGACACGCTCGAGCGGCAGGGCAAGAGCGTCGTGATGCTGATTGACGACACGCGCGTGCTGGCGGTGTTCGCGGTGGCCGACACGATCAAGGACTCGAGCCGCGCGGCGATCGCCGAGCTGCACGCGCTCGGCATCCGGACGGCGATGCTGACGGGCGACAACCCGCACACCGCGCAGGCGATCGCGGGCCAGGTCGGCATCGACGACGCGCGCGGCAACCAGCTTCCCGAAGACAAGCTCGCGGCGGTCGAGGAACTGGCCGCGGGGCCGGGTGCGGTGGGCATGGTCGGCGACGGGATCAACGACGCGCCGGCGCTCGCGCGGGCCGACATCGGTTTCGCGATGGGCGCGATGGGTACCGATACCGCGATCGAGACCGCAGATGTCGCGCTGATGGACGACGATCTGCGCAAGATCCCGGCGTTCGTGCGGCTGTCGCGCACGACGCATCGCGTGCTGGTGCAGAACATCGCGTTCGCGCTCGGTGTGAAGCTGGTGTTTCTCGCGCTCACCGTCGCCGGTTTCGGGACGATGTGGATGGCGGTGTTCGCCGACGCGGGCGCGAGCCTGATCGTCGTCGGCAACGGGCTGCGCCTGCTGTCCTCCAACGGGATTGCCCGCGGCGCGCGCGCCGGCCAGTGACGCGCGTCAGCGCAGCGGCACGTGGATGTCGGTCAGCAGATCCTCGGGCGCGGTGGTGCCGGGCATGTTCACGTACAGCTCGAACGGCGGCGCGTCGGCGCCACCGCGGCCCGACTGCGGCAGCCATTCCCGGTACAGCCACCGGTACGCTTCCTTCATCTCCGGATAAGGCCCGCTGTGGCGCAGCACCGCGTAATCGCCGCCGCGCAGCGTGATGCGCACGACGGGCGGTGTGGCGTCGGTCGTCGCAGCCAGCGGGACGATGCACGCTTGCGAGCGGAGCTGCGCGGCCGGCACGGCATCCGGATTGTCGTGGAACACGCCGATCCAGCGCGTCGCCGCCGCGATCGATGCGCGGCTTTCCGGGAAGCGACGTCAGATTGGCGGAATCAGGTTCGAATCGCTTCATTTTTCCGCCTAAAGTTAATGACGGTGACGCCGGCTGAAGCCGTTATTTCCGTCATGTCGGTCATGCAGGTTCGCAGGAGCGGCAACGCACGTTTTCGAAGTACGCAGGTCGTTCGTCGATGTTCAATCGCAACACTCGTCACGCCACGTTTTCGGGAGAGAAGAAATGGATGCATCCAGCTTCATCACGTCGCTGCAGACCACGCTAGGGGGCTACCTGCCCAAGATCGCCGGCGCGATCGGCATACTGGTGATCGGCTGGCTGATCGCCGTGGCGGTGCGGGCGGGCACGCTCCAGCTGCTCGCCGCGCTGAAGGTCGACCGGCGCATCACCGAAAGCACGGGGCAGGGCGCGTACGTCGAGCGCATCGTCGCGGGCGGGCTGTTCTGGCTCGTGCTGCTCGTCACCGCGGTCGGCATCTTCAACGTGCTCAACCTGTACGCGGTCTCCAATCCTTTCTCGCTGCTCGTCACCCACATCGTCGACTATCTGCCGAACCTGATCGGCGGGGCGGCGCTCGCGCTGATCGCGTGGCTGATCGCGTCGCTGCTGCGCAGCGTCGCCGGCCGCCTGCTGAAGGCGGGCGGCCTCGACGACAGGCTGTCGGCGAGCGCCGGCATGCGTCCGATGAGCGGCTATCTCGGCGACGTGCTGTTCTGGCTCGTGATCCTGATGTTCCTGCCGGCGATCCTGTCCGCGTTCGCGCTGTCCGGCCTGCTCGCGCCGGTGCAGGGGATGGTCGACAAGCTGCTCGCGATCGTGCCGAACCTGTTCGCCGCGGCGGTGATCGGCTTCGTCGGCTGGATCGTCGCACGCGTGCTGCGCGGGCTCGTCACCAACCTGCTCGTCGCGGCGGGCGCCGACAAGCTGACGCAAAACCTCGAAAGCCCGACACCTGTGCGCGTGTCGAGCCTGGTCGGAACGATCGTCTATGTGTTCGTGTTCGTGCCGACGCTGATCTCCGCGCTCGACGCGCTGAAGATCGACGCGATCTCGCACCCGGCGACCAACATGCTCAACCAGTTCCTCGGCGCGGTGCCGGACATCGTCGCGGCCGTCGTGATCGTGCTCGTCACGTTCTACTTCGCGCGCTTCGTCGCGTCGCTCGCGCAGAAGCTGCTGGTCGCGGCGGGCGTCGACGGGCTGCCGGACGTGCTGGGCGTCGAGCGCGTGTTTGCCGGGATGCTGCAGCCGTCGCTCTTGGCCGCGCGCCTGATCGTGTTCTTCGCGATGCTGTTCGCCGCCGTCGAGGCCGCCAACCGGCTCGGCTTCACGCAGGTGCGCGACGTCGTCACGCTGTTCATCGAATTCGGCGCGCACGTGCTGATGGGGGGCGTGATCCTGGTGATCGGCTTCTGGCTCGCGGGCCTCGCACGCCGCGTGATCCAGCAGGCGGACCGCGAGCACAGCGTGCTGTTCGCGCGCATCGCGCAGTTCGCGATCCTCGGCCTCGTGTTCGCGATGGGGCTGCGCGCGATGGGCATCGCGAACGAGATCGTGCAGCTCGCGTTCGGCCTCGTGCTCGGCGCGATCGCGGTGGCGGTCGCGCTGTCGTTCGGCCTCGGCGGCCGCGAGGCGGCGGGCAAGCTGCTCGACCGCTGGTTCAACCAGCGCCGCGGCGGCGAATGAGCGGCGTGCGCGGCGCGCGATCCGATGGTGAGCGATCCAGATTGTCGCGCGTCACTGTCGCGCTTCGCGATGCGGGCGTTTGCGCCGGTGAAATGCCGGCGCGGACCTTTGCCGAATTTCGATAACACGTCGATTAATGACTCTCTAGCATCGATTCCCAGTTGCGCAGGCCGGCCTGCCGGGTTGATCCGGCAGGCGAGCGGCCCGCGATCCTTGAGGAGAACATCGATGAAAGCAGAGTCGAATGGCCGGCCCGCCGCCGGCAACGCAGCCGGCCAGCCCGCGCTGCAGCAGACGCTCGGAACCTGGCAGTTGTGGGGCATCGCGGTCGGTCTCGTGATCTCCGGGGAATACTTCGGCTGGAGCTACGGCTGGGCGAGCGCCGGCACGCTGGGCTTCGTCGTCACCGCGCTGTTCGTCGCGGCGATGTACACGACCTTTATTTTCAGCTTCACCGAGCTGACGACGTCGATCCCGCACGCGGGCGGCCCGTTCGCCTACGCCCGTCGCGCGTTCGGCCCGACGGGCGGCTTTATTGCGGGCGCGGCGACGCTCGTCGAATTCGTGTTCGCGCCGCCGGCAATCGCGCTCGCGATCGGCGCCTACCTGCACGTGCAGTTCCCGGGGCTGGAACCGAAGCACGCGGCGATGGGCGCGTATCTCGTCTTCATGGCGCTCAATATCGTCGGCGTGCAGATCGCCGCGACGTTCGAGCTCGTCGTCACGCTGTTCGCGATCTTCGAGCTGCTCGTGTTCATGGGCGTCGTGTCGCCGGGCTTCGCGTGGAGCCACTTCGCGAAGGGCGGCTGGGGCGGGGCAGATCACTTCAGCGTCGGCGCGTTCCACGGGATGTTCGCCGCGATTCCGTTCGCGATCTGGTTCTTCCTCGCGATCGAGGGCGTCGCGATGGCCGCCGAGGAAGCGAAGAACCCGAAGCGCTCGATCCCGATCGCGTACGTCGCCGGCATCCTGACGCTCGTCGTGCTCGCGATCGGCGTGATGGTGTTCGCGGGCGGCGCGGGCGACTGGACCCAGCTCGCGAACATCAACGACCCGCTGCCGCAGGCGATGAAGTACATCGTCGGCGCGAACAGCGGCTGGATGCACATGCTCGTGTGGCTCGGGCTGTTCGGCCTCGTCGCGTCGTTCCACGGGATCATCCTCGGCTATTCGCGCCAGATCTTCGCGCTTGCCCGCGAAGGCTACCTGCCGGAATGGCTCGCGAAGGTACATCCGCGCTTCAAGACCCCGTATCGCGCGATCATCGCGGGCGGCGTGGTCGGCATCGCGGCGATCTACAGCGACGAGCTGATCCAGTTCGGCGGCCAGACGCTGACCGCGAACATCGTGACGATGTCGGTGTTCGGCGCGATCGTGATGTATATCGTCAGCATGGCCGCGCTGTTCAAGCTGCGCCGCACGCAGCCCGGCATGGCGCGGCCGTTCCGCGCGCCGCTGTATCCGTACTTCCCGGCGTTCGCGATCGTTGCCGCGCTGATCTGCCTCGGCACGATGGTGTACTTCAACGGGCTGGTCGCGCTGGTGTTCGTCGGGTTCCTCGCGATCGGCTATGCGTATTTCCTGGCGACCCGCGCGCAGCGCGCGAGCGCGCCCGGCGACACGCTGCTGGAAGAATGAACGGCCGTCGACACGGCATCCGGCGCGCCCCGTGACGGGGCGCGCCGTCGGCTTTGCAAGGAGACTCGCACGATGTCCTGGACAGAGACGATCGGTCCGCGCACCTACCGGTTCGCCGACCTGAAGACGCTGCTCGCGAAGGCGAGCCCGCTGCGTTCCGGCGACCAGCTCGCCGGCGTCGCGGCGGCGAGCGAGGAGGAGCGCGTCGCCGCGAAGATCGCCCTGGCGGGCACGCCGCTCAAGGCGTTCCTGAACGAAACGGTGATTCCGTACGAGGACGACGAGATCACCCGTCTGATCGTCGACGATCACGATGCCCGCGCATTCGCCGGGATCTCGCACCTGACGGTCGGCGACTTCCGCAACTGGCTGCTGTCGGGCGCGGTCGACGCCGTCGCGCTCGAACGCATCGCACCGGGTCTCACGCCGGAGATGGTTGCCGCGGTGTCGAAGCTGATGCGCAACCAGGACCTGATCGCGGTCGCGCGCAAGCGCCGCGTCGTCACGCGGTTTCGCAACACGGTCGGCCTGCCGGGCCGGATGTCGGTGCGGCTGCAGCCGAATCATCCGACCGACGACGTGAAAGGCATCGCCGCGTCGATGCTCGACGGGCTGATGTACGGCTGCGGCGACGCGATGATCGGCATCAACCCGGCGACCGACAGCCTCGCCGCGATCGTCAGGCTGCTCGAGATGATCGACACGTTCCGCGAGCGCTACCGCGTGCCGACCCAGTCGTGCGTGCTCACGCACGTGACCAACACGATCGCCGCGATCGAGAAGGGCGCGCCGGTCGATCTGGTGTTCCAGTCGATCGCCGGCACCGAGAAGGCGAATGCGAGCTTCGGGATTTCGCTCGCGCTGCTCGCCGAGGCGCGCGAGGCGGCGCTGTCGCTCAGGCGCGGCACCGTCGGCGACAACCTGATGTACTTCGAGACGGGGCAAGGCAGCGCGCTGTCGGCGAACGCGCATCACGGCGTCGATCAGCAGACCTGCGAAGTGCGCGCATATGGAGTCGCACGCAAGTTCTCGCCGTTTCTCGTCAACACGGTGGTCGGCTTCATCGGCCCGGAATACCTGTACGACGGCAAGCAGATCATCCGCGCGGGCCTCGAGGATCACTTCTGCGGCAAGCTGCTCGGCGTGCCGATGGGCTGCGACATCTGCTACACGAACCACGCGGAAGCCGACCAGGACGACATGGATACGCTGCTCACGCTGCTCGGCGCGGCTGGCATCAACTTCATCATGGGGATTCCCGGTGCGGACGACGTGATGCTGAACTATCAGAGCACGTCGTTTCACGATGCGTTGTACGTGCGCGAGCTGCTCGGCCTGCGCCGCGCGCCGGAATTCGAGGAGTGGCTGGAGACGATGGAGATCGCCGACGCGCGCGGCGCGCTGCTTCCCGCGTCGCCGCGCCAGCCGCTGCTCGCGGGTGCGAACGAATGGATGGGGCTTTCCGCATGAGCGATGCCGTCGACAAGAATCCGTGGGGAGAGCTGAAGGCTTTCACGAACGCGCGGATCGCGCTCGGCCGCGCGGGCAACAGCCTGCCGACCGCGCCGCTGCTCGCGTTCAACCTGTCGCACGCGCAGGCGCGCGACGCGGTGCATCAGCCGCTCGATGCCGACGCGCTGCGGCGCGCGATCGAAGCGGCAGGCTTCCCGACGCTCGGCGTGCAGAGCGCCGCGCCGGACCGCCAGCATTACCTGCGCCGGCCGGACCTCGGCCGCACGCTGTCCGATGACGGCCGCGCGCTGCTCGCCGGCTACGGCGCCGCGCTCGACGACGCGCCCGATGTCGTGTTCGTCGTCGGCGACGGGCTGTCGGCATTCGCGGCGGAGAAGCAGGCGCTGCCGCTGCTGCAGGCGGTGCGGCCGCGGCTTGACGCGGATGGCTGGCGGATCGGGCCGGTCGTCGTCGCGCGGCAGGCGCGCGTCGCGCTCGGCGACGAGATCGGCGAGCTGCTTCGCGCGCGGCTCGTCGCGATCCTGATCGGCGAGCGGCCCGGCCTGAGCTCGCCGGACAGCCTCGGCGTCTATCTCACTCATGCGCCGAAGGTCGGCTGCCATGACGCGCAGCGCAACTGCATCTCGAACGTACGGCCCGAGGGGTTGCCATACGACGCGGCTGCGCACAAGCTGCACTACCTGATGACGCATGCGCGGCGCCTGGGCCTGACGGGGGTCGGGCTGAAGGACGACAGCGATGCGCTGCTGCCGGATGCAGACGCAAGCGTGGGACGGCTCGGCCCGGCGTGACGACGCGGCTGCGTCGTCAGCCCGCCGATCGCTGTTTGAAATTGGAGCGTCCCGTTCCGGGCGGATCAGTAGTGCTGTTCAAGATTGGAGCAGATGCCGGACGGTGGGGCACCTGCCCCGCCGCACAGGCCTGCATCCACCGTGGTTTTTCCGTTTGGCACGCATGTTGCTGATGCATGAACGCGCAACAGGCGCAGCAATCCGACAAGCATGATGACCAGGAGACACGTGATGAACCCGTTTGACCTGAAGCAGCTGGGCCTCGACGTCGACTATCCGTACCGTCAGCAGTACGACAATTACATCGGGGGCAAGTGGGTTCCTCCGGCCAGCGGCGAGTATTTCGACAACGTCTCGCCGATCAACGGCAAGCCGTTCTGCCGCGTGCCGCGCTCGAACGCCGCCGACATCGAGGCCGCGATCGACGCCGCCCATGCCGCACGGCGCAAGTGGAGCAAGACCTCGGTGGCCGAGCGCGCGAACCTGCTGCTGGCCGCGGCCGACCGCATGGAACAGCACCTGAAGCTGCTCGCCGTCGCGGAAACGATCGACAACGGCAAGCCGCTGCGCGAGACGATGGCCGCCGACCTGCCGCTCGCCGTCGACCACTTCCGCTATTTCGCGGGCTGCATCCGCGCGCAGGAAGGCGGGATCTCGGAAATCGACGACAACACGGTCGCGTACCACTTCCACGAGCCGCTCGGCGTCGTCGGCCAGATCATTCCGTGGAACTTCCCGCTGCTGATGGCGGCCTGGAAGCTCGCGCCGGCGCTCGCGGCCGGCTGCTGCGTCGTGATGAAACCCGCCGAGCAGACCCCGGCTTCGGTGCTCGTGCTGATGGAGCTGATCGGCGACCTGTTCCCGGCCGGCGTGGTCAACATCGTCAACGGCTTCGGCAAGGAAGCGGGTGAAGCGCTGGCGACGAGCAAGCGCATCGCGAAGATCGCGTTCACCGGCTCGACGCCGGTCGGCAAGCACATCCTGCGCTCGGCGGCCGAGAACCTGATCCCGTCGACGGTCGAGCTGGGCGGCAAGAGCCCGAACATCTTCTTCGCCGACGTGCTGGACCAGGAAGACGCGTTCCTCGACAAGGCGCTCGAAGGGCTCGCGATGTTCGCGTTGAACCAGGGCGAGGTCTGCACCTGTCCGTCGCGCGTGCTGATCCAGGAGTCGATCTACGACCGCTTCATCGAGAAGGCGGTGGCCCGCGTCGAACGCATCAAGGCCGGCCACCCGCTCGACATGCAGACGATGATCGGCGCGCAGGCTTCGCAGCAGCAGCTCGACAAGATCCTGTCGTACATCGACATCGGCCGCGGCGAAGGCGCGCAATGCCTGACGGGCGGCGAGCGCTCGGCACCGGGCGCGGATCTCGGCACGGGCTTCTACGTGAAGCCGACGATGCTGCTCGGCAACAACACGATGCGCGTGTTCCAGGAAGAGATCTTCGGGCCGGTGGCGTCGGTGATGACGTTCAAGGACGAGCAGCACGCGATCGAACTGGCCAACGACACGTACTTCGGCCTCGGCGCCGGCGTCTGGACGCGCAACGGCACGCGCGCATACCGGATGGGCCGCGAGATCGAGGCGGGGCGCGTGTGGACCAACTGCTACCACCTGTACCCCGCGCACGCGGCGTTCGGCGGTTACAAGCAGTCGGGCATCGGCCGCGAGACGCACAAGATGGCGCTGTCGAACTACCAGCAGACGAAGTGCCTGCTCGTCAGCTACCAGGCCGAAGCGCTCGGGTTCTTCTGATCGCCGGGCTCCGCGCCGACGTTGGCGCTCGCTGGGCCGCCGTGGCGGCGGCCCAGCGGTGAAGGATGGATACGGATCGGCGTGCACTGCGCGCGGGTTCGTCTGCCGCGCGCGTTGCCGGCGACGCGCGCGGCCGTGAGATGAGGCGGCGACCCGCCTTGGCGCCGGTCAGGCGGGGTTCGCCATGGAAGATTCGACTTCAATCTGTGTTCGGCACTTCGTGCCGACCTCCCGCGCGCGGCACCGGCGAACCGGCCGCGCGCTGGCGCTTCGCCGCCGCCGGCGCAGCCGGTCGCGCGCAAGCGCAACGATCCGCCAGGCGGCCACGCGGCCGCTGGGCAGGTAAGGCGGCCCGGCCGGCACGCGACCGCCGCGCGGACGGGGGCAACGGAGACCGCGGCATCGCGCGGCTCGGTGTCGAAACGGCCGTCGATGCCGTGCGCCGATAGCCGACGCGCGTGCGTGATGTGCTTCGCGAGCCCCATGTGCTCAGTGTGTCCGTGTGCCCCGCATGCTCAGCATGCCCCGGCGGCTGGCGGGGGTGCACCAGCCGGGTGCGTGCCGCGCGCATCCTTGCCGGCGCGCGATTCGCATGGCGGGCGCGCAATCCCCGCACGGCGTGCGCGCGGCCCGAATCGTGCGGGATGCCCTCGTTTCGGCATGGGACTTGCGTCGCTGTCGGCATTCCTGCGAGTGGAAGGAGGGCATGATGAACCAACGGGTCGCGAGCGACGGCGGACCGACGGCCGAGGACACGCGGCGCAGCGCGAACGGCGCCGAGACGCCCGAAGGGCGCACGGTCGTCAGCGTCGCCCATGACGCCGACGAGCAGGCGCGCAACCTGATCGGCTGGCGCCAGACCTACGACCAGCTCGCGGCGGGCCGCTTCGTCGGCACGCTGACCGAGCTGCCGCTCGACACGATGAAACTGTTCCGCGAGACGACGAGCCATCTGCTGCGCCAGGCGTGCGAGGTGCGCGGCGACGCGTACTGGTTCGGCATCCCGCTCGTGCGTGACGGCGGCGCGCGCGTCGATGCGTGCCGCATCGGTGCGGGCGCGCTGGCGTTCCGGCCCGGCAACGTCGAATTCGAGCTGCTCACGCCCGCGCAATTCTCGATCTACGGCGTCGTCGTGCGCGGCGACGTGCTGCGGCGCCATGCGGAGCAGGTCGAGCGCTGCGGGCTCGACGAGCGGCTGCCCGCGCAAAGCGTCGTGCAGGTCGGCGAGGCGCGGCTCACGCGCCTGTGCTCGCGGCTCGGGCGGCGTCTCGACGATGCGGCGTCGGCCGGCACGCCGCTGGCCGACGCCGAGCGCAATGACTTGCAGGCCGGCGTGCTCGCCGCGCTGTTCGACGTGTGCGCGCCGTCTGCCGACGGCGCGGCGGGCGCGGCGCCGTCGCGGCGGCGCCGGATCGTCGAGCAGGCGCGCGACTACGTGCTCGCGCACCGCACGCGGCCGGTCGGCGTGCCGGAGCTGTGCGAGCAACTGCATGTGAGCCGCCGTACGCTGCAATATTGTTTCCAGGATGTGCTCGGCATGGCGCCCGCGACGTATCTGCGCGCGCTGCGGCTGAACGGCGCGCGGCGCGACCTGTGCGGCCGTGCGGCGGACTCGGTGCAGGACGTCGCCGAGGCATGGGGATTCTGGCACCTGAGCCAGTTCGCGAGCGACTACCGCCGGCTGTTCGGCAAGCGGCCGTCGGATACGCTGCGCGAGCGCGGCGTGGTCGTTGCGGCCGGCTGACGCTCGCTCCCGTTTCCGTTCCAGCACCAGCACCAGCACCAGCACCAGTTCTCGCTTTTGCTGTTGCGCGTGACCGCGACGACGGCATAGCGCCGACGCTCACACTCGCGGCGCCGGCCAGCTCACCGCATCCCAATCGACGGCGCGATACGCGGCCTCGACTGCAGCGACATCCTCGGGCCGTTCGCTTCGGTGCAAGCCGTGCATCGCGTCCGGCAGGTCGAGCGCGACCGGCACGCAGTGCGGATAGCCGCGCACGCGCAATGCCGGCGCGATCGTCGTAAAACACGCGAGCGTCGGCACGTCGAAACCGTCGGCGATATGCGCGGCAGCGGAATCCACGGAAAACAGCAGGCGCGCGCCCGCGATCCATGCGATGAACTGCGCGGTGTCGGCCGCGTAGCCGCTCACGTCGACATAGGCCGGGTGCGCGAGCGGTCCGAAGCCGAGCACCGGCAGCCGGTAGCGCCGCGCGAGCCGGTCGACGAACGCCGCGCGCAGGCCGGACGGCACACTGCGCACCGCGGTGCTCGCGGCGGGGCAGAACAGCACGTACGGCCGGCGCCATTCGGCCGGCAGCGCGGGCAGCGGAAGCCGCGCGAGCCAGCGGTTGCGCTTTGCGGCCGCCGGAATCGATGCCGGGTCTGCGCCGAGCGCCGCGAGAAAGAAGTCGATCATCGGCATCCGCGCGAAATCCGGCCAGTACAGGTGATTGCCGAGATCGATGCGCGGCGCGTGCGCGGGCAGCGCGTTGGCCGGCCAAGGCAGCGCACGGCACGGCGCGACCGTGTCGGCGGCGAGCACATACAGCGCTTCGACGTAGCGCGGTGCGGCGGCGGGGCGGTACAGCGTGAAGCGCAGCCCGGGGTGCGCGTCGAGCAGCGCCGCGAGCGCGCTCAGCCCGACGATCGAGTCGCCGAGCGCGACGCCCATTCCGTTGACGACGTGAACGTGCATCCCGGCGCCATACGCGAGCCGGAACGGCCGCCGTGCCGCATGCAGCAGCCCGAGCGCGGGCGCGGCCGGCACGAGGCCGGTGGCGCTGCGCCCGGTGCGTTCGAGATCGTAAGGCGCGACGAGCATGCCGTCCGGCGCGAGCAGCGTGCCCGGCCACGCGAGCGCCGCGTCATGCGACAGCGGTGCGGCGGCCGGCGCGGCACGCGCGTCCATCGCTCATGCGCCGCGTGCGCGGCGGCCCTGTTCCTGGATCTGCGCGAGCGTCGCCGACGGCGTGCTCGCCTCCTGCGGCACGCGAATCTCGATCAGCGCGGGCAGGCCGCACGTCAGTGCGCGATCGAGCGCGGGCGCGAAGTCTGCGGTGCGCTCGACCGTTTCGCCGTGCGCACCGAACGCGCGCGCATAGGCGGCGAAATCGGGGTTGGTCAGCGCGGTGCCGTGCACGCGCCCCGGGTAGTTGCGCTCCTGATGCATGCGGATCGTGCCGAATTGACCGTTGTTGATGACGATCACGACGATGTTCAGCCCGTATTGCATCGCGGTCGCGAGCTCGCTGCCCGCCATCATGAAGCAGCCGTCGCCGGCGAGCGCGACCACCGGGCGCGACGGATGCAGCGATTTCGCCGCGAGCGCGGCCGGAATGCCGTAGCCCATCGCGCCGCTCGTCGGCGCGAGCTGCGAGCGGAAGTGGCGGTACGCGAAATGGCGGTACGCGAAATGGCGGTGCAGCCAGATCGCGTAGTTGCCGGCGCCGTTGGCGAGGATCGCGTCGTGCGGCAGGCGCTCGCGCAACTGCACCATTACGTCGCCGAGCTGCACGTCGCCCGGCATCGGCAGCGGCGCGTGCCAGTCGAGATACGCGCGGTGTGCGTCGGCCGCGCTGCCCGCCCATGCGGGCGCGGCGGGCGGTTCGAGCGCGGCGAGCAGCGTCGCGATTTCCGGCATGCCGGAGACGATCGGCAGGTCGGCCGCATACACGCGGCCGAGCTCGTCCGCGCCCTGGTGGACGTGAATCAGCGTCTGGCGCGTCTTCGGGATGTCGAGCAGCGTGTAGCCACCGGTCGTCGCCTCGCCGAGCCGCGGCCCGAGCGCGAACAGCAGGTCGGCGTCGCGGATGCGCCGCGCGAGCGCCGGATTGATGCCGAGGCCGACGTCGCCCGCGTAGTTCGGATGTACGTTGTCGACCGTGTCCTGGTAGCGGAACGCGCACGCGACCGGCAACTGCCAGCGCTCGACGAAGGTGCGGAGATCCGCGCATGCGCCGGTCGTCCAGCCGCTGCCGCCGACGACGAGAAGCGGGCGCTCGGCGCGGGCAAGCCGCTCGCGCAGCTCGTTGATCTGCGCGGCGGACGGCGCGGCGGCGACGCGCTTCGCGGGCGGCGCGACGGGCTGCGGCGCGCACGACTCGGACAGCACGTCCTCCGGCAGCGCGAGCACGACCGGGCCGGGCCGGCCGGACATCGCGACGTGGAACGCGTGGCTCAGGTATTCGGGCAGGCGGCGCGGGTCGTCGACTTGCGCGACCCATTTTGCCATCTGGCCGAACATCCGCCGGTAGTCGATTTCCTGGAATGCCTCGCGGTCGAGGTGTTCGCGTGCGCACTGGCCGATGAACAGGATCATCGGCGTCGAATCCTGGAACGCGGTATGCACGCCGATCGACGCGTGCGTCGCGCCGGGGCCGCGCGTGACGAACGCGATGCCGGGGCGGCCGGTCAGCTTGCCGACCGCTTCCGCCATGTTCGCGGCGGCCGCCTCGTGGCGGCAGACGACGGTCTGGATGCGCGCGGTGTCGTCCGCGAGCGCATCCAGCACGGCCAGAAAGCTCTCGCCCGGCACGCAGAACACGCGTTCGACGTGATTGGCGAGCAACGCATCGACGAGCAGCCGTGCGCCGTTGACGCCGCGCGGCTCGAAATCCGTGGAATGCGACATGAGATGCCGTCTCCCTGGGTAGCGGGACGTACAGCTTACGCCCGTTCGCGAGGCGGTGAAAAGTGCCGGAACGCGTCGTCCGATCGCGGTGTTGCAAGCGACGAGCGCGCCACGGTCAGGGCAACGCGTCGCAGGCATGTAAGCGTTCGCTCACGGGTCAATGTCGTCCATCTGGCCGAGTTGACGCAGGGCGGATGACGGGCAATGTATACAAGGAATTACATGGTGTCGGAGTTGAACATGCGTACCACCAGAGTGTTTCGGAACGGCAACTCGCAGGTCGTGCAGATTCCTGCGGATCTTGCTTACGAACGTAGCGATATCGAACGTGTCGGCGATGAAATTCGTATTCGACCGGCGCGGAGACCCCTGACCGGGGCGCTCGAAAAATTCGCGAATTTCGGACCGGATTTCATGGCTGAAGGGCGCGGCGATCAGGAGCAGGCTGAACGGGAGGGCCTGTGATGTCGCGTTACACCGCCGATCGGACTACCCTGCCCGATCCCGCGGCCGCGCTGAAAGCGGCCTGCGAGGCGGCGGCTTACGATCGCTGGCTCACCGAGCAGGTGCAGCAGGCGCTGGACGACCCGCGCCCATCGATTCCCGATGCCGAGGTCAAGGCCGAGTTCGTGTTGCGCCGCGCCGCATTGCGCGAAAGGCTCGCAAAGCAAAGAGGCGGCAGCCCTTGATCCTTGCGCCGAACTACCTGCTCGTGTACCGCATCCGGCAAGCAGAAGGGATCGTCGAGATTCTCCGCGTGCTGCATGCGCGACAGCCGCGGCCGTCACGCAACCCCGTCAGCACTCGACGATATTCACCGCCAGCCCGCCGCGCGACGTTTCCTTGTACTTGGTCTTCATGTCCGCACCGGTCTCGCGCATCGTC
Source organism: Burkholderia sp. lig30 (assembly GCF_000687455.2). Lineage (GTDB taxonomy): Bacteria > Pseudomonadota > Gammaproteobacteria > Burkholderiales > Burkholderiaceae > Burkholderia. The sequence continues at coordinate 52,689 of NZ_JGVW01000011.1, forward strand.
TTGATCACCGAATCGAGCGACACATAGTGCGTGCCGTCGCCGCGCAGCGCCATGCGCGCCGCGTTGACCGCCTTCACCGACGCCATCGCGTTGCGCTCGATGCACGGGATCTGCACCATCCCGCCGACCGGGTCGCAGGTGAGGCCAAGGTTGTGCTCCATGCCGATCTCGGCCGCGTTCTCGACCTGGCGCGGCGTGCCGCCCGTCACGGCCGCCAGCGCGCCCGCCGCCATCGAGCATGCGACCCCGACTTCGCCCTGGCAGCCCACTTCCGCGCCCGAGATCGACGCGTTGAGCTTGTACAGGATGCCGATCGCGGCGGCCGTCAGCAGGAAGTCGATCACGCCCTGTTCGTTCGCGCCCGGCGTGAAGCGCGTGTAGTAATGCAGCACCGCCGGGATGATGCCGGCCGCGCCGTTGGTCGGCGCGGTGACGACGCGCCCGCCGGCCGCGTTTTCCTCGTTGACCGCGATCGCGTACAGGTTGATCCAGTCGACCATCGACAGCGGGTCCTGCAGCGCACGCTCCGGATTGCCCGTCAGCGCGCGGTACAGCTGCGGCGCGCGGCGCTTGACCTGGAGCGGGCCGGGCAGGTTGCCGTCCGCGTCCGGATTGCCGATCCCGCAGCCGCGCGACACGCACGACTGCATCACGCTCCAGATCTTCAGCAGGCCGTCGCGGGTTTCCTCCTCGGTGTGCCACGCACGCTCGTTTTCCCACATCAGCTGCGCGATCGACTTGCCGGTCGACTCGGTCAGCGCGAGCAGTTCCGCCGCGTTGCGGAACGGATGCGTCATCTGCTCGGCGGCGCTCAGCACCTTGGTGTTCGGCGCGCCGGCCGTCACGACGAAGCCGCCGCCGACCGACAGGTAGGTGTGCTCGACCAGCACCGCGCCGCTCGCGTCGGTCGCGCGCAGCTTCATCCCGTTCGGATGCTCGGGCAGCGCCTGGCGGTAGAACGCGATGTGGTCCTTCAGGACGAACGGAATCGGGTGCGAGCCGAGCAGCGCGAGCGTCTTCGACGTGCGCACCGCGTCGAGGCGCGCGGCGATCGTATCCGGATCGACCGTGTCGGGCGCGTCGCCGAGCAGGCCGAGCATCACGCCGCGGTCGGTGCCGTGGCCCTTGCCGGTCGCGCCGAGCGAGCCGTACAGCTCGACTTTCACGTTCGCGGTCGCGGCGAGCAGGCCGTCGCGTTCGAGGCCCTGGGCGAACATCAGCGCGGCGCGCATCGGCCCGACCGTATGGGAACTGGACGGACCGATGCCGATCTTGAAGAGGTCAAACACGCTGACGGCCATTTTGTTTCCTGTGTTGCAATTAAATTCTAGCGCGCCTGCAGCGGCAGGCATGCGGCCAGCCACGCAGGGGGCATCGGTGAGAGCTGCTGCGCGACGCGGGCATAGCGCCCGTCGAGCCGCGCGGCCAGATGAAACAGCTCGGTGGCGTTTTTCGGGTCCCACTGCCCCGTGTAGCCGGGAATCCCGGCCTCGCGGCGCGCCGCGTCGAACGGCACCGCCGAGTGCACGAATTCCTCGTGCGTTTTCTCGTCGCGCGCATACGGTGCGAGCCAGTCGAGCGCCGCGGCGAGCGTCGCGCCGTTCGCGCCACGCTCGCGCAGCCAGTTGCGGTTGAAGCGGCGCGCGGCGAGCGCCGCCGTCACCAGCGGCTGCAGGTCGTAGACCGCGTAGTGCAGCGCGTCGCGCTCCTCGAAATCGTAGGTCGCGCCGTCCGGGCCGATGTTGTCGCCGAGGTGCTCGACGAACAGCCGCTGCGCGGCCTTCATCATGCGCCGGTCGCCGAGCGTGAAGGCCGCCAGCGCGACCAGCTTGATCCGGTGGCTCTGCCAGTTGTTGCGCCAGGTGCCGGCGAGCGGCCGCTTCTGCGCGTCGATGCGCTGCACGTAGCCGGCGCCGAGCTTCGCGATGAACGCGGACGCCGCATTGCGCGTCTTCACGCTGAGCGCGCTCGCCGTGATGTCGTACGCGAGGATCAGACTGTCGAAACGGGTCTCGTCGATCGGATTGAAGCTCGGCTGGTAGGTCGTGACCCACGCGAACAGGAAGCGATCGGCGAGCTGCAGGTAACGGTTGTCGTTCGTCACGCGCCACGCGAGCGCCGCGTCGCGCATCAGGTCCAGATCCTTCAGCGCGTCGACGCTCTGGTCGTAGATGCCCTCGTGCGGCAGCGTGCCTTCCGTGTGCACGCGCGGCAGCGCCTTCGGCGGCTCGGCGAGCCGCGCATCGACGCCGCGGACCAGCGCCTGCACGCCCGCCTCGCCTTGCGTCGCCTCGCTCGACTGCAGCGCGGGCGACGCGCAGAAATTCATCGCCGCGCGCGCCGCGCCGGCGCCGCCGAGGCCCGCCGCGCCGAGCGACAGCGAGACGAGCATCGGCACGAGCGCCCGCAGGCGCCGCCGGGCGTGGGTCGGGAACATCTGACGCACCATGCGGAACTCCTTCATTGGCTGGATCGCGGTGTGAGATGTTAGCCGGACTCGGGCGCGAATGCGAAAATCGCACGCAACCGGAGGTTGCGTGCGGTGCATCGTCGCGGTGACGCGAACGAACCGGTGGACCGCGCCGGCGTCAGGCGTATTCCGACATCGGCACGCACGCGCAGAACAGGTTGCGGTCGCCATACGCGTTGTCCGCGCGGCCGACCGGCGGCCAGTACTTGTTCGCGACGAGCGACGCGACCGGGTATGCGGCCTGTTCGCGCGAATACGCATGCGGCCATTCGTTCGCGGTGACGACGGCGGCCGTGTGCGGCGCGTGACGCAGCGGGTTGTCCTCGCGATCGGCGTGGCCTTCCTCGACCGCGCGGATTTCGTCGCGGATCGCGACCATCGCGGCGATGAAGCGGTCGAGCTCTTCCTGCGATTCCGATTCGGTCGGCTCGACCATCAGCGTGCCCGGCACCGGGAAGCTCATCGTCGGCGCGTGGAAGCCGTAGTCCATCAGGCGCTTCGCGACGTCGTCCACGGTGATGCCGCTCGAATCCTTGATCGGACGCAGATCGAGAATGCACTCGTGCGCGACGAGCCCGCCCGGGCCGGAGTACAGCACCGGGTAGTGCGGCGCGAGGCGCTTCGCGATGTAGTTCGCGTTGAGGATCGCGGTTTCGGTCGCGGCGGTCAGGTTCTTCGCGCCCATCATCGCGATGTACATCCACGAGATCGGCAGGATCGAGGCGGAGCCGAACGGCGCCGCCGACACCGCGCCGATGCCTTCCTCGCCTGAGCCGGCCGCGCCTCGGGTGTAGCCGGTCGAGCGCTGGTTCGGCAGGAACTTCGCGAGATGCGGGCCGACCGCGACCGGGCCGACGCCCGGGCCGCCGCCGCCGTGCGGGATGCAGAAGGTCTTGTGCAGGTTCAGGTGCGACACGTCGCCGCCGAATTCGCCCGGCGCGGTCAGGCCGACCATCGCGTTCATGTTCGCGCCGTCGACATAGACCTGGCCGCCGTGCGCATGGACGATCTCGCAGATCTCGCGGACGTTCTGTTCGAACACGCCGTGCGTCGACGGGTACGTGATCATGATCGCCGCCAGGTCCTTCGCGTGCTGCTCGGCCTTCGCCTTCAGGTCGGCGATGTCGACGTTGCCCTGCGCGTCGCACGCGACGACGACGACCTTCATGCCTGCCATGTGCGCGGATGCCGGGTTCGTGCCGTGCGCGGACGCCGGGATCAGGCACACGTCGCGGTGGCCTTCGCCGCGCGACGCGTGATACGCGTGAATCACGAGCAGGCCAGCATACTCGCCCTGCGAGCCGGCGTTCGGCTGCAGCGACACGGCCGCGTAGCCGGTCGCGGCAACCAGCATCTGCTCGAGCTGGTCGACCATCTCGCGGTAGCCGACGGTCTGCGCGGCCGGCGCGAACGGGTGGATGCGGCCGAATTCCGGCCACGTGACGGGCAGCATTTCCGACGTCGCGTTCAGCTTCATCGTGCACGAGCCGAGCGGGATCATCGAGCGGTCGAGCGCGAGATCCTTGTCCGACAGGCTGCGCAGGTAGCGCAGCATCTCGGTTTCGGAGTGGTGGCGGTTGAACACCGCGTGCGTCAGGTACGCGCTCGTGCGCTCGAGGCCAGCCGGCAGCGCGGCCGTGCCGGGCAGCGCGGCGTCGAGTGCGTCGACGGCCGGCGCCGTGCCGCCTGCCGCCTGCGCGAAGATCGCGAGCAGGTCGGCGAGGTCGGCGCGGGTCGTCGTCTCGTCGACCGACACGCCGACTTGCGTCGCGCTCACGCGGCGCAGGTTGATGCGGCTCGCCTGCGCCAGCTCGTGGAGCTGCGCGGCGCGTGCGCCGGCGTCGATCGTCAGCGTGTCGAAGAACGTGTCGTTGACGAGCGTGAAGCCGAGCTGCTTCACGCCGGCCGCGAACAGCGCCGCGACGCGGTTCACGCGCAGCGCGATCGTCTTCAGGCCGCGCGGGCCGTGGTAGACCGCGTACATGCTCGCCATGATCGCGAGCAGCGCCTGCGCGGTGCACACGTTCGACGTTGCCTTCTCGCGGCGGATGTGCTGTTCGCGGGTCTGCAGCGCGAGGCGCAGCGCGGGCTTGCCCTGCGCGTCGACCGTCACGCCGACGAGGCGGCCCGGCATCTGGCGCTTGAATTCGTCGCGCACCGCCATGTAGGCGGCGTGCGGGCCGCCGAAGCCCATCGGCACGCCGAAGCGCTGCGTATTGCCGACCGCGACGTCCGCGCCCCATTCGCCGGGCGGCGTCAGCACGGTCAGTGCGAGGAAGTCCGCCGCGACGACGACGTGGCCGCCGGCGGCGTGGATCGCCTCGGTGAGCGCGCGATAGTCGCGCACGTCACCGTTGACGCCCGGATACTGCAGCAGCACGCCGAACGCGTCCGCCTGCGCGGCGTCGGCGGCCGGGCCGGTCTTCACGACTATGCCGACCGGCTGCGCGCGGGTGCGGACCACTTCGAGCGTCTGCGGCAGCACGTCATCGGCGACGTAGAACACGTTCGACTTCGACTTGCCGACGCGCTGCAGCAGCGTCATCGCTTCGGCGGCGGCGGTGGCTTCGTCGAGCAGCGACGCGTTCGCGATCGCGAGACCGGTCAGGTCGGCGACCATCTGCTGGAAGTTCAGGAGCGCTTCGAGGCGGCCCTGGGAAATTTCGGGCTGGTACGGCGTGTAGGCCGTGTACCACGCCGGGTTTTCGAGCACGTTGCGCAGGATCACCGCCGGGGTGTGCGTGTCGTAGTAGCCCTGGCCGATGTAGGAGCGGAACACCTGGTTCTTGTCTGCGAGCGCACGCAGCGCGGCGAGCGCTTCCGCCTCGCTCATCGGCTGCGCGAACGGGCCGAGCGGCAGCGTCTGCTCGCGGCGGATCGAGGCCGGGATCACGGCGTCGATCAGGTCGGCGCGCGATGCGAAGCCGAGCGTATCGAGCATGGCTTGCTGGCTGGCGGCGTCGGGGCCGATATGGCGCTCGGCGAACGCGTCATGCGTTTCGAGCGCGGCGAGCGAGAGGGGCGTGCGGTTCATCAGATGATCCGGGTGTTCGAGCTTCATGGTGGTCCTTGTCGACCCGAGTCAGCGCTTCAGCGCTTACTCTGGTCCCATGCTATGCGGTCGACCGGAGTTGGCGCTTCAGCGCTGACTCGGGTTCCATGCTTTGCGGTCGACCAGAGTCAGCGCTTTGGCGCTTACCCTGGTCCCGCGCGGGGCGAGGCCCGAAGGCCCGCGCGCCGCGCGATTCATGAGTGGGGTTTAGTCGATCAGCTTGCCGTAGGCCGCTGCGTCGATCAGCTTGTCGGTCGTTGCGCCGTCGGCGAGCTTGATCTTGAAGAGCCAGCTGGCGTAAGCGTCGCTGTTGACGGCGTCCGGGGTGTCGGCGATCGACGCGTTCACTTCGACGACTTCGCCCGACACCGGCGTGTAGATGTCGGATGCGGCCTTCACCGATTCCACGACGCCGACGGCGTCGCCCGCCGAGACGGTCTTGCCGACTTCCGGCAGTTCGAGGAAGACGATGTCGCCGAGCGTGCTCTGCGCGTGATCGGTGATGCCGACCGTCAGCGTGCCGTCGGCTTCGACGCGCACCCACTCGTGTTCTTCGGTGTATTTCAGATCGGCCGGGACGTTGCTCATCGGATGCTCCTGGATTGAAAGATGTAATTTGTTCGTCAGGCGCGCCGCACGGGCGCGCCGGGGGGATTTCGCTGCGGGCGACCAGCTGCGGGCGGCCTGCAGCGGGGGCCAGCCGGGCGGAGGCCGCCCGGCCCGTTACGCAGCCAGCACCTTGCCGTTGCGCACGAACGGCAGTTTTACCACGCGCGCGGGCAGTTGCTTGTCGCGAATCTGCACGAGCACCGTGTCGCCGATCTGCACGGCTGCCGGCACGCGCGCGAACGCGATCGATTCCTGCATCGACGGCGAGAACGTGCCGCTCGTGATCTCGCCTTCGCCGTGCGGCGTGACGACTTTCTGGTGCGCGCGCAGCACGCCGCCCGCCTTGCCGTTCTCCTTTTGCAGGATCAGGCCGACGAACGCGGCGCGCGAGCCGTCGCGCTCCAGCACGTCGCGGCCGACGAACGCGCGCGGCGCCGACAGGTCGACCGTCCACGCGAGGCCGGCGTCGAGCGGGGAAACCGTGTCGTCCATGTCCTGGCCGTACAGGTTCATGCCCGCCTCGAGGCGCAGCGTGTCGCGCGCGCCGAGGCCGCACGGACGCACGCCGTTTTGCTGCAGTGCATGCCACAGCGCTTCGACGTGGATGACCGGGACGATCACTTCGAAACCGTCCTCACCGGTGTAGCCGGTGCGCGCGACGGTGAGGTCGCCGAACGGCGTGCCTGCCACCTGCGCGGCGTTGAACGGCTTCAGCTCGCTCGTCGCGGCGCGCGCGGCGGGAACCGTCGCCCAGGTCTTCTCGCGGGCGTTCGGGCCTTGCACGGCGACGATCGCGAAATCGCGGCGCGGCGCGATCGTGAGGCCGTAGCCGCCTTGCTCGTTCAGCTGGTTGAACCACGCGACGTCCTTGTCGGCGGTGCCGGCATTGACGACGACGCGGAAGAAATCCTCGGTGAAGTAATAGACGATCAGGTCGTCGATGACGCCGCCTTGCGGGTTGAGCAGGCACGAGTAGAGGGCCTTGCCGGGCGTCTTGAGTTTCGCGACGTTGTTCGCGATCGCATGCTCGAAGAATGCGCGCACGCGGCTGCCGGTGAAATCGACGACGCACATGTGCGACACGTCGAACATGCCGGCGTCGGTGCGCACGGCCTGATGTTCTTCGATTTGCGAGCCGTAGTTGACGGGCATGTCCCAGCCGCCGAAATCGACCATGCGGGCGTTGAGCGCGCGGTGCGCGGCGTTGAGCGGGGTGTGTTTGAGTGCAGTCATCGAGGCCTCAGGCAGGGCGCTTGCGCGCGGAACAAAACGGCAATGTGCCGACCGCCGCAGCGCATGGCCTGCGGGCGATCGTTAACATGCCCCTCTGTCCTCGATACCTGAGAGATTGCGCCGCGGGTGATGCCCGGCGAACGCGCGCCCCTTCGGTGGGCAGCCTGCCCGCGCGTTTGCGCGATGGCTACTGCCGCTCTCCAGAGTGCGAAAAACATGGCCTGCGATGCTGGCAGACGAGGTTTTTCGACGCGGCCGGTCCTTTTGCCTGAGAGTTTGCGGGTGTGCCCCTTCGGCGGCGCGACCGGCGTTGCTGCAACGCCGTCACGCGCTCTCCCGACGCGTGCGGGCGACTGTACGCGAGCGGGGTGGGCTTGTCAATTTGGGCAAAATCCCGTCGCATCGCGACAAGCGGCGGCGGGCGCGCCGCCGCTTTCTGCCGGGCCGGCCGGCTTCGGCGTCACTCGCCGATCGCGCGCGCCGCGGTGTCGAGTTCCTGATTCAGCACGTGCTGCTCGTCGCCCGACAGGCCGCCGCCGTGCTGGGCCGCCATGTCGGTCGATTCCTGGCGGATCACGTCGAGCCGGCGGTGCAGCGCCGCGCCCTGCGGCGGCGGGTAGTAACCGGCGTCGACGCGCGCGTCGATCCGGCGGCGCAGGTTGTCGATCCGGCCCTGGATCTGCTGCATCCGCTCGTAGGCGGCGACTTGCGGGCTGGGCCGCGGGGCGGGCGCGGGGCGGGGCTGCGGCTGCCGCGACGGCGGCGGCGGCGTGACGATGCACGCCGCGAGCGAGGAAATCAGGGCGCAGCAGACTACTGCGCGAATCAACCGTTGCATCACATTCTCCAGATAGATTGGTGTCGGATCGATTTTTCTGACAAACGTGTCAGGCCGGGGCGCCGCTGACCAGCGTGCGCCGGCGATTTGTAACGGTTTGTTCCCGCCGCGCCGCGTCAGACCGGCTTGCGCACGAACGGCAGGCGGCGGCCCTCGCGTTCGCTCTGCGCGGCGAGCTCGATGATCGTCATCACGTCGACCGCATCCTGCGCGGTGACCGGGAACGGTGCGCCGTCGCGGATCGACGCGGCGAGCGCGCGGTAGAACTCCACATACGCGCCGTCGAGCGTCGGCACCGGGCGCTCGGTCTCGACCTCGCCGTCCCGCACCCGCAGCCGGCCCGGCGGGTTGCCGCCGCCGAAGGCGACGTGACCCGGCGTGAGGCCGGCCCTGAGCTGGTCTTCCTGCGTGTCGAGCCCGAACTTCTGATAGCTGCCGCGCGTGCCGTGCAGCGTGAAGCGGGCCGGCTCGATTGCCGACAGCGCGCTCGCGTGCAGCGCGACGTCCTTGTCCGGATAGCCGAGCTGCAGGTGGACGAAATCGGGCGCCGTACCGCCGTCGCGGCGGGTCTTGACGGTGGCGCTCACGGTCTCGGGCGCGCCGAACAGCGCGAGCGCCTGGTCGATCAGGTGCGGGCCGAGGTCGAGCAGCAGGCCGCCGCCGCGCGCGGCTTCCTCGCGCCAGCGCGCGCGCACCTGCGGCCGGAAGCGGTCGAAGTGCGACGCGACGAAAGTCAGGCGGCCGAGCTCGCCACTGCCGACGAGCCGGCGCACGGTGAGGAAGTCGCCGTCCCAGCGGCGGTTGTGGAACGGCGCGAACACGCGGCTGCGGGCGTTCGCGAAGCGGGCGAGCGCGAGCGCGTCGTCCGACGCGAGCGTGACCGGCTTGTCGACGACGACGTGCCGGCCCGCTTCGAGCACGCGCCTGGCCAGCTCGAAATGGGTGTCGTTCGGCGTGGCGATCACCACGCATTCGATGTCGTCCAGCGCGAGGAGCGCGTCGAGATCGGCGACCACGCGGGCATCCGGATGGGCGGCGTGCGCGCGATCCGGCTGTCCGGTGGCGATGGCGGCGACCTGCGTGCGGCCGCTGGCCGAGATCACCGGCGCGTGAAACGTCGCGCCGGCGAAGCCGAAACCCATCAGGCCAATCCTGAGCAAAGACGACATGGCGATCCTGTCTGCGAACGAAGAGTCGGGAGGTCTGGCGGCCGCAGCCGGGCCTCCGGTGGCGGCTATTGTGGCACGGGCGGTGCGTGTTCGACGGGGAGGTGTGGCGCGCTGGCCGATTGGACGAGGGGCGCGGGGGAGGTGCGAAGGGCGGCGCGCGTGCCGGGCGTTCGCTCAGTCGGCGGCCGGCGAATCCCCGGCAGCGCGCGCGACGCGCATCGTCGCGACGCGCCGGGTCGCAGCCTGCACGAGCACCGACAGCGCGCCGGCCGACACGAACGCGATGCCGGGCGGCGTGCGCGGCAGCAGCGCCACCAGCACGACGCAGAACGCGACGAACGAGAAGCGCCCGAGCACCATGCCGCGCAGCAGATGGATGACGAATTCCGGCCCATGGGCGCGATGCGACGATACCGACAGCACGCTGCCGAGCAACGGGAACACCGCGAACAGCCCGCTCCAGGCCGGCCCGAGCGCGCCTGACAACGACGTGACCGCATAAGTGAGCGCGGCGCCTGCGAGCGCGCGGCCGGCAAGATCGGCGCGGGTGAGTGCGGCCGGCGCGCCCGCCGCCGCGCTGCGCGGCAGGCAGGCCTGGCCGAACGCGGTGGCGGCGAGCGCGATGGCCGCGGCGGTGGCGGGCGTGGCTGGCAGTCGGGCCAGCAGTGCCGCCGCGCCGAGCCAGGCGGCAAGCGCTGTTGTCCACGCGAGCGGCCACGCGCACCGGCGGCACGTCCACGCATAGGCGAAATTGAAGGCCTCGGACGCGAGGATCGCGGCGAGCGCGAGCACGGCGGCATGCGCGCCGAACGCCGCGCCGTGCTGGAGCGTGAGCAGGAAGAGAATCGGCCCGGCGACGACCGGCAACCCGGCCAGCCAGCCTGCGACGGATGGCCCCCACCAGGTGCCCGACATCGAGACGATCAGCAGGAACAGCGGAACAAGCGTGAGCTTCAGGGCGAGCATGGGCGTTCCGGGCCGTCTTAAAGGCGCATGCTAGCAGAGGCGGACGACCTTCGGAAAACCGGTCGCCAGCAGCCTGCTACCCGGCTGGCAACCGGCGCAGGCCCGCGGGTCGCCGGCGCGGGAAAAGGGTTGCATCGCCCGCAAACCCCCGCCCGGCGCGGCGCCGGAATCGCGCCGCGCGGTCGTGTTAACATGCGCTTCCCGCCAGCGCTCCCGCACTTCCGACGTGCGCCGCCGTGCGCGGCATCGTCCCGGCTTCGTGCCGTCAACCGCCATTCCATCGCCATCATGTCCGCAGGCCTCAATCCCGCTCAAAGCGAAGCGGTGCGCTATCTCGACGGCCCCTGCCTCGTGCTCGCAGGCGCGGGCAGCGGCAAGACCCGCGTCATCACGCAGAAGATCGCGCACCTGATCGAAGCGAAAGGCTTCGAGCCGCGCCACATCGCCGCCGTCACGTTCACGAACAAGGCCGCCGCCGAAATGCGCGAGCGCGTGTCCAAGCTGCTCGAGGGCAAGACCCTCACCACGCCCGGCAAGGAAGGCCGCAAGGTGCCCGTCAACCAGCTGACGGTCTGCACGTTCCACTCGCTCGGCGTGCAGATCCTGCGCCAGGAGGCGGAGCACGTCGGCCTGAAGCCGCAGTTCTCGATCATGGATTCCGACGACTGCTTCGGGATGATCCAGGAGCAGATCGGCACCACCGACAAGGGTCTGATCCGCAAGATCCAGAACATCATCTCGCTGTGGAAGAACGGCCTCGTCACGCCCGAGGAGGCGATGACGCTCGCCGCCAACGAGGACGAGCACCAGGCCGCGCTCGTCTACCGGAACTACGTCGCGACGCTGCATGCGTACCAGGCGGTCGATTTCGACGACCTGATCCGCCTGCCGGCCGAGCTGTTCGCGCGCAACGAGCAGGTGCGCGACCGCTGGCAGAACAAGCTGCGCTACCTGCTGATCGACGAGTACCAGGACACCAACGCGTGCCAGTACGAGCTGCTGAAGCTGCTGGCCGGCCCACGTGCCGCGTTCACCGCGGTCGGCGACGACGATCAGGCGATCTACGGCTGGCGCGGCGCGACGCTCGAGAACCTCGCGCAGCTCGGCAGGGACTTCCCGAAGCTGCAGGTGATCAAGCTCGAGCAGAACTACCGGTCGACCGTGCGCATCCTGACCGCCGCGAACAACGTGATCGCGAACAACCCGAAGCTGTTCGAGAAGAAGCTGTGGTCCGAGCACGGGATGGGCGACACGGTCACCGTCACGCAGTGCAACGACGAGGAGCACGAGGCCGAATCGGTCGTGTTCCGCCTGTCCGCGCACAAGTTCGAGCGGCGCGCGCAGTTCCGCGACTACGCGATCCTCTATCGCGGCAACTTCCAGGCGCGGATCTTCGAGCAGGTGCTGCGGCGCGAGCGGATCCCGTACGTGCTGTCCGGCGGCCAGTCGTTCTTCGACAAGGCCGAGATCAAGGACCTGTGCGCGTACCTGCGCCTGATCGCGAACGCGGACGACGATCCCGCGTTCATCCGCGCGGTCACGACGCCGCGCCGCGGGATCGGTAACACGACGCTGGAAGCGCTTGGCTCGTTTGCCGGCCAGGCGAAGGTGTCGCTGTTCGAGGCGGTTTTCATGGGCGGCATCGAGGCGCGGCTGTCCGCGCGGCAGGTCGAGCCGCTGCGGATGTTCTGCGACTTCATCCAGCGCCTGACCGAGCGCGCCGACAAGGAGCCCGCGACCGTCGTGCTCGACGACATGATGGAGGCGATCCATTACGAGGCGTACCTGTACGACGCGTTCGACGAGCGGCAGGCGCAGTCGAAGTGGCAGAACGTGCTCGAATTCCTCGAATGGCTGAAGCGCAAGGGCACGAAGCCCGAGGCGGCCGAGGCCGTCGACGGCGAGGCCGAGGGTTTCCACAACGCCGACGGGCTCGCCGACACCGGCAAGAACCTGCTCGGCCTGATCCAGACCGTCGCGCTGATGTCGATGCTCGAAGGCAAGGACGAGGACCCGGACGCTGTGCGGCTGTCGACCGTGCACGCATCGAAGGGGCTCGAGTATCCGCACGTGTTCCTGGTCGGCGTCGAGGAGGGGATCATGCCGCACCGCGGCGGCGCCGAGGACGACGGCCCGATCGACAACGAGCGGATCGAGGAGGAGCGCCGACTGATGTACGTCGCGATCACGCGCGCGCAGCGCAGCCTGCATCTGAACTGGTGCAAGAAGCGCAAGCGGGCGCGCGAGACGGTGGTCTGCGAGCCTTCGCGCTTCATCCCCGAGATGGGGCTCGACGAGGCGCCGCCGCCCACGCCGGAAGAAGCGCCGATGACGCCGAAGGACCGGCTCGCGAGCCTGAAGGCGCTGCTGCAGAAGTGATGGCGGCGCCGTCCGGCGCATCACCGGACGATGGATGGACAAACCCCCGCGTTGCTCGCGCAACGCGGGGGTTTGTCGTTGGGGCTGGCGGGTGCCGTCGTATGCGTTATTTGGCGGCGTTGACCATGTAGTCGACCGCGGCCTTCACGTCGGCGTCCGGCGCGCTCGACCCGCCTTTCGGCGGCATTGCGCCCTTGCCGTGCAGCGCGTAGTCGTAGACCTTGTCCATCGGATCCTTCAGGCGTGGCGCCCAGTCGTCTTTATTGCCGAACTTCGGCGCGTTCAGCACGCCCGTCGAGTGGCATGCCTGGCAGACCTGCTGGTAGAGCGCCTTGCCGGCCGATGCGGTATCGGCGCTCGTCGGCGCGGCGGCCGGCGCTTCGCCGGGCTTCGGGATCGCGGCCATCGCGGCGAGTGCCGCGGCGGCTTGCGCGTTCGTTGCATCGGCGGCGCCCGAGGCAGGCGCGGCGGCCGCCGTGCCGGAGTCCTGCACCACGACCTGCGCGATCGGCGCGACGCGGCGCGCGACGGCCGCATCGGACAGCGCGTCGGTGCCCGCGCCGAAGCGGAATGCCTGGTTGGCGTAGGTGGCGAACAGGATGATCAGCGCGATCGGAATGACGAACGATGCGATGATGACCGCGATCAGTTGCTTCGGGGTCTGGACGGGAGCCTGGTGGGGTGCTTCGCTCATGCTTGCCTCGTCTGCGTGAGTAGGAACTGTGAGCGGTGCGGCAACGGCGGTCTGGCTACTCGAAGAAGCTGGGACGATTATAGACGGAAGGTTTACGCGACTGCGAGCGCCCGGGCGGCGCGTGTTTACCCGCACGGACGGGCGTCGGGGCCGGCAGTGCGGACGCGCGGTGGACGCGTCATTCGAAACACGGTATCCTTGCGTTCTTGTCATCTGTGATGCTTCCCGGTTTTATAGGGTCGCAACACTGTCTCGCAAGCGCCCGTAGCTCAATGGATAGAGTACTGCCCTCCGAAGGCAGGGGTTGCTGGTTCGATCCCAGCCGGGCGCGCCAAGTCTGATAAGGGTTTTGGCGATTTCACGTGCTTCCGTGTCAACTTTGTACGGAAAATATACGGAAGTCTGCTGCTACGACGTCTAGGCTTTTCCCTTCTGTAGATATGCCATTTCTCTCCTGTAGAGTTGGTAGGTGATCGATGTCGTCTGAAGTTCTTGGGGCGACTCAAGATCGAGCACGTTCGACCGATGTATCAGGTGTTCGCACACGGACTTTGGGGAGGACGGATGTCACGTCCTTCTCGCTGGCATAGAGTCGTGTCAGTGATGCGGGCCTTGATAGCCGACGCTCCTCGACGAGGTTTGCCAACGTCCACGCTTGAACATTGGCAGGCTTACCAAGCCATAAGGAAGCGAAAACGGCCTTATACCGTTTTCCCTTTGTTTAATTCCATTGCTTCAAGCTTGGATCGGCCTGACATTTCTGGATTGGAATCAGTTTGCCCTTGTAGATGCGCGTAATGCGATGTGTTGCCTTGTTCGTATCAACGGTGAGGCAACCACAGGATCGTCCCTCATCCGTAGCAGGCATGTGCTGATCGAAGCCAGGCGGGGCATCATTCCCGGCAGTGTTGTTGCCAATAATTTGCCAGTCCCCATCGCGGTCGAATAAATCAAGTCCATGTGTGCCGCCATTCTGGAGCCAGCCGCAGCGCGTTTCCGCATGAGCAGACGTAGTCGTAGCGAGCAGTGCGGAAAGTAATGCGGTGGCGATAGTTATATTTTTCACGATGCGTTTATCGGATGAGATGGAAAGGTGAGGAGTCGCTTTTTATGCCGGATTCCTCGTCTGAACGGCCGGCATCAATTATTGCAGGCAACGCCGGACTGAGCCAGTTCTCGATTGACGCCTCCGCCACTGCGTAATGACCCAGCCGATCCTGCACGGGTAAAGCCATCTCGTTATACAGAAGTAGTCCATCCCCCGCGGAGACGTGAGGAGCATTGTCCGAATGCAGGGGTTGTAAACACGCGCAGGGTGACGTTTACTCTCGGATTTTCGGTCAAGCATGAGCAACGATCTGGGGGCATGGGTGGAGGAAGAATTCGAGAATCTGGACCTTGGGGACCCGAGGCGGGATCGACGCGCCAAGGCACTGCTCAAGCGGCTGGCGGCCCAGCCTGCGGCAAGCATTCCGGGCGCATGTGAAGGCTGGACGGCAACCACCGCGGCGTATCGGTTTCTGGGCAACGAGCAAATCGAGTGGCAGGACGTGATGCAACCGCATTAGGAACGCACGGCAGCCCGGGCTGGCCAGTTTCCGGTCGTGCTGTGCATCGCTGACACGACCGAATTGAACTTCAACGGTCAGGAGATGGAGGGGCTGGGGGCGCTGAGTTACGAAGCGCAGCGGGGCATGTACCTGCATCCGACCTACGTGGTGACGCCGGACCGGGAGCCGCTGGGCGTGCTCGACGCGTGGATATGGGCTCGCGAAGCGCGAGATGCCGATGGCCAGCGTGGCGGGATCAAGGAGAGCGTACGCTGGATCGAGGGGTTGCGGAGCAAGCTGCGCTGCTGCCCGAGACACGTCTGGTGTACGTGACGGATCGTGAGGGGGGCATCGCCGAGTTGATGGCGCGCGCCCAGAACCTGGGGCACCCGGCCGACTGGCTGGTCCCCAGCCAGCACAACCTCAATCTGGCGGCGGCGGGCAAGTTGTGGGAAGGCGTCGACGCCAGTCCGGTGCTGGGGGAAATCACCTTCGTCTTGCCGGGACGTGCGGGCCAGAAGGCGCGTCAGGTCAAACAGGAATTGCGAGCGCAACGGGTCAGGCTGTCGGGCCGCAGCGGCCTGGAGGTGACCTGTGTGGCAGCTCAGGAGACCGACGCGCCCGCGGGCGTCAAACCAGTGGTCTGGCGGTTGCTGACCAACCGGCAAGCGCCGGACGCGGATGCTGTCATTGAGCTGATTGACTGGTATCGGGCCCACTGGGAGATTGAGATGTTCTTCCATGTCCTGAAGACCGGCTGCCAGGTCGAAGCGCTGCAGCTATCGCATATGGATCGCGTGGAGCGGGCCTTGGTGCTGTACATGATCGTGGCGTGGCGCATTGCCCGGTTGATGCGGCTGGGCCGAACCTGTCCAGATCTGGATGCGTGGCTGTTCTTCCATGCCGACGAGATTCGCGGCGCGCATCTGCTCGCCAAGAGGGTCCGCCCGAAGACCCCGGTCACGCTCAATCAGATGATCCGGTTAGTCGCTTCACTGGGCGGGTTCCTTGGACGCAAAAGCGATGGCGAACCCGGTGCCAAGACCGTCTGGATCGGCATGCAGCGAACCATGGATGCCGTGTTCATGATTCAGGCGCTGCGCGACGAGTGAGGACTTCTGTATAACGAAATGCGTTTACCGCTGCATCAAGTGCGGTACTTCGGGCTCTACGGATCACCGGCCGATGCGCGCTCATAATTGGAGCCAGAATAGCGGCTGTCGGTCCTGCGACAGTCACGGCACGTTGAAGCTCTGGCTCTTGTAATTTCGTCCATCCTTCCAATCTGCGCGAAACGCAGCACACGTGCGGGGCTTGTCGGTCGAGTCGCCGGTTTGGGGTGACGACGCTTGGCGCTCCACGCAAGTTCCTTCTGTCGGCGGGTCCGAATGTCAGACTGCACCGGCTATCACTTTCGGTTCGATGGCATGAACGGTGCGATACGCCCCGCCACGCTTGTCGCCCGGTAGTATTGGCGTCTCGAGCGTGGCCGGGCCGCGTCACTAATCACGAGAGGGGCAGATGGGGACTTGACAGAACCGACAGAATTAACCAAAAGACTCAGTGTCGAGACTCTCGCCATATGGCGTGTGCGGCAGGGGAAAAGTGGTGAGAAACTCCCTCTTTTCGCAAGATTTCCGGCTACGGAAAAGCGATAAAATGTTTCGGCTAGAGAGGTTTCGCGTAACCGCACGAAATTCGACCCAGTTGGTGCAGTTTCTTGTTTTTCTGATAAACATCGATTTATAAAATTGCGATAAATGAACGTTACAACTTCAGATGATTGTATCGGGATAATTGCAGATCATCCCCGATCGAAGCACTTCATTGTATTTGGATATAGGGATGGATCTTACTCTCTCATTCCGAATAATTTTTTTAAAAATTGGGTGGACGAAGAGGCTCAGGCGGGGACATTTCATATAGGACGAGGCTCCGGTTTGGGTGTTGGTTCGATCGCCAAGTATGACGCAGGCGCTCAGAGTCTCGTTATCGGCAAGTACGTGGCTGGCGGCTTGCGGCTACGATTCCTGCTGAATGGGCAACACGAAATGCGAACAATTTCGACGGCTATGTTTAGCGCCTACGGAACGGGTATTGCGAATGCTCAAACTCCTCAATACGGGGATACCGTTATCCACAATGATGTATGGATTGGCGACGAAGCCCTGTTCCTCGGCGGTAGTGACATCGAGAACGGATGCGTGGTCGGCGCACGCACGGTCATCCCGCCGAATTTCCGTAGCGAACCCTATGGCATCTATGTCGGCTCGCCTGCCCGCTTGGTACGTTTTCGCTTTTCTGAAAAGGTACGTGAAAGCTTGCTGGAACTTGCATGGTGGGACATGCCATTGGATTGGATAAAGGAAAACAATGAAGCATTTATGGTTGATCTTACTGCCGACGAAGGGCGCTCTCTTGAGATCCTTGCTGAACTGAAGCGCGCAAAAAGTGCAGTCAACGATTTGAATATTGTCGCCGCCAAATAATCGTGACCTATTCTGATTCGAAAAAGCAACGCAATTTCTGAACCGCCCCGAGAATCGTGAAGGCCGGCTCGTTTAAGTTAATGCTGTTCGATAACAGTGTTTTTGAGCTGCCTGTTGTAGGGCGCCTCAGCCAAACACGCTCGATCTCGGGTCGAAGAATCCCATCGCGTTTCGCATGGGCGCAGCGTTTCGATGGATCGCGAAGCCGAGCCGCATGATGTCGGTAGCCCGACGGGGCAATCCGCAAGACCTTGCAGATCGGCTCGCCCCCAAAGGGGTCGCGATGCTGCTCGACAAAGGCCTTTAGGACTTGAATCGGCGGTCAAGTTCTGACTGGGCAAAAAAGCGCACTCGCCGGCTTCAGGATCTCGTTGGTTCGGCGCAGTTCCGTTCTCCCGCTCCACCTCCCTTGCTCGAATGGATCGACCGTTTGCCGCCGTCGTCGGTCTACTACGATTTCGGCGCGAGTAACGGAATCTTCGCGCTGTACGCCGCGAAGCGCGGCCTGAAAGTGATTGCGATCGAGCCTGATCCGTCGAACTATTTCCTGCTTTCGTGGAACGCGTTTCTCAATACGGGCAGCAGCATCGATATTCAGGCATTCAACGTGGCTGCTTCCGACCGCTTCGCCATCGACCGGCTTTACATTCGGAAGATGGAGCTTGGCGCGCACGAGAAGATCGTAGGCCAGCCATCGTCGGTGTCCGGTGACGCGTTTGAGCCGCAGCACGTACATACGATCCAGCTCGTTCACTTCGATCGCCGGCGCGCGCAGTTCGGCCTTCCCGCGCCGGAATACCTGAAAATCGACGTTGATGGGCACGAGGCGCCGGTGCTCGACGGTGCGGTGGTCGACAGCCTGCGCACATGCCGCGGATTGCTGATCGAGATCGAGGATGCGAAGATGGACCGGCTCACGAAGCAGCTGAGTGAGTTTGGTATGACGATGGCGAACCAGCATCCGGTGCAGAATGACTCGGGGCTGTGGAACTGTATTTTCACGCGGCGATTGTCGCGCCGTCCGCTCGGCAGTCACAAAACCGCGACGACGATCTGGCGCGATGACGACGTGCTGGATGCTTTCTCAATGCGACCGGCTGCGGCTGGCCGCGTTTGAATGCTGCTTTGAAGGACTGACTCAAGGCGCACAAGCCAGTGTAACGAATTGTGTTGTCGAGATGCGGCTGACTTTTCCGCGTCCTGCCTCTGCGTGAAGCGAGCGCCCATTCGCTGCGCGCGTGCCTTGCGCCACAGTTCAGACAGCGATGAATGCGTTCCCGGATCGGGAGCAACTCGGGCTCAAAGAACCCGCTGCTCCCGATGCCACTGAACGTGTCCGCCGAGCATTGGCCCCCAACCCGGAAATCGCGAGTGAGGAGACAAGCTGTTCCCGGCCGGGTCCGGACCGATGATGCTTTTCCTGAACCGTGGCCCGGCCGGATGACCGGCTATCGCTGCGGCGCCAACACAAACAGCACGTAGCCGCGCGCGGGCAGCGTCATGCCCCACGCATGCTTGCTGACCTCGACCGACACCGGCTGTACGCCGCTGAACGCCCGAGACGCCGCAATGCACTTCGCATCGTCGTTCCGGCAGGCGAGCAGCACGCCTTCCCGGGCCACATCGCCCGCGCTGACCCACGGCGTCGTGCGCGGCTCCTCCATGTCCCAGTAACGCGTGTGCCCGTTGCTGTAGAACGCAATCGACTGCGCCTCATGAGGCGAACCGGCAACGACCGGAATATCCTGCCCGGTGCGCTGTTTCCACAGCGCATGGGCTGCCGCCGACAGTTCCGCGCGCGGCTCCGCCGCATCGTCGGTATTGCGCCGCGCGCCGCTATAGCCCACGACGGCCGTCGCGACGAGCACGAGCAGCCAGTAGATGACGAGCGCGCGAACGGCGCGCCGTGGCACCAGCTCGATACCCGCGCGATCGAGCACGGCCAGCCACAGCGGCGCGATTGCGAACCACTGCGCCATGCCCCATACCGATGCCATCTGCGTCCTGGCCAGGATCGCGATGCCGCCCACCGCGATCAGCGGCGCGAGCGCGAGCCACCAGAGATCCGGATGCCGCGACGGCAGCACGCTGCCTGCCGCCATCAGCCGTGCGGCCTGCCCGCGTCGATCGCGAACGAGCAGGACGACGAAACCGAAGCTCAGCAGCAGATAGCCGATCTGCGCGAGCGTATAGATGCCGAACCGGCCCACCGCGGCCAGCAACGTCCCGCCGGTGCGTTCCTCCGCATAGCCGAGGGTCGGGAAGTGGTTGACGACGAGCCAGTGAAGGTGCGGCGCCAGCGCGACGACGCCGGCCAGCACCACGGGCAGCGCACGCCAGCTGAACACCCGTGCGCGCCACGCCGGCCGTGCGAGGGCCGCGAGGAACAGCGCCATCAGCAACACGGACGAAAAATACTTCCCGAGCACGGCCGCGCCGGCGAGCGCGCCGAGCGCGATCGCGGATCGCCACCCGCCGGTCTGCATGAACCGGACGAAGAAATAAGCGGTCCACGGCCAGACGGACAGCAGGACCGAATTCGCGTTGAACTTGATCGCCAGGTTCGAGTAAAGCGGCGAGACGGCCATTGCGAGTCCGGCCACGACCGCGAGCCGGCGCGGCAGGAACCGCCCGGCAAGCACGACGATGCCGAGCAGCCCCGCCATCGCGTTGACTGCCGACAGCGCGAAATACGCGAGGTCCGTGTGCGGGAAGAGCCGGAACCACGCGGCCGTGATCCACGCAAACAGCGGCGGGTGCTTGGCATAGCCCGCCTGCCACTCGATGCCCCATGCGTAGTTCTCGATCATGTCGCCTTGCGTGTCGAGATTGCCGCGCGAGAGCCACGCGGCAACGGTCCACACGAGCGCGTGAACGGGGAGCAGCCAGATCAGGTGCCGCGCGTCGCCGGCGTCGCGCGTGTCGGACGGGGCGCCTGCGACGGGATGTCTTGTGGTTGTGGCGTGTGACATGGAATGCTTCACTTTCTCCGGGGTGGAAGAGGCGGATCGTGGCGCCTGCCACGCGCGACGGTCACGGAACGTCCGGCGCGAGCGGACGGCATGAGTGAACAGCGGCAGGCAGTCGTGACGCGCTGCATCGGCAGCCGCGGCATGCGCAACCGGCGCGCGGGCACGACCCTGCGCGCGACGTTGGCGGCGATACGGGCGTCCCGGCCGGGGCTGCCTTGCCGACCCGACCGAACGGGGCGCCGGCTGCGCCTGCCCGGCGGCGAGTGTCGCGGCGGGCAGGGGGGCCGGTAGGGGCGCGGACGGACGAATTGTAGAGGAAACCTGACTCGAACGATCAATTTTGGGGCATGGCGAGACCCGCCGTCACGCGGGCATCTGCCCGGCACGGGGCCGCCGTGTGCGACGGCCGCCGGCCGATGGGGTGCGGCTACAGGCGCGTCGGGTGAGCCGTATCAGCCCCGTTCGCAGATCGCATAGACGCTCGAGCAAAGATCCGGATACACGCGCCCCAGCTCGAAGCACCCTTCCAGATAGGCATCGCTGATGATCCCGGCCTGCAGCGCGGCGTCGATCTGGAAGTTCGCAAGTCCCTTGAACATCACGCCGCCCGTCGTCGCCGCACGCAGCCCCGCAGCGCGCAGATCCGCGCCGAGCGTGTCGAGCGAATACGTGACGCGATGGCCATGTGCCGCTTCCGCCGGCGTCACGGCCGCCGCATGATCGATCAGCCCCATTTGCACCGCGATCTGGCGCGAGGCCGCCCGCGCATTGGGGACGGCGACGAACAGCCGGCCGTGGTCCGACAGCCACCCGCCGATCCTCCGCAGCACGTCGACCGGATGATCGAGGTGCTCGAGCGTATGGATCAGGAAAATATTGTCGTAGCGGCGCTGCGGCTCGAACGTTTCGAACGTCGCGTGGTGAAATTTCACGGTTTCGCCGACCCTGGCCGCCGCCGCTGCGATGCAGTCGCCCGATGCTTCGACGACTTCGAGGTTGTCGAAGCGTCGTGCCGCCAGCCGCGTGAAATTGCCTTCGAAACACCCCAGTTCCAGCGCATTGCCGCTTTGCAGAAACGGCGCGAAGGTCCGGAGCATGTATTCGTGCATCCGGTAGTCGAAGTCGTACGCGTAGCGGTGGTCCGTGTGGTCTTTCGCTTCGGCGTTGTAATCCCGGCTCATGTGATCAGTCCTGTCCACGTTGATAGAAGCGCTGCTCGACCGGCACGTAGAATTCCTCGAGCGTTTCGGGGACGCGTGCGTTGAAGCCGATCACCTGGCGCAGCCAGGCGTCGCAGCGTTCGATGTTCTGATAGCCGAAAAGCCGTGCGTAATCGAGCTGCGGCTTGAAGAACGGGCTCGTGAAGGTGAGCGTCAGCGCGCGGCGCGGCGCGTCGGTCAGATTGCGTCCGCCGGCATGCCACACGCGCGAGTCGAACAGCAGCACCGAACCTCGCGGGCCGGTCGCGCGTTCGGCCTCGGCGTAGAAAGCGTCGTCGTCCGGGCGCGCCTGCATCGTTTGCGAGCGCGGCAGCAGATAGGTCGCGCCGTTTTCCGCGGTGAAATCGTCGAGCATCACGAGCGCGTTCAGCATGAAACGCCGATCGTCGGAGCCGAAGCGGATGTCGCGATGTACGTTCTGGACGTACGCATGCGAATCGCGCTCGTTGAGCACCCCGCCGTACGAATTCAGAATGAAGTTGCCGCCGAAGAATTCGCGGAACGTCGGTTCCAGCGCGGCGAACCGCGCCAGCAATTCGACATAGCACGGACTGTCGTTCAGCAGATGGTGCAGGGTGCCCGCGGCGTCCTCATACACGCCGTTCCGGCGCCGGATCTCGTCGCGCAGCGCGAGCGACGGGCCGAGTGCGTCGCACAGTGCGTCGATTAGTGCGTGATCGAACAGGCTCGGGATCACTGTCCAGCCGGCGGTCGCGAGCGCGTCGCCGTCACGGGTTTCGATTGAAGGTTGCATGAGGTGAGATCGCAAAAGGGTTCAGGCGAGCGGCGGCCGGTCGGTGGCCAGCAGCGCCATGGGAATCACGTCGACGTAGCGGCCTTCCTTGAAGGCCGCCTGTCGCAGCAGGCCTTCCGCGCGGAAGCCGGCTTTTTCATACAGCGCGATCGCGGGCGTGTTCGTCGCGAGCACGGTCAGGAAAATGCGGTGCAGGTTCAGGTCGTCGAACGCGTGGCGCAGTGCCAGGCGGGTCGCCTCGGTGCCGATGCCGCGGCCGCGCAAGGCCGCATTGCCGAGCTGGATCGCGAATTCCGCGCTGCGGTTGACCCAGTCGATGTCGAGCAGGTACACCACGCCGACCATCGCGCCCGTTGACCTGGTGCAGATCGCGAGCCGCACCGTGCGGCTGCGGCCGGCCAGATAGGCGTCGAACCATTTGTCGTCGACCTCGGCGTTCACATAGCGGAACGGGCCGCCCAGCATGCCGACCAGCTCGCGATCGGCGCGCCATGCGTTGAGCGCGGCAAGGTCGGCGCGCTCGAGTTCGCGCAGGAAAATCTCGTCCTTCATCGATCGAGTTGCTCCAGTAGCAGGTGCGTCAGCGGCGCCAGCTGCGCGACTGACAGGCGCTGGTCGCATGGCAGGAAGAGCGTCGCTTCCGGCAGCGCGCGCTCGAAAGCGGGCATGTCGGGCGAGTCGCTCAGGTCCGGCCAGTAGGTCGGCGTATAGACGCGACGTGCGCGCAGCATGTCGCGCAGCCCGGCGGGAGCGCCGAGAAACGGGTAGCAGAGCGGTGCCGCGTCGTCGTCGACGCGTATCGCCAGGCGGTTGCGGTGCCCGAGACGTTCGTGCAGAAAGCGGAAATTCGCCGCGCGGCGGGCGCGCACCGAGTCGTAATCGATGCCGGCCAGCAGGCGTTGCGTGAGCGGCGACATGCGCCGCGGCGCCTGCCAGCGCAGGCTCGCCTCGGCGGCCGCGTACTCCGCATAACCGGCTTCCGCGCCGGCCGCCAGACGGGTGAGCAGGTGCTTGCTGCGTCCGAGCGAGCCGTCGTCGACGTCGTCGGGCATGGGCACCGGCGACTGCGTGACGAGGTAGCCGCCATCCGGCACGCCGACGAATTTGCGCGGCGAGTAGACGGTCGCGAGGCAATCGCGCGGCGCGGAGAACAGCGCATGCGCGTTGTCGATCACCACGCGCGTGCGCGGATGACGCGCCAGCACGTCGTCGACATGCCGGTCGCAGATCCCGAAATAATTGACGTACAGCAGCCACTCGCCGTCGCCCGGTTCGACGTCCGGGCAGCTCAGGTCGTGCCCGAGCGCGTAGCGCTTGAGCGTCGTGCCGGTGGTTTGCAGCGGCTCGAGCATGCTGTCGCAGAGATACCAGGGCACCCATACGGCCGCAGGCTGTTGCGCGCGCAGCAGTGCCAGGAATGCGGCGCGCGCGGACTGGAAGCGCAATGCGTCCGCGTGGCATTCACGCCGGTCGCTTGCGACTTCGAGTTCGAAATATCCGCCGATCGCGTCTTCGATCATGCCGCCACCCCGCCGAGCAGCATCGCCCGCACCGCATCCACCCGGTTGAACATCAGCAGGTCCAGCATCGACAGGCCCGGCACGAACGGCGCGCCGAATTGCGGGTAGGGGCGCAATTCGGGCTCGACGAACGCGAGGTCGATGCCGGCGGCGGCGAAACGCGTACTGTCGTACAGCGCGCGTCCGCCCGGCAGGTTGACGTAGGTGCGCGCCTGTTCGCGGGCGCAGATGTCCAGCACCCGTGCCTGGCCCTTGAACGCGTCATTGCCGTACTGCGTCGAGGTCGCGACGAACGCGGGGGCGATGCCGATGTGGCCGCAGGTTTCCATCACGCTATGCGCGGCGAGCCGCGCGATCGAGTCGGTGTCGAGCGACAGGATGCGCTCCACCAGCTCCATCACGGCGACGTAATGCGGCGCTTTCGCATACGCGTGGCGCAGCAGTTCGCGCAGCTTGGGGTGCCAGCGTTCGCGCGGCTGGATCTGCACTTCGTCGATCCTGCGCGAGGAACTGGCGCCGGCGAGCGGCACCGTCAGGTAATGCGCCTGCCCGCCGAGCAGGATGCGATTTCGATTGATCCAGCCGTTCTTGATGAACGCGACGTCGTCGTAGAACACGAATTTGTCGACCGCCGCGGCAAGCTGAAAGTAGCCGACGTACGGAAACAGATACGGTTGCATGATCGCCAGCTTCATCGTCAGCAATCCGCGATGATTCCCACGATCCGTTCGAGTTCGCTGGTGGACAGGGCAGGATAGATCGGCAGGCAGAGCACCTTCAGCGCGGCGCTGGCGGCCACCGGCAGGTTACTGCGATCGGCGGACGGCAAGCCCCGGTACATCGGGAAATCCGAGATCAGCGGATAGAAGTAGCGGCGCGCATAGATGTCGTTGTCGCGAAACTTCTGGTACAGCGCATCGCGGCTGAGCGGGTAGTCGGCCTCGACCAGAATCGGGAAATACGCGTAATTGGCGACCTTCTCGCCCGCGTCGGGCAGACAGCGAATGCCCGGGATGTCGCGCAGCATCGTGCGGTAAAGCGTATCGATCGCCTTGCGGCGGGCGAGGGCTTCGTCGATGTGCCGCAACTGCAGCAGCCCGAACGCCGCGTTGATTTCGCTCATCTTGCCGTTGATGCCCGGTGCGACGACGGTCACTTCATCGACGTAGCCGAAATTCTTCAGGTGGTCGATGCGCTGCTTGGTCTTCGCATCGGGGCAGATGATCGCGCCGCCTTCGAACGTGTTGAACACCTTCGTCGCGTGGAAGCTGAGGATCGACAGGTCGCCGTGCTGCAGCACGCTGCCGCGCTCGTTCTGCACGCCGAACGCATGGGCGGCGTCGTAGATCACCTTGAGGTTGTAGTTGTCGGCGATCTTCTGGATCGCGTCCACGTCGCACGGATGCCCGTAGCAGTGAACCGGCATGATGGCCGTGGTCTGCGGCGTGATGGCCGCCTCGATCTTGGCCGGGTCGAGGTTGAGCGTGTCGGGCGCGACGTCCACGAACACCGGCTTGATGCCGTTCCAGAGCAGCGAATGGGCCGTCGCCACGAACGAATAGGGCGTCGTGATCACCTCGCCGGTGATGCGCAGCGCCTGCAGCGCGGTCACGAGCGCCAGCGTCCCGTTGGTGAACAGGGCCAGATGCTGCACGCCCAGATAGTCGCACAACGCCTTTTCCAGCTGCTGATGGAACGGGCCCCCGTTCGTGAGCACCTTGCTGTCCCAGATCTTCTCCAGGTACGGCACGAATTCGTCCAGCGGCGCGAGATGCGGCTGGGTGACATAAATGCGCTCATCGGCCTGCCGCGGAATGGCGCTGAGTGGGAGGCTGGCGGTCATGCTTTCCTCGACGCAGTACGGATGTTCAAATTTCGGCGGTCGCGGCGACGGGCTGTTCCGCGCGCGTGTTGGCCGGATGGTCGTCAGGCAGGGTCGCGTCGAACGAAATGGCGGGTTCGCCCGCGCACCAGCGCCGCCACATGATCCGCAGCGCGTTCGACACTTCGGCGGCGATGATCTCCGGATGGAGCATCGCCGACTGGACGCAGCGCTCGCGCAAGCCGGCTCTCAATTCGGCGAGCGCGGGAAGGTCGTTTGCCCACCGCAGGCCGATCTGAACGAATTCGTCCTTGTCTTGCGCGATGAACTCGTCCAGCCCCACCTGCGGCAGCCCGGTTGCGCCGCCCCGGCTTGCAACCGTCGGCCCCGGCAGCGTGAGGGTCGGCACGCCCATCCACAGCGCGTGCAGCGTCGTGCTGCCGCCGGCGTACGGGAACGTGTCCAGGCAGATGTCGACATGATGGTGCTGCTGCATGTAGACGGTCAGCGAGGCGCGGGGGCGGAAGTCGAGCCGATCGAGCGCGATGCCCTCGGCGGCGAACCAGTCGGCGAGCCCGCCATTGCTGCCGTCCTCAGGCATGCCGCCAACCAGCATGCGCGAGGTGGGCAGCGCCCGCAGCAGTTGCGCCCACAACGCGATGACGTCCGGGTGCACCTTGTTGAGGCGGTTGAAACTGCCGAATGTCACATAGCCGTTATGCAGCGCGGGCAGCAGGTTGACCGGCGGCGCGACGGGGGGCGGCTGGAACGGTGCGACCGCGGACAGCCGCACGATTTTCTCGGTGAACTGATCCTCGTACGACCGGGAGGGCACCAGGAACCGGTCCGCCAGGTAGTAGTCGACGGCCTGCAGGCCCGTCGTGCCCGGATAGCCGATCCAGCTCGCCTGAAGCGGCGCGGGCTTGCGGGCGAACGTCAGCAGGCGATTGCGGGCAGTGTGTCCCGACAGATCGATCAGGATGTCGATGCCGTCCGCGCGGATCTTCTGCGCCAGCGCCTCGTCGCTCAACCCCCACACCGCATCCCAGGTCGTCGCGTATCCGCGTATCCGCTGCGTGATCTGGTCTTCACGCGTGAAGTTGTAATAGATATGGATCGACAGCCGCTCGTCGCTCGCGAGGTGAGCGAACACCGGCTCGATGAAGATCGCGACTGCGTGGTGAAACAGGTCGGCGGAGATGAAGCCGACGCGCAGCTTGCGCTCCGGATCGCGATCGTTGGCGTACTTCGGCCACGACGCGCGCAGCGGCGCTTCGCAATGCCGCCCGAAATTGCAATGCTGGTCGAACAGCGCGGCCGCGTCGATGTCGCGGTTGTGGTTCAGGCAGAACAGAATGTTGTGATGCGCGAACGCATTGTCCGGCTGAATGTCGAGCGCGCGCCTGAAGCAGCCTTCGGCGTCCAGTGTCCGGCCCTGATCCAGATAGATGACGCCCAGCGTGTTGTGCATCTCGCTGACCTTGGGCTGCAGCTCGACGGCGCGGAGGCAACATGCTTCGGCATCCTTGAGCCGCCGTTCGGCCTGCAGGCACAACCCGAGAATACGGTGCGGCTCGGCGAATTCCGGGTTGACCTTCATCAGCTGCAGCGCGATGGTCTCGGCTTCCTTGAACTGGCCTTTCAATCGCAGGATGTCGGCCAGGATCGCGCCCGCCTGCACGTCCTCGGGGACGAGATCAATCGCGGTTCGCAGCGGCACGGCGGCGTCGTCGAACTGTCCGATGGCATGCAGCGCCAGCCCCAATACCCGCCAGCCCATCGGGTGCGCGGGGAAGCGTTTCGTCATCGAGCGCGCAATCGAAATGGCCTGGGAGATGCGTCCGCTGTTGAACAGCACCACGACTTCCTGCATTTGCTTCTGGCTCGGTGCCTTGCCGAGTGCCCGCAGCGCGCCCTTGCCCGTCGCGGGCGTGTTCGGGGCGGCATCTGCCGGTGCGGCGTCCGCCGGCCCGGGCTGGGCCGGCGCCGCGATCGAACTGGTCGGCGCCGTCGGCGCAGCCACTCCGGTCTGTGCCATCAGGTGAATCAGCGTATCGACCGCCGGCCCCTTGATCCCCCGTTGCTGCGCCATCCCCAGCATGATCCAGGCAGCCTCGTGCTGTCCCGCGCGCCGCAATGCGTCGATATAGCTTCCCCAATACTGGCCCTGGTCGGGTTTCAGGCCCACCACGGTTTCAAGGAACGGCAGCGCGCCCTCGAACTGCCCGCGCTGCATGCAGAGCAGGCCGAGGTTGTAGTTGGCGTCGCAGTGGTGCGGGCGGACGTCCAGCAGGGTTCGATAGAGTGATTCCGCGTTGTCGAGCGCGCCATTGTGATGCTCGGCGATCGCGCTTTGCAGCACGAGCTGCAGGTCCTGCTCGAGCTGGACGTCATCGGGCAAAGCGGTAGGGTCAGACGGTAACGGCGGCTGCGTCATGGAGTCGGTACACAAATGGCATTGTTGGGGGATTATGCGTTCGGCGGGATAGCGCCGAAGGTGCGAGATGAGGCGTAAATCCCCGCCTGTTTGATGAATCGGCGATGCGGCCGGCAGAGGGGCGCATCGCCCGAAGGCACGCGCGTCGGCGGGCTCCGGCGGGCGGTTCCGCGCGGCGCGACGAGGGACAGATCGTCGTCGATGTCTGCGCCGCGTTCCCCGGTCATCCGCGACGAACAAAAAAAACGCCCGCGTGAAGCGGGCGTGAGTCGAACGAGCGCACCCTGACTTCGGCGCGTGAGTTTTATTGTCTTGTGCAGCGGAGCATCCGTCGCGCCCCGCCCGATTCAGATCGTCGCGATCTGCTGATACTGGCTGGCGGCGTTGGTGCGTCCCAGCGCGTCGTGGTATTCGGCCTGCAGTTCCGTCATCGTCGACTGCGCGTTCGCCAGCACGGCCGCGTCGCTCGCCTGGATCCTGCGGACGGCGTCGAGAATGGCGGGTTCCTGCGTGGCCGCCAGCGACGCGAACAGCGCCGAGCGCGCCTCGGTGAGACGCGCGGCCTCGGGCCAGTCGGCCATCGTGCTCGCGTGCTCGATGGCCTGTGTGAGCGACAGCAGGCGTTCCGTCAACGTGGTCTGGTTCATCGCGAGTGGCCCCTTGCCGATCAGCCCTTGTTGGCGGACATCGCGCCCTGGCTGTTCGAGCCGCCGAACAGTTGCGTCAGGTACTGCTGGTTGTTGTTCATCGTCGCCATCAGCGTGTTGAGCGCGGTGAACTGGGCCTGATACTGGCTCGTGAGCTGCTTGGCATACGCCGACAGCGTGGTCTGCTGCGTCGAGATGCTCGTCAGGTCCTTGTTGAGCGCGGTGGTGCGGGCCGCGATGAGGCCGGTCGAGCTGGTGTACGCCGTGATGTCCGTGTTGAGGCGCGCTGCGACGCCCGTGCCGGACGCGAACAGCGTCGCGACGGTGGTCGGGTTGTTCTGCAAGGCGGAGTTCAGCTTCGTCGAATCCGTTTGCAGCGTGCCGTCAGCCTGCAGCGTGATGCCGATCGATGCGAGGCTGGTGTTCGTGCCGCCGTTCCGCACGCCGTTGCTGACAACCGAGCTGAGCGTATTGCGGATCGTGTTGAGCGTCGAATCGCCGAGCAGCGGCCCTTGCGCGCTGGCGGACTGCGTCTTGTCGAACGACGAGAGCGAGCTCATCGTCGTGACGAGCGTGTTGTACAGGCTCACGAAATTGTTGATCGCGGTGGCTTGGGACGTCGTGTCTTTCGCGACGGTCACCGTCTGGGTCTGGGCCGGCGTGGTGACCGCGGCGGCCGTCAGGTTCAGCGTCACGCCGGCGATCGCGGACGTGACCGTGTTGCTCGCGCTGGTGACGGCGACGTTGCCGACCGTGAACGACGCGTCCTGCGCGCCGGTGTTCTGCGTCCATGCGTTCGCGCCCGCGCCCGCCGACGTGATCGTCGAGGCGTTCGTGCCGGAGCCGGCGGTCGAGGTGACGCCGAGGTTCGACAGGCCGTTGTTGTTTTGCAGGTTGCTGACCGAGACGCTGATCGCGTTGGCGGCGCCGGTGGCGGTCGAGTTCAGCACGAGGTGGGCGGCGCCGCCCGTGCCGGTGACGATGGTCGCGGTCACGCCCGGGTTGCCGCTTGCGGAGTTGATCGCCGACGCGATGCCCGACAGCGTGTTGTTGGTCGAGTCGATCGTCACGTTCATCGACTTGCCGCCGACGGAAACGGCGAGCGTGCCCGTGCCGAGCTGGGTCGTTGCGCTGGCGAAGGTGCCGGAGGTCAGCGATTGCGCGGTCGCGATCTGCGAGACGGTGACCGAATAGCTGCCTGCAACGGCGCCGGTGCCGGCCGTCGCGGTCAGGCCGGTGCCGCTGGCCGTCGCGGAGAATTTGGACAGCATCGTGCCGTCCGACAGCGACGAGAGGCTGGCCTGCAGTGCCGACAGCCCTGCGCTCAGCGTGCCGAGCGCGGAAATCTGGGTGTTGTCCGAGGTTTGCTTCGCGGTCAGGGTCGACGCCTGGCCTGCGGTTTTTGCATTGACGAGTGCCGTCACCAGCGAGTTGACATCCATCGACGAATTGCCGGTCGAGCCGCTGATGATCGATTGTGCAGCCTGCTGAAGCGCGGAACTGGCGCTCGCGGACGTGGAAGCGGTCGAGACGCCGGTCGTGGATATCGTGGACATGGAGAGGCCCCGTTCGTTTGGGAATCTTTACGGTATGTCGCCGGTTGGCGAGTCGCGAGCGGCGCGAGCCGCCCGCGAGGTAAACGTCGCGCTCCGCGCGCGGCGTGAAGCGTGCCGTGCGCGGAGCGTTGCCGGGTGACGACTTAACCCAGCAGCTTCAGCACTTGCTGCGGCAGCGAGTTCGCTTGCGCGAGCACCGAGATGCCAGCTTGCTGCAGCACTTGCGCCTTCGACAGGTTAGCCGTTTCTTGCGCGAAGTTGGCGTCCTGGATTTGCGATTGCGCTTGCGACAGGTTGGTCGACTGAGCTTGCTGCGTCGTGGCGATTGCCGTGAAACGGTTCTGCACCGCGCCGAGCTGCGCCTGGATGTTGTTCACCGAGGCCAGCGCATTGTCGATCGTTTCGATCGCCTGGTTCGCGCTGGTCGACGACGTCACGCTGACGTTTGCAACCGTCGACAGCTGGTTGTTGTTGTTGACGTTCGCGAAGTTGCTCGCCGGTGCCGCGGCTTTCCACGAGAGCTGGAAGCCCGTGGTCCCCGCTGCTGCTGCCGCGGTTTGGAACAGGGCGCCAGAGGCGCCCGCCGTCAGTGCGGTGCCGTTCTGGTCGAAGTACGAATACCCGTTGTTGCCGTCGGACTTGACCGTGATCGACGTAATCGCGCCTGCGGTATTCGCCGGCACGTCGGCGCCGTTTGTAGCGGAAACGGAGATGCCCTGGATCGTGCCAAGGACGACGCCCGTTGCTGCAGGCGCATTCGCATTGGCCGCCGAGATCGCGGTAATTTGTTTTGCCGGGTCGAGCGGGCTATTGGCGACTGCCGACAGCGTCATCGAGCCGTTTGCACCGCCGGTCGTCGGCGAGAACAGGGCTGCCGTAGCGGTCGACGACAGAACCTGGTTGTTCTGGTCGGTGTACGAGAAGCCGCCCTTGCCGTCTGCCAGCACGTTGATCTGCGTGATCGCCGGCGTCGTGCCTGCTGCTGCAGCCGAACCGGTCGCCGTCAGGCTCAGGCCCGAGAACGAACCCAGCACGTTGCCCGCTTGCGCGAAGCCGCCGCCGAGCGATGCTGCCGACAGGCTTTGCGTCAGGTTCAGGCTCATCGACTGGCCGACGTTCGCGCCGACCTGGAAGTTCACCACGCCTGCCGAACCGTCGAGAATGTTCTTGCCGTTGTACGTCGTTTGCGACGCGATACGGTTCACTTCAGAGATCTGTTGCGTAACTTCTTGCTGCAGTGCTGCCTGGTCGCTCGACGACAGCGAGCCGCTCGACGCTTGCACGGCCAGCTGGCGGATACGCTGCAGGCTGTTGGTCAGCGACGACAGGCCGCTCGATGCGGTCTGGATCATCGACACGCCGTCGTTTGCGTTCGACACGCCCTGGTTCAGGCCGTTGACCTGCGACTGCATCCGGCTCGCAATCGCCAGACCTGCTGCGTCATCCGCTGCGCTGTTGATGCGCTTGCCCGACGACAGGCGGGTGATTGCTTGCGACAGCGCGCCTTGCGAGCCGTTCAGGTTCTGTTGTGCGACCAGCGAGTTGATGTTGCTATTGATTCCGAGCATGGAAAAATCTCCTAAGTAAGCCGAAAGCGCTTAACTCATAAAAGCCGTGATTGGCATCGGCGGAAGCACTCGTTCATTGCTGGCCGCCTCAGAGCAGGATTTCGGCGCACGGAAACAAAACTTGAGGAAATTTCCAAGATTCGGCCCGATTTTTGTTAAGCAGGGTCAGATTGACGCATGCGCCCCCGCCGGAGGGGCGTGTCGGGCGGCCCGGCGCGCGATCGCGAAGGAAAAGTGGTAAACTGGTAGGCGAGGCCGTGTTTACCTGATAACATGGCGGGCTGAATTGAGATTTCTGTCACGCCGTAGCCGGTTTCGGCATGTCTGCTGGCAGTCAAACGCGGCGCTGCACGCGGGTTGTGAAGCGTTTTGCGGTGCTTTCCGCCTCTCTTTTCCGGCCTCCGAGGCCGTATTTCCGCTCGTTTCGCCTGTTGTGGGAACGCCCGGATGGCCGGTGCGTGGCGCTTGGCCGCTACGTTTTGACCGTATAAGCAATTTAGGAACGACATGACGACGATTCTTCTGAAGGAAAACGAGCCGTTCGAAGTGGCGATTCGCCGCTTTCGTCGCGCTATCGAAAAAAATGGCCTGATCGCTGAGCTGCGTGAGCGCCAGTCTTACGAAAAGCCGACTGCTGTTCGCAAGCGCAAGAAGGCTGCTGCTGTGAAGCGCCTGCACAAGCGCCTGCGCAGCCAGATGCTGCCGAAGAAGCTCCACTAAGCTTCCCCGGTTCGCCGCGAAACGGCGGAGCGTGCTTCGAAAGAAGCCGCTCCGCCGTTTTGCTTTTGGGGCGCGTATTTCGGAGTGCGCCCAAAAAATGCGCGCCCTCCTGATTACGGCGCGCCGTGCGCGGCGGCGGGCTGCTTGCCGCCGAGCGCCGCGCAGCGCGTGTGGCACGGGCAGCCGACTTCGTGGTCGTTCACCATGCCGGTCGCCTGCATCAGCGCATAGCAGATCGTCGAGCCGACGAACTTGCAGCCGTATGCCTTGAGCGCCTTGCTCAGCGCATCGGAGCGCTCGGTCGAGGCCGGCGCGTCGCGATAGGAGCGCCATGCGTTCTGGATCGGCTCGTGGTCGACGAACGACCACAGGAACCGGGCGAGCGAGCCGTGCTCGTCGCGGATGCGCTGCACCGCCCGGGCGTTCGCGACGGCCGCCGCCACCTTGGCGCGATTGCGGACGATGCCCGGATCGAGCAGCAGCGCTTCGATGCGCTGCGGCGTGAAGCGCGCGACGGCGTCGACGTCGAAATTGGCGAATGCGGCGCGGTAGCCTTCACGCTTGTTCAGGATCGTCGACCACGACAGCCCTGCCTGGGCGCCTTCGAGGATCAGCATCTCGAACAGATGGCGATCGTCGTGCGACGGCACGCCCCATTCGGTATCGTGATAGTGCGCGTCCGCTTCCGTCCTGACCCAGTTGCACCGCTGCTGCGACATCGTGTTCCTCGTGTGTTGTCCCGACCGGTTCGCGCCAGCATAGCGGAACCCCCTGCGGGGGCAAAGCCGGCCAAACGGCAGATGGGCGCGCGGCACCGATCCGGGTAAGCTTGGCGCCTGTTCGAATTGGCAGGATGAAGGCATGACGGAAACACGCTATGTGATCGGCATCGACGGCGGCGGCACCGGCACGCGCGCGGTGCTTGCGGATCTGCAGGGCCGCGAGCTGGCGCAGGGGCGTGCCGGCCCGTCCGGTCTGGGCCTCGGCATCGAGCGCGCGTGGGCCGCGATCGGCGCGGCATGCGCGGACGCGTTCGCGCGCGCGGGCCTCGCGTTCGACTGGTCGCGCTGCGCGCTCGGCTGCGGGCTGGCGGGCGTCAATCACGCGGCGTGGCTCGCCGCGTTCCGCGCGCAGGCGCCGCTCGGCACGCTCGCGGTCGAAAGCGATGCCTATACGACCGTGGTCGGCGCGCATGGTGGCGCGCCGGGGCTGATCGTCGCGCTCGGCACCGGCAGCATCGCCGCGGTGCTCGATGCGGCGGGCGAGTGCCGCATCGCCGGCGGCTACGGCTTTCCGTCGGGCGACGAGGCGAGCGGCGCGTGGCTCGGCATGCGCGCGCTGGCTTACGCGCAGCAGGCGCTCGACGGCCGTGTGCCGCGCGATGCGCTGGCGGATGCGCTGCTCGACGAAACCGGCGCGCCGGACCGCAACACGCTCGTGCAGTGGTCGTGCGAAGCGAACCAGACGGCCTATGCGCGCCTCGCGCCGATGGTTTTCGCGCATCGCGCGCATCCGTTCGCGCACGCGCTGATCGCGCAGGCGGGCGACGAGATCGGCAAGATGATCGACGCGCTCGATCCGCGGCACGCATTGCCGGTCGCGCTGTGCGGCGGGCTCGCCGACGCGCTCGCGCCGGCGCTGCCTGAGCGTCACGCGGCGCGGTTGCGCGCGCCGCTGGAGGATTCCGCGCACGGTGCGTTGCGCCTGGCGTTGCGGGTGGCGGCGGAAGGCCGGTGACAGGGCAAGCGGTGAGACAGGCGGTGACGGGCGGTGAGACGGGCGGCACGCCAGGCGAAATGACCCGTCGGCGCGGCGAATTGCGGCCAGTCTGGCCACGGCGGGCAGCCGCAGGCCCCCGGCGCCGTCCGGCGCGCGCATATAAAATGCTGCCTTTGCGCCGCAGGCCAGCCTTTTTCCCCGCCCCATGTACAGCGTCATCGCCACCGATCTCGACGGCACCTTGCTCAACGGCGAGCACCAGCTCGATCCCTACACGATCGAGACGGTGCGCCGCCTCGACCGCGACGGACTGCAATTCATCATCGCGACGGGCCGGCACTACGCGGACGTGACCGGCATCCGGGACGTGCTCGGCATCCGGCCGTACCTGATCACGTCGAACGGCGCGCGTGTCCACGCGCCGGACGACACGATGATCCATGCGCAGGACATCGAGCCGGCAATCGTGCGGCGCATCGTGCAGCCGGACGTCGCAGGCCCGCACGGCCGCGTGATCGTCAACCTGTTCGCCGATCACGGCTGGCTGATCGACCGCGATGCCCCGCATCTGCTC
This sequence comes from Burkholderia sp. lig30, assembly GCF_000687455.2. GTDB lineage: Bacteria > Pseudomonadota > Gammaproteobacteria > Burkholderiales > Burkholderiaceae > Burkholderia. The sequence continues at coordinate 87,647 of NZ_JGVW01000011.1, forward strand.
GATTTCCACCGGGATTCCGGTTTCGGCTACGACGTGATCGACATGGCGTCGCACGGTGGCTCGGACATCGCGAAGGTGCTGTACATCGGCGAGCCGGCGGATCTGGCGGCGGTCGCCGCGCGGCTCGGCGCGCTGTTCGGCGATGCGCTCTACGTCACGTACTCGTTGCCCGACTGCCTGGAAGTGATGGCCGCGAATGTGTCGAAAGGTTGCGCGCTGCGGGCGGTGCTCGAGCGCCTCGGCGTCGGGCGCGACCGTTGCATCGCGTTCGGCGACAACATGAACGACGTCGACCTGCTCGAAACGGCGGGGCACGCGTTCATGATGCATAACGCGAATCCGGACCTGATCGCCCGTTTGCCGCACATTCCCCGGATCGGCAACCACTTCGACGCGGGTGTCGCCCGGCACCTGCGCGCGCTGTTCGGGCTGGAAGACGGCTGCGCCGGCCAATGAAAAACGGGCGCCAGCGGCGCCCGTCGAAGAAATCCGCCTCTGTCTTGTTAGACAGCGAGAGGCTCGCTGCTCCTTGCTCGCTTGACCCCGTGGTGGTTTTTTCGCATGAGCGAGCGAATGGCCGGCAATGCCGGCCTCAGGCCCCGTCGCGCCCCGCCATGAGCGGATGCACGACCCCCGCAATTGCCGCACTGGCCGCCGGTGCAAGCCGGAAGTTGCCGAATGCTTCCGCTGCACGACGCCGTGAAAGCCTCATGGATCGTCTCGTTCAATGTCCACGCGTGCCGGTTGCGGCGTCCGGATTCACGGTGTGTTACCCGGTCGGTCTGGATTATAGGAAACGAATTGGGGTGACAAGAGTCAACGATTGTTAAATTTGAATGGCCGAGACTCCCCTTTTAATTAGAATAAGTCCGCATTCTTGAAACTTGCGTTCCGGTTAACAATACGAACATTTACTGCCATGTACAGGGTGCCGGTGCGGATTGCGTAACCGATTCCTTGTGTCTAGGCTGGAATTGCCGGGGCTGAATCTTCAAACAGGGAGCTGAAATGTCTCAATATGCGAAAATCAAGGCGCAGATTGCCGAATTGCAGGCTCAGGCTGACGACGTGCGACGCCAGGAAGTCGCCGCAGTGATTGCAGACGTGCAACGCATGATCGCCGAGTACGGGCTGACCGCGGAGGATCTGGGGTTCGCCGAGCGTGTGCGCCGCGGCCGTCCGCCGAAAAAGGCGCCGCTGCCGCCGAAATACCGCGACCCGAAGACGGGAAGCACCTGGAGCGGACGGGGCAAACCGCCGAATTGGATCGCCGGGAAAAACCGCGACCGTTTTCTGATTGCATAACCGAATCGGCAATAGCCGCAGAGAGCCGCCTGAATTGCGCGGCTCTTTTCCTTTTCCGGATGGATTTCCGGCGCGATTTTCGCGCCATCCGCCATCTGTGCCCGCGGCAATGCCGATCGGCATGCGCGGCGTTTCGTCTATTTCCTCGTGGCGTCGCGCCGTGGCCGTCGCCGTCGCGTTGACGCGCGGGCCGAAGCGGAGGCGATCGCGTCGAGGTTCGTCACGGCAGGCCGCAGCGGCGGTCCACCCGGGATTTCCGGCACACGAATGGAGGCGTCCACGGACACGCGCGCCGGGCCGCGTCGCCCGGGCACCGCTTTAGCGCTTTGCGATCCATGATCGGGACCGGTCCTGCCGATTTGAGGCTTTTTTCCGACACTTGGCCCCGGTTTCGCGGTGAAATACGCTTGCGTGCGGGTAGCGGCGGGTGGTTCAAAAAATGACACGAATAGGGGTATTGTTGCGTATTCGTGAAAACCCCATATAATTTCCCGTTTTTCGTATTGTCCCTTTCTTTTGCCTGCCTCTTTGGCGCGCTTTCGCCGCCCTTTCCCTACACTCTCCTTTCAATTTTCCTTGTAGGAAAAACTCCTACACGGTTTACAGACAAATCTTGCGTTGAGCGCGCCACTTCGCTGATACCCGCATAAAAACCGTTTGGCCAAAATTCGTTGTAAGACTATAAACGTGCCGATTGCGCGTCGTGAGCCGTGCAACCGAGCAAACGTTTTCATAACACCAAAGGCCTGGGAAAAATTTACGGGGTAGTCATGAGCGCCACCAGCGAAATGCTCAATGAGATCAAAGAGGTCAATCTGTCGTACCTCTTGCTCGCCCAGCGGCTGCTGCGCGAGGACAAAGCGATGGGAATGTTCCGCATGGGGATTTCCGAAGAACTGGCCGACGTGCTGGCCAGCCTCACTCTCGCGCAGACGGTGAAGCTCGCGGCATCGAACCAGATGCTGTGCCGCTTTCGCTTCGACGATCACACGCTGCTTGCGTCGCTCGCCGACAAGGGTCGCAGTGCCGTAGTCACGCAAGCCCATTCCGCGATCCTGATGGCCGGCCAACCGGTCGAAGGCATCCGTTAAATCCTGTCGCCAGGCGTCTTTTCCGGCGCGCGCACGCGCCGGTTGCGGCGTGCCGGCGTCAGCGACCGACATCGAGAAGTGAACGGTTAACACTATGGCAACCAAGAGCGTCGTGGTCGAGGTGAAGGAAATCACCCTCGCCATCGAACTGATCGAGCTGGGCGCCCGGCTGCAGTTGCTGGAGGCAGAGACGAGCCTGTCGCGCGACCGCCTGATCAAGCTGTACAAGGAGCTCAAGGGGGCGTCGCCGCCCAAGGGCATGCTGCCGTTCTCGACCGACTGGTTCATGACGTGGCAGCCGAACATCCACTCGTCGCTGTTCTACAACATCTACCGGTTCATGCAGGACCACGGCCGGTGCGAGCCGATCCAGTCGATCGTGAAGGCATACCGGTTGTACCTGGAGCACGTCGACCTGTCCGGCGACGAAGCGGTGCTGAGCCTGACGCGCGCATGGACGCTCGTGCGCTTCTTTGATTCCGGGATGCTGCAGATGACGCCGTGCACGCGCTGCGGCGGGCATTTCGTCGCCCACGCGCATGATCCGCATCAAGGTTTCGTCTGTGGTCTGTGCCAGCCGCCGTCGCGCGCCGGCAAGACGCGCAAGGCCGCTGCGGCGCAGGCCGGGCAGGCGGCGCTTGCCCTGTGAGCGGCGGCTCGATCGCGCACGCGTGCATTCTTCTGCGGATTGATGGTTAACACCGCCCGGCGGCATCGCCGCGGGCGCCAAAGTTTTCCTGTCGACTGCCGTAAACCACTTAACGGCGGCCTCCCCGCCGGTCTTTCGTGAGGGACAGGCAGTGCTGATTCTGGTGGGAGTACTCGTGACGATGTTGTCGGTCTTCGGCGGCTATGCGCTGGAAGGCGGGCATCTGGGCGCATTGATCCAGCCGGTCGAGATGCTGATGATCGTCGGCGCGGGCGTGGGCGCATTCATCCTCGGCAACGGCATCAAGACCATCAAGGCGACGCTGGGCACGCTGCCGACGCTCTTCAAGGGCTCCAAGTACACGAAGGACCTTTACATGGAGCTGATGGGGCTCCTGTACGTGCTGCTCGCCAAGGCGCGCAAGGAAGGCACGCTGACGCTCGAAGCCGACATCGACGATCCGGAAAAGAGCCCGATCTTCACCCAGTACCCGATGATCCTCTCGGACAAGCACATCGTCGAATTCCTCACCGACTACCTGCGGCTGATGGTGGGCGGCAACATGAATGCGTTCGAAATCGAAAGCCTGATGGACGAGGAAATCGAGACGCACCACACGGAAGGCGAGGGCCCCGTGCATGCGCTGACGCGCGTCGGCGACGGGCTGCCGGCGTTCGGTATCGTCGCAGCGGTGATGGGCGTCGTGCATACGATGGCCTCCGCCGACAAGCCGCCCGCGGTGCTCGGCGAGATGATTGCGCAGGCCATGGTCGGCACCTTCCTCGGCATTCTGCTGGCGTACGGCCTGGTCGGGCCGCTCGCGAGCCTCGCCGAGCAGCGCGTCGCCGAGTCGACCAAGATGTTCCAGTGCATCAAGGTGACGATCCTCGCGAGCCTGAACGGCTACGCGCCGGCGATCGCCGTCGAGTTCGGCCGCAAGGTGCTGTTCTCGACCGAGCGTCCGTCGTTCGCGGAGCTCGAAGAGCACGTGCGCCGGGTCAAGGCGAAATAACGCGGAGCGCGAAGCATGAGCAAGAGCAAGGACCGCGCGATCATCGTCAAGCGGGTGGCCCCCCAGAAGCAGGGTCACCATGGAGGCGCATGGAAACTCGCGTACGCGGACTTCATGACCGCGATGATGGCGTTCTTCCTGCTGATGTGGCTGCTCAGTTCGGCCACGTCAGTGCAGCTCAAGGGCATTGCCGCCTACTTCAACACGCCGTTGAAGGTCGCGCTGTTCGGCAGCGGCGACCGCAACTCGACCGACTCGAGCATCGTGCCGGGCGGCGGGCGCGACCTGTCGTCGATGGATGCCGGCACGACGCGCCGAACCGATGGCTCGACGAACCTCGCGGATCGCACGGCGAAGCAGAACGATGAGGACGCGCGCTCGCAGGCGCAGGGTTCGATCGACCGGCTCGAGCAGGCGCGCCTGCACGACCTGCAGATCAAGCTGATCTCGGCGATCGAGGCGAATCCGACGCTGCGCCAGTTCAAGCAGCAGATCCGCATCGACTCGACGCTGATGGGTCTGCGCATCGAGATCGTCGATACGCAGAAGCGGCCGATGTTCGCGATGTCGAGCGACGCGGTCGAGCCGTACATGCGCGACATCCTGCGCGAGATCGGCAAGACGCTCAACGACGTGCCGAACCGCATCATCGTCCAGGGTCACACCGACGCCGTGCCGTACGCGGGCGGCGAGGGCGGCTACAGCAACTGGGAACTGTCGGCGGACCGCGCCAACGCGTCGCGCCGCGAGCTGGTCTCGGGCGGCATGGACGAGTCGAAGGTGCTGCGCGTGCTCGGCCTCGCATCAACGCAGAACCTGAACAAGGCCGACCCGCTCGATCCGGAAAACCGCCGGATCAGCGTGATCGTGCTGAATCGCAAGTCCGAAGACGCGCTGATGCGCGACGATGCGACGACGACCACGCTGTCGTCGGATGCGGCGGGCGCCAAGCTCGCGCAGCAGCTCGCTCCGAACCCGGCGGCCGCGCCCGCGCGCCCGGCGCTCGCAGGCTCCGCCGTGGCGCTACCCGCGGCCAGCGTGCCCAAACCCTGACGCCCCGAGACAGACATGATCAGAACCATTCTCGCCATCGACGACTCCGCGACCATGCGTGCGCTGCTGCAGGCGACGCTCGCGCAGGCGGGCTACGACGTGACCGTCGCGGCCGACGGCGAAATCGGCCTCGACATCGCGTCGTCGGCGGATTTCGACCTCGTGCTGACCGATCACCACATGCCGGTCAAGAGCGGTCTGGACGTGATCGCTGCGCTGCGCGTGCGTCCCGCTTACGAGTCGACGCCGATCCTTGTGCTGACGACCGAGCGCAGCGACGCGTTCAAGGCGGCGGCACGCGAAGTGGGGGCCACCGGCTGGATCGAGAAACCGCTCGATCCAGAGGTGCTGATCGATCTGGTCGCGACGCTCTCCGCGCCGGCCGCCTCCTGAATTGAACGCGACGTTTTTACCCGGTGAACCGGCATGACTCTCGATATCACTCAGTTCTACCAGACCTTCTTCGACGAAGCGGACGAGTTGCTCGCGCAGATGGAACAGCTGCTGCTGAATCTGGACGTCGACGCGCCCGATCCCGAGGACCTGGCCGCGATCTTTCGCGCCGCGCACTCGATCAAGGGCGGTGCGGCAACGTTCGGCTTCTCCGCGCTCACCGAAACGACCCACATCCTCGAATCGCTGCTCGACCGCGCGCGCAACCATGAGCTGACGCTGACCAAGGAAATGGTCGACGCGTTCCTCGAAACCAAGGACGTGCTGTCGGACCAGCTCGCCGACTATCGCGCGAGTGCCGAACCGGATGCGGAAGAGGCTGCGGCGATCCGCGCGAAGCTCGAGCGCCTCAGGGCCGCGAGCGGCGGCGCCGCGCCGGCGCCTGCCGCGTCCGCTGCACCTGTCGCGCCTGCCGCACCGGCGCCCGCCGCCGTCAGCGCGCCCGCCGCGCCGGCGGCAGCCGCGAACGGCGCGCCGGATCACGTCGTCGATCAGGCGATGGAGGCGGTGCACCCGTCATCGGCCGCGCCCGCGCAACACGCGGCGGACGGCGCGCATCTGAAGATCACGCTGGTCGGCGTGGGCGAGAAGGATCAGGCGCTCCTCACCGAGGAGCTGGGCAATCTGGGCACCGTCGTCGGCCAGGAGAAATCGGGCGACGACCTGACGCTGTGGCTCGAATCGGACGTCTCGTCGGACGACATCGTCGCGGTGTGCTGCTTCGTGATCGACGAAAGCCAGATCCGGATCGGCCGCGGCACGGCGCCGGCCGCGTCCGCTGCGACGGATGCGCCCGCTCAGGCCGCGGCGCCGGCGGCAGCGCCGGAACCGGCCCCCGTGCCGGCACCCGCGCCCGCACCGGCGGAAGCCGCCGCGCCGCAGCCCGCGCACGATGCGGCGCATGATGCCGCGACGCAACCGGCGGCCGCCGCCAATCCGCATCACGAGGACCGGCGCGCGCGTCACGGCGCGCAGGCCGCATCGGGTGCCGAAGGCAGCTCGATCCGCGTCGGCGTCGAGAAGGTCGACCAGCTGATCAACCTGGTCGGCGAGCTGGTGATCACGCAGGCGATGCTCGCGGAAACGACGAGCACATTCGATCCGGCGCTGCATGACCGCCTCTTCAACGGCATGGCGCAGCTGGAGCGCAACGCGCGCGACCTGCAGGAAGCGGTGATGTCGATCCGGATGATGCCGATGGACTACGTGTTCAGCCGGTTCCCGCGCGTCGTGCGCGACCTCGCCGGCAAGCTCGGCAAGCAGGTCGAGCTGGTGACGCATGGCCAGGCGACCGAGCTGGACAAGAGCCTCATCGAACGGATCATCGATCCGCTCACGCACCTCGTGCGCAACAGCCTGGATCACGGCATCGAGACCGTCGACAAGCGGGTCGCGGCAGGCAAGGATGGGGTCGGCCAGCTGGTGCTGTCGGCCGCTCACCACGGTGGCAACATCGTGATCGAGGTCAGCGACGACGGCGCGGGCCTGAACCGCGAGAAGATTCTCGCGAAGGCCGCGAAGCAGGGGATGCAGATTTCCGAGAACGTCAGCGACGAGGAGGTCTGGAACCTGATCTTCGCACCGGGCTTCTCGACCGCGGAGAAAGTGACGGACGTGTCCGGCCGCGGCGTCGGCATGGACGTCGTCAAGCGCAACATCCAGTCGATGGGCGGTCACGTCGAGATCACGTCGTACGCGGGCAAGGGCACCACGACGCGCATCGTGCTGCCGCTCACGCTCGCGATCCTCGACGGGATGTCGGTGAAGATCGGCGGCGAGATCTTCATCCTGCCGCTGAACTTCGTGATGGAGTCGCTGCAGCCGGCCGCCGAAGACATCTACACGGTCGGCAACGGCGAGCGCGTCGTGCGCGTGCGCGGCGAATACCTGCCGCTGGTCGCGCTGCACGAGATTTTCTCGGTCGACGACGCGCGCACCGACCCGACGCAGGGCATCGTCACGATCATGGAGACGGAAGGCCGCCGATTCGCGATGCTGATCGACGAGCTGGTCGGCCAGCAGCAGGTGGTCGTGAAGAACCTCGAGACGAACTACCGCAAGGTCCACGGCATCTCGGCGGCGACGATTCTTGGCGACGGCAGCGTCGCGCTGATCGTCGACGTCGCGGCGCTGAACCGAGAAACCCGTGCGTCCCACGGCGTCACTTCCGGCGCCGAGCTCGCAATTTTATAACTCTTGCCATTCATCCGATTTGGGGGCAAACGTGTCTGCTGAAGTCCAACTGATCAATCCGGCCGCGGCGAACGCGGCAACGAGCCGCCGCGACGCGGAGCAGGGCGATGCGACGGGCCAGGAGTTTCTCGTCTTCACGCTCGGCGACGAAGAATACGGGATCGACATCCTGAAGGTGCAGGAGATTCGCGGCTACGACAGCGTGACGCGCATCGCGAACGCGCCTGATTTCATCAAGGGCGTGATCAACCTGCGCGGCATCATCGTGCCGATCGTCGACATGCGGATCAAGTTCCATCTCGGCCGCGTCGAGTACGACCACCAGACCGTCGTGATCATCCTGAACGTCGCACATCGCGTCGTCGGGATGGTGGTGGACGGCGTGTCGGACGTGCTGACGCTGACGGCCGACCAGATCATGCCCGCGCCGGAATTCGGCGCGACGCTGACGACCGAGTACCTGACCGGCCTCGGCACGGTCGACGGCCGGATGCTGATCCTGATGGACATCGAGAAGCTGATGACCAGCCGCGAGATGGCGCTGATCGAAACGCTCGGCATGTAAGCGCGCCGGGCGCCTGGACACAGATATTCGAGGGAATCTGCGATGTTGCACAACTGGTCGATCCGCACGGTGCTCACGGCGGTCTTGCTCATTTTCGTGGGCCTGGCCGCGACGGTCGGCGGGCTTGGCCTTTTCGCGCTCAACCAGGCAGGCCGCTCGCTCGACGCGATCGCGCACGTCGATCTGCCGGCGATCCGCGCCCTCGACGATACGTCGTCCTATCTGTTGCGCGCCCGCGTGTCGCTCGACCGTTTCCGCTCGCTGGCCGACGCAGGCAACGCCGACGAGGCGCAGAAGGTGCTCGCGCGCGCGCAGGAGCTGTATGCGAAGTCGGCGCAAAGCTGGCAGGCGTTCCAGTCGATGTCGAAGGGCGACGTCACCCCGGCGCTCGTCGACGATCTGGGCGCGCGCTATGCGTCGATCGTCAAGGACGGCGTCGAGCCTGAATTCGCGGCAGCGCGCGCGGGCGACATGGCGGCCTACCGGGCGATCGCCGACACGAAGATCAGCCCGCTGTTCGTGGCGTACGACGACGCGGCGGCTGCCGTCGCCGATGCGTTCCGCCAGCATGCCGAGTCGCGTCATGACGAGACCCAGTCACGCATCACGCTGATGGTTTCGTTGATCATCGCGGGCATCGCCGCCACGCTCGTGATGGTCGTGGTGGTCCGGTTCACGCTGCGCGGGCTGATCTCCAGGCCGCTCGCACAGGCCGCCGCGCACTTCGAGCGCCTCGCGGCGGGCGACCTCACCGAGCCAGTGCGGTTCGAGGGCACGAACGAGGTCGGCCGGCTGTTCCAGGGCATCAAGCGGATGCAGGACGCCGTCACCGCGATGGTGCAGGTGCTGCATGGCGGCTCGGAATCGATCGAAGTCGGCGCGCGCGAGATCGCGGCCGGCAACACCGACCTGTCGCAACGCACCGAGCAGCAGGCCGCGTCGCTGGAGGAAACGGCGTCCAGCATGGAAGAGCTGACGGGCACCGTGCGCCAGAACGCGGAAAACGCGCGGCAGGCCAGCCAGCTTGCCGTCAACGCATCGGAAATCGCGATGCAGGGCGGCGAGGTGGTCGGCCAGGTGGTGGTGACGATGCAGGACATCGCGACCAGCTCGGGCAAGGTCGTCGACATCATCGGCACGATCGAGGGTATCGCGTTCCAGACCAACATCCTTGCGCTGAACGCAGCCGTCGAGGCGGCGCGTGCGGGCGAGCAGGGCCGCGGCTTCGCGGTGGTCGCGGGCGAAGTGCGCTCGCTTGCGCAGCGCAGCGCGACGGCCGCGAAGGAAATCAAGCAGCTGATCGGCGATTCGGCCGAGAAGGTGCAAAGCGGCTCGGCGCTCGTCGAGCGCGCGGGCACGACGATGGACGAGATCGTTCAGGCGGTGCGCCGCGTGACCGACATCATGGGCGAGATCAGCGCCGCGTCGGAAGAGCAGTCGACCGGCATCGAGCAGGTCAATCGCGCGGTCGGCCAGATGGACGCGGTCACGCAACAGAACGCGGCGCTCGTCGAGCAGGCCGCCGCCGCCGCCGCGTCGCTCGAGGAGCAGACCCGGCAGCTGAAGGCGGTCATGGCGGGCTGGCGCGTCGTGGCCGGTGCCGCGCGCGCGACGGTACCCGTGAAGGCTGCGCCGGCTGTCGAACGCGCCGCGCCGGCACCGCAGCCGGTGAAGCACGCCGCGCCGGCCGCAAACGAGCCGAAGGCCCAGGCATCTGCCGCGCCGTCGGGCTATGCGCCGCGCCTCGCGAAACCGGCGGCCGCGCCGGATACGGCAAAGGCGAAGCCGAAGGCGTCGGCGCCTGCCGCGCCGGCAACCGCGAAGCCCGCGCTCGTGCGGCCTGCACCCGCCGCCGAGAAGGCGGCCGTCGCGGCGACGTCCGACGACGACTGGGAGACCTTTTAAGCCATGATGTCCGCGCGCGCTTCGCTTCACGTCGATCAACAGGACGCCCCGCCACGGGCGGGCGAGCCCGGCCGCGACTTCGCCTTCACGGCCGCCGACTTCGCGCGCATCCGCACGCTGATCCACCATCGTGCGGGGATCTCGCTGTCCGAACACAAGCGCGACATGGCATACAGCCGTCTCGCGCGGCGTCTGCGTGCGCGCGGGCTCGACACGTTCCGCGATTATCTCGACCTGCTCGAGCGGGAAGACGATCCGCTCGAATGGGAAGCGTTCACCAATGCGCTGACGACCAACCTCACCGCGTTCTTTCGCGAGGCGCACCATTTTCCGATCCTCGCGGAATTCGTGAAACGCCGCGAGCCGCCGGTCTCCGTCTGGTGTTCGGCGGCATCGACTGGTGAGGAACCCTACTCGATCGCCATCACCCTGATCGAGGCGCTCGGGGAATCGGCCGCGCGTCACGCGTCGATCCTCGCGACCGATCTGGACACGCAGGTGCTCGCGAAGGCCGAGGCCGGCATCTACACGTACGACCAGGTCAAGCACCTGTCGCCCGAGCGCCTCAAGCGCTTCTTCCTGAAAGGCACGGGGGCGCAGGCCGGGCGCGTGAAGGTGCGCCCGGAATTGCGCGCGATGATCCGCTTCCAGCAGCTCAACCTGACGGACGCCGATTACGGGATCGCGAAGCCGTTCGATGCGATCTTCTGCCGCAACGTGATGATCTACTTCGACAAGCCGACGCAGGGGCAGGTGCTGTCGCGCTTCGAGCCGCTCGTCAAGCCGGGCGGCTTGCTGTTCGCCGGCCATTCGGAGAATTTCTCGTACGTCACGCAGGCGTTCCGGCTGCGCGGCCAGACGGTCTACGAACTCACGCGCGATGCCGGGCAGGCCGCATCCGGACGTGCGCGTATGCGCGTCGGCGAGCCCGAGCGGGAGAGTGGCCGATGAGCGCGCTGCCGATCGCCACCAATCACTATTTCGACAGCCACTTCGGCCGCCCCGGCGTGAAGCTGCTGCCGAACGAGTTCTACACGACGGGCGACGACATCGTGCTGATGACCGTGCTCGGCTCGTGCGTCGCGGCGTGCCTGCACGATCCGTATGCGGGCATCGGCGGGATGAATCACTTCATGCTGCCCGACGACGGCACGGACCCGTCCGCCGCCGCGTCCGAGTCGATGCGCTACGGCGCATACGCGATGGAAGTGCTGATCAACGAACTGATCAAGGCCGGCGGCCGCCGCGAGCGCTTCGAAGCGAAGGTGTTCGGCGGCGCCGCGGTGCTGGCCGGCATGACGACGATCAACATCGGCGACCGCAACGCCGATTTCGTGCGCCGCTATCTGGCGCTCGAGCGGATTCGCATCACGGCCGAGGATTTGCAGGGCGTGCATCCGCGCAAGGTCGCGTTCATGCCGCATACCGGCCGCGCGATGGTGAAGAAGCTGCGTTTGCAGGTGGCCGGGGTCGCGGAGCGCGAGGCCGCGCTCGCGCACGCGGCCGACGAGTCGCGCGCCGCGCGGGCGCGGGCGCACGTCGAATTGTTCGGCGCGCCGGCGAAGCCGGCGCCGTCCCGGCCGCGGGTCGAGCTGTTCGGCGCGCGCGACGCGTCCGCCGCGAGCTCGAATGCCGGAAGCCCGTATGCCGGAAGCCCGTATGCCCAGAATGTATCGAGAAAGCAGGAGGCGTGACCGCAGTGCAGAAGATCAAAGTATTGTGCGTCGATGATTCGGCGTTGATCCGCAGCTTGATGACCGAGATCATCAACAGCCAGTCCGACATGGAAGTGTGCGCGACTGCGCCGGATCCGCTCGTTGCGCGCGATCTCATCAAGCAGCACAACCCCGACGTGCTCACGCTCGACGTCGAAATGCCGCGCATGGACGGCCTCGATTTTCTCGAGAAACTGATGCGCCTGCGGCCGATGCCGGTCGTGATGGTGTCGTCGCTGACCGAGCGCGGCTCGGAAATCACGCTGCGCGCGCTCGAACTGGGCGCCGTGGATTTCGTCACGAAGCCGCGCGTCGGCATTCGCGACGGCATGCTCGAATACTCGGAGAAGCTCGCCGACAAGATCCGCGCGGCGTCGCGCGCGCGCGTGCGGCAGGCGCCGCAGCCGCACGCGGCCGCGCGCACGGCCGCCAGCCACCCGGTCGCGCCGATGATCAACAACCCGCTCGTCAGTACCGAGAAGCTGATCATCATCGGCGCGTCGACGGGCGGCACCGAGGCGATCCGCGAGGTGCTGGAGCCGCTGCCGCCGGATGCGCCGGCCGTGCTGATCGCACAGCACATGCCCCCCGGCTTCACGAAATCGTTCGCGCAGCGGCTGAACGGCCTGTGCCGGATCGCCGTGAAGGAGGCCGAGCACGGCGAACGCGTGCTGCCCGGCCACGCGTACATCGCGCCGGGCCACGCGCACCTGCTGCTGGCGAGGAGCGGCGCGAACTACGTCGCGCACCTGTCGGACGAACCGCCGGTGAACCGGCACCGTCCGTCGGTCGACGTGCTGTTCCGCTCGGCGGCGACGCATGCCGGCAAGAACGCGATCGGCGTGATTCTCACCGGCATGGGCCGCGACGGCGCGGCCGGCCTGCTGGAGATGAAGCGCGCGGGCGCGTACACCTTTGCGCAGGACGAGGCGAGCTGCATCGTGTTCGGCATGCCGCGCGAGGCGATCGCGCTCGGCGGCGCGGACGAGGTGGTGGCGCTCGGCGACATGAGCCGCCGCGTGATGGCGCGTCTTGCGACAATGGGCGATCGCGTGCAGCGCGTATAGATGCGAGACGTGCGCCGTACTGCGCGCGTCTCTACAGAAACGAATCTGGAAAGGAATCAAGATGGACAAGAACATGAGAATCCTGGTGGTGGACGACTTCCCGACGATGCGCCGGATTGTCCGCAACCTGCTCAAGGAACTGGGCTACTCGAACGTCGACGAAGCCGAAGACGGCGCGGCGGGCCTCGCGCGCCTGCGCAGCGGCGGCTTCGAATTCGTCATCTCCGACTGGAACATGCCGAACCTCGACGGCCTCTCGATGCTGAAGGAAATCCGCGCGGACGCGGCGCTGTCGCACCTGCCGGTGCTGATGGTCACGGCCGAGTCGAAGAAGGAGAACATCATCGCGGCCGCGCAGGCGGGGGCGAGCGGCTACGTGGTGAAGCCCTTCACCGCGGCGACCCTCGACGAAAAGCTCGGCAAGATCCTCGAAAAGATGGCCAAGACCGGGAGCTGACGTGAACGAGCCGATCAACGCGGTACTGGCCACGGCGGCGCCGGCCGCCGACGATCACGCCGACACCGCTGATTTCGCGAGCGACCGCATCCTCGCGCGCATCGGGCAGTTGACGCGCACGCTGCGCGATTCGATGCGCGAGCTGGGACTCGACAAACAGGTCGAGCGTGCCGCGGAGGCGGTGCCCGACGCGCGCGACCGGCTGCGGTACGTGGTCGCGATGACCGAGCAGGCGGCCGAGCGCGTGCTGACCGCGATCGAGGTGACGAAGCCGGTGCAGGAGCGCCTGCAGCGCGAGGCCGAGGCGCTCGACGCGCGCTGGTCGCAGTGGTACGTGGCGCCGATCGAACGGCAGGAGGTGCGCGAGCTGATGGACGACACGCGCGCGTTCCTGCAGGGGCTGCCGGCGGCGACGGCCGCCACCAACGCGCAGCTGCTCGAGATCATGCTCGCGCAGGACTTCCAGGATCTGACCGGGCAGGTGATCAAGAAGATCATGGACATGGTCCACCTGATCGAGCAGCAACTGCTCGGCGTGCTGATCGAGAACATTGCGCCGGAGCGGCGCGAGCAGTTCGCGGCGACCGCGGCCTCGCTCGTGGCCGAGCATGCGACGAGCGCCACCGGCAGCCCGGAGTCGCTCCTCAACGGGCCGCAGATCAATCCCGAGGGCAAGGCCGACGTCGTGCAGGACCAGGCGCAGGTGGACGACCTGCTCGCGAGCCTCGGCTTCTGAACCGGCACGGGCGGCGCCCACGCATGCCGCCCGCGCAGTCGGCCCGCATCCGGGCCGGCTGCCCCGCCCGCTTCGCTTTCGCGAGCGCGGGCGGGCACGCTTCGTCCATTCGGGTTTTCCGGCGGGTGCCGCGTTCACCGGTTGACAGGCTTCGCAGGCATACTACGCTTCACAGGCAGCAGCACGTCTTTCGTTTGTCTTTTCGTCAAACAGGGCGGCGACGCGGGTTGTGTCGGTAGTGCCGTCAGGGTCGAGGCCAGTCCCGAGGAGGGAGCGTGGAAACGAAACGTCCGGGCCGGGCCGTCGCGCACGCGATGGCTGTCATGAGCGCGCTATGGAGCATTCACACGCAAGCTGAGCTGGGCGGCGG
>NZ_JGVW01000012.1 GCF_000687455.2 Burkholderia sp. lig30
CGCTCGTGCGCGAGCATGTCGAGTGGGCGCTGCGGGCGGTGTGAAGGCGGCGTAGAGTGTCGGTTCGCGGGGGGCGTGCCGCCCGCGGTTTTTTCAGCTTTGCATGGGACTGGAGATACAGCAATGTTCAATGCAGTGATCGACGCGCCGTTCGGCAAGGTCGGCATCCGCGCGGACGCGTCGGTGGTGCGGGAGATCGTCTATCTGCCCGAGTCGGTACGAAGCGTCGATCCGGATACACCGCTCGCGAAGCGCGCCGCGCAGCAGATCGAACGCTATTTCGAGTCCGCCGCGGCTACGTTCGACCTGCCGCTCGCGGATGTCGGCACTGCGTTCCAGCACCGCGTGTGGGACGCGATTTGTGACATCCCGCCCGGTGTCGTGCTGACCTACGGCCAGGTGGCGAAAGCGGTCGGCAGCGCGCCGCGCGCGGTCGGCCAGGCGTGCGGCGCAAACTATTTCCCGCTCGTGATCCCGTGCCATCGCGTCGTCGCGTCGGGCGGCATCGGCGGCTTCGCGAACCACGACGACGACGGCTACTTCCTCAAAGTGAAGCGCTGGCTGCTCGCGCACGAGGGCGTGCCGTACCGATGAGCGACACCTTGCTTTCCGCGGACGCCGCGGCGGATGCTTCCCCGGTGCTGGCCGCGAGCCGCGCGTCGATCGACGTGTTCTGCGATGCGCTGTGGCTCGAGCACGGCCTCGCGCGCAATACGCTCGACGCGTACCGCTGCGATCTGGTGCTGTTTTCGCAATGGCTCGCGCGCAACCACGACACGCCGCTCGATGGCGCCGATGAAGCGATGCTGACGGGCTACATTGCCGCCCGCAGCGATGGCGAGGCGACCTCGTCGAACCGGCGCCTGTCGGTATTCCGGCGCTACTACGGCTGGGCGATGCGCGAGCATCGCGTCGCAGCCGATCCGACCCTGCGCATCGCGTCCGCGAAGCGCGCGACACGCGTTCCGTCGACGCTGTCCGAAGCGCAGGTCGAGGCGCTGCTCGGCGCGCCCGACGTCGGCACGCCGCTCGGCCTGCGCGACCGCACGATGCTCGAGCTGATGTATGCGAGCGGCTTGCGCGTGAGCGAGCTGGTGACGCTCAAGACCGTCGAGGTCGGCCTCAACGAAGGCGTCGTGCGCGTGATGGGCAAGGGCTCGAAGGAACGGCTGGTGCCGTTCGGCGAAGTCGCGCACGGCTGGATCGAGCGCTATCTGCGCGACGCGCGGCCGGTGCTGCTGGGCGCGCGCGTGGCCGACGCGCTGTTCGTGACCGCGCGCGGCGACGGCATGACGCGCCAGCAGTTCTGGAACATCATCAAGCGCCACGCGCAGCACGCGGACGTGCGCGCGCACTTGTCGCCGCACACGCTGCGCCACGCGTTCGCGACGCATCTGCTGAACCACGGCGCCGATTTGCGCGTCGTGCAGCTGCTGCTCGGCCACAGCGACATCTCGACGACGCAGATCTACACCCATGTCGCACGCGAGCGCCTGAAGTCGCTGCATGCGGAGCATCACCCGCGCGGTTAGTGCATTTCGTTGATCTGCGCGGCGCCTGAAGCTGGCGCGCTCGGCCCGGCGCGGGCGGCGCGCGACGGCAGGCGCCGCGCCGCCCGCGGTCAGGCCAGCCCGCGCAGCTTGTGCTTGAGCACCTTGCCGGTCGATGCGGCCGGCAGCGCATCGAGCGCGACGATGCGCGCGGGCCGCTTGTACGGCACGAGCCGCGCCGCGCACCAGTCGTGCAGTGCCGCTTCGGTCGCCGTCGCGCCGGGCGTGAGCTCGACGAACGCGAGCACTTCCTCGTTGCCTTCGACCGGCCGGCCGACGACGGCCGCCTGCAGGACCTCCGGATGCGCGTTCAGCACCTGTTCGACCTCGACCGGGTAGACGTTGAAGCCGGAGCGGATGATCAGCTCCTTGCTGCGTCCGGCGATCGTCACCGCGCCATCGGCGCCTTGCCGTGCGAGATCGCCGGTCTTGAGCCAGCCGTCGGGCGTCATCGCGTCGCGCGTCGCGTCGGGGTTGCGGTAATAGCCGAGCATCACGTTCGGCCCGCGCACCTGGATCTCGCCGACCTCGCCTTGCGGCACGTCGCGTCCGTCCAGCCCGACGATGCGCATCTCGACGCCGGGGATCGGCATGCCGACCGAGCAGTCGTCGCGCGGCGCGTCGAGCGGCGTCTGCGTGATCGTGGGGCTGCTTTCCGTCATGCCGTAGCCGTTGTGCAGCGGCACGCCGTAGGTGCGTTCGACGCGCGCCTTCAGGTCGGCGTCGAGCGGCGAGCCGCCTGAATACGCGAACCGCAGGCGCGGCGCGTGCCACGCGTGGCCATGTGCGTGAAGGTGCTCGAGCAGCTTCACGTGCATCGCGGGCACGCCCTGGAAGATCGACACGCCTTCTTCGGCAAGCGCGACGCGCACGGCTTCCGGCTGGAAGCGCGTCGCGAGCCGCAGGGTCGCGCCCGCGTACAGGCTGCCGAGGCACACCGACGCGAGCCCGTAGACATGCGACACCGGCAGCACCGTGTAGACGACGTCGTCGGGCGTCACGCGCCGCAGCGCGCTCGACGCCGCCGCCGTAAACAGCAGGTTGCGATGCGACAGCATCACGCCCTTGGGCGTGCCGGTCGTGCCGGTCGTGTAGATCAGCGCCGCGCATTGCGCGCGGCCGCCGGCGGCGACCGGCTCGCCGGGCGCATCGGCGTCGACGCGGCACGACCACGCGCCGATGTCGATCGCGAGCGAAGGCGCGCGCGCCGCGTCGTGGCGCGCCGCATGCGAGCGGGCATCGGGCGAGGTTTCGTCGGCGAATGCGATCAGTTTCGGGCGCGCATGCGCGGCGATCGCGTCGAGTTCGGCGGCCGACAGCCGTGCGTTCGAGACGAGTGCCCATGCGTCGATGCGGGCCGCCGCGAACAGCAGCACGATCTGCGCGACGCTGTTTTCCGCGACGATCATCACGCGGTCGCCGCCGCGCACGCCGCACGCGGCGAGGTGCGCGGCGGCCGCGTCGACGGCCTGCGCGAGCGCCTGATACGACAGGCTGCGCGCGTCTTCGATCAGCGCCGGGCGATCCGGCGTGCGTGCGGCCCAGTATGCGGGGACGTCGGCGATGCGCTCGGGCAGGGCGGCCAGCAGCGCGTCGACGTCGAGCGCGGCAGAGGGGCGGAGGGACGAGGTCATGGCGTTTCCTGAGAGTCTGGCCGGGCGCCGGCACGTGGCGGCCCGAGGTTGTCGAAGGATCGTGCCACGGTGCGGCGCGCGCCACAATCGGCCGTTCGGCCAATAGCGCATCACGATTCGCGTCATGATCGGCACGTCGGCAGCCCGGTGTGGCTCGTTTTTTAACTCGCTTCGCCGCGTGCCGCATGACAAACGGGCGGCGAGTATACCGATACGAGGAGTGAGTTGCGTGCATCGGCGCGCGGCCGTTCGTCGCGCCTTGCGCTTCGTCATGCGCGCGACGCATTCCGCGCGTCGGCGTCGCACGCGCGTTCGACCGCACGTCGCATCCGCGCCGCGATCCGGCCGCCTGTCGCCGTTCGCCATTAAAATGCCGCCATGAGCAAATCCAGACACGTGTCCGAAACGCCCGCCACCCAGCTGCTGCGCCGCCATGGCGTCGCGTTCGACGAGCACCCGTACGACTACGTCGAGCATGGCGGCACCGGCGAATCCGCGCGTCAGCTCGGCGTCGACGAGCATGTCGTCGTCAAGACGCTCGTGATGGAAGACGAGCACGCAAAGCCGCTGATCGTGCTGATGCACGGCGACCGCACGGTATCGACGAAGAATCTCGCGCGGCAGATCGGCGCGAAACGCGTCGAGCCGTGCAAGCCGGACGTCGCGAACCGCCATTCGGGCTACCTGGTCGGCGGCACGTCGCCGTTCGGCACCCGCAAGGCGATGCCCGTCTATGTCGAGTCGACGATCCTCGAATTGCCGGCGATCTACCTGAACGGCGGCCGCCGCGGCTATCTCGTCAGCCTCGCGCCTGGCGTGCTGACGACGCTGCTCGGCGCGAAGCCGGTGCAATGCGCGAGCGTCGAATGAGGGTTTCACCCTCGTTGCAGGCCGCGCGGCTTCGGTAGAATGAGCGCCGCTTCGGAGGCCGCCCGACGCCGCGCGGCCGTCCGCTCCATCCATACGTTGAAAGAAGAGTCCTTCGCATGCAGATTCTGCTCGCTACCCTCGCCGCCTACCTGATCGGCTCGGTGTCGTTCGCCGTCGTCGTCAGTGGCGCGATGGGTCTCGCCGATCCCCGCTCGTACGGTTCGAAGAATCCCGGCGCCACCAACGTGCTGCGCAGCGGCAACAAGAAGGCCGCGATCCTGACGCTCGTCGGCGACGCGTTCAAGGGCTGGCTCGCCGTCTGGCTCGTCCGCCGCTTCGGCCTCGGCGACACGGCCGTCGCATGGGCCGCGATCGCGGTGTTCCTCGGCCATCTGTATCCGGTGTTCTTCCGCTTCCAGGGCGGCAAGGGCGTCGCGACCGCGGCCGGCGTGCTGCTCGCGCTGGCGCCGGTGCTGGGCCTCGCGACCGCGCTCACCTGGCTGATCGTCGCGTTCTTCTTCCGCTATTCGTCGCTCGCCGCGCTGGTCGCGGCCGTGTTCGCGCCGATCTTCGACGTGTTCCTGTTCGGCACGCACCACAATCCGGTCGCGTGGGCCGTGCTCGCGATGAGCGTGCTGCTCGTATGGCGTCATCGCGGCAACATTTCGAAGCTGCTGGCGGGGCAGGAGAGCCGGATCGGCGAGAAGAAGAAGGCGGGCGGGAACGGCCAGACGCCGAACGGCGGGCACGCCTGACGACGGCGAGCGCCGGTCAGCGGGAGGCTGACGAATGCACGGGTGCGCCTGACGGACGCACCCTATCGGCTCGCCAGACGGACGAGTCGGGTGGACGCGCCGGGCGCACGGCCCGGCCGCGTGTCGCGAGATCGGTCAGTCGCGGAAGTTGTTGAAGTCGAGCGGAGTGTCGGTCACGTCCTTGCGCAGCATCGCGATCACGCTTTGCAGGTCGTCGCGCTTCGTGCCCGACACGCGCACCGCGTCGCCCTGGATGCTCGCCTGCACCTTGATCTTGCTGTCCTTGACGAGGCGCACGATCTTTTTCGCGAGATCGCCGGTCACGCCCTTCTTGACCGTCACGACCTGCTTGACCTTGTCGCCGCCGATTTTCTCGACTTTGCCGTAATCGAGGAAGCGCACGTCGACGTTGCGCTTGGCCATCTTGCCGATCAGCACGTCCTTGACTTGATCGAGCTTGAAATCGTCGTCGGCGAACAGCGTCAGCTCGCGTTCCTTCTGCTCGACGCGCGCGTCGGAGCCCTTGAAATCGAAGCGCGTCGAAATTTCCTTGTTCGACTGCTCGATGGCGTTCTTCACTTCAATCATGTTCGCTTCGGAAACGACGTCGAACGATGGCATGGCATTCTCCAGGTAAAACGGGCGGCTGCCGGCTCGCGCGCGGCCACTCGCTATAATTGCGGACTGTTCGCCATTTTACCGATGCCCCCTCGTTTGCCCAAGGCCGGCCGCGTGCCGCGGGGCGGGCGCTACCGCGATTGCCGATGTCCGAAGCCGATTTCTCCCTGCCGCTGGTTCCCGATTTCCCGCTGCGCGCGCACAACACCTTCGGGTTCGACGTGAACGCGCGCGCAGCCGCGCGCGTCACGTGCGCGGCGCAATTCGAGGCCCTTCACCGCGATCCGCGCATTGCGAACCTGCCGCTTCTGGTGCTCGGCGGCGGCAGCAATGTCGTCTTCACGCGCGATTTCGACGGCGTCGTGCTGCTCGACGAGATCGCCGGCCGCCGCGTGGTGCGCGAGGACGACGACGCGTGGTACGTGGAGGCGGGCGGTGGCGAGAACTGGCATGCGTTCGTTGCCTGGACGCTCGATCAGGGAATGGCGGGCCTCGAGAACCTGGCGCTGATCCCGGGCACGGTCGGCGCGGCGCCGATCCAGAACATCGGTGCGTACGGCCTCGAGATGAAGACGTATTTCGATTCGCTCGTCGCGGTCGAGCTGGCGACGGGCCGCAGCGAGCGCTTCGACGCCGCGCGCTGCGGGTTCGGCTATCGCGACAGCTTCTTCAAGCGGGAAGGCCGCGCGCGGTTCGCGATCGTCTCGGTGACGTTCCGCCTGCCGAAGCGCTGGACGCCGCGGCTCGGCTATGCGGATGTCGCGCGCGAGCTGGACGCGCGCGGTATCGCGCAGGCGGGGGCGACGCCGCGCGACGTGTTCGACGCGGTGGTCGCGATTCGCCGCGCGAAGCTGCCCGACCCGCTTGCGCTCGGCAACGCCGGCAGTTTCTTCAAAAACCCGGTGATCGATGCCGCCCAGTTCGACGCGCTGCGCGCGCGGGTACCGGACATCGTGTCGTATCCGCAGCCGGATGGCGGGGTGAAGCTCGCAGCTGGCTGGTTGATCGACCGCTGCGGCTGGAAAGGGCGCGCGCTCGGCGCGGCCGCGGTGCACGACCGGCAGGCGCTCGTGCTCGTCAATCGCGGCGGCGCGACGGGCGGCGAAATCCTCGCGCTCGCGCAGGCGATCCAGCATGACGTGCGCGAGCGCTTCGGCGTCGAGCTGGAACCGGAGCCGCTGTTCGTGTGACGCGCGGCTGACTTCGCCGCGCGGCGCGCGCGTCGCGTGCGGAAACAACGCGCCGGCATCGCCGGCACGCGTCATGCTGCGCCGCACAACCGTGCGTGGGCCTGAAAGGCCGTTTGATGGGGTGCCGTCGGCGGTGCGCTGATTTGCCGCGGATGGGAGACAGGAAAGAAAAAGCGCCGGTCGACGACCGGCGCTCGGGGTCACGCCTGTGCGTCAGTGCTTCAGCCGGCCGAGCAGCAGGAACTCCATCAGCGCCTTCTGCACGTGCAGGCGGTTTTCCGCTTCGTCCCACACGACGCTCTGCGGCCCGTCAATCACGTCGGCCGTGACTTCCTCGCCGCGGTGCGCGGGCAGGCAGTGCATGAACAGCGCGTCGGGGTTCGCATGGCCCATCATCTCGCCGTCGACGCACCAGTCGGCGAACGCCGCCATGCGCGCCTCGTTCTCCGCCTCGAAGCCCATGCTCGTCCACACGTCGGTGGTGACGAGATCCGCGCCCTTGCACGCTTCGTTCGGATCGTCGAAGACTTCGTAGAACGGCGCGCTTTCCGGCGCGACGAGCGTCATGTCGAGCGCATAGCCGGGCGGCGTCGACAGGCGCAGCTTGAAGCCGAGGATCTGCGCGGCCTGGATCCACGTATACAGCATGTTGTTCGCGTCGCCGACCCACGCGACCGTCTTGCCGCGGATCGGGCCGCGATGCTCGTAGTACGTGAAGATGTCGGCGAGCACCTGGCACGGGTGGAATTCGTTGGTCAGGCCATTGATCACCGGCACGCGGGAATTTTCCGCGAAGCGCTGGATGATCTCCTGCTCGAACGTGCGGATCATGATGATGTCGACCATCCGCGAGATCACCTGCGCGGAATCCTCGACGGGCTCGCCGCGGCCGAGCTGCGTGTCGCGCGTGCTCATGAACACGGCATGGCCGCCGAGCTGGAAGATGCCGGCCTCGAACGACAGGCGCGTGCGCGTCGAGCTTTTCTCGAAGATCATCGCGAGCGTGCGGTCGTGCAGCGGGTGGTAGGTCTCGTAGTTCTTGAATTTGCGCTTCAGGATACCCGTGCGTTCGAGCACGTACTCGTAGTCTTCCAGCGAGAAATCCTTGAACTGCAGGTAGTGACGAATGGTTTTGGCGGTCATGAAACGAAATACGGCGGACTCGCCCGGCGCGAAGGCCGGCCGGCGCCGCGCCGTCGGATGTGTGGCAACTCGGGCCAGCATAAAGGATTTTCGGCGCTTTGACGAGCCGGGCTGACGGCCCGTGGGTGGCCCGCGCCGCGCCATCGGGGGCCGGAGAGGGGCTCGAGACGACGCGTCATGGCGCGCTGCGGTATAATTCCCCCCGTTTTCTCAAGCCCGGCAGGCAAGCATCATGCCCGGTCTGCCGGACACAAGCGGTGCGATGCACAATTCCGGTGCGGCGCACCGGGCAAATCGCGCCGGCGCGCCCGTTTGCGGGCGTCGCGGCGCCGCTTTCCGCTATTTTGTGTTCGCGTGTCCAGGCAGTTTCGCCTGCGGACTGCTGGGCGTTACCTGGGTACCCTCATGGCTGAAACTCCCTCGACCGAATATTTCATTCAGGGCATCACGAAAAACGGGAAAAAGTTTCGGCCGAGCGATTGGTCGGAGCGCTTGGCCGGTGTGATGTCCTGTTTCGGGCCGGGTGCGAGCGGGCCGAATGCGCGCCTCCAGTATTCCCTGTACGTGCGGCCCACGCTGCTGGGCGACACGAAGTGCGTGATCCTCGATTCCCGTTTGCGCGACATCGAGCCGATGGCCTTCGACTTCGTGATGAATTTCGCAAAAGACAACAACCTCGTCGTGACCGAGGCGTGCGAGCTGCCGGACTACGGCAAGAAGTAACGCCGAAGGCGCGAGTGCCGGACCGAGGGCGCGCCCGTCGCGGCCGGCATCCCTGCATCGACGATGGCCCGTGCCGTGTGGCACGCGGCCAAAACAAAAAGCCCGCAGATGCGGGCTTTTTGTCGATCGCAGGAAACAGGAGCGCCCGCTTGACGCGGGCACACCGGATTTACGCTGCTGCCTGCAGGCCCTTGACGGCTGCGGCGAGGCGGCTCTTGTTGCGAGCAGCCTTGTTCTTGTGAACGATCTTCTTGTCGGCGATCGTGTCGATCGTCTTCGTTGCGATCTTGAACAGCTCGGCAGCCTTTTCCTTGTCGCCGGCGTCGACAGCCTTGCGAACGGCCTTGATTGCGGTACGGAATTTCGAGCGCAGCGCCGAGTTGTGCGAGTTTGCCTTCGCAGCCTGGCGGGCGCGCTTGCGTGCTTGTGCGGAGTTAGCCATGACGGTTCCTTATCCTGTCCTGTTTCCAGAGCTTGGAGCCTGACGGCCAAGCGCTGCTTTTCGATCCGACTCCTGAGAGCGATTGCCCAGGAGCGCATAAAAAACGTTGGTTTTAACCGAGGTCGAGACATGGGAGCGGCAGGTGCCGCGCATGTAACAAGCTCAGAAACCGATAATTATAGCAACAAAATCAAGAGCGTGGCAAGCTCGGCGATGGTTGCGGATATGTGCGCGCGCTTTTCGCCGTCCCGCCGTGCCTGGGCGCGTATCGTCCGTATAATAAGCGCCCCATGAATCTATTCCGAGCCCTGCTGACGGTCAGCGGCTTCACGCTGCTGTCGCGCGTGACCGGCCTGGCCCGCGAGACGCTGATCGCGCGTGCGTTCGGCGCCAGCCAATACACCGACGCGTTCTACGTCGCATTCCGCATCCCGAACCTGCTGCGCCGCTTGTCCGCGGAAGGCGCGTTCTCGCAGGCATTCGTGCCGATTCTCGCCGAGTTCAAGAACCAGCAGGGGCACGATGCGACGAAGGCGCTCGTCGACGCGATGTCGACCGTGCTCGCGTGGGTGCTCGCCGTGATGTCGGTCGCGGGGATCGCCGGCGCGTCGTGGGTCGTGTTCGCGGTCGCGTCCGGCCTGCGCACCGACGGCCAGGCGTTCCCGCTCGCCGTCACGATGACGCGCATCATGTTTCCCTACATCGTGTTCATCTCGCTCACGACGCTCGCGTCGGGCGTGCTGAACACGTACAAGAGCTTCTCGCTGCCCGCGTTCGCGCCGGTGCTGCTCAACGTGGCGTTCATCGTCTCGGCCGTGTTCGTCGCGCCGCACCTCAAGGTGCCGGTGTTCGCGCTCGCATGGGCGGTGATCGCCGGCGGCGTGCTGCAGTTCGCGGTCCAGCTGCCGGGGCTGAAGAAGATCGACATGGTGCCGCTGATCGGCCTCAATCCGGTGCGGGCGCTGCGCCATCCGGGCGTCAAGCGGGTGCTCGCCAAGATGGTGCCGGCGACGTTCGCCGTCTCCGTCGCGCAGCTTTCCCTGATCATCAACACCAACATCGCGTCGCGGCTCGGGCAGGGCGCGGTGTCGTGGATCAATTACGCCGATCGCCTGATGGAATTCCCGACGGCGCTGCTCGGCGTCGCGCTCGGCACGATCCTGTTGCCGAGCCTGTCGAAGGCGCACGTCGACGCCGACGCGACCGAGTATTCGGCGCTCCTCGACTGGGGGCTGCGCGTGACGTTCCTGCTCGCCGCCCCGAGCGCGCTCGCGCTGTTCTTCTTCGCCGCGCCGCTGACGGCGACGCTCTTCAACTACGGCAAGTTCGACGCGCACACGGTCACGATGGTCGCCCGCGCGCTTGCCACCTACGGGATCGGGCTCGTCGGCATCATCCTGATCAAGATCCTCGCCCCGGGCTTCTATGCGAAGCAGGACATCAAGACGCCGGTGAAGATCGCGATCGGCGTGCTGGTCGTCACGCAGTTGTCGAACTACGTGTTCGTGCCGCTGATCGGCCATGCGGGCCTGACGCTCAGCATCGGCGTGGGCGCCTGCCTGAATTCGCTGCTGCTGTTCGTCGGCTTGCGGCGGCGCGGCATCTACGAGCCGTCGCCGGGGTG
This sequence comes from Burkholderia sp. lig30, assembly GCF_000687455.2. Taxonomy (GTDB): domain Bacteria; phylum Pseudomonadota; class Gammaproteobacteria; order Burkholderiales; family Burkholderiaceae; genus Burkholderia. The sequence goes on from NZ_JGVW01000012.1 coordinate 10,550, forward strand.
GCCGCGCTTTTTCGCGCAGCTCATCGGCGCGTCGCTCGTGCTCGCCGGCACGATGCACTGGTTCGCGATCAGCTTCGACTGGACCGGGCTGCGCGCGCAGCCGCTCGCGCGCATCGCGCTGATGGCCGCGTGCCTGGTGCTGTTCGCTGCACTATATTTCGGTATGTTGTGGGTGATGGGCTTCAAATACGCATACTTCAGAAGGCGTGCCAAGTGACGACCGCAATGACCCGCGTCCTCGACTATTTCAGTTCGCTCGTGGCGGAAGACGAAAGCCTGCCCCTTACCGAGACTGCGTTGTCGCTCGCGCAGGACGCCTATCCGGATCTCGATCTGCAGGGCACGCTGGCCGAGCTGGACGCGCTTGGCGTCAGGCTGCGCAAGCGGCTGCCCGCCGACGCGGACCTGAAGGGCAAGATCACCGCGCTGAACGACTTCTTCTTCCGCGAACTGGGCTTCGCCTGCAATCACAACGATTATTACGACCCCGACAACAGCCACCTGAACGTCGTGCTGAAACGCCGGCGCGGCATTCCGATCTCGCTGGCGGTGCTGTACCTGGAGCTGAGCGAGCAGATCGACCTGCCGACGCGCGGCGTGTCGTTCCCGGGACATTTCCTGCTGCGCGTCACGCTGCCCGACGGCGACGTGATCATCGATCCGACCAATGGCCATTCGTTGTCGGAGGGCGAGATGGTCGAGATGCTCGAGCCGTACGTCGAGCGCGCGGGCGGCGCGGTCAGCAGCGCGTTGCGCGCGCTGCTGCAGCCGGCGATGAGCCGCGAGATCATTGCGAGGATGCTGCGCAACCTGAAGTCGGTCTATCTGCAGACGGAACGCTGGCAGCGGCTGCTCGCGGTGCAGCAGCGGCTCGTGATCCTGCTGCCGGGGCAGCTCGACGAAGTGCGCGATCGCGGCTTCGCGTATGCGCGGCTCGACTACCTGCGGCCCGCGCTCGAGGATCTCGAGCAGTATCTCGGCGAGCGGCCGGACTCGGCGGATGCCGCAGTCGTCGAGGCGCAGCTGGCCGAGTTGCGGCAACGGATGCAGCGCGGCGACGAGTGAGCCGCGCGCCGAGCCACGTCCACACCGGATCATTCAACCGTTACCTCGATCGATTCATGTCGCACGAACACGCCCCGCACGATCACGCTGTCGAACACGCAGCCCACTCCGGCGATCAGTTGTCGCGTTGGGTCGCCGTCTTCACGGCAATACTGGCTGCCCTCTCCGGCCTGCTTCATTACGAGGAGGGCGTCCTTCAGACTCAGGCCCTGATCTACAAGAACGACGCCGTGCTGCTGCAGAGCAAGGCGAGCGATCAATGGAACTACTATCAGGCGCAGTCCAACAAGAGTCATCTGATGGAAATCGCCGCGGAAACGGCCGCGCCCGACAAGCAGGCGCATTACCGCGACGAGATCGGCAAGTACGAAACGCGAAAGAAGGAGACGGCCGCAAAGGCGCGTCAACTGGAGCAGCAGGTCGAAGAGGCGAGCCGTCGGTCGGAGCGCAGCCAGCATCCGCAACACATGTTCGGACAGGCTCTCGCGCTCATCAGCGTGGCCATCTCGCTGGCCGCCGTGACGTCGCTGACGGGCAGCCGCAAGCTGTTCGTGTTGGCGGGGCTCGCGGGGTTGGGCGGCCTCGGGCTGGCGGCCTCGGGCTTTCTGCACCTGTAAGCCCTTCCGGCGCGCTGACAGGCTGTGCCGTCTAATCGCCCGGGCAAGTCTTCGGGCGATTGTCGAGGTTTTCCCGTTCGACGCTCAGCACGGCCGATGCGTCGCTCCCGCGGCGCATGATGCGCAGCACGTAGATGCTGTCGAAATCGTCGCTCGGCCACCGCCGGACGTCGGCGGGATCGCCGCCGTAGTCCCCGACGATCCGGCGCGCAAGCGCCTCGATGACCGAATGCTCCCACGCGACGACGATGCGGCTTTGCCGGTAGGCGGGAGCGAGCAGGGCCGCGCGCAAGCCGTCGATGTCCGCGAATCCGATCGATGCGTTGACGGGAAGGCCGAAGTAAACGGCGGTCGGCTCGATCGTCGCCAGCGGGCGCACGTAATCGTAATTCACGCCCCGGTCGTTTTTCTGCCGGGCCGGATCGGGGGCGAAAATGACGTCGGGCCGGCCGTACTTCGCTTCGATCACGCGGGGTAGCGCGAGCGCCCTGTTCAATCCCTCGCACGTGAGTTGACCGAGTCCTTCGGCCGGCTTCTCGCCATGCCGCACCATGACGATCGTTTCGATCTGTTCGTCGGCGGCCCGAACCTGCGTCGAGGCCAGGGCGGTCATCGCGGCCAGCGAAGCTGCGACGAGCGGCGACAGGAGTGGGGGGCTTTTCATCTCATGCATGATCAAGAGGACCGCCGGTTTGACCGGCGGGCAACGGGACGTGCCAGGGCGGCATTCGAACCGGCCGTTGGCCGCGTTCCCCGGTGATCCGCGGCGAACCGAAAAAAAACCGCCCGGGACGGGCGGTTTCTGGCGGCGGGACGCGGCGCTTACTTCAGCGCGTCGAACGCGCGGTCGCGAATTTCGTCGACCGCGCCGAGGCCGGCGATCTTCCGGTAGGCCGGCGCCTTCAGGCCGTTTTCCTCGCCACGGGTCGCCCAGTCGCCGTAATAGGTGATGAGCGGCTTCGTCTGCGCTTCGTACACTTCGAGGCGCTTCAGGACCGTTTCTTCCTTGTCGTCGTCGCGCTGGATCAGCGGCTCGCCCGTCACGTCGTCCTTGCCGTCGACCTTCGGCGGGTTGAACTTGACGTGATAGGTGCGGCCCGATGCCGGGTGCGTGCGGCGGCCGCTCATGCGCTCGACGATCTCCGAGAACGGCACGTCGATTTCGAGCACGTAGTCGATCGCGACGCCGGCGTCCTTCATCGCATCGGCCTGCGCGATCGTGCGCGGGAAGCCGTCGAACAGGTAGCCGTTCGCGCAGTCCGCTTCCTTCAGGCGCTCCTTGACGAGGCCGATGATCAGCGAATCCGGCACGAGCTTGCCTTCATCCATGTAGCCCTTCGCCTCGACGCCGAGCGGCGTGCCGGCCTTCACGGCCGCGCGCAGCATGTCGCCCGTCGAGATTTGCGGAATGCCGAATTTTTCCTTGATGAAGTTTGCCTGGGTGCCTTTGCCCGCGCCGGGCGCGCCTAACAGGATCAAACGCATGGTGATATCTCCAAGTATGTAAATTTGTGGTGCGGCGGCAAAAAATGTCGACAACGGCATGCGTGGCGGCTTGCCGGGCGCGCGGCCGGTCGGTCTGACGCGACGCGTCGACAAAGCGACGCGCGGCTGCCGGCGGGGCTGCGGGCGGGGTCAAGCGAGGGCACGCAGGTTGCAGACGGCTCGCACAATCGCTTGATTATGCCATGGGTTATTTTGAATCCGGCCGAAAAAGGGCCCGCACCCGTGCGAGATCGTCCGGCGTATCGACGCCGGCAGCCGGCGCGCGGGCTGTGACGAGGACCGCGATGCGCTCGCCGTGCCACATCGCGCGCAGCTGCTCGAGCTGCTCGGCCTGCTCGATCGGCGCCTGCGTGAGCGACGGATAGGTCCGCAGGAAACGCGCGCGGTAAGCGTACAGGCCGATGTGCCGGTAGACCGGAAAGGCGGGCGCGGGCATCGCCGCGACATCCGGCCAGTGCGGCTGGTACGCGTCGCGGCTCCACGGAATCGGCGCGCGCGAGAAGTACAGCGCGACGCCCTGCGCGTCGAGCGCGACCTTCACGACGTTCGGGTTGAACACGTCGGCCGCCGTGTCGATCGGGTGCGCGGCCGTGGCGATCGCGCACGCCGGATGGGCCGCGAGGTGCGACGCAACGTCGCACACCAGCGCGGGGTCGATCAGCGGCTCGTCGCCCTGCACGTTGACGACGACCGTGTCGTCGCTCCAGCCGAAATGCGCGGCGACCTCGGCGAGCCGGTCGGTGCCGGACGGGTGGTCGGCACGCGTGAGCACGGCCTCGAAGCCGTGTTCGCGCGCGGCGTCCAGCACGCTCTGCGCGTCGGATGCGACGAGCACCTGCTGCGCGCCCGCCTCGCGCGCCCGCTCGGCGACGCGCACCACCATCGGCTTGCCGCCCAGGTCGGCGAGCGGCTTGTTGGGAAGCCGGGTCGACGCGAGCCGGGCCGGAACGACGGCGATGAAGGGCTGGGGGTGGGTCATCTGAAGCAAGATCGTGTGAGGGAAGCGGCGGGCGGCCGAGCGAGGCGCCCACGAGACGGCCTGCGCCGGATTCAGCGGCCGGCCGGGTCGACCGGCGTGCCTTCGACGGTCTGGCGCGCTTCGTCGACGAGCATCACGGGAATGCCGTCGCGGATCGGATAGGCGAGCTTGTCCGCGTTGCAGATCAGCTCCTGCGCGGCGCGGTCATAGTGGAGCGGGCCTTTGCAAACAGGGCACACAAGGATTTCAAGCAGGCGAGCGTCCACGGAGTTTCTCCACAACGAGGGCAATGAGGCGAGGATCGAGCGCGGCTTCGACCGGGACGACCCAGATTCGAGCATCGCGCCAGGAAGCCCCCAATTTTACTGCATCCTTCTCGGTGATCAGGATCGCGTCGGCCTGATCGTCGACGAACGGATTGCGCGCGAACGCGTAGTGATCGGGCAGTGCGCGGGTCGCGGGCGCGAGGCCCGCCGCGCGCAGCGTCGCAAAGAAGCGTTCCGGCGCACCGATGCCGGCCGCCGCCAGCACGCGCTCGCCGCCGAACTGCGCGAGCGGGCGCCGCCGCGCGGGGGCGTCGAGATGCCATGCGTCGCCAGGCGCGAGCGCGAGCGCGAACGTGTCGGGCCACGGCGGCAGCGCGCCGCTGTACGGATCGTTGACGAGCGTCGCGTCGCGACGGCGCGACAGCGGCTCGCGTAGCGGCCCCGCCGGCAGCAGGAAGCCGTTGCCGCCGAGCCGGTGGTCGAACACCACCAGCTCGACCGTGCGCGCGAGGCGGTAATGCTGGAGCCCGTCGTCGCTGACGATCACGTCGACGCCGGGATGCGCGCCGCGCAGCGCGCGGGCCGCCGCGACCCGGTCCGGGCACACCCAGACGGGCGCGCGGGTGCGCCGCGCGATCAGCAGCGGCTCGTCGCCCGCGTCGCTCGCGCGCGAGGCCGGCGTGACGGCCGTCGGCGCGTCGATTTTCGCGCCGTAGCCGCGCGACACGACGCCCGGCGTGAAGCCGGCCGCGCGCAGCGCCTCGACGAGCGCGATCACGGTCGGCGTCTTGCCGGTGCCGCCGACCGTCACGTTGCCGACCACGATCACCGGCACGCCGACGTCGACCGACTGCTTCCAGCCGTGCGCGTAGGCGGCGCGACGCAGCGCCGCGCACGCGCCGAACACGCACGCGAGCGGCGTGAGCGCCCACGCGAGGGCGCCGCGTCGCTGCCATTCACGGGTCAGGCGGGTTTCGAGGCGCGTGAGCAGGCCGTTCGGCGCGCTCATCGTGCGGCGGGCGACGCGCTCGGCGTCGTGGCGTGAGTCGGGTTCGTCAAGGCGGTTTCTCCATGCTGCGGCGCAAGCCGCGGGTGCCGGGCAAGGCGGCACTCTAGCGCGCGGCAAGCCCGCCCCGCAAGCGATTCGCGGGAATGCCGCCGATTCTGCAGGCGATTGCGCATCTGTGGATAACTCTGTGAAAAAGCGCCTCTCCGGTTCGCGCAAACGCCCGCCGGGTGGGCTTTCAATCGGATGAGAATCATTCCATTCAGGTTAAAACTCCATGAAAATCAACGGCTTGTAACTAATTGTCTGGATTTTTCCGGCGTTTTTTGCGGGTTTGTGCAGAATCGCCGCGAGATGTGGACATTTTTCGCGTTGTGCAATGCGGCGTGGCGGCGCTGGACGGCGCGCGCCGGCCGGACTATCGTGTGGCCGCGTGCAATCATCCGACAGTCCATGCCTTCCGATTCCTCCTTTGCCGTGCCGGGCGCGATGCGCAGCGGCGACGACGTGATTCCCGTTTCGGTGCTCAACCGCGCGATCTCCACGATGCTCGAGCGGTCGTTTCCGCTGCTGTGGGTTGCCGGCGAAGTATCGAATTTCACGCGCGCCGCGAGCGGCCACTGGTATTTCTCGATCAAGGACGCGCAGGCGCAGATGCGTTGCGTGATGTTCCGCGGCCGCGCGCAATACGCCGAGTTCACGCCGCGCGAAGGCGACAAGATCGAGGTGCGCGCCGTCGTCACGATGTACGAGCCGCGCGGCGAGCTTCAGCTCAATGTCGAGGCGATCCGGCGCACCGGCCAGGGGCGGCTCTACGAGGCGTTCCTGCGGCTGAAGGCGCAGCTCGAGGCCGAGGGGCTGTTCGCGCCCGAGCGCAAGCGGCCGCTGCCCGCGCACCCGCGCGCGATCGGCATCGTCACGTCGCTGCAGGCCGCCGCGCTGCGCGACGTGCTGACGACGCTCGCGCGCCGCGCGCCGCACGTGCCGGTGGTCGTCTATCCGGCGCCGGTGCAGGGCGCGGGCGCCGCCGAGAAGCTCACGGCGGCGATCGAGACCGCGAACGCGCGCCGCGAGGTCGACGTGCTGCTCGTGTGTCGCGGCGGCGGCTCGATCGAGGATCTGTGGTCGTTCAACGACGAGGCGCTCGCGCGCGCGATCGCCGCGAGCGAATTGCCCGTCGTGAGCGGCGTCGGGCACGAGACCGATTTCACGATCGCCGATTTCGCGGCCGACGTGCGCGCGCCGACGCCCACCGGCGCGGCCGAGCTCGCGAGCCCGCAGCGTGCGCTGCTGCTGCGCGAGGTCGGCGAGCGGCAAGGGGCGCTCGCGCGCGGGATGCGCCGCGTGCTCGAACAGCGCGCGCAGCAGCTCGACTGGCTCGCGCGCCGTCTCGTCAGCCCGGCCGAGCGGCTGCAGCGCCAGCGCACGCACGTCGAGCAGCTCGCGGTGCGGCTCGCGTCGGCGGCCGCGCGGCCGCTGCGCGACGCGCGCGCCCGCTTCGCGCTCGCGCAATTGCGCTGGCAGCGCGCGCGGCCGGACCCGACCCATGCGCGCCAGACGCTTGTTGCGCTGTCGCAGCGGCTTTCGATCGCGCAGCAGCGCCGTCACGAACGCGACACGGCGCGTGTCGCGGCATGCGCGGCGCGGCTCGAGGTGCTGAGCCCGCAACGCACGCTGGAGCGGGGCTATGCGGCGCTGATCGACGCGCAGACGGGCCGCGCGGTGCGCGCGCCGAGCGCACTGAAGCCGCAGCGCCGCCTGACCGTGCATCTCGCCGAGGGCTCCGCGGACGTGTCGCTCGCTGACGTGCAGCCGCGCCTGTCGGATACCTTCTGACACGGCGCGCAAGCGGCGCGCGCGTTTCGCGAAAGCGGGCGATGCGCGTGCCGCGGCGACGGGAACGATCGCGGTGCCAGCACGGTCCATCCGTGTGTCCGAAGGTCGGCGCGCAGCCCTGTCCGCCGCGGCAGCGTCGATTTTCCGCATGCCGCGGATGAATGGCCCGCGAGTTTGCGGGGTTATTCGTCCTCGCCTACAATCGGACGCTCGGCAGCAATCAAAACCGCCTCCCTACATACCCTACGAAGGAATCGCCATGGCTCATACGCTCCCGCCGCTCCCGTACGCTGAAGACGCGCTTGCACCGCACATCTCGCAAGAAACGATTCAGTATCACTACGGCAAGCATCATCAGACCTATGTGACGAACCTGAACAACCTGATCCCCGGCACGGAATTCGAAAACCTGTCGCTGGAAGAGATCGTGAAGAAGTCGTCGGGCGGCATCTTCAACAACGCCGCGCAAATCTGGAACCACACGTTCTTCTGGAACAGCCTGTCGCCGAACGGCGGCGGCGCACCGACGGGCGCGCTCGGTGACGCGATCAACGCGAAGTGGGGTTCCTACGACGCATTCAAGGAAGCATTCGCGAAGGCTGCGGTCGGCACGTTCGGCTCGGGCTGGGCATGGCTCGTGAAGAAGGCGGACGGTTCGCTCGACATCGTGTCGACGAGCAACGCCGCGACGCCGCTGACGACTGCCGACAAGCCGCTCCTGACGATCGACGTGTGGGAACACGCTTACTACATCGACTACCGCAACGCCCGTCCGAAGTTCGTCGAGGCGTTCTGGAACATCGTGAACTGGGATTTCGCTGCGAAGAACTTCGCGTAAGCGATCCGCACGCATCGCGGCGGCCCGTGCCGCCGCGCACCCTGCAAGCCCCGGCTCCGGAAACGGACCGGGGCTTGTGCTTTTCCCGGTTCGCGCGCCGCTCAGATTCCCGCGAGCCAGCCCGCGATGCTCGCGACGATGACGACGGTCCACGGCGGCACGCGCCAGAAGGTCAGCGCGACGAACGCGACGAGCGCCGCGCCGAAGTCGCGCGGCGACAGGATCGTGCCGGTCCAGACCGGCTGATACAGCGCGGCGAGCAGCAGCCCGACCACCGCCGCGTTGACGCCCGCGAGCGCCGCCTGCATCCGCGCGCTGCGGCGCAGCTGTTCCCAGAACGGCACCGTGCCGGCAACCAGCAGGAACGACGGCGCGAAGATCGCCAGCAACGCGACGGCGCCGCCGAGCCAGCCCGTCGGCGCGATGCGCAGCGACGCGCCGAGAAAGGCCGCGAACGTGAAGAGCGGGCCGGGCACCGCCTGCGCGGCGCCGTAGCCGGCAAGGAAGGTCGAGCCGCCGACCCAGCCGGGCGACACGACGGCGGCCTGCAGCAGCGGCAGCACGACGTGCCCGCCGCCGAACACGAGCGCGCCGGTGCGGAAGAACGCGTCGATCATCGCGAGCGCAGTCGAGTGCAGCGCCGACGCGGCGAGCGGCAGCCCGGCGAGCAACGCGGCGAATGCCGCGAGCCAGAGCGCGCCCGCGCGCCGCGAAACGGCGATCGGCAGCGGCTCGTGCGCGGTGCGCGGCGGCTGCGGCAGCGCGGCCAGCCCCGCGATGCCTGCCGCCGCGATCACGGCGATCTGCATCCATGCGGCCGGAACCGACAACGCGACGCACGCGGCCGCGGCCATCATCGTCACGCGCCGCGCATCGGGACACAGGCTGCGCGCCATGCCCCAGACAGCCTGCGCGATCACCGCGACCGACACGATCTTCAGGCCGTGCAGCGCGCCCGCGGCGAGCGGCGGGCCCGATGCCTGGATGCCGAGCGCGAACAGGATCATCGCCAGCGCGGACGGCAGCGTGAAGCCGAGCCACGCGGCCAGCATGCCCGCGTAGCCTGCGCGCGCCAGGCCGATCGCCATCCCGACCTGGCTGCTCGCGGGGCCGGGGAGAAACTGGCACAGCCCGACGAGATCCGCATAGCCGCGCTCCGACAGCCAGCGGCGCCGCGTGACGAATTCGTCGCGGAAATAGCCGAGATGCGCGATCGGCCCGCCGAACGACGTCACGCCGAGGCGCAGGAACGCGAGGAAGACGGGCCAGGAGCGGCGGGAGGAGGAGAGCGTCGAGGTGTTCACGAATGCGGCGCGGCCGGCGTGGAAAACGCCGTCACGATAGCGCAATACGCCGGCCGTGCGTATGACGATGCTGCGTTCAGCGCGGGCCGTCCGGCAGCCGGCTCGCGCGCCGCAGCGCATCGATGTCGACGATCTCGATTTCGCCGACGTGCAGCCGCACGGCGCCGCCGGCTTCGAGCGACTTCAGCAGCTGGTTGGCGGTCTGCCGCGTGACCGACAGCATCGCCGCGAGTTTTTCCTGCGACAGCCGTATCCGCAGGCTGCCCGCGCTGACACCGCCGTAGCCGTCGGCGATCATCAGCAGGCGCGCGGCGAGCCGCTGCGCGGCCGGCATCACGCTGATCGCCTCCACGGTCAGGAAGCTGAGCCTCAGCTTCTGCGCCATCAGCAGCGCGACATCGCGCCAGTAATGCGGTGCCGCGTCGAGCAGGGCCAGCAGCGCCGCCTGCGGCACGTGCAGCAGCAGCGTATCCTCGAGCGCGATCGCGTCGTGGGTGCGCGGCAAGCCGTCGAACAGCGCGATCTCGCCGAACCAGGTCGCCGGCCCGGCCACCGTGAGGAGCGCCTCCTTGCCGTGCTCGTCCACCGCACCTATCGTGAGGGAACCGCTCAGCACCGCGTACAGGCCGCACGGCGGATCGCCGCGGCGGAACAGTGCGTGCCCGGCCGGCAGCCGGCGCAGCGCGGCGTGCGACAGCAGCTGCGCGCGCAGCGGCTGCGGCAGCGCGGCGAACCACGGCTGCGCGTCGAGTTGCGGCAGGTAGCGGGCGAGGGGCATGGGCATGGGCGCGATGTCGGGTAGCCGACAGAGGTTCGGCGGCGTGACAGGCATCATAGCGCGCAACCCAACCGGAGGAGACGCCATGAAAACGCTCGAGGATCATCTCGCGCAGTACGCTGCCTATCACCGCGACGCGCGCAATATCGCGACGCACCTCGTCGGCATCCCGTTGATCGTGTTCGCGGTCGAGACGTTGCTGTCGCGGCCCGCGCTTGGTGTCGCGGCAGGTGTCGCGCTGTCGCCGGCGTTGCTGCTGGCGCTGGCTTCCGCAGTCTTCTATGTCCGGCTCGACCTGCGGTTCGGCGCGGCGATGGCCGTGCTGCTCGCGCTCGGGCTGTGGGCCGGGCAGACGGTCGCCGCGTTGCCGACGCTGCAATGGCTCGCGATCGGCGCCGGCGCATTCGTCTGCGGCTGGATCGTGCAGTTCGTCGGTCATTACTTCGAGGGGCGCAAGCCGGCCTTCGTCGACGATCTCGTCGGTCTGATCGTCGGGCCGCTGTTCGTCGTCGCCGAGGTTGCGTTCTTCGCCGGGCTGCGCGGCGACGTGCGCCGCGCGATCGACGAGCGTGCCGGACCGGTGCGCGGCCGCGCGCGCGACGCGCATGTCTGATGCGATGCCGCGCAGATGCGCGTTTTCCGCGCTGGCGTGCTTGGGCTCGCCGGGCGCAAAGCCGTCAGCGCATCGTCGGGCTGGCGCGTGCGCCGGCCGGTCGTCCGCCAGGCGTTCGCCGCGCGATGCGCCTGCTCAGTCGCGATGGGCGGCGGCTTCCCAGTTGATGTCGACGCACAGCACCTGCATCCCGCCGGCGGCAGGCATTGCGATCGACGCGGTCACGCACAGGTGCGCTTCGTTGATCGACAGGTAGGGCGGCGTCAGGTGCACGCGGCCGGGCGAACGCATCGCGTGGATGAAATACGGGCGCCGTTCCCAGCACGCGCCTTCGGAATGCAGCAGCGGCCGGAAGCGTTTCGCGCGCTGCGATGCGCTGCCGTGCGGCAGCACGTTGTCGCCGATCTGCCGGCCCGACGCGTCGAGCAGGAAGCAGCGTGCGGTCTCCGGCAGGTCGAGCACCGTCGCGGCGACGTCGTCGAGCGATTCGCCCGCGCTGAGCTTCGCGCTCGCCTGTTCGAGCGCGGCGACGTACGGCGCGAGGCGCTCGGCCTGGCTGCGCTCGCGCTCGGCGACGCGCAGCCTCAGCGTGGCGGACAGCGTGTCCATGCAGCCGGCAGCGGCCTGCGGCTGCACCGGCTCGACGCTCGGCCCGGCGAAATACGTGCCCTGCACGAAATCGACATCGCACTCGAGCGCGATCAACGCTTCGCGCTCGGTCGACAGGCCGCCCATCAGCACGAGCTGGCCGGATTCGTGCAGCAGCGACACGAGCCCGGGCAGCACGCGTTCGAGGTGCGAGTGCTCGCTCGCCTGCGCGAGGATGCCGCGATCGAGCGTGACGATGTCGGGGTGCAGATGCCAGACCCGGTCGATGTTCGAGTGCTTCGCGCCGAAGCCGCCGAGCGCGATCAGGAAGCCGGCCTTGCGCAGGCCGTCGACGATCGCCGCGTAGCGCGGCGTCTCGCCGCCCGCCTGTTCCGGCACTTCGAGCACCACGCGTTGCGGCGGCAGGCCGAGCGCCTTCAGGTTCGCGAGCAGCGCGTCGCCGTAGACGGTATCCATCAGCGCGGCCGGATGCAGGCTCAGGAAGAGCCATTCGTCGTGACTGTCGAACGCGTGGAAATTGCCGAGGTGAAGCGATTCCGCGAGCCGGCCGAGCTCGAGCAGGTCGCCGCGCCGCGCGGCCTGGGTGAATACCTCGTGCGACGGCACCTGGCGTCCTTCCTCGTCGTGCGCGCGCAGCGACGCGTGATAGCCGATCGCGCGCCGGTGCGACACGGAAAACACCGGCTGGAACACGCTGAACACGGTGTAGCCGCCGTACAGCACGGTGCGCCGGTTGCCGTCGTCACCGGCGACGGGGCGGGGCGGCTGAAAGCCGGGGGGATCGATGTCGATCATGCTCATGATGTCGGCCGAAGAAGGGCTGCCAGTTTACCTACAGAATAGGCGAGCAAGAAGCATGCACAACCGCGATCCCGCGCCGGCGAGCCTTTGACGCGCCGGCGGCGGCGCGGCCGCACCGCCATGGTGCGCGATGTGCGAGTGTGTCCCCTGATCCGGGGCAGGCGCGTGTCACGCGCGCTCGGACGGGTCGGTCTTGCGCGCGGTGCCGCGGATGTCCGGCGCGAGCTGAGCGAAGATCCACGCGGAGCCGGCCGTGATGATCCCGACACAGACGAAGGTCGCATGAAATGCCGGCAGCGTGTGGCTCGGCGTCACGGTGCGCATCATGTCCGTGAAGGTGGCGAGCAGCGCGCCCGCGACCGTCACGCCGAGGCTCATCGACAGCATCTGTACGAGCGAGAAGAGGCTGTTGCCGCTGCTCGCGCCGCCCGTGCCGAGATCCTTCAGCGTCAGCGTGTTCATCGCGGTGAACTGCATCGAGTTGAAGCCGCCGAACAGCGCGAGTTGCGCGACCTTGAGCCATACCGGCATCGCGTCGCTCATCAGCGCGAAGCTCGCCATCATCACGCCGACCATGATCGTGTTGCCGAGCAGCACCTTCCGGTAGCCGTGTCGCACGATCAGATGCGTGATGATGCGTTTCGAGAACATCCCGGCCGCCGCGACGGGCAGCATCATCAGCCCGGCCTCGAACGCGGTGTAGCCGAGGCTCACCTGCAGCAGCAGCGGGATCAGGTACGGCATCGCGCCGCTGCCGATTCGCGCGAACAGGTTGCCGAGCAGGCCGACGCTGAACGTGTGGATCCGGAACAGTTCCAGCGAAAAGATCGGCTGTGTCGCGCGCACCGCGTACAGCCCGTATGCGACGAAGCACGCGAGGCTCAGGATCAGCAGCACGAGTACGGCCGCGTGCTGCATGCCGAGATCGGCGAGGCCGTCGAGCGACAGCGAGATCGCGACCATGCCGGTCGTCAGCAGCAGGTAGCCCCTGAGGTCGAAGCGGCCGACCGCCGGATTGCGCGCGTCGGGCATCGAATAGAACGTCGCGATGCAGCCGGCGACGCCGACCGGCACGTTGATCAGGAAGATCCAGTGCCACGATGCGATCTTCACGAGCCAGCCGCCGAGCGTCGGCCCGATCAGCGGGCCGATCAGGCCGGGAACTGCGACGAATGACAGCGCGGGCAGGTAGCGTTCCGCCGGAAAGGTCCTCAGCACCGCGAGGCGGCCCACCGGCAGCAGCATCGCGCCGCCGACGCCCTGAATCACCCGGAACGCGACGAGCTGCGACAGCGTATGCGCATTCGCGCACAGCAGCGAGCCTAGCGAGAAGATCAGGATCGCGCTGAAGAACACCCGCCGCGTGCCGAGCGTATCGGCGAGCCAGCCGGACACCGGGATCATCACCGCCATCGTCAGCGAATACGCGATGACGACCGATTGCATCCTGAGCGGTGATTCGCCGAGGCTCGCCGCCATCGACGGCAGCGCGGTGTTGACGATCGTCGCGTCGAGCGTCTGCATGAAAAAGCCCGTCGCGACGAGCCAGAGCATGATGGTGAGATTCTTTTCGCCGGGAGCGGCGGCAGGCGGACGTTGGAACATGGAGGCGGGCGGCGGCGCGCGAACGCAGGACAGCCGACATTGTAGGGAAAGCCGCCCGCTCGTGCAGATGCGGCCCCGTTCCGGCGGACGGGGGCGATGTGCGGGCCTTCGGTTGCCCGTCGGTCGCGCGGGCAACGGTGCGCCGGCGGCCGTCAGACCGGCATGCCGGAGCAATGCATGCGCGATGTGCGTGGTTGGGGTGAAATGCCCGCCGCCATTCGTGGCAGAGATGGTGTCGCCGGCGATGCGGCATATCGTCGATGCCGGGTTGCTCGAATGATTGATTCGAATGCCTTATGAATCGAGTGCGGGCGAGCATGCGTTCCGGCCTGCCGTTGTTCGAGATCGAGCGGATCGGAGACGTGCTCGCATGGTCGATTGGTGTGATTCGGCGGGGCGGGCGGTCTTTTCGATGCGGCCGCTACGATGCCGTAAAGGTGGATCGGATGTTTCAGGCGCGTAACGCACGCGGCCGGCGTTGCTGCCAAGTGGTCATGCGGATGCTTCGACATCCGATTCAATCGTCGTCGTGCGCGGCGCCGTTTTCGCGGCGAGGACTGCACGACGGACGCGATGATCGCGGGTGTTCTGCTGGACGATGAGGCGCTTCCGAAGCTCGGACAGGGCAAGATGGAAGCGGGAGAGTTACCGCCCGATGCGCGGACGAGATTGCCGCGTTGCGCGACGACGTCGCGCGTCTGCGGGGCGTCGCGGTGAAACGCGTCGCGCTATGTGAGTGCTGGCTCAGCCTGGCGTGCTTACGACTTCGAAGACCCCGCGCATCGCGGCACGTGCGGGAGTCGCGCTGCACTCAAGTTCGTATCGCGATGACGAGCGCGCGGCTCGACGTGTACTTCCTCCGTCCCGTCGCGAACGCGCGCTCGAAATGCTCTGACGCCGAACGGCGTCATCCGCTAGCGATGGCCGCCGCCCGATCCGCCATTGCCACCGTTGCCGCCACCGTTGCCGTGACCACCACTGCTGCCACCGTTGCCGTGACCGCCGTTGCCGCCGCTGCCACCGTTGCCACCGTTGCCGTGACCACCGCTGCCGCCGCTACCGCCGCTACCGCCGCTGCCACCGTTGCCGTGACCACCGCTGCCGTGACCACCGCTGCCGTGACCACCGCCGCTGCCGCTGCCGCTGCCGCCGC
>NZ_JGVW01000013.1 GCF_000687455.2 Burkholderia sp. lig30
CGTCGCAGGCGGACCTGCAAAATCTGTCATGGAACGGCTACTACTACCTGGGCAGCGACGTGGCGCTGACCAGCGCCTTCACGCCGATCGGGATGTTTGGCACGAATGTCGGGGCCTTCGCCGGCGTGTTCGATGGCCTGGGGCACCAGATTACCGGGCTCGAAATCAACCTGCCGTGGACCGTCAACGTGGGGCTGTTCTCGCAGACCAGCGGTGCGATCCGCAATGTCGGCGTGGTGCTGGGTGCGGCGGGCGTGACCGGGGAGGGGCGTGTGGGGGGGCTGGTCGGTTATGTGAATCACGGGAACGTCAACAACAGCTACGTCACCGGCAGCGGGGCGGTCACGGGTTCCACGAGCGATGTCGGCGGGTTGGCGGGGAGGATGGACGGAAGCGTTCTCTCCCATAGCTATGCCACCGTCGATGTGTCGTCTCCGAGCGCCACCAATGTGGGCGGCGCAGTCGGCACTGTCGGCCAGTATGGGGGGGGGGTCTTCTGGGTCTACGCAACCGGTTCGGTCACAGGTAATACCAATGTCGGTGGATTGTTAGGTGGCAATGATCGCAATGTCGAGGCCAGCTTTGCTACCGGGGCCGTGACTGGGGCGGATGCCGTTGGCGGCCTGGTCGGCTACGAGAACGCGGTGGGCGGCTACCAGGACTTCGGCGTCGCGATCGGGCAAAGCTATGCCACGGGTCCAGTCACTGCCAGGTATGGTGCTGCAGGGGGATTGGTGGGCCTTGGCGGTTGGGGTTCGGCTCTCGAAGACGTTTATGCCACTGGGACAGTGTCTGGCCCTGTGGCTGGCGGCCTGGTTGGGACCTTGAGGGATGGGGGGGTGATCCAGGGCTATGCCGTTGGTGCCACAACGTCGCGGGCATCCGCGGGAAGCATCGTCGGAACCGAGTCCTACTCTAGCAACAATATTCCCGCGATCTATGCCGTGTGGGACCCCTCGACGAATCAGAACCCAATGATCGGCCACGTCAACGGTACGCCCGGCGACACGACGTCGCAGTACATAAATCTGAAAACAACCGTCCCCTGGGCGACGGAGCTGAACACCAGGAGCATCCTCCCATACGGCGACCACCACACCGAGGCGGCTGTGGTTCCCCCCGATTCTCCAGAGAAGATACCAGTATGGGGTTTGCCGGCGAACAGCGCGGTCAACAAGGGCTATCCCGTGCTCTGCATTTTCGGCAATTGCGCGCCCAACAGTAGCTCGGGTTCGTCGAGCAGTTCGAGTTCGTCGAGCAGTTCGGGCTCGTCGAGTGGGCCGGGTTGGGGGCCGGGCGGGTCGGGTGGACCGAGCGCGTCGAGTTCGTCAAGTGGACCGGGTGGGTCGAGCGGGTCGGGATCATCGGGTGGTCCGGATCGACCGCTTCCGCCACCGCCACCGCCATCGGCACCACCACCGCCGCCACCGGCTCCCATGCCAACACCTACGCCGCCCCCACCGCCGCTAACGCCCAGCTCCGGCAGTTCGTCGGGCAGCGGTTCGGGCAGTGGCTCCAGCAGCGGCAAGAACGACGAGTCGGGTTCTTCGACCAGCAGCTCGTCGTCCGGCAGCGGTGGGTCGAGCGGCAGCTCCAGCGGCACCAACACGACCGCTGACACGAGCTCGTCGGGCAGCAGCTCGTCGTCCGGCAGCGGTGGTTCGTCGAGCGGCAGCTCCAGCGGCACCAACACGACCGCTGACACGAGCTCGTCGAGCAGCAGCTCGTCGTCCGGCAGCGGTGGTTCGTCGAGCGGCAGCTCCAGCGGCACCAACACGACCGCTGATACGAGCTCGTCGAGCAGCAGCTCGTCGTCCGGTAGCGGCGGTTCGTCCGGCAGCTCCAGTGGCACCAACACGACCGCCGACACGGGCTCGTCGGGCAGCAGCTCGTCGTCCGGCAGTGGTGG
>NZ_JGVW01000014.1 GCF_000687455.2 Burkholderia sp. lig30
GATCGCCTATCTCGGCATGGCCTCGGAATCCGAGCCGCTCGCGGTGGGCGACACCGGCAAGGCAGCGTGGGCGTAACCACGGTGGGGAGAGACAAGCTTATGCAGCAGCGTTCCCGGTTATTCTGCCTGATCGACGGCGCAGCCGATCCGGCCAGGCTTCAGCCCTTGCTGGAGCAGTCCGGCACACAGTTCGTTTCGCTCTATGACGGTCTGCCCGAAGCGCAGCTCGGGCCGGCTGCACTTTTTCTTGCCCGCATCGATGACCCGGGCGCAGCGTGGGTGAGCGAACTGGACGAGATCGATCTTCACTCTCCGTGTCTCACGCTCGTGTGGAGCCGCGTGAGCCTTCCGCAACTGGCAATCCATTTTCGTGCGTTCCTGTTTACCGGGATCGGCGACGGGATGACCGCGATGATCCGGTTTTTCGATCCCCGTAACACCGGCGTGGTGCTCGATATGTGGGGCGAAGAGATCCGCAACATGTTTCTGGCGCCGCTCGATCGGCTCAAATATCGCGGGCGCCACGAGAAGTGGCAGACGGTCGAGAATGATTCGCTGAAGGTGGGCCGGGTTTCTCGCTCTATCGTGATCGAGCTCGACCAGAAGGATGTCGACAAGCTGACGGCGCATACCGAGCCTGACGAGCTGATGGCATCGCTGATCGAACTGGGGCACATCGATGGAGCGCTCCGTTACAGGACCCGGTTCCTGGATTTCGAGCCTCGGTACAAGCGGGCGCTGGAGTGGGGATTCGTCGAACCCAGGGACAGGCTGGACTATTGTGAGTATTCCTATGTCCATGGTGAGGATTTCGATCGGCACCGTTACATCTGGGACGCGCTGACGTCGCGTCGCCGGACGGGCGGGGCATTCGACACGATGGTGGAGCAGATTCCCGGATGGGTGCGGGACGAGCTGAAGCGCGGTAGCGAAGCATGGTTGCGCGCCCAGGCATGACAAGTCACTGACTCGGAGAATCGACATGTCACGGAAAATCATCGTGGTCGGCGATACAACCTCGCACGGTGGCCGGGTCATCACCGGCTCCGACATTCACACAATCGGCGGCCGGCGGATCGCCCGGCTGGACGACCTGGTCGACTGCCCCGAAAAATATCCCGACGGGCGCCCGCATGGCATCAACCGGATCACCGAGGCACACCGGACTTTCACGATTGGCAACAGGCGCGTGGCCATGCACGGTCATCGTACGGAATGTGACTGCACGCTCATTGGTAGCGTCACGGCAGACGCGGGAGGCTAGAGAGCATGGCAACAATGAACCGATCGACTGACGATGCCGCGGAACCGACTGCAGCCGGAGAGAACGGCGAGCCGTCCTCGGACAGCATCAAGGACGCCATCGGCAATGAAGACGGTCTCGCAACGACGCCTGCTGACGTCCCTCCGCCAGAGCCGTTTGACGCGCGGTTGGCCGAGGTTCGCGCGGCGCAGAATCCATTGCTGGCCGCATCCCGCGTATTGATTCGCGCGCAGGCGGACATGCCCGATCAGTTGACGTCGAAGCAGCTCATTGCG
Organism: Burkholderia sp. lig30; assembly: GCF_000687455.2. Taxonomy (GTDB): domain Bacteria; phylum Pseudomonadota; class Gammaproteobacteria; order Burkholderiales; family Burkholderiaceae; genus Burkholderia. The sequence continues at coordinate 1,540 of NZ_JGVW01000014.1, forward strand.
TTGTTGAGGGCGTTACTTGAGCAGGAACTGCAGGTGTTCCAGAGGCTGTGCGAGCAGGCCAATATCCGCAGCGATCACATGATCGGCGCGCGATATTGCCTGTGCACCGCGCTCGATGAAGCCGCGATGCAGACCCAGTGGGGCAAAGACGATTCGTCGGGAATCGAGTGGATCAATCGCGGCCTCGCAGTCACCTTCCACGGAGACCGCGATGGCGGCGACAAGGTGTACCTGCTGATCGGCCGGTTGCTGGAGGACCCTCGCGAGCACGTGGATTTGCTGGAGGTGATCTACCGGATTCTCAGCTTCGGCTTCGAGGGCCGTTACCGGGGCAGCGCCGGCGGCAGGCGCAAGCACCATGCGATTCGGCAGCGGATTTACAACGAAATCACGTCGCAACGCGGCCCCGTGCCGTCGGCGTTGTCTCCCAATTGGAAATCGGACGTCACGGGCAAGCGCCCGTCGTTCTACGATTTCCCGGTGTGGATCACCGTGGTCGTCCTGTCGGCGATCCTGCTGGGGATGTTCGGATGGTACAAGTACCAGCTGTCGAGCCGTGCCGCCGAGATCCAGAGGCAGCTCGCCGACATCGCGCGCATGGTGCCGCCGCCCGCGCCGCCGCAATTGCACCTCAGGCAGTTGCTCAAGGACGAGATCGCGGCGGGCACCGTCAGCGTCGACGAGGATGCGCGCCGCAGCACGGTGACGTTCCGCGGCGACTCGATGTTCCAGCCCGGCGGCGCGTCCGTTCAGGTAACGATGAATCCGCTGATCTTGAAGATCGCGGGCGAGATCGCCAGGGTGCCGGGCAAGGTGACGGTTCGCGGCTATACGGACAACGTGCCGATCCGCAGCCGCCAATTCGCGTCGAATCAGGCGCTGTCGGAACAGCGGGCCGCGCAGGTCATGCAGATGCTGCAAGCCGCGGGCGTGCCGGCGAGCCGTCTCGAAGCCGTCGGCAACGGCGATGCCGATCCGGTCGGCGACAACCGCACCGCGCAGGGGCGCGCGCAGAACCGGCGCGTCGAGATCAGCGTCGCGCGGTAAGCCGGATTCCATGCGGAGCCGGACGGCTCGACGTACCAGCGTCGCGACGGCTGGTCGGCGAGCCGCGCGTCGATCACGTGCGCCATATCGCGTACATGCACCGGCTCGGGTTCCGCACGCTGAAGGAGTTCGATTTTCCGCACAAGCGCGCGGCGTTGACGGTGATCGAGCGGGATGCGCTCTTCGACACGTTCCGGTTCGCGTGACGCGCGGCCGCGCGGCGCACGGGGCCGCCGTCGCCCGCGCGCCGTGCCCGGCCCGAATCAGAACGCGTGCGACATCCCCACCCGCCCGACGATCTGGTGCCCGTTCGACGACGAACCGGCGGAGCCGGGAATGTCGGCTCCGTCGAGCGGCGTCCCCGTCGTTCCGCCGCTGAGGTCCTGATAGACGGCCTGCGCATAGACGCTGGTGCGTTTCGACAGCAAGTAGTTGGCCATCAGCCCCGCCTGGTTCCAGTGCAGCGACGCCGTGCCGCCGTCGTGATCGAGATGGGCGACGGTGTACGTGTACATCGCGCCGACGAAGAAGTCGGGCCTGACGTCGTAGCGCACGTTGAATTCCACGTTGTCGAACCGCAGGCCCGACAGGTTCGCGCCGAGATCGCCGACGTAGATCGACGACGCCGGCTTGCCGATGTTCGTGTGCGTGTAGACCGCGCCGACGGTGGCCGGCCCGATGCCGTAGCTCGCGCCGATCCCGTAGATCTTCTGGTCGGCGGCGGTGAAGCCCGCGTCGTCGGGCGCGACGCTGCCGGCGGCGGTGCTGCCCGGCGCGGAGAGCGCTTCGAACACCGCGCCCGCCGAGAAGGTCTTGTAGCTGTACTTGAGCCCCACGCCATATACGCGGTTGTGCGCGAAGCCGCCCGCCTCGTTGCTGAAGCCGTACAGCGCGGTGCCGGAAAAGCCGCCGTACGTGTTGCTCGTGAACTTGACCGCATTGCTCGCGTGGAACGTCGCATCGGTGTTGTCGTTGTCGAACGGATGCGAGAACAGATAGCCGGCCCAGCTGCCGTTCGCGGTCAGGAGGCCGATCGCGTCGGTCACGGTGTCGAACTGGCGCCCGAAGGTCAGCGTGCCGAGCGCGTCCGACTGCAGGCCGACATACGCCTGGTAGCCGAACAGCCGCGTGCCGTAGTACGTCTGCCCGTTGTCCATCACGAAGCCGCTCTCGAGATCGAAGAGCGCCTGCAGGCCGCCGCCCAGGTCCTCGTTGCCCTTGATCCCCCAGCGGCTGGTCGCCACGTCCACGCTGGACGTCTGCCACGCGCGCTTGCCGCCGGCGTTGCTCGTGAAGTTCAGGCCCTCGTCCAGCATGCCGAACAGTGTCACGCTGCTTTGCGCGTGCGCGGCGGCGGACACCAGGATCATTCCGGACATCACAATCGACTTCGCTTTCATGCTTTTACCCCTTCACTGGTTTTATGGTCGTTAGCTGCGCACGCGGGTCTTGGCCGGGTCGTAGAAGACGGGGGCGCACACCAGCGCGTCGATGCGCTTTTGCTGGCCGTCGAGCTTGCCGACCTGAAGCCGGCAGCCGGCTTGCGCGTGATGCGCGTCGACCCGCGCGAGCGCGATGTTCTTGCCGAGGATCGGCGAGCGCATGCCACTCGTGACGACGCCGACCTGCGCGCGCCCGCTGCGCACGCAATCGCCGTGATGCGCGGGTTCGTTGCCGTCGAGTTCCAGCCCGACGAGCACGCGCTGCGGATGCGCGCTGCGGCGAAGCAGCGCGTCGCGGCCGACGAAGTCGTCGGTCTTGGTCTTGAGCGGCACGCAAAAGCCGATGCCGGCCTCGAACGGATCGGTCTCGTCGCTGAACTCGTAGCCGGCGAACACGAGCCCGGCCTCGATGCGCAGCAGGTCGAGCGCCTCGAGCCCGAGCGGCACGAGGCCGTGCGGCTGGCCCTCGGCCTGGATGCGGTCCCACACCGCCTCCGCGTCGCGCGGATGGCACCACACCTCGTAGCCCAGCTCGCCGGTGTAGCCGGTCCGGCTCACGATCACGGGGCAGCCGTCCGGGCCGCCGAGCCGGCCGATCAGGAAGCGGAACCAGCCGAGCGTCTCGAGCGGCGGCTGCGTCGGCGGCGTCCAGACCAGCGCGCGCAGGATGTCGCGGCTGCGCGGCCCCTGCACGGCGACGTTGTGGATCTGGTCCGACGACGACTTGACCCACGCCTTCATCCCGAGCCGGGCGGCCTGCTCGCGCAGCCAGACGCCGGCGAAATCGTCGCCGCAGATCCAGCGGAACGTGTCGGGGCCGAGCCGCATCAGCGTGCCGTCGTCGAGCATCCCGCCGTGCGGGTGGCACATCGCCGAGTAGACGACCTGTCCCGTCGCGAGCCGGCGCACGTCGCGCGTCAGGCAATACTGCAGGAGCGCCTCCGCGTCGGGGCCTGTCACGTCGAACTTGCGCAGCGCGGACAGGTCGATGATCGCCGCGCGCTCGCGGCAGCCGTAGTATTCGTCGACCGGGCCGTGGCCGTCGAACCGCGTCGGCAGGTGCCAGCCGCGGTAATCGGTGAAGTGGCGCGTGAGCGCCGACGTGCGCGCGTGGAAGCCTGACTGGCGGGTCAGCGCGGGCAGCGCGTCGGGCGTGGGACGGAGGGCGGTGGACACGGAAAAGCGCTCCTTGCTCGAATAGGTTCGGATCCGGATGTCGGTCGGCTGCCAGCCGTTCGCCGGATCGATGTCGTCCGGGCACGACGTGCTGACGCAGACGAGATTCCGCAACGCGCGCATCAGCACGTAGTCGCCCGGGCGCGACCACGGCTCGTCGACGGTCATCTGCCCGTGCGCGTCGATCGCGGTGTTGAAGAAGAAGTTGATCGCCGGCCAGCCGGGCCGCGCGGCGATGTGATAGTCGGCCAGCGCCGCGCTGATGTTGTCGCTGCAGTTCACGTGGCCCGGATAGCCCTGCGATTCGTAATAGCGCGCGGTGCAGGCGAGCGCGAACGAATCGTGGCGGCCGACGGTGTCGCGCACGACTTCGAGCATCGGCTGCATGCGCCGGTCGAAGAAGCGCGAGTACAGGCCGGGCTGCGGATACGCGCTGCCGTTGAGCGTGCGCGTGACGGTCGGGTCGCATTCGACTTCGTCGTTGTGCGCCAGTGCGTCGAGATCGAACGCGACGAAATCCGAGCATTGCCGCCCGGCCACGTCGACGACCTGGATGTATTCGCCGGCCCGCACCGTGTAGGCGACCGCCGTGCCGGGCCGGATCGCGAAGTCCGACAGCGGCTCGGCGAGCGGCGCGTCGGTCTCGCCGGGCAGCGGCGCGCGACCGCTGGCGCGGGTGACGGCCAGTTGCAGTTCCGTCGGCGGGCGGCCGGCCCGGTCCACCGGCACCGGGCCGCCCGGCGCGGCGACGATCGCGACGAGCGATTGCGTCGCGACGTAGGTGGCGGCGTGGCCGGCGGGCGTGTCGCCCGACCACAGGGTCGCGGCCGCCGGCAGCGGCGCGTCGGCCAGGCCGTGCCGGGAGAGCAGCGCGGCGACGCCGCGCCATCCGGCGCGATCGCCGCTCGACTGGTCGGCGATGAAGTGCGCATCGTCGTCGGGCGCGAGGCCGAGCGCGCCGAGCGCGCAGCCGCCGCCGCGCATGCGTAACGCGGCCAGTTCGGCCCGCTGCCGGCCCTCGGGATCGGTCACGTGCAGCGAATCCCCGGCATGCAGGGCGATGGCGACGAGCCCGGCGCCGGCGACGCGATGGCGTTCGCCGCCCGGCAGGCGGGCGGACAGCGCGGGTTCGTGCGGCCGCGAAACGGACGGCGGACGAATGAGCATGAGCATTCCTTGCGAGGAAGGGCAGGCACCGCCCGCGAGGGCGGCCAGCGCAAGCCCGTTGTTGGCGGGAACAGGCCCCGGACGAAGCGGGATGCGGGCGGCGGCGCCCGGCGCGCGGCCGGCCGGGCGCTGCCGCCGTGCCGGTCAGCCGACTTTCGCGCGCGGCTCGGGCGCGCCCAGATAGGCTTCCATCGAGTCGTCGAGCGCGTCGAGCCACGGCGTGTGATGCGGCGGCGACTGGGTGCCGGTCATCAGCGAGCGATAGGACTTGTTGCGGTAGCCCATGATGTCCTCGTGCTTGTCGTGCTTCCACGCGAGAAACGTGCGGTTCACGCCGGCGATGTCGAAGCTCGGATAGTCGGTCGCGTCGATCAGGTCCTGGATGTAGCTGCCCTGGAACTCGAACATCTGCTGGTTGGTCTCGAGCGTTTCCTCGCGCGCGCGCCACGCGAGACTGTTCGCGTGCATCGCGTCGAAGTCGGGCAGCGGAATGCGCCCGAGGATCACGTCGCGCGCGTACCAGGCCTGCGCGTCGAACATGTTGAACGAGTACCAGAGGTCCTGCATGCCGAGGTAGATCAGCTTCGGATTGCGCTCCCAGAAGATGCCCTTGTACAAGTCGAGCGGCCAGAGACGGTTGCCGGTCTTCAGGCGCAGGCTGTCGGGCAGGAACGGGAAATAGTGCTGGTAGCCGGTGCAGAGGACGATCGCGTCGATCTTCTTGCTGCTGCCGTCCGCGAAGAACGCGACGTTCCCGCACACGCGCTCGAGAAGCGGCTTTTCCTCCCAGTTGGCCGGCCAGTGATAACCCATCGGCGCGCTGCGGTAGCAGCTCGTGATGCTGCGGGCGCCGTACTTGTAGCACTGCGAACCGATATCCTCCGCGGAATAGCTGCTGCCGACGAGCAGGATGTCCTTGTCCTTGAATTCCAGCGCGTCCCGGAAGTCGTGCGCGTGCAGGATGCGGCCGCCGAAATTGTCGAAGCCGGCAAAGGTCGGCATGTTCGGCGTCGAGAAGTGGCCGCACGCGTTGACGACGTAATCGAATGCCTCCGAATACACCTCGTCTTTTCCGAGATCATGGACGGTCACGGTGAAGCGGCCGGTCGCGTCGTCGAACGCGACCTGGCGCACGACGCTGTCGAAGCGGATGTGGCGGCGAACCCCGGCCTTCTCGACGCGCCCCTTGATGTAGTCCCACAGCACTTCGCGCGGCGGATAGGAGGCGATCGGCTTGCCGAAGTGCTCCTCGAACGTGTAGTCGGCGAACTCCAGGCATTCCTTGGGGCCGTTCGACCACAGGTAGCGGTACATGCTGCCGTGTACCGGCTCGCCGTGCTCGTCGGTGCCGGTGCGCCACGTGTAGTTCCACATGCCGCCCCAGTCGTGCTGCTTTTCGAAGCACACGAGTTCGGGAATGTCGGCGCCCTTAGCCTGGGCGGACTGGAAGGCGCGCAGCTGGGCCATGCCCGACGGACCCGCGCCGATGATTGCAACACGTTGTTTCATCGCGTTCTACCTCATTAAAAGTGACTGGCCATGAATCGACGAACGGCGCCCGCAACTGCGACGCACGCGCGGGCGAGCGTCATGCCGCGCGCTGCCGCCGCGCCGCGAGCGCGGTGTTTTTCATCAGGAAGGCGATCGTCATCGGGCCGACGCCGCCAGGAACCGGCGTCAGCGCGCCGGCGACGCGCGACACGCTGTCGTGGTCGACGTCGCCCACGAGCCGCGTCGTCCCGCCCGATTCGATCCGGTTGATGCCCACGTCCACGACGACCGCGCCCGGCTTGATCCAGTCCGCATCGACGATGCCCGGCTTGCCGACCGCCGCGACGACGATGTCCGCCTGCCGGCACAGCGCGGCCGCGTTCGCGCTGCGGGAATGAACGGTCGTCACCGAGCAGTCGGACTGGAGCAGCAGCGCGGCCATCGGCTTGCCGACGATGTTCGAGCGCCCGACCACGACCGCGTGCTTGCCGCGCAGGTCGCCGATGATCTCCCGCAGCAGGTGCAGGCAGCCCGACGGCGTGCACGGGACCAGCACGTCCTGGCCGAGCGCGAGCCCGCCGACGTTTTCCCGATGAAAGCCGTCGACGTCCTTGCGCGGATCGATCGCATCGATGACGGCGGCCGCGTCGAGATGCGCGGGCAGCGGCATCTGCACGAGGATGCCGTGCACGTCGGGATCGGCGTTCAGCGCGGCGACGAGCGCGAGCAATGCCTGCGCGCCGGTATCGGCCGGCAGGCGGTGCTCGATCGAGCGGATGCCCACCTGCTGCGCGCGCATCACCTTGTTGCGGACGTACACGTGGCTGGCCGGATCGTCGCCGACCAGCACGACCGCGAGCCCGGGCGCGACGCCTTCCGCGCGCAGCCGCGCGACGTCCTGCCTGACGGCTTCCAGCAGGGCGGCGGCGATCGCCTTGCCGTCGATGACTGTCGCGTCGCTCATTTGAAGATCACCGTGCGGTTCTGGTTGAGGAACACCCGATGCTCGGTGTGGTACTTGACCGCGCGCGACAGCGCGACCGTCTCGGTGTCGCGCCCGATCGTCACGAGATCGTCAGGCTGCAGCACGTGGTCGACGCGCTGCACCTCCTGCTCGATGATCGGGCCTTCGTCGAGGTCGGACGTCACGTAGTGCGCGGTCGCGCCGATCAGCTTCACGCCGCGCCCGAACGCCTGGTGGTACGGTTTCGCGCCCTTGAAGCCGGGCAGGAACGAGTGGTGGATGTTGATCGCGCGGCCGGCGAGCCGTTCGCACAGCTCGTTCGACAGGATCTGCATGTAGCGCGCGAGCACCACCAGCTCGGTGCCGGTTTCGTCGACGATGCGCATCAGTTCCGCCTCCTGGTGCGCCTTGGTCTCGGACGTGATCGGCAGGTAGATGAAGCGGATGCCTTCGCGCTCGGCCATCGGCCGCAGGTCGAGATGGTTCGACACGACCGCGGTGATCTGCATGCGCAGCTCGCCCTTGCGGAAGCGGTACAGCAGGTCCGACAGGCAGTGATCGAACTTGCTGACCATCAGCAGCACCTTCATCGGTTCGTTTGCGCTCTTCAGTTGCCATTGCATCGAGAAGTCGCGCGCGACGCTGGCGAAGTCGCGATGCAGGCGCTCGATGCTGCCGCTCGCGTCGGTGTTGAAGCGGAACACGGCGCGCATGAAGAACGTGCCGCTGACCTGGTCGTCGAACTGCGCCAGTTCGCTGATGTAGCAGTTCGACGCGGCGAGATAGGAGGTGACGGCAGCCACGATGCCGGACGTGGCAGGGCAACTGATCGTCAGGATGTAGTTCGGATTCACGGTGTTTTTCCTCGGCTCGGATCGGGATTGGGGAGGCCGGCCTGAAGCCGGCCGCGCGCGTCGGTTGCGTCAGCCGACGGCGGTGCGCTTCTTCTTGTCGGGGTCGTCGAACGGCAGCAGCGCCGTGGTGGCCTTCGCGTCGAGGCTGCCCTTCACGTCGAGCGGCACGCCCGCGCGCGCAAGCGCGGCGTCGAGCCGGGCGATCGCGAGCGACCGGCCGGTCAGCCGCGAGCGCATCGCGCACGTGATCACGCCGACCTGCCGGCCGTCGTGCCACAGCGTGTCGCCGCCCTGCGCCGCCTTCGCGGCGTCGAGCTCCACGCCGAAGATCCGGAAGCGCGCCTTGCCGGCCAGCCGGACATGCTCGGCCGCGCCGCAGAAGTCCGTCTTGCCGGGCGATACCGTGAAGTCGAGGCCGAGCTCCCACAGCGTGTCGCCGGCACGCTCGTCGGCAAACGGATACATCTCGGAGTTGTCGTACGGGTAAAAGAGCAGGTAGCTCTCGACCCGCAGCCAGTCGAGCGCGGTGAACGCGCACGGGACGATGCCCATCGCCCGGCCTTTCTCGAGGATGGTGTCCCAGATGAACGGCGCGTCGGCGGCCTTGCAGAAGATCTCGTAGCCGCGCTCGCCGGTGTAGCCGGTGCGCGAGATCATCGCCGACCGGCCGAACAGGCGGGTCTGGACGTGATGGAAATACGGCAGGTCGCGGATGCCCGGCACGAATTCGGCGAGGAAGTCGACTGCGAGCGGCCCTTGCAGCGACAGGTCGTGCAGGTCGTCGTCGAACAGCACCGCGACCTGGCGGCCATGGGCCGAGCGCACCAGGCGCTCGTGCCCGGCGCCCGCGCCGTGCACGACCATGAACGCGTTGGGGCCGGTCCGGTAGACGATGCAGTCGTCGATGAACTTGCCGTCCTCGTTCAGCATCGTCGCGTACACCGACTTGCCCGGATACAGCTTGCCGATGTCGCGCGTCGTCGCCCAGTTCAGCAGGCTTTCCGCGTGCGGCCCGACGTAGTGCACCTTCTTGAGCCCGGATACGTCCATCAGGCCCGCGCGGGTGCGGATCGCCGCGTGATGGTCCGCGAGGTCGGTCGAATAGGTCCATGCGGTGCCCATGCCGTTCCAGTCCTCGAGATTCGAGCCGAGTGCGCGGTGACGGTCCGCGAGGGCGGAAATGCGCCAGGAATTCGCCATCTTGAATGCTCCAACGAAAGAGAAGGTCGATAACGGAAGAAGCCGCGTCACGTGTCGAACCGGCCGAGCCAGTCGACGAGCGTGCTTCGGTAGCGGGACATGCCCTTGTATTCGGCGATCGGGTCCGGCAGGTCGCGCAGCACGCGATGGAGCCGCCGCGCCCACACCGGGTTGCCGACGAGGTCGGCCATGCTGCACAGGTAGGTCCGGATGCTGAACATCAGCGCGTTGCTGCGCGGCAGCCGCGCCATGAACTGCAGTTCGACGCGCAGGTGCACGGTGTCGCCGACGTTGTCGGGCGTCACGTGCCCGCGGTCCGCGCCCCACTGGTGACAGGTCTCCGATGACGTGTCGAGGCGCGGATGGATGGTCAGCGTCCAGTTGAGCCGGCGCACCGGCTGGCCGGCCTGGATGCCGAGCAGGTATTTCAGCGCGCGGTCGAACACGCCTGCCTGATGCGCGAGCGGCACCGGCGCATGCCATTGCCTGAAGCTCATCCCGGCGTCGAACGCGAGCGACCAGTCGGCCGGGCCGGTGACCACGCCGGCGTCCATGTACAGGTCGCCGTCGCGCTGGTCGAGCAGCGCCATGTCGCCCTGCGTTTGCCGCATCACGTATTCGAGCGGCGGGTACGGCAGCGTGCGCGGATCGCCGAACGTGAAGGACTGCTCGAGATCGAGCGCGCGGTTCGTCCAGCGCCAGCGATCGCCGTCGCGCTTGAGCGCGAACCACTCCGGATAGTCATGGGCGAGATGCGTCATGATCATCTCGAGCGTGTCCCACGACGCGGTTTCCATGTGCGGCATCACGATCGCGCGGCGCGGGTCGGCGTCGAGCACGCGCGCGCGCTCGGCCACTTCGGAGCGGTAGTGCTCGTCGATGTCGAACCAGTGCGCGAAGACCGAGCCGGGGTCGCGCGGCGTCGCCGGCTCGAGGTTGACCGAGTACATGTAGCGGTCCTCGGGGAACGGAAACGGAAAGCGTGCAACCGCCGCAGGGCTGTTGCGGAACGAGAAATCGTCGCGATAGGTTTCTGCAGGCTTGATCGATACGCTCATGTGGCAGCTCTCACAGGTCGAGGGTCAGGGCGGCGCCGCACGCACGCGACACGCAGGGCATCAGATGCGTCGCGCGGGCGTCGGCGTCGAGGAAGGTGTCGCGGTGCTCGACGTCGCCGTCGAGGTAGCGCGTCGCGCACTGGCCGCACGCACCGCCACGGCACAGGTTCGGGATCTCGACGCCGGCGGATTCGAGCCCCTCGAGCAGGCTCTGGTCGGCGCCGACCTCGACGCGGCGGCCGCTGCGCCGAAGGTCCGCCGAGAACGGCCGGCCCGGCGCCGGTGCGGCGAACGCTTCCCAATGCACGCGGCCGTCGGGCCAGCCGAGCGCCTTGGCAGCGTCGCGCACGGCGTCCAGCAGGCGTTCGGGGCCGCACACGTAGACGTGCGTGCCGAGCGGCTGACGCTCCAGCAGGGTGGCGGCGTCGAAGCGATCGCGCATGCCGTCGTAGCCGTGAAAGCGCGCGCCGAGACGGGCTTCGAGCGCGTCGCGGTAGGCGTCGGTCAGGCCCGGACGGTATGCGTAATGCAGCTCGTGGCTCGCCTGCCGGCGCTCCAGTTCCGCGAGATGCGCGATAAACGGCGTGATGCCGATGCCGCCCGCGACGAGAACGTGATGGCGGGCGGTGCCATCGAGCGCGAACAGGTTCGCGGGCGCGGTGATGCGCAGCTGCGCGCCCGCGTCCAGGCGTTCGTGAACGAACGCAGAGCCGCCGCGGGACGCATCCTGCCGGCGCACCGCGATCCGGTAGACGCCGCGCTCGGCGGGGTCGCCCGCCAGCGAATAGGCGTTGCGGTACGCGCGCTCGCCGTCGCGCATCAGCAGCTGGACGTGGCTGCCGGACGAGAACGCCGGCAGCGCGCCGCGCACCGCGGTCAGGGTCAGCTCGCGCACGACCGGCGTGAGCATGCGGGCATCGGCCACGCGAACGTCGAGCGTGCTCATGCGTCGTCTCCCGCGTACGGCCGGTCCGCATCCGCGCACACGCCGAAGTAGCCGCCGAGGCGCGCCGAGAAGTGCGGGCGGACGCTCAGGCGGATCCCGCAGTCCGGGCACGTGACCTCGTCGAGCGCGTCGTGCGCGTGCGATGCCGAGCAATGCACGCAGTAGACGGTGCGCCGCGCGCCGGACACGGTCGCATGGATTTCCTCGGGCAACATGCCGAGCGCGTGCGCGACGCGACGGATGCGCCAGATGAACGCCTCGTCGCCGCAGACGTAGAGATGCAGCCCGACGGCACTGTCGTTCAGGCGGCGCCGCACCTCGTCCTCGAGCGCGTCGATCGATGCGTGAAACTCGGTCGGCAGGCCGGTGGCGCGCAAGTTGCCGTGCGTGACGAGCATCGCGGCGCCGGGCAGCGCGGACACTTCGCCGACGAATGCCGGCAGCGCGTCGAGCGCGTTGCCCTGCGCGACGACGAGGTGCGAACGGGCCGGCGCATGCGGCCGCAGCGGAGCATATCGCGGCACGCTGTGCGGCGCGTCGGGCGCGCTCGCCGGCAGCGCGTGCCGCGAAGGGTTGGGTGTACTGACCTGATTCCGGGCTTCCGGCGGTTCAATTGAGTGCATCGTTCGACTCCCAAAATGGGGCGTTTGCATCACGAGTGGGCGTTCGCTCGGCGACCGTCGCTGCGTCGCGTTGCGTTCCTGTTGTTCAACATAGTTTCTTGCCAGTAATACCCGTTCAATCCTGAAGACGAGGTATGACGGAAGAGGTAGCGCGCGGCGGATGGAGGCCGAGGCATGAAACTTGCAAGACGAGTCGATCTCACTTTGCGTGCACCGGATCGACAGTGGCCCTCGACGACAGCCAGGACGACAGAGTTGTGCAGCCGGCCGAAAGCGTGTCGCTGCCGACGCGCTTTCGCGATGCGCTGCTCGCGTTGCTGGCTGGATTCGTCGGCGGGCAGACACGCGAGGCGGTGTTCCATGCATTTTTTGCGGGGCTCGCGCGCGAGCTGCCCCACGCGCGGGTCGTGCTCGCCCTCGACGACGGCGCGGGCTACGAATCCGCGCCGGATACCTGCGTGCGATGCACGCAGGGGCATCGCTGCAAGCTCCGACATGCGGCGCCGGACGCGCCGTGCGGCCTGTGTCCCGACTGTCTCGGCACGTCGCACGGGCGGGCCGTGCGCGCGATCGGCGGCGCGGTGCTCGTGCTGGACGTTGCGCTGCCGGTGCCGCCGACGCTGACGGCCGACCTGGACATCATCGCGGCGACAGTGCGCGCGGCGCTCGGAGGGCGGGGCGGCGCCGATCCGGTCGCGCGCGGCGTCGCGGGCCAGACCGAGGCGCTGACGCGCGAGCTGCACGATTCGGTCGCGCAGCAACTGGGCTTCATGTCGTTCCTGGTCGGACGCCTGCAGCAGCAGGCCGAGGCCGGCGAGCCGCTGCTCGCCGAATTGCGCGCGATGACGACGCGCCTGCAGCGCCAGGTGCGCGAGCTCATCACCAGCGCGCGGCTCACGCTCGATGGACGCTCGCTGCAGCAGGCGCTGGCCGATTCGGTCGCGGAGTTCTCGCGCCGCTGCGACGTCGTGTTCGAACTCGACAACCGGGTGCCCGACCTCAGGATCGATCCGCGGGTCGCGCTGCAGGTGCTGCAGATTGTGCGCGAGGCACTGTCGAACGTCGTGCGCCACGCGCAGGCCGGCCATGCGTGGGTCGCGCTGGTGCCCGACGCGGGCGGCTTGCGCGTGTCCGTCGTCGACGACGGCATCGGGCTCGGCGCCGCATCGGCGGACGTGAACCATTACGGGCTCGACATCCTGCGCGAGCGCGCGAAGGCGATCGGCGGGCACATCGCGATTGGGAGCGCCGCGCCCGGCGGCACCCAGGTCGTACTTTTCGTGCCGAACGGCGCGATTCACGGGGAGACACCTTGATGGAACCGACGACCATGCTGTTGATCGACGACCACCCGCTGTTCCGCCGCGGCGTGGCCGAGTTTTTCGGCGCGACCGGGGAGTTTCGCGTGGTGGGTGAATCGTCGAGCGGCGCGCAGGGCATTTCGCTTGCCGGCATGCTGCGGCCCGAGCTGGTGCTGATCGACCTTCACATGCCGGGCCTCGGCGGGCTCCAGGTGCTCGACGCGCTCAGGCGCTCGCAGGTCGATTGCGTGAAGGTGATGCTGACCGCGTCGATGGACCGCGAGGAGCTGCGCTCCGCGTTGCGGCTCGGCGCGGATGGCTACGTGCTGAAGGAATCCGAGCCGCAGGCGCTGCTGGCGTACGTGCGCAGTTGCGTACAGGGCGTCGTCGTGCTCGACGACGATCTCGTGCGCTTGCTGGCCGAGGACGACGGGCCGCCCGTCGCGGATAGCGGGGCACGGGCGGCCGACCTGACGGCACGCGAGGCGCAGACGCTGACGCTGATCGCCGACGGCATGAGCAACAAGCAGATCGCGCGCGTGCTCGGCATCAGCGAGGGCACGGTGAAGGTCTACGTGAAGAATCTGCTGCGCAAGCTGGACGCGAAGACCCGGCTCGAACTGGCGGCGTCGGTGCACCGGCGCGGGCTCGGCGCGTCGCTCAGGGAAAGGGCCGCATGATGACGGGCGGAGCGATTGCGATTCCCGCCTTCGGCCATGCGTTCGATGCGGACGCGTGTCCGCTCGCGCTGCTGAAGCTCGACGGCGCCGGCCGGATCGGCGGCTTCAACGTCGCCTGGAGCGACGCAATGGAGCGGCCCGCGCCCGGTTGCCGCTTCGCCGATTACGTCCACCCGGAGGACCGGGAGATCTGGAGCGGCATGCTGCAGCGCTCGCGGACGATTTCCCGCGGCGGCGTGCGCGAGCGATTGCGGCTGGTGCATCCGGACGGCGGGTTGCGCTGGTTCGAGGTGTCGCTGCGCCGGCAGTCGAACGGATGTGTCGTCGCGCTGTCCGACGTGACGCTCGAACGCCGCCGCGAGACGTCGACGCAGGCGCACCTGAGAAGCGTCGAGGGGCTGCTCGACAGCATTCCCGGCCTTGTTTACCGTGGCCGCAACAACCGGCTGTGGACGATGGAATACGTGAGCGCCGGTTGCGAGGCGTTGACCGGCTATTCGCGGCAATGGTTTCTCGACGGGCACACGCATGCATTCGGACAACTGATCGTGCCGGCGGATGCCGATTATGTGTGGAGCGGCGTTCAGCAGGCGCTGGCGGTGCGCGGCACGTTCGACCTGCGGTACCGGATCCGGTGCGCCGACGGGCGAGTCAAGCCGGTCTGGGAGACGGGCGTCGGCATATATTCGGCCAGCGGCGAGGTGCTGGGCGTCGAAGGCGCGATCTTCGAAGTGCGGTTGCGCGAACCCGCTGTCTGAAATGACGATCCTTGCCCGGCCCGGCCCGGCCCGGC
>NZ_JGVW01000015.1 GCF_000687455.2 Burkholderia sp. lig30
GCCGCACCGGCTGCACCGGCTGCGCCGGCCGATGCGGCGTGGCTGCTGCCGCCCGTCGAAGTCGTCGCGTCGCCGCTGCGTTCGCCGCTCGTCGTCGTCACCGATCCGAAGACGCCGCGCCAGCCGCTGCCCGCCAGCGACGGCGCGGATTATCTGAAGACGATTCCGGGCTTCGCGTCGATCCGCAGCGGCGGCACGAACGGCGACCCGGTGCTGCGCGGCATGTTCGGCTCGCGGCTCAACATCCTGGCGAACGGGATGTCCACGCTCGGCGCGTGTCCGAACCGGATGGACTCGCCGACGTCCTATATCGCCCCCGAGAGCTATGACAAGGTCACCGTGATCAAGGGGCCGCAAACGGTGCTGTACGGGCCGGGCGCATCGGCGGGCACGGTGCTGTTCGAGCGCGTCACGCCGCGTTTCGACGCGCCGGGCATGCGTTTCGAGGGCAGCGTCGTCGGCGGCTCGTTCGGCCGCAACGACCAGAACGTCGACGTGACCGCCGGGACGCCGGATTTCTACGGCCGCGTCACCGCCAACCACGCGCATTCGCAGGA
Organism: Burkholderia sp. lig30; assembly: GCF_000687455.2. Taxonomy (GTDB): domain Bacteria; phylum Pseudomonadota; class Gammaproteobacteria; order Burkholderiales; family Burkholderiaceae; genus Burkholderia. Next base: position 558 of record NZ_JGVW01000015.1, read on the forward strand.
CTACGAGGACGGCGACGGCCGGACCGTGCCGTCGCAATGGGACAAATGGAATGCCGACGCGGCGCTCGGCTGGACGCCCGACGACAACACGCGCGTCGAGCTGACCGCCGGCGGCGGCGACGGCTACGCGCGCTACGCGGGGCGCGGCATGGACGGCGCGCATTTCCGGCGCGAGACGTTCGGCCTGTCGTTCGACAAGCAGCATGTCGGCGACGTGCTGGACCGGATCGAGGCGCGCGTGTACTACAACGAAGCCGACCACGTGATGGACAACTACACGTTGCGGCAGCCCGACCCGACGAGCAGCATGCCGATGCGGATGGCGTCCGAGGTCCGCCGCCGCACGCTGGGCGCGCGCGCGGCGGCGACATTCCGCTTCGGCGACGACTTCAAGCTCGTCACCGGCGCCGACGCGCAATCGAACCAGCTCGACTCGCGCTCGGCGATGGGGCGGCAGAACTATGTCGACCAGAACTGGAACCCGCAGGCGACGATGTGGAATGCCGGCGTGTTCGGCGAGCTGACCTGGTATGCGAGCGACGCGTCGCGGGTGATCGGCGGCGCGCGCGTCGACTATGCGAGCGCGCTCGACAAGCGGGCGATGACGGGCGGCATGATGAGCAAGCCGAACCCGACGTTCGACGACGACCGCACGCGCGTGCTGCCGAGCGGATTCCTGCGCTACGAGCGCGATCTCGCGGCGCTGCCGGTCACGTGGTACGCGGGGATCGGCCACACGGAGCGTTATCCCGACTACTGGGAGCTGTTTTCGGCGACGCGCGGCCCGGCCGGTTCGGTCAACGCGTTCTCGGCGATCGAGCCCGAGCGGACCACGCAGATCGATATCGGCGCGCAATACAGGAGCGACAGGCTCGATGCGTGGGTGTCCGCCTATGCGGGCTACGTGCAGGATTTCATTCTGTTCAACTACGCATCAGGCATGATGGGGCAGACCACGCGGGCGACCAACGTGAACGCGCAGATCATGGGGGGCGAGGCGGGCGTCGCATGGCGGCCGGTTTCGCCGCTCAGGCTCGAGACGTCGCTGGCATACGCATGGGGCCGCAACACGGCGACCGGCGATCCGCTGCCGCAGATGCCGCCGCTCGAAGCGCGTTTCGGGCTCGAGTACACGCGCGGCGCGTGGTCGGCGGGCGGGCTGTGGCGGGTCGTCGCGCCGCAGCATCGCTATGCGCTGAACCAGGGCAATGTTGTCGGCAAGGACTTCGGCCCGAGCGCGGGGTTCGGCGTGCTGTCGCTGCACGCGCAATACAACGTGACCAAGGCGGTGCAGGTGTCGGTCGGCATCGACAACGTGCTGAACAAGACCTACACGGAGCACCTGAACCTCGCCGGCAACGCCGGCTTCGGCTATTCGGCGAACGCGCCGGTGACGGAGCCGGGCCGGACCGCGTGGGTGCGGGTCAGCGCCAAGATGTAAGCGGCATGCGTGCCGCGCGCGGCGTGGCACGCATGCTTTCGGGGGGGGGCGCTCCGGGTGGCGCCGGCCCAAAGGCGTCCGACGCGCCGGTGCGGTCATGCGTGCCGGCGCGTCATGCCGCGCGCGTCGCGCGTTGCGACAGGTGCTGCTCGATCGCGGCCGACAGCGTGTCGAATGCCGGGCCGATGTTGTCGTGCGGCACGCACGCGTAGCCGAGCAGCAGGCCGGGGCGCGAGGTTTCCGCACAGCTGTAGTAGCCGGTGAGCGGCCGCACGATCACGCCGGCATCGAACGCGCTTTGCGTGACGGCCCGGTCGTCGCAGCCTTCCGGCAGACCCAGCACCAGGTGCAGGCCCGCTTCGTCTCCCATCACCGGCAGTTCGTCGCCGAAGCGCGCGTGGATCGCGTCGATCATCAGCTGCCGGCGCTCGCCGTACAGCGTGCGCATGCGCCTGACGTGCGAAGTCAGATAGCCGTCCATGATGAACTCGGCGAGCACGGCCTGCTGGATCAGCTGTCCTTCGCGATACAACTCGGAAATCCCGGTGCGGAACGTGTCGACGAGATGCTCGGGCACGACCATGTAGCCCATCCGCAAGCCCGGATACAGCATCTTGCCGAGGCTGCCGACATAGATCACGCGCCCCGCGTCGTCGAGGCCCTGCAGCGACGCGAGCGGCCGGCTGCCGTAGCGGAACTCGCTGTCGTAGTCGTCCTCGATGATCCAGCAGCGGTGCTGCCGCGCGTATTCGAGCAGCATCCGGCGCCGCGCGAGGCTCATCACCATGCCGAGCGGATACTGGTGCGACGGCGTCACGAGCACGAGACGCGGCGGGTGCTGCAGGTCGCTGACGCGCGGGTCGAGCCCCTCGCTGTCGACCGGCACCGGCGTGAGCGCGATCCCCGCCGCCTGCAGGACGCTTCGCACGCCCCAATAGCACGGCTCCTCGACCCACGCGCGATCGCCGATGTCGGACAGGAGCCGCACCGCGAGATCGATCGACTGGTGAATGCCGGTCGTGATGATCACCTGATCCGGCGAACACTTCACCGACCGCGCGACCCGCAGGTAATCGGCGAGCGCGCGCCGCAGCGGCCGGTAGCCGCCGCCCGGCGAGTAGGTCAGCAGTTCCGGGTTGGCCTCCTTCCACAACCGCGCCTGCAGGCGGCTCCAGGTCCGGCTAGGGAATTCCGACACGTCCGGCACCCCCGGCATGAACGCGCCCCACTGGCGGCGCGACACGCCCGCGTGGCGGATCAGCTGGCGGCCGCGCATCGACAGTTCGTCCTGCGCATCTTGCGGCGGCGCTGCGTCTCCGGCCGGCGGCGGGCCGCCCGGCGCCTGCATCGCCGATGCGTCCGGGCGCGTGTCCGCGACGTAGGTGCCGCTGCCGGTCGTCGTCAGCACGTAACCTTCGGCTGTGAGCTGGTCGTATACGTGCAAGACCGTATTGCGCGCGATCGACAGATCGGCTGAGAGTGTTCGCGAACTCGGCAGCTTCGTTCCTGGCCCCAATTCACCGGTCAGGATGGCTTGCTGCATCAGCTGCAACAGCTGGCGGTACATCGGTTCGGTCGAGCTGCGGTCGATGCGGGCGGTGAGCCAGTCGGCCAGGATCACGGTATCCAAAGTGGTTCCACCAGGAATATTGAAATGGTTCCCTATTGTAGAACCGTCGCGCCGTATAGTGATTTGCATCTCAAAAATGCTTGTCGCGTTTCAAGGGGACAGCCACGATGAAGACCGATGAAGTGATTGTCAGCTTTCGCGGTGTGCGAAAGACTTACGACGGCGAAACGCTCGTCGTCAAATCGCTCGACCTCGACATCTACCGCGGGGAATTTCTGACTTTGCTCGGGCCGTCCGGCTCGGGCAAGACGACCTGCCTGATGATGCTCGCGGGCTTCGAGTTTCCGACGGGCGGCGAGATCCGTCTCGACGGCGAGTTGCTCAATCACGTGCCGCCGCACAAGCGGGACATCGGCATGGTGTTCCAGAACTACGCGCTGTTCCCGCATCTGACCGTCGAGCAGAACGTCGCGTACCCGCTGACCGTGCGCAAGCTGCCGGCCAACGAGCGCGCGGAGCGTGTCGCCAACGCGCTGAAGATGGTGCAGATGGAGCGCTTCGCGAAACGTTACCCGGCGCAGCTTTCGGGCGGCCAGCAGCAGCGTATCGCGCTGGCGCGTGCGCTCGTGTTCGAGCCGAAGCTGGTGCTGATGGACGAGCCGCTCGGCGCGCTCGACAAGCAATTGCGCGAGCATATGCAGTACGAACTGAAGGCGCTGCACGAAAAGCTCGGCCTGACGTTCGTCTACGTGACGCACGACCAGGGCGAGGCGCTGACGATGTCGGATCGCGTCGCGGTGTTCGACAAGGGCATCGTGCAGCAGCTCGACACGGTCGATTGCCTGTACGAATCGCCGTGCAACGAGTTCGTCGCGAACTTCATCGGCGACAGCAACCGCCTGCGCGGCACCGTCGCGCGCGTCGACGGCGAGTTCTGCGAGCTCCATCTCGACGACGGCACGCGGCTCGTCGGCCGCAACGTCGGCAATGCGAGCGCGGGCGCGTCCGCCACCGCCTGCATCCGTCCCGAGCGCATGAGCCTGACGCAACGCAACGCCAGCGGCAACGGCGCGTCGGCCAACATGCTGGCGGGCGAGGCCCGCAGCCTGATCTATTTCGGCGATCACGTCCGCATGCGTTGCGCGGTGCCGGGGCAGGACGAGTGCTTCGTCAAGGTGCCGCTCGGCACCGGCGCGCTCGACACGTTCTCGCCCGGCGCACCGATCGCACTCGAATTCTCGCCCGAGCACCTGCGCGTTTTCGCGTGAGTGCCCGACCGGGCACCTTCAGTACCACGTCGCACGATAACAACTGCTCACTGTCCACCATGAGAGGAACCACCATGATTCGAGCATGCTTTACGCCGCGCCGCACGGCGCTCGCCCTGGCGCTGGCCGTGTGCGGCGCATCCGCATCGGCTGCCGAGCTGACCGTCGTCAACTTCGGCGGCGCGAACGGCGACGCGCAGAAGGTCGCGTTCAACCAGCCGTTCGAGAAGTCGACCGGCAACAAGGTCACGGCCGTCGAATACAACGGCGAGCAGGCCAAGGTGAAGGCGATGGTCGAGGCCAAGCACGTCAACTGGGACGTGGTCGAGGTCGAATCGGGCGACCTGAACCGCGGTTGCGACGAGGGCCTGTACGAGAAGCTCGACTGGGCGAAGATCGGCAAGAAGTCCGACCTGATTCCGGAAGCGCCGCAAACGTGCGGCGTCGGCTTCTTCGTGTGGTCGACCGCGCTCGCGTACAACGCGGACAAGCTGAAGAGCGGGCCGGCGAACTGGGCGGACTTCTGGGACGTGAAGAAATTCCCGGGCAAGCGCGGCATGCGCAAGGGCGCGCGCTACAACCTCGAGTTCGCGCTGATGGCCGACGGCGTCGCGCCGAAGGACGTGTACAAGGTGCTCGGCACGAAGGCCGGCCAGGACCGCGCGTTCAAGAAGCTCGATCAGCTGAAGCCGTACATCCAGTGGTGGGAGGCGGGCGCGCAGCCGCCGCAGTTCCTGGTGGCGGGCGACGTGGTGATGTCGACGGCGTACAACGGCCGGATCGACGCCGCGCAGAAGGAAGGCAAGAACCTGAAGGTGGTCTGGAACGGCAGCATCTACGATCTGGATTACTGGGCGATTCCGAAGGGCACGCCGAACAAGGCGCTGGCCGAGCAGTTCATCGCGTACTCGCTGTCGCCGAAGGCGCAGCAGAGCTATGCGCAGCACATCGCGTACGGCCCGTCGAACGTCGCCGCGATCAAGTCGCTCGATCAGAAGACGCTTGCGAACCTGCCGAACTCGCCGGCGAACGGCAAGAACGCTGTGCTGCAGGACATCGCGTTCTGGACCGATCACAGCGACGAGCTGGAGCAGCGTTTCGCCGCGTGGGCGTCGAAGTAAGCGCCGCGCAGTCCTGACGTAACCGGCCGCGCGATGCATGCGCATCGCGCGGCGTTTGGCTGAATCCGCATTCAGCTGGAGAGAAACGTTGAACACGATGACGATCGCTCCCACTTCGTCGACGCAGTCGACGTCCGCGCTGAAGCGCGAACTGAAGGCCGCCGAATCCAGAAAGCGCGCGATGGCGTTGCTGCTGATCGCGCCGCTGGCGATTTTCCTGCTGCTGATCTTCGTGGTGCCGATCGGCGCGCTGCTGACGCGCGCGGTGCAGAACCCCGAGATCACCACCGCATTGCCGAAAACGGTCGCCGCGCTGTCCGGCTGGGACCGCAAGGCCGTGCCGGGCGACGCGGCGTACACGGCGCTCGCCGCCGACATGGCGAAGGTCGCCGACAGCGAGGCGATGGGCGCGCTGGCGCGGCGGCTCAATACCGAAATCCCGGGCTACCGCTCGCTCGTCGCGAAGACCGCGCGCGCGATGCCGCTGGCCGGCGACAACGGGCAGGCGCTCGCGCCGGCGCAGGTGCGCGAGAAGCTCGTCGAGCTGGACGCGCGCTGGGGCGATGTCGCCTACTGGCAGGCGATCGCGAAGAACGCCAGCCCGTATTCGCCGTTCTATCTGCTCGCGTCGCTCGATCACAAGCAGGACGGCTTCGGCAACGTCATCCCGGCCGACCCGGACCAGTCGATCTACCTGGCGATCTTCGGGCGCACGCTCGTCATCGGCTTCGCCGTGACGTTCTTCGCGCTGCTGCTCGGCTATCCGCTCGCGTACTGGATCTCGACCTTGTCGGAGCGGCGCGCGAACCTTGTGATGATCCTCGTGCTGATTCCGTTCTGGACCTCGGTGCTGGTGCGCGTCGCGGCGTGGATCGTGCTGCTGCAGAGCGAGGGGCTCATCAACAAGGCGCTGATCGGCAGCGGGCTGATCTCGCAGCCGCTCACGCTGCTGTTCAACCGCGTCGGCGTGTACATCTCGATGACGCACATCCTGTTGCCGTTCATGATCCTGCCGCTCTACAGCGTGATGAAGTCGATCCCGCAGACCTACCAGCGCGCGGCCGTCTCGCTCGGCAGCCATCCGTTCGCGGCGTTCTGGCGCGTGTACGTGCCGCAGACGTATCCGGGCATCGGCGCGGGGGCGCTGCTGGTGTTCATCCTGTCGATCGGCTACTACATCACGCCCGCACTGCTCGGCGGACCGAACGACCAGATGGTCAGCTACTACGTCGCGTACTTCACGAACGTGACGATCAACTGGGGCATGGCGTGTGCGCTCGGCGGGCTGCTGCTCGCGGCGACCCTCGTGCTGTACGCCGTCTACGGACGCTTTACCCGCTCGCAAGTGAGCCTCGGCTGATTCCGAAGGGGATACGAACATGAAACTGCTCGCCAAGCCTCTTTTTGCGCCGCACATGTCGCTCGTCGAGCGGACGTGGTATATCGCGCTGCGCGTGCTGGTCGTGCTGACACTGCTGTACCTGGTCCTGCCGGTGCTGGCGATCGTGCCGCTGTCGTTCTCGTCCAGCACGTTCCTCGTCTACCCGATTCCGGGCTTCTCGATGCGCTGGTACGAGAACCTGCTCGCGTCCGACGAGTGGCGGATGGCCGCGAAGAACAGCTTTATCGTCGCGCCGTCAGCGACCGTCGTCGCCACCGTGCTCGGCACGCTCGCCGCGATCGGCCTCACGAAGGCCAAGTTCCGCGGCAAGGGGCTGCTGATGGCGGTGCTGATGTCGCCGATGATCGTGCCGGTGGTGGTGGTCGGCGTCGGCATGTACCTGTTCTTCGCGCCGCTCGGCCTCGCGAACACCTACACCGGGCTGATCTGCGCGCACGCGGCGCTCGGGGTTCCGTTCGTCGTCACGACGGTGGCCGCGACGCTGCAGGGCTTCAACTACAACCTGGTGCGCGCGAGCCTGTCGCTCGGCGCGAATCCGGTCACGACGTTCTTCCGCGTCACGCTGCCGGTGATCGCGCCGGGGGTGATGTCGGGCGCGCTGTTCGCGTTCGCGACGTCGTTCGACGAGGTGGTGGTGACGCTGTTCCTTGCAGGCGCCGATCAGACCACGCTGCCGCGCCAGATGTTTACCGGCATTCGCGAGAACATCAGCCCGACCATCGCCGCGCTCGCGACGATCCTGATCATCTTCTCGACGAGCCTGCTGCTGGCGCTCGAATGGCTGCGCGGCCGTAACGCGCGGCGCGCGACGACCTGACGCTTCGGTCGGCGCGCGGGGAGGCTCGCGCGCCGGTCGGGGTGGCGGCGTTGCTATACCGGAGGCTGTCTCGTGCAGTGTTCCGGCAGTCAGCTCGCCGCGGCGCGCTTCCAGCGAAGATACGAGTTGACGGTTTTCCCGCCCGAGGAAATCGGGCTTGCCGTACTGAGATACAGGAAGTCGCCCTCGATCGTGACGACCCGCGGTTGCGTCTGGCCGATCCAGTTCGGATAGAGGGAAATGAACATCGTATGGGTAAGCGACTGCTTCTCCTCGTCGACGTGAAAAGGCCCGGTGTACGCAATGTACGTGCTGCCTTCCGCCTCGTATTCGGCAGCGGTGCCCTTGAACCAGTCCCCCGACGCGAACGGCACGCGATCCGGCGTACACAACTGCGCGGACATGAAGCCATCGGGCGTGTACATGATGATGCCTTGCGGCGTTTCGCCGAACGGGTAGAAGGGGGCGGAGCCGTCGATCGGGCGCTCGACGTACGAGACGAGTTTCCAGGCGCCGATGAGCTGTTCGCGCAGAGTCGGTTTCATGAGAGGGTTTCCTGTTTCGAGCGTGATGTCACGACGCTTGCTGCATGTCGTTGTCGATCGGAAGCAGCTGTCCGGAGATCGATTTGCCTGCATCCGATGCGATGAAGAGCGCGAGCGCAGCGATGTCGCGGGGATCGACGAAGCGCTGCAGGGACTGCACCGACATCGCCTGCTTGCGTTCCTCCTCGGCCGTCCGGCCGCTCGCGTTTGCGCGTCCGGCGAGAACCTTTTCGATCCGCTCGCCGGCGACCGCGCCCGGCAGAATGGCGTTGACGCGAATGCCGAATTCGCCAAGCTCGCGCGATAGCGTCTTGGTGAAGCCGATGAGCCCCCACTTGCTTGCCGAGTACGCACTCCGGTTCGGATAGCCAAAGCGGCCCGCGACCGACGACATCACGATGATCGAGGCCGATGCCGATTGCTTGAGGTGAGGAATCGCGAGCCGGGTCACGTTGAACGTTCCGCTCAGATTGATTTGCATCACCTTGTCCCACGCGTCCGGATCGAACGCCTCGACGGGAGCCGTCGGACCGGAGATGCCGGCGTTGTTCACGAGCACGTCGAGCCCGCCGAGGGCGCCAATGGCAGCGGGCACGATCTGCTCGATTTCGGCACGGTTCGAGACGTCGCACTTGAACGTTTCGATGCCGGGACATTCGAGCGCGAGCGCTTTCAGCGCGGCTTCATCGATATCGATTACGGCGACCCGGGCGCCGTTTTCGGCGAACGCACAGGCGATCGCCCGGCCAATGCCCGAGGCGCCCGCCGTGATCAGAACCTTTGGGTTGCTCATATGGACCTCCGTGAGTCGGTTTGACAAAGGTCACTATAGACACGCCAGGTCCATCCATGAAATCGTTTGTTATTATCCGAGCGATAACCTGCATGGATAGTTAATGGACTTGAGCCGCATCGATCTGAATTTGCTGGTATCGCTCGATGTCCTGCTGGCGGAATGCAATGTGACAAAGGCCGCAGCCCGGCTGCACATCAGCCAGCCTGCACTGTCGGCGCAGCTCGCCCGTCTTCGGGACCTGTTCGGTGACCCGCTCCTGGTGCCGCTTCAGAAAGGCCGCGGCATGAGCCCGACTGCGCGCGCGCTGGCGCTGCACGGACCGTTGCGCTCGGCGTTGAAGACGCTGGGCGCCGTGATGCAGACGGAACTCACTTTCGATCCGATGAAGGACGAGCGGGTGTTCCGCGTCGCGTTGGGCGACAACGCGATGAGCGCCGTCGGCGCGCCGCTCGCAGCCCGTGTGGCCAGCCAGGCAGGTGAGAAGGTGCGCGTCGTGTTCAACATCGCCGATCCTGAACGCATCGCCCGCTTCATGGAGGAAGGCGAGTTCGACATATTGATCGACTCGGAGCGGGCGGTCCCCGCCAGGCTGATATCGCGCGTCTTGCGTCAGGAGGATTTCGTGATGGCGCAGCGAAAGCGGCATCCTCGCGGAAAGCAGGCGCTCGACGTGGCGAGTTATTGCGCGATGCGCCATGTGGTCGTGTCACCGGATCGCGACAATTTTCGCGGATACATGGACGATTATCTTGAGCGGCTCGGCAAGCGAAGGAATACCGTGCTTGCCGTGCCGCAAGCCATGATGATCCCGGACATTCTCCAGGCGTCCGACTGCGTATGCACGCTCCCTCGCATGCTGCTTGCGCGCTGCCTTGATGTTGTCGATGTATTTGCGCTGCCGTTCCAGACCGAGCCGTATCGCCTGTCCCTTGCGTGGCACCCTCGCAATGACACCGATCCAGCCGTGATCTGGTTGCGTGAGCAAATCGTCGGGCTTGAGGGGTGAGTCGGCTCGCGGCGATGTTGCACGGCTTCGTTGATTGGCCGCAGGGCGAATAGTGCAGCGATTTTATTGAGACGCGTATGATCGTAGCGCCCGCTTTAATGAAGATGAAATCCGCCTTTTGCGAGCGATGGCATTCGGAATCCCCGGATCGAATCCGGTTGGTCATTTAACGAGGTGAAGAAAATGAAATCATTCAAGATGCTCCTTATCGGTGCAGTGGTCGCTGCCGCAACGGCAAGCGCGCACGCTCAAACCACGGTCGATGCGGCGAGCGGCACCGCTGCCTCGGCACCGACTGCCGCTACGAAGAAAGTCATCCGTCGCGAGAACCGGCAACTGTCGAATGCCGTGCATCGCGCACTGACGTCGACGAAGGGGCTCACCCACACGCATATCGTCGCGTTCGCGAAAGCGCAAAGCGGCGATGTCGTGCTGGCAGGGTTCATCGACGATCCGAAGCAGGAACAGATCGCGATCGATGCGGCGCGCAAGGTGCCGGGTGTTGCTTCGGTCGAGAGCAAGCTGACGCTGATTGAAGGGGGACGTTGAGCGGCGGTGCCGTGAGATGAGCCGTCTGGGTGGGTGATCGGGCGGGAGGCGCCTGCACCGTGTGTGGTGCAGGCGCCTTGGGGTTGGCGGGATTGCCAACTGCCCACAACTCGTTGCTGATTCTTCTTACCATGCACGGCGCGATACAAGCCATCGCGCGCTGTGTCTGATTGTGTTAGCTCGCCTGCTGGTTCGGATCGTGTGGACGAAAACCGCTACCATTCAATTCTCTCTTGATTACTTTCCTAGAAATTTTCCGTGGATTTTCCAAGTAGTAGTGCGATGATCCTCAAATGAACCACCGAGGTCCAAGCCTGACTCTCCTGCGTTAATCTTGAATCCAGCATTAATGCCAAAATCGTCTTCGTAGTTAACGGTTAATGAAAATTCTGCCAATCCGAATTTTATTCTGCCTCTCGCCATTGATTGCCACGTGGGCTCATGCGGATACCAAACTAGCGATTCTGGCAATTTAGGTTCCGTGTTTCCAGGCAGGTGCGCTTCGTACAAAAGTTCAGACGCGTTCGACTGTTTGCCGGATAGCTCAACTCCAGCAGTGGTCTGTTGCACTGGAACAGACAGGTTGCCAGCGAAGTCTCGCGACCAGCCTCTAACGTGTTCAACTTTGATTTCGGTCGCACCTAAGGACATCAGGAGGTCAATCGCTTCCGAAAATTTGTGCTCAAAAGCCAGGCGATGAAATGAGGCAACGGTGAAGTAGACTCCTTTAGCCGCAGGGTGCGCGACATAGAGCACACCTTCACGTGGGTGGCCCGGTGGGAACGTCAGGGAGTTAGCGTGCGTTTGACTTATCTGGGTAACGTTCAGCCCGCTTTGCCGCGCCTTGCTCCAAGCGATCAACGCTTCGGCGCCTGCAGCGAAGACATTGGCGAAACTGGCGCCATAGAGCATTCCCAGAGCGTTTTCGCCAATCTTCGTAAAGTCGACGCCTTTTTTGGGTTGGCGAGCAGCAACTTCTGCTTCTTCAGCGGCTTTTACCACTTCGTCGGGCGCAACGACAATTAATTGACTATTCATTGGTCTGAGTTCAGGTGGATCGAGATTTTTGAGGGGGTTTCCGTGTTGCCTTTCAGGTTTCGGAAGATGGAAAGGCGTTTGCTTTACGTTTATCTTTTGGATCGATTGTGAGTGATTTAAGTGCCGACGCGCAATGGTAGAAATTAGCCGAGTCTTGCTCGGCACAAATCATGTGACAAGCCGCTCATTCAACAGATAATTGACATCTGTCGTTAATGATCGCTTTGACCGAATTTCGCTTGATTGCGGCGAAAAAAGAAATCGTTGACTCTTGGCCGCCAAACATCCTTTCGCTGCATCCCAAATCCATAAAGAACAACAAAAAAAACCCGGCACGAGGCCGGGTTTCCAAATCGGCCGCAGCCGCCTTCCGGCGGCCGCGGCACCTGCAAAAGCCGCGCGCTTACGCCGCCAGCAGCGAGCGCAGCACGAACGGCAGGATACCGCCGTGCTTGTAGTAGTCGACTTCGATCGGCGTATCGATGCGCAGCAGCACCGGCACGCGGGTCGTTTCGCCGTTCTTGCGGTGGATCACGAGCGTGACATCCTGCTGCGGCTTGAAGTCGTCGCCCAGGCCTTCGACGTCATACGTTTCTTCGCCGGTGATGCCGAGCGACTGGATGCTGTCCGAGCCCTTGAACTGCAGCGGCAGGACGCCCATGCCGACCAGGTTCGAACGGTGGATCCGCTCGAAGCTGCGTGCGATCACGGCCTTCACGCCCAGCAGCTGCGTGCCCTTCGCCGCCCAGTCGCGCGACGAGCCCGTGCCGTACTCTTCACCCGCGAACACGACGGTCGGCGTGCCGGCGTCGACGTACTTCATCGCCGCGTCGTAGATCGACAGCTGTTCGCCGCTCGGCTGGTGGATCGTCAGGCCGCCTTCGACGCGCGTGCCGTCTGCCTTCGCCGGGATCATCAGGTTCTTGATCCGGACGTTCGCGAACGTGCCGCGCATCATCACGTCGTGGTTGCCGCGGCGCGAGCCGTAGCTGTTGAAGTCGGCCTTCTGCACGCCGTTCTCCTTCAGCCACTTGCCTGCCGGCGAATCTTCCTTGATCGAGCCTGCCGGGCTGATGTGGTCGGTCGTGACCGAGTCACCGAAGATGCCCAGCGCGCGTGCGCCCGACACCGCGGCGATCGAATCCGCCGGCTCCATCGAGAAGTGCTTGCCGAAGAACGGCGGCTCCGCGATGTAGGTCGACTTCGGCCAGTCGTAGACCTGGCCGCTTTCGCCTTCGATCTTGCTCCACAGGTCGCCCTTCTTCGTCAGGTGCGAGTAGTTCTCTTCGAACGCCTTCGGATCGAGCGCGAACTTCATCAGCGCATGGACTTCGTCGCTCGTCGGCCAGATGTCGCCGAGGTAGACGTCCTTGCCGTCCGTGCCCTTGCCGACCGGCTCGGTCATCAGGTCGCGCGTGATGTTGCCGGCGATCGCGTAGGCGACGACCAGCGGCGGCGAGGCCAGGAAGTTCGCGCGGATGTTCGGGTGGATGCGCGCTTCGAAGTTACGGTTGCCCGACAGCACCGCTGCCGCGACGATGTCGTTCTTGACGATCGCTTCGTTCAGTTCCGGCGTCAGGTCGCCCGCGTTGCCGATACAGGTCGTGCAGCCGTAAGCGGCGACCGAGAAGCCCAGTTGCGCGAGGTACGGCAGCAGGCCGGTCTTCGTCAGGTATTCCGTGACGATGCGCGATCCCGGGGCGAGCGAGGTCTTGATGTGCGGCGCGACCGTCAGGCCGGCTTCGACCGCCTTCTTGGCCAGCAGGCCGGCGGCCAGCAGCACGCCCGGGTTCGACGTGTTCGTGCACGACGTGATCGCGGCGATCAGCACGTCGCCGTTCTTCACGGAAACGCCGTCGCTCGTCTTGTACTCGGCCGTCAGGTCGGCGGCCTTCTTCGCGAAACCGTTTTCCGCGACCGGCTTCGAGAACAGGTCGCCGAACGTCGACTTGACGTTGCCGATCTCGATACGGTCCTGCGGACGCTTCGGGCCGGCCAGCGACGGCGCAACCGTCGACAGGTCGAGCGTCAGCACCTTGCTGTAGTCGATGTCGTCAGCCTTCGGAATGCCGAACAGCCCTTGCGCCTTGAAGTAGTTTTCGAACGCGGCGATTTCCGACTTCGTGCGGCCCGTGCCCTTGAAGTAGTCGATCGTCTTCTCGTCGACCGGGAAGAAGCCCATCGTCGCGCCGTATTCCGGCGCCATGTTCGCGATCGTCGCGCGGTCCGGCAGCGCGAGCGACGTCGTGCCTTCACCGAAGAACTCGACGAACTTGCCGACGACCTTTTCCTTGCGCAGCATTTCAGTGATGGTCAGCACCAGGTCGGTGGCCGTCACGCCTTCGCGCAGCTTGCCCTTCAGCTCGACGCCGACGACGTCCGGCGTCAGGAAGTACACCGGCTGGCCGAGCATGCCGGCTTCCGCTTCGATGCCGCCCACGCCCCAGCCGACCACGCCGATGCCGTTGATCATCGTCGTGTGGCTGTCGGTGCCGACCAGGGTGTCCGGGTAGTACACGTCGCTCTTCTTGTGCACGCCGCGTGCCAGGTACTCGAGGTTCACCTGGTGGACGATGCCGATGCCCGGGGGCACGACCTTGAACGTGTCGAATGCCTGCATGCCCCACTTCATGAACTGGTAGCGCTCGTTGTTGCGCTGGAATTCCAGTTTCATGTTCAGGTCGAGCGCGTCCGGCTGGCGGAAGTAGTCGACTTGCACCGAGTGGTCGACGACGAGATCCACCGGAACCAGCGGCTCGATCTTCTTCGGGTTCTTGCCTGCGTGCTTCGCCACGCCGCGCATGGCGGCGATGTCGGCCAACAGCGGCACGCCCGTGAAATCCTGCAGCACGACGCGCGACACGACGAACGGGATTTCGTCGACGCGCTTGGCGGTCGGCTTCCAGTTCGCGAGCTGCTCGATGTGCTCCTCGGTGATCTTCTTGCCGTCGTAGTTGCGCAGCACGGACTCGAGCACGATACGGATCGATACCGGCAGGCGTTCGATCTTCGTCTTCAGTTCCTTGCCGAGTTGCGGCAGCGAGTAGAACTTGCCTTTGCCGGAACCGCTGTCGAATTCCTTGAGGGTCTTATGCAGATTGTGGGCCATGGTATTTTCCTGGGTTGAGGCGAGGAAAGAAGTCCTGTAAATGACGGCTAAATCACATACAAGTCGACGTATTCATTGACCGGCATCGCTTCGAGCTTAGCCTGGTCCAGCGACACGTCGAGAATCGCTTGTTGCTGCTTTGCCGGGAAGCGGCGGGCGAGGTTGGCCCTGAACTTCTCGATCAGGAGCGGGATGCCGTCCGCACGGCGTCGCTGGTGGCCGATCGGATACTCGACGACCACTTCGGCAAGCGTCGACCCGTCGTCGAACTCGATTGTCAGCCCATTCGCGATCGAGCGTTTGTCCGGATCGTGGTAATCCTTCGTGAACTGCGGGTCTTCCACGCAGACCGTCTTCGCGCGCAGCGCGTCGATGCGCGGATCCTGCGCGGCCGCGTCCTCGTAATCGGCGGCCGTCAGCCGGCCGTACAGCAGCGGCACGGCGACCATGTACTGGATGCAGTGGTCGCGGTCGGCCGGGTTGGCGAGCGGCCCCTGCTTGTCGATGATGCGGATCGCTGCTGCGTGCGTGCGGATCGTGATCCGCGCGATCTCGTCGGTCGAGCGGCCCGCCGCGGCAAGCCGCGCGTGCAGCTGCATCGCGGCCTCGGCCGCGGTCTGCGCGTGGAATTCCGCCGGAAACGAAATCTTGAACAGCACGTTTTCCATCACGTACGTGCCGTAAGGCCGCTGAAAGCAGAACGGCTGCCCGTTGAACAGCACGTCGTAGAAGCCCCAGGTCTTCGCGGTCAGCACCGACGGGTAGCCCATTTCGCCCGTCTTCGCGATCAGCGCGAGGCGCACCGCGCGCGACGTCGCGTCGCCTGCCGCCCACGACTTGCGCGAGCCGGTGTTCGGCGCGTGCCGGTAGGTGCGAAGCGCGTGGCCGTCGACGAGCGCAAGCGATACCGCATTGATCAGCTCGTCGCGCGTGAGGCCGAGCAGCTGCCCGACCACCGCGGTCGACGCGAGCTTGACGAGCAGCACGTGGTCGAGCCCGACCTGGTTGAATGAATTCTCGAGTGCGATGCAGCCCTGGATCTCGTGGGCCTTGATCATCGCGAGCAGCACGTCGCGCATCGCGAGCGGCGCCTTGCCCGCTGCGACGGCGGTGCGCGACAGCCAGTCTGCCGTCGCCAGGATGCCGCCCAGATTGTCGGACGGATGGCCCCATTCGGCGGCGAGCCAGGTGTCGTTGAAGTCCAGCCAGCGGATCATCGCGCCGATGTCGAACGCGGCCTGGACCGGGTCGAGCTGGAACGGGGTGCCGGGCACCTTCGCGCCGTTGGGCACGATCGTGCCCGGCACGACCGGCCCGAGCAGCTTGGTGCAGGCCGGGTAGGACAGCGCCTCGAGTCCGCAGCCGAGCGTGTCGATCAGGCAATGACGCGCCGTCTCCAGCGCGAGCGCGCTGTCGATCCTGTAACCCAGCACATAGTCGACGATATCGACGAGTACCGGATCCGGGGCAGGGCGGACGTTGGAGATCGGCGCGGACATCGAGGCTCCCCGGTGTGCGAGCTTAGTTCTTCAGCTCGTTCGACTGCGTCGGCGCCGGCGAGCCTTGCGCCATATCTGCGGTGCGGCACTCGTCGGCGAGGCGCGAACCGTCCTTGTCGTTGAACAGCATCGCCTTGGTCGGGATCACGACCAGCTTGAAGCCTTGTGCCGGATCGTAGAACACGTCCGCGCCGGTCGTCGTCTGCATGCGCGGCAGCTTGTAGTTCTTCTTCGCCCAGTGGACGGTCACGATCTGGTCGCGCTTCATGTCGCCGGCGAGGTCGAACGACAGGCCTTCGGCGCACGACCAGCGGGTCGCGCCTTCCGGCGCCGTATCGACCTTCGCTGCGGCGCGCGCCTGCGCCTTCTTGCTGCGCGGGATCAGGCGGTGCTTCGGCGCCGGACGCGTGGCGGTTGCCTTGTTCGCAGTCGTGCCGGCGGGCTGCGCGAATGCGCTCGGGGCCGCAACCAGCATCGCGGTGGACAGGGCGCCGATGGCAGCGGCGATCAGCAATTTCTTCATGGAATCAAAACCTTTCGAGAATCAGTTAACAAGGGCCAACGGCGGATGCTGCCGGCCGGGTTGAACTGCACGCGCCCCGGAAGCGCGCAGCGGCCGCTATTTTCACCTATTTGGCGGCACATATTTAAGGTTTTCGGTCCCCACGTGATGCGCGCCGGGCTCGCGAACCGGATGTCCGGTTTCGCGAGCCCGGCAGAATCGTACAAAACCGTGTCGGCTGCGTGGCGGCGGCGCGCGCTCATGGCCGGCCTCCCGCGGCGGCCTGCGCGCCGAACAGCGGCGCCGCCTCGGCCGGCACCGGCTGGCCGGTCGCCTGCGCGCGGCGCAGCACCGACCAGTAATAGCGGTAGCTTGCGCGGTCGTGCAGCGTGTCGCCGTGGCGCGTCGGCCCCCAGTCGGCGGCCTGCGCGCCCAGCAGGATCTCGGTGGCCAGCGCGACTTCCTCGCCGCGCGGCGCGAATGCCGCGACGATCGGCCGGATCTGCGCCGGATGGATGCTCCACATGCGCGTGTACGCGAATTCGTCGCGGGCGCGCCGCGCATCGCTCGCGACGACGCCCATGTCGCGCACCTCGGTCGTCACGTTGTGCGACGGCGTCTTGCCGTGCGCATGGCAGGCCGCGGCGATCTCGAGCTTCGCGCGGCGCACGAGCGGATGCTCGAACTGGCCGGGCGAGCGCATCGCGGAATCGGGAATCGCGCCATGGTGCGCCGACACGAAATCCATCAGGCCGAAGCTCAGCGTGCCGACCAGCGGCAGCGCGGCGAGCGCGGCCGCCTGCGCGAGCGCGCCGTGGGTCTCGACCAGCACGTCTGCGGGAATCGGGCGCTCGATGCCGAGCTCGCGGCGCATGCCTTCGATGAACGCGCACATTTCGGCCGCGTCGGCCGCACTCGCGACCTTCGGCAGCGTGATGTACGCGGGCGCGCGCGCGGCGCGCAGCACGATGCGCACGTCGTCGCGCCAATGGGGGTGGGAGAAGTCGTGGATCCGTACGCCGACGCGCCCGAAGCGGTTCTCGGCGCTGCCGAGCAGCTCGGCGACCAGCCCGGCGTGCGCGGCCTCCTGGCCGACCGCCGCGCCGTCCTCGCAGTCG
>NZ_JGVW01000016.1 GCF_000687455.2 Burkholderia sp. lig30
CCGACCGTCACGCGCGTCGAATTCGCGCGCTTCAGGTTGCGATAGCGCGCCAACGCCCACAGCGGGAAGAACTTGCGATAGCCGTGATAGCGCAGATAGAACACGCGCGGGAAGCCCGTCGCCGTGAAGCGCTCCTCGTCCCACAGCCCATTCGCCTGCTGCCCGGTCATCAGGTACTCGATCCCGCGCGCCACGGCCGGATGATTCACCTCACCGGCCGCCATCAGACCCAGCAGCGCCCATGCCGTCTGCGACGACGTGCTCGGCGCCTGCTCGTAGCCGCGATAGTCGAGCTTGTAGCTGTCGCCATCCTCGCCCCAGCCGCCGTCCTTGTTCTGGATCGACAGCAGCCATTGCGCGGCGCGCTTCATGCGCGGATCGTCCGCCCCGAGGCCGGCCGCATTCAGCGAGCACAGCGCGGTCCACGTGCCGTAGATGTAGTTCATCCCCCAGCGGCCATACCAGCTGCCGTCCGGCTCCTGTTCCTTCAGCATGTAGTCGAGCGCGCGGCGGGCCGGCTCGCTCGTCGCCGCCGTCTCGCCGAGCTGCGTGAGCATCGACAGGCATCGCCCCGACACGTCCGCGGTCGGCGGATCGAGCAGCGCGCCGTGATCGGAGAACGGGATGTTGTTCAGGTAATACTGGGTGTTCTCCGGCTCGAACGCACCCCAGCCGCCGTCGCTGCTCTGCATGCCGACCACCCATTCGCGCGCGCGCGCGATCGACTCGCGGTAGGCGCTCGAATTCGTGAGCTTGTCGGCGCGGTCCATCGCCATCACGACGACCGCCGTGTCGTCCACGTCGGGGTAGTGGGGGTTCGCATACTGGAACGCCCAGCCGCCCGGCCGCACGTTCGGACGCCGCGAGATCCAGTCGCCGCGCACGTCGAGGATCTGCA
>NZ_JGVW01000017.1 GCF_000687455.2 Burkholderia sp. lig30
CTGCCGGAACTGCTGCCGCCCGAGATCGACGACGCGTTTCTGAAGCCGCTCGGCGTGCCGTCGCTCGCGGACGCGGTGCGGATCCTGCACCACCCGGGCGTCGATTCCGACGAAACCGCGCTGATGGACGGCACGCATCCCGCGTGGACGCGCATCAAGTTCGACGAGCTGCTCGCGCAGCAACTGTCGCTCAAGCGCGCGCACGAGGAGCGCCGCACGCGTGCCGCGCCCGCGATGCCGCGCCACGCGGCGGGCGACGGCGGCGCGTTGACGACGCGCCTGTACGCGGCGCTGCCGTTCTCGCTGACGGGCGCGCAGGCGCGCGTCGTCGACGAGATCGCGCACGACCTGATCCAGCCGCATCCGATGCAGCGGCTGCTGCAGGGCGACGTCGGCAGCGGCAAGACGGTGGTCGCGGCGCTCGCCGCCACGCAGGCGATCGACGCCGGCTACCAGGCCGCGCTGATGGCGCCGACCGAAATCCTCGCCGAGCAGCATGCGCGCAAGCTGCGCGCGTGGCTCGAGCCGCTCGGCGTGTCCGTCGCGTGGCTCGCGGGCAGCCTGAAGGCGAAGGACAAGCGCGCGGCGCTCGAAGCCGCCGCGCTCGGCACCGCGCAGCTCGTGATCGGCACGCACGCGATCATCCAGGACACAGTCGAGTTCGCGCGGCTCGGCCTCGTGATCGTCGACGAGCAGCACCGCTTCGGCGTCGAGCAGCGGCTCGCGCTGCGCGCGAAGGCGGCCAACGCGGCGGACGGCGCTCAGGGCTTCCAGCCGCACCAGCTGATGATGTCGGCGACGCCGATTCCGCGCACGCTCGCGATGACCTATTACGCGGATCTCGAGGTGTCGACGATCGACGAGCTGCCGCCCGGCCGCACGCCGGTGCTGACGCGGCTGGTGGGCGACGCGCGGCGCGACGAGGTGATCGCGCGGGTGCGCGAGGCGGCGCTGACGGGGCGCCAGGTGTACTGGGTCTGCCCGCTGATCGAGGAGAGCGAGACGCTGCAGCTGCAGACGGCCGTCGACACCTACGAAACGCTCGCCGCCGCGCTGCCCGAGCTGAAGGTCGGGCTCGTGCACGGCCGGCTCTCGCCCGCCGACAAGGCGGCCGTGATGGACGCGTTCACGCGCAACGAGGTCCAGTTGCTGGTCGCGACGACGGTGATCGAAGTCGGCGTCGACGTGCCGAACGCGTCGCTGATGGTGATCGACCATGCGGAGCGCTTCGGCCTCGCGCAGCTTCATCAGCTGCGCGGCCGGGTGGGGCGCGGCACGGCTGCGTCGGTCTGCGTGCTGCTGTACAGCGGGCCGCTGTCGATCGCGGGCCGCGCGCGGCTCAAGACGATGCGCGAGACGACCGACGGCTTCGAGATCGCGCGGCGCGACCTCGAGATCCGCGGCCCCGGCGAGTTCCTCGGCGCGCGCCAGTCCGGCGCGGCGATGCTGCGCTTCGCGAATCTCGAGGAGGACGGCTGGCTGATCGAGCCGGCCCGCGAAGCGGCGGCGCGGCTGATCGCCGGGTATCCGGACGTCGTCACGCAGCATCTCGCCCGCTGGCTCGGCGCGCGCGAGCAATATCTGAAGGCGTGAAGGCCGCCCGACTGTTCGAGGGTCGGATGTCAAAGCGCAATGTTTGCGGCCGATTGTGCGGAGAAGGTTGGCGAATCGCCGCTGGCGGTGTATAAATTAAACCTATCGCCTGTATCTATTTGATTGACCCACAATGACGCTGACTGAATTGAAATACATCGTCGCGGTTGCGCGCGAGCGACATTTCGGCCGCGCGGCCGAAGCGTGCTTCGTGAGCCAGCCGACGCTATCGGTAGCGATCAAGAAGCTGGAAGACGAACTGAACGTGCAGATCTTCGAGCGCGGCGCGAGCGAGGTGAGCGTCACGCCGATCGGCGACCAGATCGTCACGCAGGCGCAGCGCGTGCTCGAACAGACCTTCGCGATCAAGGAGATCGCCAAGCAGGGCAAGGACCCGCTCGTCGGGCCGTTCCGCCTCGGCGTGATCTACACGATCGGGCCGTACCTGCTGCCGACGCTCGTCAAGCAGATGATCCGGCGGGTGCCGCAGATGCCGCTGATGCTGCAGGAAAACTACACGCTCAAGCTGCTCGAGCTGCTCAAGCAGGGCGAGATCGACGCGGCGATCATGGCGCTGCCGTTCCCGGAAACCGGCCTGATGGTGCGGCCGCTGTACGACGAGCCGTTCGTCGTCGCGCTGCCGTCCGGCCATCCGTGGGAGACGCGCCGCAGGATCGACGCGGCCGATCTCAAGCAGGAAACCATGCTGCTGCTCGGCAACGGGCACTGCTTCCGCGATCACGTGCTCGGCGTGTGCCCCGAGCTGATGCGCTTCTCGCAGACGGCCGACGGCATCCAGAAGACCTTCGAGGGCTCGTCGCTCGAGACGATCCGCCACATGGTGGCGAGCGGCGTGGGCATCACGGTGCTGCCGAGGATGTCGGTCGCCGAGGTGCGGCCGCACGCGAACGGGCCGGACGCCGACCTGCTGTCGTACGTGCCGTTCAGCGATCCGGTGCCGGATCGCCGCGTCGTGCTGGTGTGGCGCAAGAGCTTCACGCGGATGCCCGCGATCGACGCAATCAGCGACGCGATCGCCGCATGCGATCTGCCCGGCGTCGCGAAGCTCGACATGCCGGCGACGATCAACTGAGCGGGCGCGCCGCGCGCGCACGCCGACAGGACGGGGCCTTGCGGCCCCGTTTATTTTTGCCTATCGAATAGATAAAAGTAATCAAATTCAAATAATCGATAGCAATCAATAGAATGCTTCGCATGGATCGGCGCCGCACCGCAGGCCGGTCCGCCGGGAAACGCCCAACGCGGCCGTCACCGGGGAATCGTTCCCCACCCGGATACGTTGTTAGCCATTCAGCCAGAGAGGAGCACAGAATGTCCGAGAGCAAGAAACTCACGAGCGCCGCCGGCGCACCGGTTGCCGACAACCAGAACACCTTGACGGCCGGCCCGCGCGGCCCGGTCGCGCTGCAGGACGTGTGGCTGCTGGAGAAGCTCGCCCATTTCGACCGCGAAGTGATCCCCGAGCGCCGCGTGCATGCGAAGGGTTCCGGCGCGTTCGGCACGCTGAAGGTCACGCACGACATCTCGAAGTACACGAAGGCGACGCTGTTCTCGCAGGTCGGCAAGGAAACGCCGCTGTTCATGCGCTTCTCGACGGTCGCGGGCGAGCGCGGCGCCGCGGACGCGGAACGCGACGTGCGCGGCTTCTCGATCAAGTTCTATACGGAAGAGGGCAACTGGGACGTGGTCGGCAACAACACGCCGGTATTCTTCATCCGCGATCCGCTGAAGTTTCCGGATTTCATCCATACGCAAAAGCGCGACCCGTACACGAACCTGCGCAACAACGTCGCCGCGTGGGACTTCTGGACGCGCCATCCGGAAGCGCTGCACCAGATCACGATCCTGATGAGCGACCGCGGCATTCCGAAGAACTATCGCCAGATGCACGGCTTCGGCTCGCACACGTTCTCGTTCTACAACGCGGACAACGAACGTTTCTGGGTGAAGTTCCACTTCAAGTCGCTGAACGGCATCGAGAACTACACGGACGCCGAAGCGGCGCAGGTGATCGCGGGCGACCGCGAAAGTGCGCAGCGCGACCTGGTGACGAACATCGACGCGGGCAATTTCCCGCGCTGGGCGTTCCGCATCCAGGTGATGCCGGAAGCGGACGCGGCGAAGGTGCCGTACAACCCGTTCGACATCACGAAAGTCTGGCCGCACAACGACTATCCGCTGATCGACGTCGGCGTGATCGAGCTGAACCGGAACGCGCGGAACTATTTCGCGGACGTCGAGCAGGCGGCGTTTACGCCGGCCAACGTCGTGCCGGGCATCGGCTTCTCGCCGGACCGCCTGCTGCAGGGCCGGCTGTTCTCGTACGGCGACACGCAGCGCTACCGTCTCGGCGTCAATCATCATCAGATTCCGGTGAACGCGCCGCGCTGCCCGTTCCATGCGGCTCACCGCGACGGCGCGATGCGTACCGACGGCAACCTCGGCGGCCACGCGAACTACGAGCCGAACCGCTTCGGCGACTTCGCGCAGGACCGTCATGCGCGGGAGCCCGCACTGCAGGCGGGTGCGGTCGATCACTACGATCACCGCGAGGACGCCGACTACTACAGCCAGCCCGCGGCGCTGTTCCGCCTGTTCGACGCCGGCGAGAAGGCGCGCCTGTTCGGCAATATCGCGCGCCACATCCACGGCGTGCCGCAGGACATCGTCGCGCGTGCGGTCGAGCACTTCGCGAAGATCGATCCGGCGTACGCCGACGGCGTGAAGGCGGCGCTCGCGGAGCTGGCGAAGTAACGGGCGCGCGCGGGCGGCCAGTGCGCCGCCCGCGGCGCCACGCCTGCGCACCGGCCGCGCGGCAGTCGCGCGGCGGTTCGCGACATGACGCGGCAACCCGCTCGGTTCTACAATGCCGGGATTATCTTCCCCGGTATTTCCTCATGACTGCCCGCTTTCCCCTGTACTGGCGGCTCGTCCGGATGGACAAGCCGATCGGCACGGTGCTGCTGCTCTGGCCGACCCTCAACGCGCTCTGGATCGCGTCGAACGGCCATCCGGACTGGCCGCTCGTCGCGATCTTCGCGCTCGGCACGCTGCTGATGCGCTCGGCAGGCTGCGCGATCAACGATTACGCCGACCGCGACTTCGACCGTCACGTGAAGCGCACGGCGGACCGCCCGCTGACGTCCGGCAAGATCCGCGCGTGGGAGGCGCTGGCGATCGCGGCCGCGCTGTCGCTCGTTGCCTTCCTGCTGATCCTGCCCCTCAATACGCTGACGAAAGAGCTGTCGGTGGTCGCGGTGATCGTCGCCGGCACCTATCCGTTCATGAAGCGCTTCTTCGCGATTCCGCAGGCGTATCTGGGTATCGCGTTCGGCTTCGGCATCCCGATGGCGTTCGCGGCCGTGCAGGACACGGTGCCGCCGCTCGCGTGGATCATGCTGGTCGCGAACGTGTTCTGGTCGGTCGCTTACGACACCGAATACGCGATGGTCGATCGCGACGACGACATCAAGATCGGCATCCGCACATCGGCGCTCACGTTCGGCCGTTTCGACGTCGCGGCGGTGATGGCGTGCTATGCGGTGACGCTCGGCATCTACGTGTGGGTCGGCGCGACGCTCGGCTTCGGCCTCGCGTTCTGGGCCGGCTGGGCGGCGGCGGCCGGCTGCGCGGCGTATCACTACACGCTGATCAAGGACCGCGAGCGGATGCCGTGCTTCGCGGCGTTCCGCCACAACAACTGGCTGGGCGGCGTGCTGTTCGCCGGGATCGCCGCGCACTACGCGGTGGCCGGTTTCTGAGCGCGGCGCGGGCGCGCCGCCGCCGCGCGCCCGTTCAGCCCTGACCGAGTTCGTCGCCCATTTCCTTCGCGCGCGCTTCCGCCGCGAGCGCGCCGCGCACGATCGCTTCCTTCACGCCTTGCGCGTCGAACGACGCGAGCGCGGCCGCCGTCGTGCCGCCCTTCGACGTCACGCGCTCGCGCAGCACGCTGGCCGGCTCGCCGGACTGCGCGGCGAGCTGCGCCGCGCCGGTGAAGGTCGCGACCGCGAGCGCGCGGCCCTGCTCGTCGTTCAGCCCGAGGCGGTGCGCCGCTTCCTGCAGCGCTTCGATGAAATAGAACACGTACGCGGGGCCGCTGCCCGAGATCGCGGTGACGGCGTCGAGTTGCGACTCGTCGTCGAACCAGACGATCTCGCCGACCGCGCCGAGCACGCCCGATGCGAGCTCGCGGCCCGCGGCGTCGACGCCCGGCAGCGCGGCGAGGCCCGTCACGCCCATGCCGACGAGCGCGGGCGTGTTCGGCATCGTGCGCACGATGCGCGCGTAGCCGCCGAGCCAGCGCGACAGGTCGGTGCCGCGAATGCCGGCGGCGATGCTGATCACGAGCTGCGACTTCAGGTGCGGCGCGAGCGCCTGCGCGACGTCCTTCAGCACCTGCGGCTTGACCGCGAGCACGACCGCGTCGTAATCGGCGAGCGCCGCGTCGATGGCCGCGGCGGTGCGGATGCCGAACTGCTGCTCGGTGCGCGCGCGCGCGTCCGCGTTGACGTCGATGGCGAGAATGCCGCTCGCGGCCACGCCGCGCTTGATGAGGCCGCCGATCAGTGCCGCGGCCATGTTGCCGCCGCCGATGAATGCAATTTTCATGATGTCGGGATAAGCAGTGAGTCAGTGGGAATAATCGCGCGCACCGAAGATCGCGGTGCCGACGCGTACGATCGTCGCGCCTTCGAGCACGGCTGCCTCGAGGTCGGCCGACATGCCCATCGACAGCGTGTCGAGCGGCAGGCCGCCGGCGCGCAGCGTATCGAACAGCGCGCGCAGCGCGCGGTGCGGTGCGCGTTGCGCATCCGGGTCGCCCGCGGGCTCGGGGATCGCCATCAGGCCGCGCAGCCGCAGCGACGGCAGCGCGGCGACCGCGCGCGCGACCTCGGCGACCTCGTCCGGCGCGACGCCGCTTTTCGACGCCTCGCCGCTGATGTTGACCTGCACGCAGACGTTGAGCGGCGGCAGGTGCGCGGGCCGCTGCTCGGCCAGCCGCTGCGCGATCTTCAGCCGGTCGACCGAATGCACCCAGTCGAATCGCTCGGCGACGGGACGCGTCTTGTTCGACTGCAGCGGCCCGATGAAGTGCCATTCGAGCCCGGCGCGCAGATCGGCCAGCGCGTCGATCTTGTCGATCGACTCCTGCACGTAGTTTTCGCCGAACGCGCGCTGCCCGGCCGCGTGCGCGGCGCGCACCGCGTCGGCGGGGAAGGTCTTCGAGACGGCGAGCAGCGTGACGGAGGCGGGATCGCGGCCGGCGGCGCGAGCGGCGTCGGCGATACGGCGGTGAACGGATTCGAGACTGGCGGCGAGATCGGACATGACGGGCACGAGAGCGGGCGCGCCGCACGCGCGCGGCGCATCGCTTCGCATTATACGGGCCGGATGCGGAGCGGGCGGGGCTCAGGGCACGTTCGCCAGTCCGTCATTGGCGGGAACAGGTCCTAGCCGTACAGCAGGTGCTCGACGAGTTCCACCCAGTGCTCGACCGGGATCTGCGTGCCGCTCTGCAGGTGCGCGATGCAGCCGATGTTGCCGGACACGATCATCTGCGGATCGAGCGCCTGCAGCTTCGCGAGCTTCTGCTTGCGCAGGCGGTACGACAGCGACGGCTGCGTCAGCGAGTAGGTGCCGGCCGAGCCGCAGCACAGGTGGCTGTCGGCGGGCAGGCGCACGTCGATGCCGAGCGTCTCCAGCAGCCGTTCCACCTTGCCGCGCGACTGCTGGCCGTGCTGCAGCGTGCAGGGCGGATGATAGGCGACCGTATGGATCGCGCGGCGCCGCGCGAGCGTCGCCAGCTCGGCCTCGAACGCGAGCAGCACGTCGGAGATGTCGCGCGTCAGCGCGACGATGCGCCGCGCCTTCTCCGCATACGCCGGATCGTCGCGCAGCAGGTGCGCGTATTCGAGCACCGTCGCGCCGCAGCCGGTTGCGTTCATCACGATCGCCTCGACGCCTTGCTCGACGTACGGCCACCATGCGTCGATGTTGCGGCGCGCGTCGTCGAGCGCTTCGTCGTGATAGTTCAGGTGCAGCCGGATCGCGCCGCAACAGCCGGCGTCGGGCGCGACGACGGTCTCGATGCCGAGCGCATCGAGCACGCGTGCGGTCGCGATGTTGATGTTCGGCAGCATCGACGGCTGCACGCAGCCGGCCAGCATCAGCATCTTGCGCGCATGCGAGCGGTGCGGCCATTCGAGCAGTCGCGTGCGCGGCGGCACCTTGTCGCGCAGGCGCTTCGGCAACAGCGGCCGCACGTGCTGGCCGAGCCGCATCACTGGTGAGAACAGCACGCTGTTCGGTACGAAGCTCGCGAGCAGGCGGCGAAACAGCCGCTGCGACGCCGGCCGGCGCACCTTCGCCTCCACCTGTTTGCGGCCGATCTCGACCAGGCGGCCGAACTGGACGCCCGACGGGCAGGTGGTTTCGCAGCTGCGGCAGGTGAGGCAGCGATCCAGGTGCTGCTGCGTGCTGCGCGTGACGTTCGCTCCCTCGACCAGCTGCTTGATCAGATAGATGCGCCCGCGCGGGCCGTCCAGCTCGTCGCCGAGCAACTGGTAGGTCGGGCAGGTGGCGGTGCAGAACCCGCAATGCACGCACTTGCGCAGGATCGCGTCGGCCTCGTCGCCGTCGGGCGTGTTGCGGATGAAATCGGCGAGGTTCGTCTGCATCGCGCTCTCAGAGATCGGGGTAGAGCCGGCCGCGGTTGAAGATGCGCGCCGGATCGAACGCGGCTTTCAGGCCACGGTGTATTTTCATCAGCGGGGCGGGCAGCGGCGTGAACACGCCGGCGCTGCGGTCGTATGCGTCGCCGGCGCGGAACAGCGTCGCATGGCCGCCCGCCTGTTTCGCGCTCATCCGCACCGTCTGCGCGTCCGCGTCGGTGATCCACCAGCGCTGCGCGCCGCCCCATTCCATCAGCTGCGTGCCGGGCAGATGCATCGGCTCGGTGATCGACGGCAGCGACAGCCGCCACAGCGCGTAGCCCGGCGGGATGCCGTTGAAGAACGGATCGGTCTGCTCGCGGAGGTTTTCCCAGAAGCGCTCGGCCTCGACCGCGTCGACGACTTCGCCGCCCAGCGCGGTCTTCGCGGACTTCACGGCGGACTCCGCACCGGACAGGCGCAGCACGAGGGTGCCGTTGCGCCATGCGCTCGCGCTGACCGGCAGCGCGCGGCCGCCCCATTCGTTGAGCTTGCGGACCGCGTCGGTCGCGCTCATTTCGAACTTGAGCGTCGCTTCGGCGACCGGCAGCGGCAGCACCTTGATCGACAGTTCGAGCATCAGGCCGAGCGTGCCGAGCGAGCCGGCCATCAGCCGCGACACGTCGTAGCCGGCGACGTTTTTCACCACCTGGCCGCCGAAGTGCAGCACCTCGCCGCGCCCGTTCATCAGCGCGACGCCAAGCACGAAATCGCGCGGTGCGCCGGCCGTCGCGCGCCGCGGGCCGGCGAGCCCCGCGGCGATGCAGCCGCCGACGGTGGCCGCGCGGCCGAAGTGCGGCGGCTCGAACGGCAGCATCTGGCCGTGCTCGGCGAGCGTCGCCTCGAGCTGCGCGAGCGACGTGCCCGCGCGGGCCGTCACGACGAGCTCGGCCGGATCGTACGAGACGATGCCCCGGAACGCGCGCGTATCGACGATCTCCCCGTCGAGTGTCTGACCGTACCAGTCCTTGGTCCCGCCGCCGCGAATCCGCAGCGCCAGGCCGTCGGCGCTGGCGGCGCGGATGCGCTCGGCCCAACTGGCGACGATGTCGTCCTCTTCCATGATCGGTTGTCGTTTCGTGTGTCGGTCCGGTCGATTGTACCGGGCGGAAATGAACGCACATCGCGACTATCCCTAGGCGCACGAAAAATCCGCCGCACGCCCGCCGGGGACGATGCGGCGGCGCGCGGGGCGTTCAGAAGCGCGGAATGTCGGGGTGCGGCAGGAGCCCCCGGCGCACGTGCTGGCGGCCGTATTCGGCGCAGCGCGCGCGCGTCGGGATGCCCTTGTCCGGGTTGAGCAGCGCGGGCGGATCGAACGCGCGCTTGACCGCGAAGAACGCGTCGCGCTCCTGCAGCGAGAACTGCACGCACATCGAATTGAGCTTTTCCATGCCGACGCCGTGCTCGCCGGTGACGGTGCCGCCCAGCTCGACGCAGGTTTCGAGGATCTCGGCGCCGAACAGCTCGGCGCGGTGCAGCTCGTCGGGATCGTTCGCGTTGTAGAGGATCAGCGGATGCATGTTGCCGTCGCCCGCGTGGAACACGTTGATGCAGCGCAGCCCGTGGCGCGTCTCCATCTGCTCGATGCGGGCGAGCAGCGGCCCGATCGCGCGGCGCGGCACCGTGCCGTCCATGCAGTAATAGTCGGGGGAGATCCGCCCGGCGGCCGGGAACGCATTCTTGCGGCCCGACCAGAAGCGCAGCCGCTCGCTCTCGGTGCGCGACACCTGGATGCGCGTCGCGCCGTGCTCGCGCAACACCGCCGTCATGCGGACGATCTCCTCGGCCACCTCCTCGGGCGTGCCGTCCGACTCGCACAGCAGGATCGCGGCGGCGTCGAGGTCGTAGCCGGCGTGCGTGAACGTCTCGACCGCCTGCGTCGCCGGCTTGTCCATCATCTCGAGCCCGGCGGGGATGATCCCCGACGCGATGATCGCGGCGACCGCCTCGCCGCCCTTGACCACGTCGTCGAAGCTCGCCATCACGAGCTGCGCGGCCTGCGGCTTCGGGATCAGCTTCACGGTGACTTCGGTGACGATCACGAACATGCCTTCGCTGCCGATCGTCACCGCGAGCAGGTCGAGGCCCGGCGCGTCGAGCGCGAGCGAGCCAAACTCGACGATCTCGCCGTCGATCGTCACCGCGCGCACGCGCAGCACGTTGTGGACCGTGAGGCCGTACTTCAGGCAATGCACGCCGCCGGAATTCTCGGCGACGTTGCCGCCGATCGTGCACGCGATCTGCGACGACGGGTCGGGCGCGTAATAGAGCCCGAACGGCGCCGCAGCGTCGGAAATCGCCAGGTTGCGCACGCCCGGCTGCACGGTCGCCGTGCGCGCATACGGATCGACTTCGACGACGCGCGTGAAGCGCGCGAGCGACAGCACGACGCCCAGCTCGATCGGCAGCGCGCCGCCCGACAGGCTGGTGCCCGCGCCGCGCGGCACGATCGGCACTTCCATCCGCCGGCAGATCTGCACGATGCGCTGCACCTGCGATTCGGTCTCGGGCAGCGCGACCGCGAGCGGCAGGCGCCGGTACGCGGACAGGCCGTCGCACTCGTACGCCGCGGTGTCTTCGTCGCGATACAGCAGGCAATGCGTCGGCAACACGGCCATCAGCGCCTGCACGACTTCGCGCTGGCGCTGCGCGCGCATCTCGGCCGGCAACGTGTCGGGGGCGTTCATGTCTGCTCCTGGGTGGGCGCGGCGCGTACGCCACGCGCGGCTAGCACGTGAAAATCTTGCCCGGATTCATCAGGTTGCGCGGGTCGAGCGCGAGCTTGATCGCGCGCATCGCATCGATCGCGTTCTCGCCGTGCTCCTTCGGCAGGAAGCGCATCTTGTGCAGGCCGACGCCGTGCTCGCCCGTGCAGGTGCCGCCCATGCGCAGCGCGCGCTCGACGATCCGCTCGTTGATCCGCTCGGCTTGCTGCAGTTCTTCCGGCTTGGCCGGATCGATCAGGATCGCGACGTGGAAATTGCCGTCGCCGACGTGACCGACGATCGGGCAGGGCAGCGACGACGCACGCAGGTCGGCTTCGGTTTCCTCGACGCAGGCGGCGAGCCGCGAGATCGGCACGCAGACGTCCGTCGTGACCGCGCGGCAGCCCGGCTTCAGCTGCAGCATCGCGAAGAACGCGTTGTGGCGCGCGGCCCACAGGCGGCTGCGATCTTCCGGGCGGGTCGCCCATTCGAAGCCCTGGCCGCGGTTTTGCGCGGCGAGCGATTCGACCAGCCCGGCCTGTTCCTTCACGCCGGCCTCGGTGCCGTGGAATTCGAAGAACAGCGTCGGCGCTTCGGCGAGCGTCAGGTTCGAGTGGCGGTTGATCGCGCGCACCGCGAGCGCGTCGACGAACTCGACGCGCGCGATCGGCACGCCGATCTGGATCGTCTCGATCACGGTGCGGACCGCGTCGCCCATCGTCGGAAACGCGCAGACCGCCGCCGACACCGCTTCCGGCAGCGGATGCAGGCGCAGCGTGATTTCCGTGATCACGCCGAGCGTGCCTTCCGAGCCGACGAACAGGCGCGTCAGGTCGTAGCCGGCCGACGACTTGCGCGCGCGCGAGCCGGTCTTCACGACGCGGCCGTCGGCGAGCACGGCGGTCAGGCCGAGCACGTTCTCGCGCATCGTGCCGTAGCGCACGGCGTTGGTGCCGGATGCGCGGGTGGCGGTCATCCCGCCGATGCTCGCGTCCGCGCCCGGGTCGATCGGGAAGAACAGGCCGGTGTCGCGCAGCGCGTCGTTGAGCGCCTTGCGGGAGAGGCCCGGCTCGACCGTCACGGTCAGGTCGTCCGCGTCGATCGACAGCACGCGGTTCATCGCCGACAGGTCGAGCGACACGCCGCCGCGCACCGCGAGCAGGTGCCCTTCGAGCGACGAGCCCGCGCCGTACGGGATCAGCGGCACGCCATGGAGCCCGCAGAGCGACACGACTTGCCGCACCTCGTCGGCGGTGTGCGCGAACACGACCGCGTCGGGCAGTTGCGGGTCGAACGGCGACTCGTCGCGGCCGTGATGCTCGCGCACCGCGTCGGACGTCGACACGCGTTCGCCGAAGGCGGCGCGCAGCGTATCGAGCAGGGCGGGGGGCAGCGGGCGGCGCGTTTTGGCC
>NZ_JGVW01000018.1 GCF_000687455.2 Burkholderia sp. lig30
GCTGATGTTCGGCGCACCGTCGGTGAACAGCGGCCAGCCGCCGTCCTGCTGCTGGATGCGCCGCAGGTAGCGGCCGATCTTCTGTTCGAGCTCGAGATTCGGCGTTTCGCCGAGGTAGTGCACGAGCAGGATGTACTCGGCGGGAATCGTCGAATCCGCCTCGAGTTCGTAGACCCAGTGGCCGTCGGGTTTCTGCGCGGCCAGCAGCGCGTCGGTCGCACGCGTGACCGCGGCTTCGAGTTCGGCCGGCACCGTGTCCGCGGACAGGGTTGCCATATCGGTGAGGTCGTTCATCGGTCCATCTCTCTTATTGTGTTTGGAGCACGTCGGCAGCCGTCTGGCCGGAACGGGTCGCGCCCTCGATCATCGCGGGCAGGCCGGTGGCCGTCCAATCGCCCGCAAGCACAAGATTGGTCCGGCGCGTACGCGCCGCCGGACGTTTCATTTCGATCACGTGGACCGTCCCCGCCATCGGGTCAGAACAGCGCGTATCGCGCCACGATCATCATCAGCCGTGCTTTCGGCTTGCGGACCGGCGCGCGCGGCGCATCGAAGCCACGTGCGATCGCCGCCTCGAGAATGCAGCGGTATGCGCCCGACATGATGCGCGGTGCCTTCACCTGCGCGCGCGGCGACGCATTCATCACCGCGTCGGCTTGCTCGAAATGGCCGAACGCGCGCTCGGCGAGCGTCGCGCACACGCGCGGCAGCGCCGGATGGCGCGCGATCGTCAGTGGATCGGAAATCTCGATGCCTTCGCGCAGCAGCAGCTCGCGCGGCAGGTAGCAGCGGTTGATCGCCGCGTCGTCGTCGATGTCGCGCAGGATGTTGGTCAACTGCAATGCGCGGCCGAGATGGTGCGACAGCGTGCGTCCCGCGGCCTCGGGCATCCCGAAAATCCTCACCGACAAACGCCCGGCCGAGCTGGCGACGCGATCGCAGTACAGATCGAGCGTCGGCTCGTCAGGCGCGCAGATGTCTTCCGCGGCATCCATCGCCATGCCGTCGATCATCGCGTGGAAATCGTCGCGCTGCAGATCGAATGTGCGGATCTCCCGCGTGAGCGCGGCAAGATGCTTCGGCGGCTGCCCGGCAAAGCAGGCGTCGATGTCCGCGCGCCAGCGGTCGAGGCCGGCTGCGCGTTCGGCGCGCGGCAGGTCGCTGTCGGCGATGTCGTCGACCGCGCGGCAGAACGCGTACACCTGGTACATTGCATCGCGTTGCGCGGCCGGCAGGATGCGCATCGCGAGATAAAACGAACTGCCCGATGTCACGGCAGCGGCGTCGGTTTCGTGATCGTCCACGACGAGATTGGAAACGGCCAAGACGAGCTCCACGGGGACGCCCACACGGGGCGATTGAAGAAGCCATGCCCGGCTGGGGATGGTAAATGCGTACGAGATGTGCGAGATGTGCGAGCGATGAACGCAGACAGGCACAATTTACCGGCGGGTCGCCGGAATTGGCCGCAAGTATAACAATCTTTGAAGGGCGATGGCGGCGCGAGGCGGGCCGGCGCGCCGTCAACCGTAGACGATGTCGCGCTGCAGGTCGAGCGCAATGAGCCCCATCTCGTGCGCGAGCTGCAGCATCGCGCGCCGCTCCAGCCGCGAGCCCATGAAACTGGTCACGCGGCCGTCCGCCTCGGCGGTGAACTGGAACACCGCGCCGCCCGTGCCGAACCAGGCGCCGGGCACATCGTCGGACTCCCGCCAGTCGACCTCCGCGAACACGCGCGCGATGCCCGCGCGCACCACGTCGCTCGAGCCGATCTCCGGCGGAACCTCGCCCAGATCGTCGAGGGAATAGGGGCCGGGCTTATCCGGCCGCCGATAGAAGAGGTAGTCGACGTTCATGGGGTATGACCATCAATAAAACGCCAAAATAACCCGAGCGCCATGGCTTTGAAATCAGATTAGGACGAATTGTGGCCTGTGCAAGACATACCGCGCCGGCGCTTGGGGCAACGCCCATTCATCACTAAGATGACGATTTGTCCGACGCACCGATCACAACGCACCACAACGCATCATGGAGACGAACGTGACTGTCGCACCGCCCGCATCTTCGCAATCTGCCGCAGCATCAGCCGGCGCCCATCCCGCCCCGTCCCGCCGGGTTTTCGTGCTCGTGCACGGCGCCTGGCACGGCGCGTGGTGCTACGCGCACGTCGCGACCGCGCTCGCCGCGCGCGGCCATCTGGCGATCGCGCGCGACCTGCCGGCGCACGGCCTGAACGCACGCTTTCCCGCGTCCTATCTCAAGCGTCCGCTCGATGCGGCCGCCTTCGCCGCCGAGCCGTCGCCGGTCGCGAACACGACCCTCGACGACTACGCGTCGCAGGTGATGCAGGCCGTCGACGACGCGTATGCGCTCGGCCACGGCAAGGTCATCCTGGTCGGGCACAGCATGGGCGGCATCGCGATCACGGCGGCCGCCGAGCGGATGCCGGAGAAGATCGCCGGGCTGGTCTATCTGGCCGCGTTCATGCCCGCGTCGGGCGTGCCCGGCCTCGACTACGTGCGCGCGCCGGAAAACCAGGGGGAGATGCTCGGCCCGCTGATGCTCGCGAGCCCGCGCGCGGCCGGCGCGCTGCGCGTCGATCCGCGCAGCGACGACGCGGCCTACCGCGCGACGGCCAAGCGCGCGCTGTATGACGATGTCCCGCAGGCGGAATACGAGGCGGTTGCGAACCTGATGAGCTGCGACGTGCCCGCCGCGCCGTTTGCGACGGCCATCCCGACGACGGCAGGGCGGTGGGGCGCGATCCCGCGCCATTACATCAAGTGCCTGCAGGACCGCGTGATCCTGCCGGCGCTGCAGCAGCGCTTCATCGACGAAGCGGACGCGTTCGTGCCGGACAACCCGACGCGCGTGCATCAGCTCGACAGCAGCCATTCGCCATTCATCTCGCAGCCGGCGGTGCTGGCCGGCGTGCTGGCGGACATCGCGAAAGGCTGACGGCGCCCCGGGCCGCGCGCGTTCGCGGCCCGACACGTGCCGGGCTCAGGCCTCGTAGGCGACCGAGCAGTTGCGGCCGCTGCGTTTCGCGCGATAGAGCGCGGCATCGGCCTCGTTGATCACGACCTCGCAGGTCGCCGCGGCCGGATGCGCGGCCGCGCATCCGACGCTCGCCGTCACCGGCACGCTCAGGCCGTCGACCTCGACCGGCGTGCCGCCGATCGCCTGGCGTACCTTCTCGGCCACCAGCATCGCCTCTTCGAGCGCGGTGCAGGGCAGCAGCAGCGCGAACTCCTCGCCGCCGAAACGGCCGAAGATGTCCTGCGACCGCACGATGTCGGCGACGCGGCCCGCCATCACGCGCAGCACGGTGTCGCCGACCAGATGGCCGAAACGGTCGTTGATCGTCTTGAAGTGATCGAGATCGAACAGCAGCACCGACAGGCTGCCGCCATAACGCTGCCAGCGCGAGAATTCGTCACGCAGGCGCGCCTCGAAAAACCGCCGGTTCGCGATGCCGGTGAGTCCGTCGAGGTTCGCGTGCTCGCGCAACTTCACGACGGCCTCCTCGCGCTCTCGCTGCATCACGCTCACGTGCGTGACGTCCGAGATCGTCACGCATACCGCCTCGACGTCGCTCCCGCGCGTGAGCGGCATGAACGTGCAGTCCTGCTGCATGAAATCGATGCCGCCGGTGATCGGGCGGTCGTGCTCGAAACGGAACAGGTAGGGGCGCTGCTCCCACGAGCTGAACGCGAAACTGCCGAGCTGGAATACGCTCTCGACCTTGCGCGTGAGCCACGCGCGCGGCAGCTCCGGAAAACGGTCGAACAGGTTGCGGCCGAGCACGTCGTCGGCCGGGATGCCGCTGTGGTCCTGCATGAAGCGGTTCCACATCAGCACGTTCATCTCACGGTCGAGCACGAAAATGCCGAATCCGACCCGCTCGATGACGAGGTCGCTCAGCGGGGAGGAGGGGGCCGTCATAGCTCGGACAGCAGCGTGTCGAGCGCGTCGCTCATCAGGCGGATCGAGTCCTCCGCCATCAACATCACGAAGTGCGCGCGAAAATCGTCGTTCTCCAGCGTGAAATTCACTTCGAGCAGCAGCGCGACGCTCCACGCGATCGCGGCCGGCTGGAACACGTCGTCGAACGACACGTTCGCGCCAAGAAGACCCGGCGGAAAGAACACCGGCGTGCGGCCCAGTTCGCCGAGGATCGACGCGACGCACGCGCCGATCAGCACATTGGCGACGTCGAACACTCGCTCGGCCTGCGCCGTGTCGTCACCTCCGTCGCGCTCGCCGCGCGGGTGTTCGTCGTCGTCGAACGCACCGTCGACGAGCGCCGCGATCTGGCCCAGGCCCGCACTGCGGCACAGCATCAGCGCCTCGCCCTTGATGTCGGCGCGAAACCCCTGGCGCACGGCCGTGACGTTTTCGCGGATGCCGGTCATCTCGCTCAGCGCGCCGCTCGCGTCGGTCGCGCGCACGACGCGCAGGCGCGGCACCGACAATTCGATGAATCTGCCGAGCAGCAGCGCGAGTCGCGCGCCGGCGCGACCCATCGCGAGATTGGCGATTTCCTGCAACGCATCGCGTTGCGTGTCCGTGAATACCGATTCAGGCATACAACCCATACTCCTTGAGAATGGGCAGCAACGCCTCCGGGCTCACGGGCTTCGCGACGAACGCAATCGCACCCAGCTCCCGCACGCGCTCGCGCGCGATCGGCTGGATGTCGGCAGATACCACGATCACGAACGTGTTCAGATCTTCGTGGCGCAATGTCTCGAGTACCTGATAGCCGTTCATGTCCGGCATCGTCAGGTCAAGGAACATCACGGAAGCCTTGCCGTCACGATAAAGCGCAAGTGCCTCGCGGCCGTTCGTCGCGTACGCGATTTCGACATCCCAGTCCGCCGGTAGCGCCTTTGTCATCAACTTGCGAGCAAGCAGCGAATCGTCGGCGATCACAATGGGCAGGGACATGGGTGACGAAGCGATAAAAGGGATGGTCTCTTTCGCGAGAACGACGGCTTGTGGCCTTTTACAGGGGCAGCGCAAACCAGGAGCGTCCGCAGGCAGGCATGGCACACCGATACGACGACATGGCACCACGCTCGCCGTTCGGCGCACGATCCCTGCTGCACCCCGGCATCAACGGGCGCTTGTCCGTAAGGGAAAGCAAATTGCGATTCTCTGAGTAAAACCAGTGCCGTGCAACTCGCCATTTTTCCCGTTTCAAACAAAATCAATCGCCAGAACCCCGTATTGGGAAAAACCATCGACCATTTTTCGGATAAGGACGCAAAATTTTTCCTTGTGTACGTTTGCGCTGCCGGATTCGTCGCGTTTTCAATCAGACAAATACTATGCCGGGATCGTCAACCCGGCCAGCGGCGGCGCGATTACCCGGAATGCGATCGCAACTTGTTTACGAGGGCAACGCGATCGGCTCGATCGGCAGCAGCTATCCGCAAGCTGCCGCCGTGTCGAACTTCGGGACGAGCGGCAATCGGCTCTGGCCGTCGCTCAAGCAGCCGAGGGCGCCGGAGGGAGCGGGGGAGGGAGCGGGGGAG
>NZ_JGVW01000019.1 GCF_000687455.2 Burkholderia sp. lig30
CGCATTCGCCGTCGCGACGGCCGCCACGCTCGCGCTCGCGGCCACCGCGCATGCCGCCGATGCGGCCGGTGCGGCCGGTGCGGCCGGTGCGGCCGGTGCGGCATCATCCGGCTGGAATCTCGACCGGTTGATGGCCACGCTCGCGCAAAACAAGTCCGGACGCGCGACATTCGTCGAAACGAAGTACCTGTCGATCGCCGCGCAGCCGGTCGAATCGTCGGGCGAGCTGGTGTTCGTCGCGCCCGACCATCTCGAAAAGCATACGTTGAGCCCGAAGCCGGAGCATCTGGTGGTCGACGGCGACATGCTCACCGTCGAGCGCAACAACCGAAAGGTCACGCTCGCGCTCGCCAACTACCCGGAATTGGGCGCGTTCATCGACAGCATCCGCGCGACGCTCGCCGGCAACCGCTACACGCTCGAACAGGTGTACAAGGTGGCGCTCGCCGGCCGCGGCGACAACTGGACGCTGACGCTCACGCCGCTCGACGCGCGCATGTCGAAGGTGGTCAGCACGATCACGCTCGACGGCACGCGCGACATGCTGCGCAGCGTCGCGATCCGGCAGGCCGACGGCGACCATTCGCTGATGCGGCTGCAACCGCTCCCGGCGAACTGATGGACGCGCGCAACCGGCCGCCCGTCACGGCGCACGGCATTCGCACGCGGCTGACGCGGCCCGCCGTGCTCGTGTGGCTGCTGTTCCTGCTCGCGTGCGCGGCTGCCATCGGCCGCGCGAGCTTCACCGCGGATCTGTCCGCGTTCCTGCCGCGCTCGCCGAGCGCCGGGCAGCGGGTGCTGGTCGAGCAGTTGCGCGACGGCCTCGTGTCGCGGCTGATCCTCGTCGCGATCGACGGCGGCGACGCGCCGACGCGAGCCGCCGTGTCGCGACAGCTCGCGGCGACGCTGCGCGGCGACGCGCAATTCGCCGCGGTCGGCAACGGCGAGGCGCTCGCCGACGCGCGCGACCAGCAGTTCATCTTCGATCATCGCTACGTGCTGAGCCCGGCCGTGACGCCGCAGCGCTTTTCGGTCGAAGGGCTCCATCAGGCGCTCGGCGACAGCCTCGACCTGCTGAGTTCGTCGGCGGGCCTCGTCACGAAGACGTTGCTGCCGCGCGACCCCACCGGTGAAGTCGCGGCGCTCGTCGGCCAGCTCGACAGCGCCGCGCAGCCGGCGACGCGCGACGGCGTGTGGGCGTCGCGCGACGGCCGGCGCGCCGTGCTCGTCGTGCAGACGACCCGCGCCGGCTCCGACACCGACGCGCAGGCGCGCGCGATCGCCGCCGTGCGGCGCGCGTTCGACGCCAGCGTGCGGGCGGTGCCGAACGCCGCGTCGTGCCGGCTGTCGATGACCGGCCCCGGCGTGTTCTCCGTCGACGCGCGCGACGCGATCAAGCACGACGTCGAGCGTCTGTCGACGCTGAGCGTCGTGCTGATCGTCGCGCTGCTGCTGACTGTGTATCGTTCGCCGGCCACGCTCGCACTCGGCCTGCTGCCGGTGCTGTCCGGCGTCGCCGCCGGGCTCGCGGCGGTCAGCGTCGCGTTCGGCACGGTTCACGGGCTGACGCTCGGTTTCGGCACGACGCTCATCGGCGAAGCGGTCGATTACTCGATCTATCTGTTCGTGCAGTCCGCGCAGGCGGGTGCCTGCCCGCCGCCGCGCCCCGGCGGCGCGCCGGCGGATCGCGCGGCGGACGCGATGCGCGCGTGGATCGCCGGCTACTGGCCGACCATCCGGCTCGGCGTGCTGACTTCCGCATGCGGCTTCGCGTCGATGCTCTTCTCGGGCTTTCCCGGCCTCGTGCAGCTCGGGCTGTATTCGATCGCGGGCCTGACGACCGCCGCGCTGGTCACGCGTTTCGTGTTGCCTCACTTGCGCGGCGGCAGCAGCGCGGCGGTCCGCGACGTGTCACGGCTCGGCGCGGCGCTCGCGCGCGCGGCGCAGGCCGCCCCTCGCCTGCGCGGGCCGCTGGCGGTGCTGGTGCTCGCCGCGTGCGCGGCGCTGGCGCTGCACCGCGACCGACTGTGGAGCCGCGAGCTTGCCGCGCTGAGCCCCGTGCCGGCGCAAAGCCAGGCGCTCGATGCTCGCTTGCGGGCCGACGTCGGCGCGCCGGACGTGCGTTATCTGGTGGTCATCTCCGCCGCGACCGCGCAAGCGGCGCTCGAAGGCGCGGAAAAAATGGCCGTGCAATTGCAGCCGCTCGTGGACCGCGGCGTGCTCGCCGGCTATGAAAGCCCCGCGCGCTACCTGCCGAGCGACGCCGCGCAGCGCGCGCGCATCGCGAGCCTGCCGCCCGCCGGCGTGCTCGCCGCGCGCATGCGCGTGGCGGTCGCGAATCAGCCGATCAGCGTGAAGCCGGAACGGTTTGCGCCGTTCATCGCCGATGTGGACGCCGCGCGCCGCCAGCCGCTGCTCACGCGCGCGGACCTGCGGGGCACGTCGATGGCGCTCGCAGTCGATGCATTGCTGACCGAACGCGCAGGCCGCTGGACCGCGATGCTGCCGCTGCGCGCGCCGGCTGCCGCGCAACACGCGCCGGACGCGCGCGCCGCCAGCGGGCCAAGCCTCGACGCCGCGCCCGTGCGTGCCGCCGTCGCGCGCGCGGGCGTGCCCGATGCGCTCTTCGTCGACATGAAGGCGGAGGCTGACCGCCTGTACGTGAACTACGTGCAGGAGGACATTCGCCTGTCCGCCGCGGGGTTCGTCGCGATCGCGGCGCTGCTGCTGATCGCGCTGCGCTCGCCGCGGCGCGTCGCGCGCGTGCTCGCGCCGCTCGTCGCGGCCGTGCTGGTGGTCGCGGCCGGCTTCGCGCTCGCCGGCGTGCCGCTGACGATCCTGCATCTGATCGGCATGCTGCTGATCGTCGCCGTGGGATCGAACTATGCGCTGTTCTTCTGCCACCGCGCGGTCGCGGCGGCCGAGGCCGGGCGCATCTCGCCGCACACGCTCGTGTCGCTGTTGATCGCCAATCTCGCGACCGTGGCCGGCTTCGGTCTGCTCGCGCTGTCGCGCGTGCCGCTCCTCGAGACGTTCGGGCTGACGGTCGGCCCCGGCGCGATCCTGGCGCTCGCGTTCGCCGCGATTCTCGCGCCGCCGACGGCGCGTGCCGCAGCCACGCACGTCGACAACCGTCATGGAGTCTCCGCATGAACCCGCTGTTGCCTGTTTCGCCGCCGACGTCGCCTGCCGCGCCGGGTGCGGCACGGCGCTGGACGCCGCCGCCGCTGGTCGTCGGCGCGGCCGCCATGCACGTCGGGGCGGCCACGGCCGTCGCCGCTCAGCCGGCGTCGTGGCCGTGGGCCGCGGGCGGCGTAATCGCGGCGCATGTCGCCCTGGCCACGGCGGGGCTATGGCCGCGCAGCGCGCTGCTCGGCCCGAACTGGACGCGGCTGCCGGACAGCGCGGGCCGTCAGATCGCGCTCACGATCGACGACGGCCCGGACCCCGATGTCACGCCGCGCGTGCTCGACCTGCTCGATCGCTACGACGCGCGCGCAACGTTCTTCTGCATCGGCACGCTCGCGCGCCGGCATCCGCAGTGGATCGAGGCCATCGTCGCGCGCGGGCACGCAGTCGAAAATCACAGCATGCGGCACCGCCACAACTTCTCGCTGTCGGGGCCGGGCGCGTTGCGGCGCGAAATCGAGGCCGCACAGCGAACGCTGACCGAGATCAGCGGCACGCACCCGCTGTTCTTCCGCGCGCCGGCGGGATTACGCAATCCGTTCCTCGAACCGGTGCTGTGCGGACTCGGCCTGCAGCTGGCGAGCTGGACCCGGCGCGGCTACGACACGCGCACGCGCGACGCCGCCACGGTCGCGCAGCGCCTGCTGCGCGGCCTCGCACCGCGCGACATCCTGCTGGTCCATGACGGCAACGCCGCACGCGACACGCGCGGCGAGCCGGTCGTGCTCGACGTGCTGTCGGCCGTCCTGCGCACCGCCGCCGACGCGGGGCTGCGCTGCACGACACTGCGCGCGGCGATCGCGCCGCACGCGTCTCGCGCAGCCGATGCGCGAACCGCCATTTGATACACTTTTAAAGGATCGATGCGCGCCCCGTCAGACGACCGCCCACGCATCGGCAACCGGATTTGACCCTAGTGAAACCTCTCCTGCTCTCGCATTTCACCGCCACGAGCTGCGCCGGACGCGGGCTCGACGCCACGCTCGCCGCGCTGCGCGGACAACGCGGCGGCCTGGCGCCGTGCGACTTCGAGGGCGCGGACCTGAACACCTGGATCGGCGCCGTGGATGGCGTCGACGACCATCCGGTGCGTGCCGACCTGAGCGAGTTCGAATGCCGCAACAACCGGCTCGCGCAGCTCGGTCTTCAGCAAGACGGCTTTGCCGGCCGTGTCGAAGCGGCGGTCGCGCGTTACGGCGCCGACCGCATCGGCGTGTTCGTCGGCACCAGCACCTCCGGCATCCTCGAAACCGAACTGGCCTACCGCCGGCGCGATCCGCAAAGCGGCGCGCTGCCCGCCAGCTTCCGGTACGCGCAGACCCACAACACCTATTCGCCGGCCGCGTTCGTGCGCGCCTATTTCGCGCTGCGCGGCCCGGCGATGGCGGTCTCGTCCGCATGCTCGTCCGGCGCGAAGGCGTTCGGCTCCGCGCGCCGCATGCTCGAAGCCGGCCTGATCGACGCGGCGGTCGTCGGCGGCGTCGATTCGCTGTGCCTCACCACGCTCTACGGTTTCAATTCGCTCGAGCTGCTGTCGCGGCAGCCGTGCAAGCCGTTCGACGTCGCGCGCGACGGCATCTCGATCGGCGAAGCGGCGGCCTTCGTGCTGCTCGAACGCGTGCCGGAGCCCGACGCGCCGCTCGCCGACGATGCGATCCTGCTGCTCGGCATCGGCGAATCGAGCGACGCGCATCACATGTCGTCGCCGCATCCGGAAGGACTCGGCGCGCGCCTCGCGATGGAGCAGGCGCTCGCGTCGAGCGGCGTCGCGCCGGGCGAGATCGACTACATCAACCTGCACGGCACCGCGACGCCGAGCAACGACGCCGCGGAGAGCCTCGCCGTCAACGCGTTGTTCGCGCGCACGCCATGCAGCTCGACCAAGGGCGCGACGGGCCATACGCTCGGCGCGGCCGGCGCGCTGGAGACCGTGATGGCAGCGCTCGCGCTGCGCCACCAGCTCCTGCCGGCCGGCATCAACACGACGCACCCCGATCCGGCGCTTGCGCTCGACTACGTGCTGACGAGCCGCGATGCGCGCGTGCGCACGGTGCTCAGCAATTCGTTCGGCTTCGGCGGCACGAACTGCAGCGTGATCCTCGGCCGCGCCGATCGCGCCCACCGCTGAGCGCCGCCCATGACACTGAGTGCATTCATCGAAAGCGTCGGGCTGCTCGGCCCGGGCCTGGCCGACTGGCCACAGGCCGCGCGCATGCTCGCCGGCGACGCGCCGTACCTGCCCGAGCCCACACGCCTGCCGCCGCCGGCCGGCCTGCCGGCCGCGGAACGGCGCCGCACCGGGCCGTTCGTCAAGGTTGCACTGGCGGTCGGCCACGAAGCGGCGGCGGCGAGCGGACGCGACGCCGCGACGCTCGCCACCGTGTTCAGCTCGTCGGGCGGCGACGGCCAGAATTGCCATGCGATCTGCGAAACGCTGGCGAGCGACGAGCGCCTGCTGTCGCCGACCCGCTTCCACAATTCGGTGCACAACG
Source organism: Burkholderia sp. lig30 (assembly GCF_000687455.2). GTDB lineage: Bacteria > Pseudomonadota > Gammaproteobacteria > Burkholderiales > Burkholderiaceae > Burkholderia. The sequence continues at coordinate 5,682 of NZ_JGVW01000019.1, forward strand.
CGCCGGCAGGCTACTGGAGCATCGCCACGCGCGCGACGGCGCCGTCGAATGTGCTGTGCGCGTACGACGGCAGCTTTGCCGCCGGGCTGCTCGAAAGCGTCGGCCAGGTCGTGGTCGACGGCGCGCCCACGCTGCTGATCGCCTACGACACCGGCTATCCGGAGCCGATTCGCGCGGCGCGGCCGATCATCGACGCATTCGGCGTCGCGCTCGTGCTGGCGCCGCAGCCGCGTGCCGGCGCGCTCGCGCGCATCGCGGTGCGGCTCACCGATGCGCCCGCGACCGTCCTCGCATCGCCGGCGCTCGAGCAATTGCGCGTCGGCAATCCCGCCGCGCGCGCGCTGCCGCTGCTCGCGGCGCTTGCGGCACGACGTCCGGCGAGCGTGGTGCTCGACTACCTGCCCGACATGCGCGTCCAGGTCGACATCGCCATGCCGCCCTTTGCGGCGGAGACCGCGCGATGACGGCCGGCACGCCCCCGGCGCCGCCGCTCGACCGCGCGTGGATCGCCGCGCACATCCCGCACAGCGGATCGATGTGCCTGCTCGACGAAGTCATTGCATGGGACGACACGCGGATCTGCTGCACGGCGACGAGCCATCGCGATCCGCACAACCCGCTGCGCGCGCACGGACGCCTCGCGGCGGTATGCGGGATCGAATACGCGGCACAGGCGATGGCCGTGCACGGCGCGGTGCTGGCGGCGGAACACGAGCGTCCGCGCGCGGGGTTTCTGGCAAGCGTGCGGGGCGTCGACGCGCGAGTCGGACGGCTCGATACGATCGGCTCGCCGTTGACGGTCGAGGCGAACCGCATCGGCGGCGACGGGAACACCGTCCTGTACGCGTTCTCGCTCCGCTGCGACGCGCGCGTGCTGCTGACCGGCCGCGCGACCGTGATGCTGGATACCGCGCGTCACGCGCATGCCGCCGGCGAAGCGGACACATGAACGCCTATCACCAGGATGAATGCATGAAAGCAATCAAGGTCGTGAAAAGTCACCGGTTCTTCTTGCTCGCGGCGCTCGTGCTCGCGATGGCCGCCCCCGCCGCGCGGGCCGATCTGGCCGAAGTCGGGCACGACATCAAGCAGGACACGAAGGAAGCCGCGCAGAAAACCGGGCATGCCGCACGCGAAGTCGGCCACGCGACCGCCAGCGCGGCGAAGGCGGTCGCGTGGCCGACTTC
>NZ_JGVW01000020.1 GCF_000687455.2 Burkholderia sp. lig30
AAGGCGGACGCCTGCAGAACCAGGAAGCGAACGACGCGTGGGCGACGGGCTAGTGCAGCGTGGCCGATCCGAAACTGACGTTCCAGCAGACCCTCCACGTCTCGCTGTTTTTTGACGGCACGAACCACAACGACAAAGGTGGCGAATGAACGTGAAACGATGGGCTGGCGTGATGGCTGCCTGGGTGGTGCTTCTCGCCGGATGCACCGGTTTGCAGACGAATGCGTCCACAACGGTTGAGCTGCCTCGGCGGGTCGAACTGAGCAGCGGCGATTCGAACTCGTTCAATTACACGCCGTGGTACATCCATACGTTTTCGATTTCCGGGCCGAAAGGGTCGCGCATCGGCGGGGGGGGCGGAAACATGAGGTCGATGGATGAAGATGGCAGTCCTGGTCAGGGAGGCGGGAAATGTTGCACGCGCTACCCGCGGGAATGGCGGCCGGACTTGAGGGTAACGGTGCGGTGGCTGGCATTTAAGGACGTGAAGCGACTTGGCGCGAAGGCCCCTGGATCTTGGTACAAAGCCGAAAACGTTCAGATCGAGCCGTATGTCACGGGGCAGACCGCTGGAGTTTGGGCGATCTTCCTACCCGGGGATCGAGTGAAGATCGTCGTCGGG
>NZ_JGVW01000021.1 GCF_000687455.2 Burkholderia sp. lig30
GCGAAAGAGGCGTGATTCTAGTCAGCTTGCGCGCATCGTGCAAGCGTTTTTTGCACCCGATCAGCGGTGCTTGAACACCGGCTTGCGTTTCTCGACGAACGCCGCCATCCCTTTCCTCTGATCTTCGGTCGCGAACATCGGCCAGCACATCACGCGCGTGAAGAACTGCACGCAGACGAGAAGCATCAATGCACTATAAACAGTGTGGACCCTGCACACGCAACCGGCAACACCGTACCGCGAAATTTCTGCCCTGCGGGCGCGCGTTTCAAATGGCGCTCGACATTGGCGGCACGCCACGACGTGCAACCCAGTCACGCGATGCATCCAGCACGCCAAACACTCAACGGCGCAGGCTCCGACGACAAATGGCCCACCCTTGCGTCGACGCCATCCCCAAAGCAGCTCATGGCGCTTACCGTCGCGGCAGCCTCGTCGGGTTTACTGCACACGCACATCCCGGCACCAACCCGGCCACAAAATGACAAGCCCAAGCCCCCCCCCGTGCCCGCGCCGTCGCGTTCCCCTCCGGCCGTCGAGCGCCACCCCGGACGATCTTCTATATATACTCATCCTCGCATCACTCAGCTGCCTCCCCCGAACCACGCCTGGATATCCTTCCGTGAAACCGAGAGCCGGCATCCTCATCGAACTTGTCGTCAACCTGCTCCTGCCGTGGATCGCCTATCGCTGGGCGCATCCCCATTTCGGCGAGACCGGCGCACTCTACGCGTCCGCGATCCCGCCGATCGTGTGGTCCGCCGCCGAATTTGCGAGGTCTCGCCGCGTCGACGCATTGAGCGTCATCGTTCTGCTCGGTATCGCGCTGTCGATCGTCGCGATGGCGCTCGGCGGCAGCCCGCGCACGCTCCTGCTTCGCGAATCGCTGGCGTCCGGCGCGATCGGCATGACTTTCCTGCTGTCGCTTGCGCGCGCCCGCCCGCTCATCTTCTATCTGGCGCGGGCAACCGTCGCGCGCGAGCAGGCGGGCGGCGCGGAACGTTTCGAGGCAATCTGGGCGCAGAGTCCCAGCCTTCGCCACTCGCTTCGGCGGATGACGCTCGCCTGGGGGGTGGGCCTGACGTTGGAAATGCTGCTGCGCTTCTGGATGGTGTGGAACTGGCCCGTCGAACGCGTGCTGATCGTGTCGCCGATCGTCAGTTATGCCATCTACGGCAGCTTGCTGTTCTGGACGTTCTGGTACCGGCGGCACATGCGCGCTCGCAATAACGTCGACATTCCTCCGGGCGACAGCTACAGCGAAGCCGCCGGGCAATAACGGCGGCGGCACGGGAAATCCCCCGCGCTCACCGGGTGCCGCCCGTGGCCGGCCGACCTGATCCCGGCCGCAATCGGCTACGAGAGTGCGCCCCGCCGGCCCCGGTAGTGGCCGCGCCTGTAGACAAAGACGCGGTTTCGATGCCCTGCCTGCGCACGGCAGCCGATAGCCCGAATCTCGTCCATTTCGATCCGGCCCGCGCTTGCCGGCGCGCGGCAGCGCGCCGGCTTACTTGATCTGATCGGCGATCGGCCGCAGGAACTCCGACAAACCGGTCAGCATGATCTGCACGCCCACGCACAGCAGCAGGAACGCGGACACACGCATCGCAACCTTGGTGCCCTCGCTGCCGAGATAGCGGGCCAGGAATGCCGCCCGGGCATACGTCTGCCAGATCACGATCGCGACGAGCGTCGACACCGCGACCGACACGATGCTCGACATCACGAACTCCGACAGCTTGTGCGTACGGTTCGCGTTGAGTGCGATCGCGGTTGCGATCGAGCCGGGGCCGGTCGTCAGCGGCACCGTCAGCGGAAAGAACGCCCGCGTCATCACGGTGGACGCTTCGATCGGCTTCACCGGCGTATCGCCGCCGCTCGGCACATCCGGCGGGTTGAGCATCTGCCAGCCCGCCACCGCGACCGCCAGGCCGCCGCCGATCCGCAGCGCCTCCATCGAAATCCCGAAGAAATGCAGCACCGGCGTGCCGACGAAGAATGCGACGAGCAACACGATGAACGCATTGAAGGCCACCTTTTTCGCCAGGATGCCACGCTCGTGCTCGGTCAGCGATTCGGTGCGTTCGAGAAACAGGAAGGCGATGCCAAACGGGTTGATGATCCCCATCAGGCCAGTAAAGCCGAACAGGATCTCGGAGACAAGGCGATCAACGATCATCGGGAATGAAAACGGTCGGAGGCGGAGGCGGCTGGGCGCCGGGTCGACGCATTTTAGAGCAACCGCCACCGCTTGCGTCGCAAAAAAGTGTCAGACGCATTCGCGCGCGCAGCGGGGCGCGACACGCGCATGCGTGCCGCCCGACTCGGCAGCGGCACGCCGCCGCGCCCCGCGTCATGCACTCAACCGCGCTCCCACGCCGGCGGCCGCTTCGCGAAGAACGCCGAGAAACCCTCCTTCGCTTCATCGGTCGCACGCACGCGCGAGATCGTCTGCGCGGTGAATGCCGCACGTGCATCGGACGGCGGATACTCGCCGATCGCGTCGAAGAAGCGCTTGATCTCCATCAGCGCAGTCGGGCCGTTACGGCTCAACTCGGCGAGCGTCTTCTCGAGCGCCTCGTCAAGCGCGTCGAGCGGCACCGCCTGGTGAATCAGGCCGATCTCGACCGCCTCGCGCGCGCTCAACTGCGTCGCGGTCAACGCGAGCCGGCGCGCCTGGCGCTGCCCGACCGCCTCGACGAGATAGGGCCCGATCACTGCGGGCAGGATCCCGAAGCGCGCCTCGCTGACCGCAAAGCGCGCATGATCGCTCGCGATCACGATGTCACACGCGGCACACAGGCCGACGCCGCCGCCGAACGCGTGGCCCTGCACGCGCGCGACAGTCGGCTTCGGACACTGGCGAAGCGAGCGCATCATTGCCGCAAAACGCTCGGCATCGCGCAGGTTGGCTGCCGCGTCGTTCGCGCTCGCGCGCTGCATCCATTGCAGATCGGCGCCCGCGCAAAAGGCGCGGCCATCCGAGCGCAGCACGATCGCCCGCACGTCGTCGCGGGTGCCAAGGGCCGTAAACACGTCGGTCAGTTCGGCGATCATCGTCTCGTCGAACGCGTTGAGCACGTCGCCGCGCCGCAGCGCGACGGTCGCGATGCCGCGCGCATCCACTGCGACGGCCAGGGTTTGAAGTGCATCCATCAATGCGGGTTTCCTGAAAATGACAATGAACGGGGCGCGATCCGGGTCAAGCGGCGGGACGCCGGTCGATTACGCGCCTGGCCTTGCCCGTCGCGGACGCCGGAATGCCGCCGGCGGGCAGCACCGTGACGCCAGCCGACACGCCGACCATCGTCTTGATCCGGTGCTGCAGTTCGCGCGCGATCGCGTTGCGCTCGCCGTCCGGCACGCTGGCTTCCGCCTCGGAACGCAGTTCGACGGTGATGTCGAGCCTGTCCATGTGGCCGTCGCGCGTGACAGTCACCTGAAACTGGCCGGAGAGCTTCGGCGATGCGACGACAATTTCTTCGATCTGGCTCGGGAACACGTTCACGCCGCGGATGATCAGCATGTCGTCCGAGCGGCCGGTGATCTTCGCGAGGCGGCGCATCGAGCGCGCGGTCGGCGGCAGCAGCGCCGTCAGGTCGCGCGTGCGGTAACGAACCACCGGCATCGCTTCCTTGCTCAGCGACGTGAACACCAGCTCGCCCTCGCTGCCGTCCGGCAGCACTTCGCCGGTGACCGGGTCGATGATCTCGGGATAGAAATGGTCTTCCCAGATCACCGGGCCGTCCTTGGTCTCGACGCATTCGCACGCGACACCCGGCCCCATCACTTCGGACAGCCCGTAGATGTCGAGCGCGTCGATGCCGACGCGCGTCTCGACTTCCTCGCGCAGCGCTTGCGTCCACGGCTCCGCGCCGAAGATGCCGATCTTGAGCGAGGTCCGGGCCGGGTCCATGCCCTGCCGCACCATCTCGTCGATCAGGTTCAGCATGTACGACGGCGTGACGAGGATGATCTTCGGCTCGAAATCGCGGATCAGTTGCACCTGCTTCTCGGTCTGCCCGCCCGACATCGGCACGACCATGCAGCCGAGCCGTTCGGCGCCATAGTGGATGCCGAGGCCGCCCGTGAAGAGCCCGTAGCCGAACGCGTTGTGCAGCGTGTCGCCGGGCCGGCCGCCGGCCGCGCGGATCGATCGGGCCGTGACGTTCGCCCAGGTGTCGATGTCGCGCGCGGTGTAGCCGACGACGGTCGGCTTGCCGGTCGTGCCGCTCGACGCGTGCACGCGCACGACCTGGTCGCGCGGAACCGCGAACAGGCCGAACGGGTAGTTGTCGCGCAGGTCGTTCTTGGTCGAGAACGGGAATTTCGCGAGATCGGCGAGCGTCTTCAGATCGTCGGGATGCACGCCGGCCGCGTCGAACGTACGGCGGTAGTGCGGGACGTTGTCGTACGCGTGGCGCAGCGACCACTTGAGGCGCTGCAGTTGCAACGCCTGCAGTTCGTCACGGCTGGCGGTCTCGATCGGATCGAGGTTGGCCGCGGGATGCGTCGGGTGAGTCATGGGGCTCCTCCAATGGAGTGATGTCGTTATCGTGATCGGGGCAGGCAGGCGGCTACGCGCGGAACGAGCGGCCGGCCGCGCACAACGCGGAAAGACGTGGGGACACGCGGTAGCGGTCCTCGCCATAGGCCGCGGCGAGGTGGATAAGCACGCGATGCACGCGGACGATGCCGATCGCGTCGGCCCACGCGAGCGGGCCGCATGGATAGTTCACGCCCTTTTCCATCGCGAGATCGAGATCGGCGGGCGTGCACACGCCCTGGTTGACCGTGTCCGCCGCTTCGTTCGCGAGCATCGCGACGGTACGCATCGCGATCATGCCCGGCACGTCGGCGAGGCCAACGACGCGAAAGCCCGCCTGCTGGAACAGGCCGACGGCATCCGCGTACGCCGCGTCGCTGCACTGCAGCGCGCGGGTCAGCGCAACGAGACCCGCCTGCGCGTAGTCGCGCGCGAGATCGACCAGCACCAGATCGGCGACGCCGGTCTGCGCCGCACGCTCGGTCGCGGTGCGGCCGTCCGTCAGCGCGATCGACGCGCGGCCCGCGGTCGCGATGAGGTCCCCGGGGTGGGCGCCCGTCTGCTTCGCGCACCCAACGCGCTCGGCGAGCCGCGCGCGCAGCGCATCGGCCGGGCCGTCCTGCGCGAACAGCGTGACCGCGGCAGGCGCGTCACGGGGCGGCTCGACATCCGGCGACGGCGGCATGGCGCCCTCGGCATACGAATAGAAACCCCGCCCGGACTTGCGTCCGAGGAAGCCGGCATTGACGAGTTCCTGCTGGATCAGCGACGGCGTGAAGCGCGGATCGTTGAAGTATGCGCGGAACACCGATTCGGTCACCGCGAAGTTGACGTCGTGGCCGATCAGGTCCATCAACTCGAACGGCCCCATCCGGAAACCGCCGGCCTCGCGCATCACCGCGTCGATCGACGCGGGCGTGCCACCCTGCTCGTTCAGCACGCGCAGCGCTTCCGCGTAGTACGGCCGCGCGACGCGATTGACGATGAACCCGGGCGTCGACTTCGCCATCACGGGCTTCTTGCCCCACGCGGCGGCCGTGTCGTACAGCACCTGCGCGACCTCGGGCGAGGTCGCGAGCCCGCTGACCACCTCGACGAGCGCCATCAGCGGTGCGGGATTGAAGAAGTGCAGCCCTGCGACGCGCTGCGGCACGCGCAGGCCGGCCGCGATCGACGTGATCGAGATCGACGACGTGTTGGTCGCGAGCAGGCACGCATCGTCCACGTGGCGCTCGAGCGTCGCGAAAATCTCGCGCTTGATGTCGAGCCGCTCGGCGGCCGCTTCGACGATCAGCGCCGCAGACGACAGCCCGGCGAGCGAGCTGACCGCGCTGATGCGCTGGCCCGCCGCGTCGGCCTGGGCCGGCTCGAGCCGGCCCTTTTCGGCGAGGCGCGCGAAGTTCGCGCGGATGCCGGCGAGCGCCTTGTCGCAGGCCGCCTCGCTCAGGTCGTACAGCAGCACCGTGTGTCCTGCCGCCGCCGCGACCTGTGCGATACCCGCGCCCATCGCGCCCGCGCCGATCACGCCAATGACCGCAGAAAGCGCCAGCGCGCCCGATTTACCCGATTGTGCAGAGGAAACAGCCATCGCGTCCGACTCGTCCGAAAGTGAGGATGCGCGAATTATAAACCGACCGGTCGGTAAATTTATCTAAGGGCGAGTCCCTATCTGCACCAAAAAAGTCCTTTACGAAATGCGTAACAGCAAAAAATTGAAAAATAGCGGGCACTTTTTCGAAACCGAAAGGTCGATGTAAGTATTCGATTTCGAGATGACGGCGCGCAATCGCCTGATAAAATCCGCCGAACCGCCGGATGGCCGGGGGAAACGGCGTGCCGCGCCGCGCTTTCCGCGCTTCGCCGGCCGCCCTCCCCGGCATGGCCATCGCCGCCAGCCTTTGCGCCCGGTAGCGATCGCACCCCGTTTACTGCAGCATGTCACATCGAACCGGATCGCCCCGCGACGGGCACCGGCCGCCCGCGCAGCATGTCGCCACACGCCGGCAAGCCGTAACGGCACGCATCCGTGCCGCGGTCTTTCAGCTTCATCGTCCTCGTTCGGCAGGTTTTCCGGCCGGGCTTCGTCCAACCCGTGGCGGCACGCCGTGTGCGCCGTCACTCGAATAAGGAAACCCTCCCCATGCCGATCTCTTCCAATACGCTCCCGCGCTGGACGCTCTGGGCCCCGCTTGCCGCCTGGCTGGTGCTGGCGCTGTCACGCGTCGCGCCGGCCGAAGGCTTCATTGTCGCGCTGTTCGCCACCGCGCTCGCCGGCGCGGTGTTCGCCGCGGTACACCACGCGGAAGTCGTCGCCCACCGGGTCGGCGAACCATTCGGCACGCTCGTGCTCGCGATTGCCGTCACGGTTATCGAGGTCGCACTGATCGTCTCCGTGATGCTGTCCGCCGGCCCGGAGAAATCCGGCCTCGCGCGCGACACCGTGTTCGCCGCGGTGATGCTGGTCTGCAACGGCATCGTCGGCCTGTGCCTGCTTGCCGGCGGCTGGAAGCACGGCGAGCAGGACTTCCAGGGACGCGGCGCGACCAAGGCGCTCGCGGTGCTCGCATCGCTGTCGGTGCTGTCGCTCGTGATGCCGAACTACCTGAACGCCGCGCCCGGCCCGCTGCTGTCGCGTTCGCAGCTCGCGTTCGCCGGGGTGTCGTCGCTGGTGCTGTATGGCGTGTTCGTGTTCGTGCAGACGGTGCGCCACCGCGATTACTTCCTCGCCGACCACAGCGCCAACGAATCCGTGCATGCGGTGCCGCCGAGCGGCCGCACCGCGCTGACGAGCGTCATCTTCCTCTTCGTCAGTCTCGTGGCCGTCGTGCTGCTCGCCAAGCTGCTGTCGCCCGCCGTCGAGCACGCGGTGATGGCGCTCGGCGCGCCCGAGGCTGCGGTCGGCATCGTGATCGCCGCGCTCGTGCTGCTGCCGGAAGGGCTCGCGGCCGTCACCGCGGCGCGCGCGAACCGCCTGCAGACCAGCATGAATCTCGCACTCGGCTCGGCCCTCGCGAGCATCGGGCTGACCATTCCGACGGTCGCCGCCGTGTTCATCTGGACCGGGCAGCCGCTCACGCTCGGCATCGGCGGGATGGAGACGGTACTGCTGGCGCTGACGCTGTTCGTCAGCACGCTGACGCTCAGCGCCGGGCGCACGACGGTGCTGCAAGGGGTCGTCCACCTGTCTCTGCTCGCGGCGTATCTGTTCCTGTCGGTCACGCATTGACGCAAGCGCCGGCGTCAGGCGCTCATGGGCAGGCATCACGCGCGCCGGCGCCAGGGCGGGCGCAGCGCGCGCAAGCCCGGGAATCGCAGGACGCTTGAGGGGGGGAAGTTCAGGGCGCTCGGACGCCCCCGCGTTCGGCGTGATGCATCACGCCGCACGCGCAGGGCACGGCATCTTCCGCGTGCCCTGCGTCCAAGCCGTCACGCGCGCTTGCGGCCGTTCGGCGTCGTTGCGGCGCTCAGGCGCTCCAGTTCGCGCAGATCGTTTTCCAGCGCAGGCGTGAGCGTCGTGCGCAGATGCTCGAGGAACGTGCGGATCTTCGCGTCGAGGTAACGGCGCGTCGCATACACCGCGTAGACGCTGACCGTCTGCAGCCGGTAATCCGGCAGCACGCGAATCAGGCGCCCCTCGCGGATGTCGTCGAGCACCGTGTACAGCGCGACGCAGGCGATGCCCCGCCCGGCCCGCACGGCCACGCACAGCGCGTCCGGTACGTTCACCTGGAACGGCCCGGGCGGCAGCTCGTACACCGTCTCTTCTCCGTCGTTGCGCTCGAGGCGCCATTCGCCGGCCGGCGATGCCGGCGTATCGAGCCGCAGGCAGGTATGTTTCGGCAGGTCGTCCGGCGTCAGCGGCGTGCCATGCCGCGCCAGATAGTCGCGCGACGCCACCAGCACGCTGCAGCTCGTGCCGCACGTCTGCGCGACGTAGCCGGAATCGGGCAGTTGCGACGCAGTGACGATCGACACGTCATAACCTTCCTCGACCAGGTTCGGCATCCGTTGCGCCAGGATCAGATCGACCGAAACATCGGGGTTGTCCTCCTGATACCGGACGATCGCCGACACGACGTGGCTCTGCCCGAGGCCCGTCATCGCGTGGATGCGCATCTTGCCGCTAGGCCTCAGGAGCGCATTGCGCGCCTCGGCGTTCGCGTAGTCGATCTCGGCCAGAATCGACTTGGCGCGCTCGAAATAGCGTTCGCCGCTTTCGGTCAGGCCGAGGTGGCGCGTCGTGCGATGCAGCAAACGCGTCTGAACGTGGGCCTCGAGATTCGAGACGGCACGCGACACCTGCGCTGTGGTCGCGTCGATCTCCTTGGCAACGGCAGTGAAACTGCCGGCTTCGACGACGCGCACGAACAGGCGCATGTTTTCGAGCATGTCCATTGGATAGGCTTGGGAAGAGTAGATGGGGAATCGTTGGCCACACTCGCGTCAGATCGGAAGCGGAGCACGGCTGAACACCACGCGGAGTCGATCACCGTGCCGAAGGAGAGGCGGGATGGTGTGCATCGCTTGCGTGTGTTGAGGAGTTTGGAAATATCAGCTGTCGGAATTGTACGCTTTTGCGAATAATTTTGCGAAAAAACCGACGAAATATTTCATCCGACGAAACATTTCTCCGCCGCATGCCCGCGCAATGCCCCCCGTCTCGCGCGTCACGCGCGTCACGCCGAAAGCACGCGACGATTTATATCACATTGAGATACAATTCTCCGCTCCGCATACCCGCGTCCTTTCTCTCTGGTCCCATGTCGTCCGGCTCCCTCACCTCGCGCCGCACCCTGCGGCAATGGCTGCTCAGCTTCGCCCCGACACCGATGACGCTCGGCTGGCGAGAACGCCTGCGCTCTTGCGTCGGCGCACTCGCCGGCATCGCCACCGTCGGCATCACGATGCGCACGTTGCCCGGCGTGCCGGGCCTCATTCCACTGCTGGTCGCGCCGATGGGCGCGTCGGCCGTACTGCTGTTCGCCGTGCCGGCAAGCCCGCTTGCGCAGCCGTGGTCGATCATCGGCGGCAACCTCGTGTCAGCTGCGGTCGGCGTGGCGTGCGCGCAATGGATCGCCGATCCCGTCACGGCGGCCGCGGTGGCGATCGCGTGCGCGATCGGCGCGATGTTCGCGCTACGCTGCGTGCATCCACCGTCGGGCGCGGTGGCACTGACCGCAGTGGTCGGCGGGCCGGCGATTCATGCGCTCGGCTTTCACTTCGTGCTCGAGCCGATCGCGCTGCAATCGGCAATCCTGCTGTCGGCGGCGCTCGCCTACCACGCCGCGACCGGGCACCGGTATCCGCACGGCAGCGCGCGGCCTGACGCGAAGCCGCAAGGCGGCACCGCATCACGCGCGCGCGGCGGCTTCACGCGCGACGATCTCGACGCCGTGCTCAAGCGCCGCAGCGAATGGCTGGACGTCGCGCCCGACGATCTCGAAGCGCTGCTGCGCGAAACCGAAATTCAGGCTTACGCACGAACGTTCGGCCAGCTGACCTGTGCCGACATCATGACCCAGCCGGCCATCGGCATCGCGCCGTCGACGTCGGTGGCGGCCGCGCTGGCCCTCCTCGAACGCCACCGCGTGAAGGCCCTGCCCGTCGTGGACACCGAACGGCGCGTGACGGGCATCGTCACCCGTGCCGACCTGATGCGCGCGGCCCGCGGCCCGGCGCCGCTGTGGCAGCGCATGTCCGCGCGCCTGCCGCAACGTCTCGGCGGCGCGCCGGCGAGCGTCGACGCGATCATGAGCAAGCATGTCGCGTCAGTACCCGACACAATGCCGCTCGCGTCGCTCGTGCCGCTGTTCGCCCAGTCCGGACATCACCATATTCCGGTCGTCGACGCATCGCGCAGGCTCGCCGGCATCGTCACGCAGTCCGACCTGATCACGGGACTGTATCGCCAGACGCAGATACTGAAAGCCGCATAGCACCTGATCACGCGAATAACGGGCCCTGGTCCGGCGGCGCGCGGCGATGCCGGACCACGGGTAAATGTATCATCTTGTGATATATTTACCCGTCCTGCCACCCTCCCCGATCGACAATGCCCGAATCCAGCAAACGCGCGCTGCACAAGAGCGATTTTCAGCAGCTTTCCGAATTCCGCTACCAGATGCGCCGCTTCGAGCGCTTCTCCGAGCGTGCCGCGCAAAGCGAAGGCGTCACGCCGCTGCAGTATCTGCTGCTGCTGCACATCAAGGGCTACCCGCAACGCGAATGGGCGACCGTCGGCGAGCTGGCCGAGCGCCTGCAGGCGCAGCATCACGGTGTCGTCGCGCTCGTGTCGCGTTGCGAGGCGCTCGGCCTCGTGAAACGCAAGACGAGCGAGACCGACCGCCGCCAGGTCGAGGTGCATCTCGAACGGGCCGGCGAGACGCTGCTCGCACGGCTTGCGGAAATGCACCGCGCCGAGCTGAAATCGCTCAAGGGCGCATTCCAGGTTCCTCAAATCGATCAATGATCCCGCAACCGAGATGAACGCCCCGCACAAACGCGACTTCGCGACCAACGCCCGCCTGCCCCGCATCGCCCTTCTCGCCGCCGGCATCGGCGTGCTCAGCACGTTGGCGGCGTTCGCGCTGCTGAGTCTGATTCACCTGTTCACGAACCTGTTCTTCTTCCAGCGCCTCTCGTTCGCCGACCGCGCGCCGGCCACGAACGCGCTCGGCGCCTGGGTCATCGCTGTGCCGGTGATCGGCGGCCTGATCGTCGGGCTGATCGCGCGATTCGGTTCCGACAAGATCCGTGGTCACGGCATCCCCGAGGCGATTGAAGCGATCCTGTTCGGCAAGAGCCGCATGTCACCGAAGGTCGCGATCCTCAAACCGCTGTCGTCAGGGATCATGATTGGCAGTGGTGGACCGTTTGGCGCCGAGGGGCCGATCATCATGACGGGCGGGGCGCTCGGCTCGCTGATCGCGCAGTGCGTGAAAGTCACCTCGGCCGAGCGCAAGACCCTGCTCGTCGCGGGTGCAACGGCAGGCATGACTGCCGTGTTCGGCACACCTGTCGCCGCCGTCCTGCTTGCCGTCGAATTGCTGCTGTTCGAATGGCGCCCACGGAGTTTCCTGCCCGTCGCACTCGCATGCACGGTCGCCGGATTTGCGCGAGCGGTGTTCTTCGGCACCGCCCCGCTGTTTCCTCTGGAAACCGCGCCAGCCGATACAGCATCACTCTTCTCATGCTTGATTGCAGGGCTGCTCTCCGGCGCGCTTGCGTCCGGATTGTCAATTGCGCTCTACAAAGTAGAGGACTTGTTTGGAAAACTGCCGATTCACTGGATGTGGTGGCCGGCATTGGGCGGTATTGCTGTCGGCATTGGCGGCTTTCTCGAGCCGCGCGCACTGGGCGTGGGCTATGACGTGATCGGTGACCTGCTGCATCAGCACATCGCGCTGCAGGTCGCGCTCGCGCTGTTGCTCGTCAAGGCGGTGATGTGGGTGATCGCGCTCGGCTCAGGTACATCGGGGGGCGTACTCGCGCCATTGCTGATGCTTGGCGCAGGGCTTGGCGTCGTACTCAGTCACATCTTGCCCGGCAGCCAGCCCGCGCTTTGGCCTCTTGTATGCATGGCGGCGACGCTTGGCGCGACACTTGGCGCGCCATTGACGGCAATCGTGTTCGCGTTCGGCCTCACGCACGACGCAAACGCGCTGCTGCCGTTGCTCGGAGCGACGCTCGTCGCCCATGGTTTCGCGGCCATCATGATGAAGCGGTCGATCATGACCGAGAAGATTGCGCGGCGCGGCTATCACATCTATCGCGAGTACGGCGTCGATCCGCTCGAACGGCACTATATCGATGAGGTGATGTCCCGCGACGTCGAGTCGATTGATGCAGCCACTACGGTTGCTGATGCTCTTGAAACCTACTTCGGTAGCACGCAAACGCGGCGAGCATGGCCGGTTGTCAGCGCCGGCTCTGTAATCGGCGTCGTAGATCGAGCAATTCTCGACGCTTCAAGCGAAGGCACACAACACGCGACGCTCGGATCATTGTTTTCTGGACGCGCTCCTGACGTCGCACTGGCAGAGGAAACTTGCCGGCAAATCGCGACTCGGCTGGCAATCCACGACCTCGAACGCCTGCCCGTCGTGACGGACCGTGTGTCGATGAAGCTCATTGGCATTGTCTCGCGCAGCGACCTCATTAAGCCGTCCCTCGCACATTTTGACGAAGAACACAAGCGCGAGCGTTTCCGGCGAATTAAGCCGGGAAATGGAAAACGCAAATTTCCGCCCATCCATTCCACTTAGACGCGGGGTCATCGAGAGCCAGTCAGAAGACCGCTATCCGGGCGCTTGAAGCAGCCCTTCGGAAATACCGGGCACGGTCGTCCACTTAAACTGGCGGGTAGGCATAAGACTGTATTTTTGACTAACACCGGGCAGGAAATAACGGAAGTGTTGACGGGCTCGGAGCGTCGGCGACGCTGGACGATGGAGCAAAAGCTGGCCATGGTGCGGGAGAGCCGCGAGCCGGGAAAGTCGGTTTCGATGGTCACGCGCCAACACACGGTGGCCCCCAATCGGGGCGAACCGACGATACCGGTCTGGTCGATGAAATCCGGCAGGTCGACCTGCCAAATTGCCAGGATTGTTCCGCCAACTTGTGCAGCGCCTGATGAATCATTTCATCGCCCCAGTTCAGCACGCGAGTCCCATCTATCGGGCGCGTGGGGACATCGACGCCCGCACCAATCAGGATATTTTCCAGGTCATCGAAGCCGACGCCGGGCGAGAAGCGATTCACGATGCAGCTCCCGACGTGGCCGTTGGTAGTTGCCAGTATTCGGACCGTTTGATTTCGAGTCCAGCATCCTGTCCTGGACGCAATTTCGCCGTCATCTCCGCAACCCTGCACTCCCGTAGATACGGTCGATGAATCCATGGATCGACCTTCGTCAGGAACAGTAGGAAAGTCTTCGCATTAGTGGTTCACATAGTATCGAACCTTTGTGCGTGAATTTCGTCACCGCAGGTGCGTGGATGGCTTCCACTCAGCTTAGCTCCAAACGCGACGTACAACGCCTGGCGTCCGACATGACGCTCAAGATCAACGGAAAACGTGGCTAGCGCGCCCTGCCTCTCTGCTGTCAGCCGCCGCTAATGGCTTTCTTCGCGGCCTCATAGCCAACCTTCTTGTGGCGCTCGACCGTTTGCTCGGAAAAATCATTGTCGAGAAACAGTGGTTCTCCGTCCTTCTGCTGGTTGATGATTCGCGTGATCTTCGTCGGTGCAGCACGCCCCATCAACCGAATGAACGTCGGGCGTTGACGAAGGCGCTCGCAAGTCTCAGGCTCGACGTTCTCCATGATCTCCTGGACCAGATTCCCCAAATCGCTGATCCGCTCCTTGACACGAATGTCGTTACGCACGCGCTCCGCAAACACAATCGCATCGCGCCGTACCAGCACCTCGGCAAGATTATTCGGCAACGGTTGTTCAGCTGGAAACAGGTCGACGATGAATACGCGCTTGCTCGAGTCACCGCAGCGTTCATTGATGAACTCGAGCGGTGAATTGCTGACGATACCGGCATCCCAGTAGTGTTTTCCGCTGATGCTGGTCCAGGGAAAGGCCGGAGGCAAACTGCCGCTGGCAAGGATATGGTCAGCCGTCACGTTATCTGCGTAGCTATCGAAAACCTCCATCTCGGCGGTTTCAACATTTACCGTGCTAATTAACAGACGCACCGGGCTCTCTTTCAATTTGCCGAAATCTACGTACTTTTCGAGCAAATCTCGCGCCGGCGAAGTGTCATAGAGACTACGCCACTGCCATGGTGTTTGTTCCCAGGGCTGCCACCAGTTCGGGACAAAAAAATGGGGAGAGCCGAACCATATGCTCCACCACGAAGAAAGCGCCCGACGCCATGCTTCGTTGGGCGCGCTGGGTGTTGCAATCACGAGATCGTTCCAGAACGCCTCCAGCGTCGCCGAGGCGTTATCGGGATTGCCAGCAATGATCGCAGCATTGAAGGCGCCAATCGAGACGCCGGCGATGACATCGGGCCGAATATTCGCCTCCTCGAGCGCCTTCACCGCACCACACTCAAAGGCTCCGAGGGCGCCGCCGCCTTGCAATATCAATACGGTCTGACTCGGAACGCTGTCCAGTGGAAAGTTCCCATCAGCCAGCCGGTCCTTTACCGTGCTCAGGTTTGTTCGGTGGCGAATCAGCAATTCCGACGCGAGAGTTTCGCTGGCCGGCCGTCCCATCGAAAAGCAAGCGCGCAGAACGTCCTTTTCGAGGTAAAGCCGCGTATATGACCCATCCTCCAGCGAACCTCGGCTGACACACTCGTCGGTTCCCTTGACCGAGCCAAGGAAATTGAAACTGAGATCGAGCAAGTTGCAGAAGAAGTATGAAACTTCGTCATAGGCCAGTCTCTTCCCCAGCATGTTCCGGGCGGCGAACCTTTGCTGTCCGAAACGCAGTGCGGCGGCGCCACATAATCCCGGATCGCGCGCGAGTCTCAGTGTGCAGTCGCGGCGCATCGCGAGGTTGATCTGAATCATACGAAAGATAACCGCGTGGCGAGTCGAGCGTGTCCCGCGCGCCGCACGGAATACTTGCAAATTCAGTGCCTCAACCCGCTCTTGGCAATCTGCCGCTCGGAGAACTGGGCGAACAGTGCATGCAGAGTAAGCGTCCGGCGAACCCGTCCCGTGGTTACGCCGGCGCCAGTTTCCAGTGCTGAGGCAAGAGGTCGTCGAGGCGAGCCGCCGGCTGTACCGGTAACCGTACTCGCGGGCATTGCAGAAAAGCCAAATGCCGCAAGAAACGCCGTCGGCATGAGAACAAACATCGCGACGCCCCGCCAATTATTTAAGCTATCCCGGAAGCGCCACGCAAGCGCAGACCCAAGAAATACACCCGGGATATTAGTAAACATCCACCACGATGGGAATTTAGTGAAAAATATGAGCGGCTGATGTCCGTAGTAAACATAGAGGCCGCTAATATTAAGCATCACCTCTTCCACCATGACATCAAACAAACAAGCAATTACCAATCCAACCCACAGCCACGATATTTTCGCCTGCCGCACAAACAATGCATACGGAACATACGCCAATACCGCACCGAACCCGAACCACGCCGCGATCGGATACCACGTCATCGGCCTACCAAGGATTGTATAGACAACATTATTGGCATCATACGGCCACAGGCACCCACCGGCCACATCAATAAATACTTCCGGTATCGCGCAAAAAACTCCGCTGAGCGCCACAAATACGGGGAGGGTCGTATTTGTCCGGCGCGCATCATAGAAAGACCATACAAGAACCGCCAACCCAATAATTACGAATGCGATTGATGCGTATATGGATACTTCCAACCCAAACGGCACATCGCGAGGCGGTACCGGCATACCAAACACGGTGTCAATTGCGGTATGTACCGTTGCGGCCGCAAAAGCATTTTCGGTAAGCAGACAAAAGGTTGCCGCGATTAGCGCCCAAGCCACAACTCTCAATTTTGGCAAACAAGAAATCATTGCGCCTTACTCCTTTAAATATATGCCCCAATCTTGCACAGTAAGCGACCACAGGCTTCGTTTCATTTGAGAAATAGTGCATCTGCAATAACGACCCACTCAGCAACCTCGGAAGACACCTGCCCTCTCTGGCGCGACATTCGAGACGAAGCATTGACGATCAGCCTCTGTGCAGCCGGCAACACAATTATTCAACGAGCGTTGAATTTTGTCCAGTCATAGAGGAACATTTTTGCGCAGTCAAACCTTCCAGCGCTCCATCGGCTCTGCGAAACGAAAACCGTGGCGGTGTTAGTTCAAGGAACAGGAAGGGCTGGCGTTAATCACGAGCCGGGCGATCCTCTATGCGCTGAACCGGCGGGAAGCTCTCACGCGCTACTGTGACGACGGGCGCCTGGAAATCGATAACCTGCCGGTCGAACGCGCGTTGCGCGCGGTGGCCATTGGGCATCGGAACTATCTGTTCGCCGGCGCGGACTCAGGCGGCTGAGCGTGCCGCGGCGATCTACGGCCTGAGCCGTTGAATGCGATCCGTGGGGCGCGGCCCAGGTCATCGATGGTGCTCGCGCGTGCCATCCGGAAGAGTGGGCGGCCCGCCTGGCTACGAAGCCTTCT
This sequence comes from Burkholderia sp. lig30, assembly GCF_000687455.2. Lineage (GTDB taxonomy): Bacteria > Pseudomonadota > Gammaproteobacteria > Burkholderiales > Burkholderiaceae > Burkholderia. Next base: position 16,676 of record NZ_JGVW01000021.1, read on the forward strand.
TGAACACACTATTCAATCATCCGAATAGCGAAGAGGCCGAACATTACCGAAACTGGAGCGGCCCCGGCTTCGACGCGGAACTGTTCGATCTGCGTGCTGCCAATGCCACACTGCTACGCATGGCCTCCAATCGTTGGGGGAAACCGGTAACTCACGCCGTCAAGGCATGTATCCGTTCCACGCTTACGTCATAACGCCGTGAAGCAGCGGAAAAGCCCGACAGTGGCCGGGCTGAACATAGGAGGGGAACCGCCCAACGAGGGAAATATAAATTGCCCTCTGCTACGAAAAGATGCAGAGGGAAAAATTGAGGCAAACGATACGTTGATGTCACTCGTGTTGCAGAATCCGCAAGCCCTAATAGCTTGTACGCATGCGGCACAATTTCCAACGCAGCTACATTCCGACCGTCACGCGCGTCGAA
>NZ_JGVW01000022.1 GCF_000687455.2 Burkholderia sp. lig30
GTCGCCGACGCGATGAGCCACAGCGGCCCGGGGGGCGAAATGTCCAAGGTCGGCCGCAACGATCCATGCCCGTGCGGCAGCGGCAAGAAGTACAAGCACTGTCACGGCAAGCTGTCGTGATCGCAGGCGGCGCGCGATGAGCGCGCCGCGTCGTTTGTAGCGTTGATGTTTTGATGTGAGATACGGCGGTTTGCGTGCGCGGCCGCCGGTTCGTTCAATCGATGCCGGCGTGCGCCGGCATTTTCCTTCCGGCAGGTGTTCCACATGGCTGTCAATTTTCCGTCGATCGATCCCGCCCAACTGCATCCCGTCGCCGGCGTCACGCTCGGTTGGGCGGAGGCGAACATCCGCAAGCCGAACCGCAAGGACGTGCTGGTCATTTCCGTCGACGAGGCCGCGACCGTCGCCGGCGTATTCACCGAGAACCGCTTCTGCGCCGCGCCCGTGACAGTCTGCCGCGAGCATCTGGCGAAGGTGCGCGCGGGCGGTGCGGGCATCCGCGCGCTGGTGGTCAACACCGGCAACGCGAATGCCGGCACCGGCGAGCCGGGCCTCGCGCACGCGCGTGAAACCTGCGCGGAACTGGCGCGCCTTGCCGGCCTGCAGCCTGAGCAGGTGCTGCCGTTCTCGACGGGCGTGATCCTCGAGCCGCTGCCGATCGAGCGCCTGAAGGCCGGCCTGCCGGCCGCGCTCGCGAACCGCCAGGCGGCGCACTGGTACGACGCCGCGCAGGCAATCATGACGACCGACACGCTGCCGAAGGCGACCTCGCGCCGCGTGACGGTCGACGGCCACACGGTCACGCTGACCGGCATCAGCAAGGGCGCGGGCATGATCAAGCCGAACATGGCGACGATGCTCGGCTTCCTCGCGTTCGACGCGGCGGTCGCGCAGCCGGTGCTCGACACGCTCGTCAAGGAAGTCGCCGACCGCTCGTTCAACTGCATCACGATCGACGGCGATACGTCGACCAACGACTCATTCATCCTGATCGCATCGGGCAAGAGCACGCTGCCGGCGATCACGTCGACCGATTCGCCCGCATACGCGGCGCTGCGCGACGCGGTGACCGAGGTCGCGCAAGAGCTGTCGCAGCTGATCGTGCGCGATGGCGAAGGCGCGACGAAATTCATGACGGTGCAGGTCGAGGGCGGCAAGAGCGTCGCCGAATGCCGCCAGATCGCGTATGCGATCGGTCACTCGCCGCTCGTGAAGACTGCGTTCTACGCGTCCGATCCCAATCTGGGCCGCATTCTCGCGGCGATCGGCTATGCCGGCGTGACCGATCTCGACGTGGGCAGGATCGACCTGTATCTCGACGACGTGCTCGTCGCGAAGGCGGGCGGCCGCAACCCCGAGTACCAGGAAGAGGACGGCCAGCGCGTGATGAAGCAGAGCGAGATCACGATCCGCGTGCTGCTCGGCCGCGGCGACGCGCAGGCGACGATCTGGACGTGCGACCTGTCGCACGATTACGTGAGCATCAACGCGGACTACCGTTCCTGATCCGGAGCGGCACGAGAGTATGGACAAGCTCGAACAGTTTCTGACGCGCGCCGAAGCACTGCTCGGCCGCCTCGAATCGATGCTGCCGCCCGCGCCGGCGGCGATCGACTGGAGTGCGGCCACCGCGTTCCGCTGGCGCAAGCGTCAAGGGCGGGGTTTCCTGCAGCCGGTGCAGGCCGTGTCGCCGATCTCGCTGGCCGATCTGCACAACATCGATCGCCAGAAGGCGTTGATCGAGCAGAATACGCGGCAATTCGTGCAGAAGAAGCCGGCGAACAACGTGTTGCTGACCGGCGCACGCGGCACCGGCAAGTCGTCGCTGATCAAGGCCTGCCTGAATGCGCATGCGAAGGACGGGCTGCGCCTGATCGAAGTCGACAAGGACGACCTGCACGACCTCGGTGACATCGTCGATCTGATCTCGCAGCGGCCGGAGCGCTTCATCGTGTTTTGCGACGACCTGTCGTTCGAGGAAGGCGAATCCGGCTACAAGGCGCTGAAGGTCGCGCTCGACGGCTCGGTCGCCGCGCAGTCGGACAATGTGCTGATCTACGCGACGTCGAACCGCCGCCATCTGCTCCCCGAGTACATGAGCGACAACGAGACCTACAAACACCTGCCCGACGGCGAGATCCACCCCGGCGAAGTCGTCGAGGAAAAGATCTCGCTGTCCGAGCGATTCGGGCTGTGGGTGAGCTTCTATCCGTTCAAGCAGGACGACTATCTCGGGATCGTCGCGCACTGGCTGCGTCACTTCGGCTGCGGTGACGCGGAGATCGAACAGGCGCGCGGCGACGCGCTCGTGTGGGCGCTGGAGCGCGGTTCGCGCTCGGGTCGCGTCGCATGGCAGTTCGCGCGCGACTGGTCGGGCCGCAAGGAGCAGGCATGAGCGCCGCGGATCTCGAACAACACGCGCAGCGTGCGCCGGACGGCCGGAAAGTGACCGAGGTCGCGGTCGGCATCATGGTGCAGCCGGACGGGCGCTATCTGCTCGCGCAACGCCTGCCCGGCAAGCCCTACGAGGGCTACTGGGAGTTTCCGGGCGGCAAGCTGGAGGCGGGCGAGAGCGTCGAGGACGCGCTTGCGCGCGAACTGCACGAGGAGCTGGGCATCGCCGTCACCGCGTGCCATCGCTGGCACACGCTGGAACACGATTACCCGCATGCGTACGTGCGGCTCTACTTCTGCATGGTGACGGGCTGGACGGGCGAGCCGCACAGCAAGGAAGGGCAGGCGTTCGTCTGGCAGCATCTGCCGGTCGAGGTCGCGCCGCTGTTGCCCGCGGCGCTGCCGGTGCTCGAACTGCTCGCGAAGGACGACGCGCAACGCTGAGATCTGCCGGCCCGCCGCGATCGGGCGGGCCGCGCAGGCAACGGCGGCGAGGTCGCTCGCGCGTCGCAGCGGCCTGCGCGAACGCCGGCTGCTCAGTCGTCGCGATGCGCGTCCTGCTCGCGCTCTTCCGACAACGGCGCATCGTCGCTGCCGCCGATCCGGTATTTCTCTGCGGCCCACGCGCCGAGATCGAGCTGCTTGCAACGGGCGGAGCAGAACGGGCGGAAGCGATTCTCCGGTGTCCAGCGGACTTCCTTGCCGCAAGACGGACATTTCACGACGGTCGTCATACGAAATCGGGCCGGCCTGCGGCCTTTACAGATTGCACAGCGTCAGCTGGAACGGCACGTCGATATCCACTGCACGCGGCCGCACGTCGCCGTCCTGCATCGTGAAGCGTACCCACAGCATGTACTTGTTCGCGCTCGCTTCGGGAATCACGCGCAGCTCGGGCGCGACGCGCACCTGCATCAGCTGGTAGCTGCGGCCGGACAGCATCTGCTGGTAGCTGCCCTGCATCGCCATCACCTTCGACGCCTGGCCCGACTCGCGCGCGAGGCGCAGAACGATCACCGCGGCGTCGCGCAGCGGCAGCAGCGGCGCGCTCCACTTGCCGATGTCCTGGCGCCGCTGCTCGGCGGGCCATTGCTGCCACGCGTAATAGGACGGCAGGTCGAACTTGCAGGTGCCGCCCGGAATGACCGCGCGGCTGCGGATGCTGGCGAGCCATTCGTTGTCGATCAGGTGCTGGCCCGTCTTGCCCTGCATCTGGCCGAGATTCGCGAGGGTTTGCTCGATTTCGCCGAGCACGGCTTCGAGCGCGTTCTGCTCGATGCCGGGGTTGCCGCGAAAGGGCGCAAGCGTCTGGCGCTGGCGTTCGAGCTCCTTCATCAGATCCGATTTCAGATCTGCGCGGCCCGCGACCTCGGCGATTTCGAACAGCGTCGTCAATGCGACGTGATGTTCCCTCGGGTCTTCTTGAGCCTGGAAAAACGCGAAGCGCTCGAACAGGTCCTCGAGGCGCAGCAACGTGCGAATTCGCTCATTGAACGGATACTCGTAAAGAATCAAGCGCGCTCGCCTCTAGCGTAAGGGAATGAAACAATGCAGGACATTCTAATGCCCGGCGTCTACCCTAGCAACGCGCCAATTTCGTGCATGCGCCGCGCACACGGTTGCCGGCCTGCGTTTATCGCGTCGCGGCCGCGTAGCCGAGATAGCGCTGGTGCAGCGCATCGACCTGCGCGGCGAGCGTGTCGTGCGACGCGGCATCGTTGACGATCACGTCGTCGGCGGCCGCGAGGCGCGCGTCGCGTGACGCCTGCCGCGCGACGATGGCCTCGACCTGCTCGCGCGTAAAGCCGTTGCGGCGCATCACGCGGGCAATCTGCGTCTCGACTTCGCAGTCCACCACGAGCACGCGATCAACTCGCGCCTTCCAGTTGCCGGACTCGACCAGCAGCGGCACCACGAACATCAGATACGCACCCTGCGCCGCGCGGCTCTCGCGTTCCGTTTCCGCGCGGATCAGCGGATGCGTGATCGCCTCGAGACGCCGCTTGGCGGCGTCGTCGCTGAAGACCCGCGCGCGCATCTTCGCGCGGTCGAGCGAGCCGTCGGCCGCGACGTATTCGGCGCCGAACGCCTGCGTGATGCCGGGCATCGCGAGCCCGCCCGGCGCGGTGATGCGATGGGCGATCAGGTCGGTGTCGACGATCGACGCGCCTCGCGCGGCGAACAGGTCGGCGACGGTCGTCTTGCCGCTGCCGATCCCGCCGGTGAGCCCTACTGCGAACATGTGTCAGCCTCCGAGCGCGGAATAGAAAGGTGTCCCGAAAAAGAGCGTCGCCGCGCCGCCGGCCGCGAGAAACGGCCCGAACGGAATCGGCTCCTCGAAGCGCATGCGGCCGCGCAGGGTCGCGGCAAGCCCGACGGCGGCGCCTGCGACGGCGGCCAGCAGCACGACCTGCGGCAACGCGGCCCAGCCGAGCCACGCGCCGAGCGCGGCGAGCAGCTTCAGGTCGCCGAAGCCGATGCCCTCGATGCCGCGCAGCCATCTGAACAGCCAGTAGATCGACCAGAGGAACAGGTAGCCCGCCATCGCGCCGATGACGGCGGCGCGCAGTGACGCGAACGTGCCGGCCAGGTTGATCGCGAGCCCGGCCCACAGCAGCGGCAGCGTCATCGAATCGGGAAGATAGCCGGTCTGGATGTCGATCGCGCTCATCGCGAGCAGCGCGGCGCAAAGGCCGAACGCCGCGAGTGCGGCGGCGGTCGGCCCGTACACCGTGAGCGCGAGCGCGGCGAGCAGTGCGCCGGCCAGTTCGATGAGCGGGTAGCGTGCGCCGATCGCATGGCCGCAGTGGCGGCAACGCCCGCGCAGCAGCACGTAGCTGACGAGCGGGATGTTCTCCCAGGCGCGCAGCACGTGGCCGCAATGCGGGCAGGCGCTGCGCGGATGCCACAGGTCGTAGCGTGCCGGATAGCCGTCGCCGGGTTCCGGGAGCGTGCCGGTGGCTTCGGCGATCTCCGCTTCCCACGCGCGCTTCATCATCACGGGCAGCCGGTGGATGACCACGTTGATGAAGCTGCCGATGCACAGCCCCGCCAGGATGGCGAACACGTACTGCGCGGCCGGCGGCAGCATCGCCAGCACGGGCAATGCGTTCACGGACGGATCGGAGTAGATGGGCAGGGACACGGGCGTCATGTTGGCGGCGGACCGGGCTAAAGGGCGACAGACTCGGTTGCGATGCTACACCACGTTGCCGAGCTGCAGGATGGGCAAGTACATCGCGACGACGAGGCCGCCGACGAGCGCGCCCAGCACGATCACGATCAGCGGCTCGCTCAGCGCGGCGAGCGTGTCGAGATGGGCGTCGAGCGGACGCTCGCACAGCGCCGCGATGTCGGCGAGCATCGTGTCAAGCGCGCCGGTTTCTTCCGCGACGGCGATCGGCTGGACGACGTCGTCCGGAAAGCAGCCGGCGGCGCGCATCGCATCGGCGAGACGCTCGCCGCGCAGCACGCGCGCGGCGAGCCGCGCGGTGGCCCGCTCGAATACCGGGTGGCCCGCGGTGCGTTCGAGCGTCGCGAACGCATCGGCGAGCGGTACGCCGGACGCGAGCAGGGTGGCGAGCGCCCGGCACCAGCGTGCGGTCGCGAGCCGCTGCGCCGCAGCGCCTGCAATCGGCACGCCCAGCAGGCGCCGCGCGAACGCGAGCCGCAGCGCCGGCGCGCGTTGCGTCGCATAGTGTGCGGCCGCGCATGCCACGGCGGCGCACACGATGGAGGGGCCGCCCCACGCGGATGTGGCGGACGCGAGGGCCAGCAGCGCGCGGGTCGGCGCCGGCAGCGCGGCGTCGAAGCTGTCGAAAATCTGCTGGAAGGTCGGCACGACCCATAGCATCAGCGCGATCGTGATCGCGAACCCGAACAGCACGACGGCAACCGGATAGGCGAGCGCCGCGCGCAGTTTGCGGCGCAGCGCGTCCGTGCGTTCGCGGTTCTCGGCGACGCGCGCGAGTACCGTGCCGAGCGAGCCGGACGTCTCTCCCACCTCGATCAATTGCCGGTAGAGCGGCCCGAATTGCGCGGGATAGCGGGCCAGCGCCGCGGCAAAGCGCTGGCCGGCGACGATCTCGCGCGCGAGCCCCGCCGCGATGCGCGGCATGCCGTCGGGGCCGGCCGCCTGCGCGAGCATCTCGAGCGATGGCGCGAGCGGCAGGCCTGCCTGCAGCAGGCTGGCAAGCTGCTGCGTGAAGCGCGTGACGGCCCGCGCGCGCGCAGCGGGCGGGCGCGCCGCGCCGCGCGCCTGAAGCCACAGCACGGTGATGCCCGCGCGCTTGAGCGCGGCACGCGCGTCGGCTGCGTCGAATGCGATCACGACGCCGCGGCGCGACGCGCCGTCATGGCGCCGGCCGCGCCAGCGGAAACGGGTCTCGCGCGGCGGCAGCGGCGCGCTCATGCGCCGGGCGTCGCGGCCAGCGCTTCCGCGAGACTCGTCGTGCCGTCCCGCACCCGGTCGAGCGCGGCGTCGCGCAAGCTACGCACCCCTTCGCGTTCGGCCTGCAGCGCGAGCTCGGCAACACTGGCGCGCGTCACGACGCGTTCCCGCAGCGCGGGCGAAACCGGCATCGCCTGGTGAATGCCGATGCGGCCGCGATAGCCGATGCCGTGGCACGCGGCGCAGCCGCGGGCGGCGAACGGGCGCCAGCCCGGCGCGAGCGCGGCCGGGTCGCAGCCGGCTTCGCGCATCGCGCGCAGCGGCACGTCGGAGGCCGTCTTGCATTGCCCGCACAGACGCCGCAAGAGGCGCTGCGCGGTGACGAGACGGAGTGCCGCGGCGAGGTTGTACGGCGCGACGCCGATGTCGAGGAGTCGTGCGATGGCGGCGGGCGCATCGTTGGTGTGCAGCGTCGACAGGACGAGATGACCGGTTTGCGCGGCCTTGATCGCCACGTCGGCCGTTTCCGCGTCGCGGATCTCGCCGACCATGATGATGTCCGGGTCCTGACGCAGCAGTGCGCGCAGCGCGATCGCGAAAGTCAGGCCGGCTTTCTCGGCGACCCCGACCTGGTTGATGCCTTCGAGCTGGATCTCGGCCGGGTCCTCGACCGTGCAGATGTTGTGTGCGTCGCGATCGAGCATTTGCAGCGCGCAGTACAGCGACAGCGTCTTGCCGCTGCCGGTCGGGCCGGTGACGAGCACGAGGCCGTGCGGCGCGCGGATCGCCGACTCCACCATGCGCGCCTGCGCGGCGTCGAAGCCGAGGTTCGCGAGCGAGAGGCCAGGCGGCAGGGATTCGAGACGGCGCAGCACGAGCTTCTCGCCGAACAGCGTGGGCAGCGAGCTGACGCGGTAGTCGCCGCGCTCGCCGCCGTCGAGCGCGATGCGCAGCCGGCCGTCCTGCGGCACGCGCCGCTCGGCGATGTCCATGCGCGCGAGCACCTTGGTGCGGGTGACGAGCGCGTCGCGCAGGTGCGCGGGCGGGCGCGCGTACTCATGGAGCACGCCGTCGATGCGCAGGCGGATGCGCCAGCCGGCTTCGAACGGCTCGACGTGTATGTCGGACGCCTGGCGCGTGCGCGCCGCATTCAGCGTGTCGCTCAGGAGGCGCACGGCCGGCGCGTCGTCGAGCCGGGCGGCGTCGATCGCGCGGCGCGCGGCGGTGGGTTCAGGGGCGGCGGGCGCCCCTGCGGATGGCGTGAATGACATGAGGGCCGGCGCTCGGGCCGCCTTGAAACCGTGACCCGTCGATGGTCGCCCGGTTGCGGCGGCGCCGGCAGTCGGCCGTCCGGCTAACGCGCGAGCGCGCGTGCGGAGCGCGGCGCGCGCGGCTTGAAGAGCTTGGCGGTACGCACCGCCTGGTCGTCGCTGCGCATCACCTCGAGCATCACGTCGCCGATCTTCACGCAGACGTCCCCGTCGGGAATCTCCTCGAGGATTTCGAGGATCAGCCCGTTGAGCGTCTTCGGGCCGTCGGTCGGCAGCGTCAGATGCAGCCAGCGGTTCAGTTCGCGCAGCGGCATGCTGCCCGCGACGATGCATTCGCCGTTCTCGTTCCAGCCGCCGGCGTGTTCGGTGCGGGGCATCGACGTGGTGAATTCGCCGATCAGCTCTTCGATGATGTCCTCGGGCGTCACGAGGCCTTCGAGCTCGCCGTACTCGTTGACGACGAGCGCGGTGCGCTGGCGGCTCTCCTGGAAATACTGCAGCTGCTGGAACACCGGCGTGCCGGACGGCACGTAGTACGGCTCGGCGAGCAGCGTGCGCAGCGTCTGGCGGTCGAAATCCTGGTTGTGCAGCGCGGTCAGTGTCTTGCGCACGTGCAGCACGCCGAGCACGTTGTCGATGTCGCCCTCGTAGACGACGAGCCGGTTGTGATAGCAGGTTTCGAGCTGATGCAGCACGTCCTCGAGCGGCGCGTTGAAGTTCAGCGACTCGATCTGGCGGCGTGGCACCATCACGTCGTCGACCGTGATGTTCTCCAGGTCGAACAGGTTGAGCAGGATGCTGCGGTGCTTGGTCGGCATGAAGCTGCCGGATTCGAGCACGACGGTGCGCAGTTCCTCGGCCGACAGGCGCTGGTCGCGCGCATTCTTCGTATTGATGCGCAGCAGCCACAGCACGCCGTTCGCGAGCGCGTTGACGAACCACACGAGCGGCTTGAGCAGGCGCATCAGCGGCGCGATCACGAGGCTCGCGGGCAGCGCGATGCGCTCGGGGAAGCTCGCGCCGACGATCTTCGGCGTGATTTCGGCGAACACGATGATCAGGAACGCGACGATGCCGGTCGCCACCGACAGCACGACGCTGTCACGGCCGAACGTGTGCAGCGCGAGCGACGTCGTGAGCACCGGGATGATCGTGTTGAACAGGTTGTTGCCGATCAGGATCACGCTGAGCAGCTGGTCGGTGCGACCGAGCAGGCCCTGGGTGGTCTTCGCGCCGAGCGCGCCCTGGCTGGCGAGATGCTTCAGGCGATGACGGTTGAGCGCCATCATCGCGGTCTCGGAAATCGAAAAGAAGCTGGAGCAGAGGAGAAGCAGGAAGACGGCGCCGATTTGCGCCCATAAGGGAATTTGGTCCACGCGTCGGAAAGTGCAGTGAAGGACAGGGATGAAGGGACTATAACAGAGGGGCGGCGGTTCAATCGTGTCGCGACGAGGGGTGTCGCGCGCCCGCGGGCAAAAAAAAACCGTGCACCTCGGTGCACGGTTTTTTACAAATCTGGTCGGGGTGAGAGGATTCGAACCTCCGGCCTCTACGTCCCGAACGTAGCGCTCTACCAGGCTAAGCTACACCCCGATTTGGACACTTCCGACGCTTCGGTCTTTTTCAAGACTGCTGCGTCAGCAGCGAAGAACATAACTATACCGACGTTTTTCCAGAAAGGGAAGATCTAAGTGAAAAAAATTTCGAGACAGCCGGGGCGATCCATTCGGCGAGCGTGCCGATACGCGATCGGCATGCTCGCCCGGCTCGCGCTCAAGACTGCCGCGACGTCGAATACGAACACAGCTCCAGCAGGCTGTCCTTGAACACGGAAGCCGGGAACGACGCGATCGCGGCGGCGGCCGCCTGCGCTTCCTGCCGCGCGCACTCGAGCGTGTGATCGAGCGCGCCGGAACGCGTGATGGCCTCGAAGATCGTGTCGAAGCGGTCGGTGCCGCCTTGCTCGATCGCCTCGCGTGCAAGCGCCGCCTGTTCGGGCGTGCCGCGCTCGATCAGATAGATCAGCGGCAGCGTCGGCTTGCCTTCGCGCAGGTCGTCGCCGGCGTTCTTGCCCATCGCTTCGGCGGTGCCGGCGTAATCGAGCCAATCGTCCATGATCTGGAACGCGGTGCCGATGCGGCGCCCGTATTCGGCGGCGGCGGCTTCGGTCGGCGCGTCGGCGCCGGCGAGCACCGCGCCCAGGCGGGCCGACGCCTCGAACAGCTTCGCCGTCTTGTAGCGGATCACCTGCATGTAGCGGGCTTCGTCGACGTCCGCGTCGTGCATGTTGAGCAGCTGCAGGACTTCGCCTTCGGAGATGATCGTCGTCGCTTCCGACAGGATCTCCATCACGCGCATCTTGCCGACGCCGACCATCATCTCGAACGAGCGGGAATAGAGATAGTCGCCGACCAGCACGCTCGCGGCGTTGCCGAACAGCGCGTTGGCGGTCTGGCGGCCGCGCCGCAGTTCGGACTCGTCGACGACATCGTCGTGCAGCAACGTGGCCGTGTGGATGAATTCGACGACGGCGGCGAGCACGTGCCGCTGATGCGACGTCTCGCCGAGCGCGCCCGCGACGAGCAGCAGCAACGCGGGACGCAGCCGCTTGCCGCCCGCGCCGATGATGTACTCGGCGATCTGGTTGATCAGCAGCACGTCGGACGCGAGGCTTTGCCGGATGACGCGGTTCACCTGCTCCATATCGCTGGCGATCGGGGCGAGCAGATGGGCGGCGCTGAGGGAGGGGGTGGCGGTGGACGGCATGATCATGGAATTGGGTGATGCCGCGGATTATAAGGCGAATCCGCCGTGCGCCGGGCCGTCGCGCGTGCGACGGGCGCGTTTTGGGCCGTCCGTGCGCGCCGCCCGCGCGGCCGCTTTCGATCGGCTTTGACTGCGGCGCTAACTCTCTGTATAATCACGCGTTTTCCGTGCGTGGTGTGCGGAAAAAACAGATCCAGAGTGAGGTTCACAATGTACGCGGTCATAAAAACCGGCGGCAAGCAGTACAAGGTTGCCGTTGGCGAAAAACTCAAAGTAGAACAGATACCGGCTGACATTGACGCTGAAATCACGCTCGACCAGGTTCTCGCAGTGGGCGAAGGCGAATCGATTAAGTTCGGTACGCCGCTGGTCAGTGGGGCTTCCGTCAAGGCAACCGTCGTATCGCACGGTCGTCATGCCAAGGTCACCATCTTCAAGATGCGTCGCCGGAAGCACTACCAAAAGCACGGCGGCCACCGCCAGAACTACACTGAGCTGCGCATCGACGCGATCAACGCGTAAGCGCCTCGGTTAAGGAGCAATCAGATGGCACACAAAAAGGCAGGCGGCTCTTCCCGGAACGGCCGCGACTCCGAGTCGAAACGTCTCGGCGTGAAGGTGTACGGCGGCCAGGCGATCAACGCCGGCGGCATCATCGTGCGTCAGCGCGGCACCCGCATGCATGCTGGCGACAACGTCGGCATGGGCAAGGACCACACGCTGTTCGCGCTGGTCGACGGCCACGTGAAGTTCGCGACCAAGGGCGCGGACAAGAAGCACACGGTCATCGTTGTCCCGGCAGCTGCCTGAGTTCAGGCAAGCACGGGCTTCGTAGCCGGAAAGGCCCCGCACTTGGCGCGGGGCCTTTTTTATTTTGTGGCCGCGCGCACGCGCAACCGGCCGTTCGGCAAGCTTGCCGGGCGGCCGGTTGGCCAAGCGTGGCGGCGCGCGGCACAATAGCGGGAAATACTGGGCGGAGTAACGCATGAAGTTCATTGACGAAGCGCGAATCGAGGTCATCGCCGGCGACGGAGGCGATGGCAGCGCGTCGATGCGCCGCGAGAAATTCGTTCCGTTCGGCGGGCCGGATGGCGGCGATGGCGGTCGCGGCGGCAGCGTTTATGCGATCGCCGACCGCAACATCAATACGCTGATCGACTACCGTTACGCGAAGAAGCATCTGGCGCGCAACGGCGAAAACGGCCGCGGCTCGGACTGCTACGGCAAGGGCGGCGACGACATCACGCTGCGTATGCCGGTCGGCACGGTCATCAACGACATGGATACCGGCGAGCTGATCGCCGACCTGACCGAGCACGACCAGAAGGTGATCCTCGCGCAGGGCGGCGCGGGCGGCCTCGGCAACCTGCATTTCAAGTCGAGCACGAACCGTGCGCCGCGCCAGAAGACGGACGGCAAGCCGGGCGAGCGGCGCATGCTGCGCCTCGAGCTGAAGGTGCTCGCCGACGTCGGGCTGCTCGGCATGCCGAACGCAGGCAAGTCGACGTTCATCTCGTCGGTGTCGAACGCGAAGCCGAAGATCGCCGACTATCCGTTTACGACGCTCGCGCCGAATCTCGGCGTCGTGCGTGTCGGGCCGAGCAAGAGCTTCGTGATCGCCGATATCCCGGGGCTGATCGAGGGCGCGGCCGAAGGCGCGGGCCTCGGTCACCAGTTCCTGCGCCATCTGCAGCGTACCGGCGTGTTGCTGCATCTCGTCGATCTCGCACCGTTCGACGAGAGCGTCGATCCGGTCGCGGAGGCGAAGGCGATCGTCGGCGAGCTGCGCAAGTACGACGAGGCGTTGTACGAGAAGCCGCGCTGGCTGGTGCTGAACAAGCTCGACATGGTGCCGGAGGACGAGCGCGCGGCGCGCGTCGACGATTTCCTCGCGCGCTTCGAGTGGGACGGGCCGGTGTTCGAGATTTCCGCGCTGACCGGGCAGGGCTGTGAAAACCTCTGCTATGCGATCTACGATTATCTGACGCAGCACTCGGACGCGCATCGCGCGGCCGAAGCCGAGGATCTCGCGGCGGACGTGCGGTTCCGCGACGAGGCGCCGGCGGATGGCCGGGCAGCCCCGCCGGAAGCGGACGCCTGACCGATGCGGATCGCGCCGGACGGCACACGTCCGGCGCCGGAATTCAATCGCGCACCACATAGAGGAGATAGCGCACGATGCGTTCGATCATCGCGGATTCGAAGCGATTGGTGGTGAAGGTGGGGTCCAGCCTCGTGACGAACGACGGCAAGGGGCTCGATCATGCGGCAATTGGTCGCTGGGCCGCCCAGATCGCGGCGCTGCGCGCTCAAGGCAAGGAAGTGGTGCTCGTCAGCTCGGGCGCGATCGCCGAGGGCATGCAGCGGCTGGGCTGGAGCAAGCGCCCGCGCGAAATCGACGAGCTGCAGGCCGCGGCCGCAGTCGGGCAGATGGGGCTCGCGCAGGTGTACGAAAGCCGGTTTTCCGAGCACGACATCCGCACCGCGCAGATCCTGCTCACGCATGCCGACCTCGCGGATCGCGAGCGCTACCTGAACGCGCGCTCGACGCTGCTCACCCTGTTGCGCCTCGGCGTCGTGCCGATCATCAACGAGAACGACACGGTCGTCACGGACGAAATCAAGTTCGGCGACAACGACACGCTCGGCGCGCTCGTCGCGAACCTGATCGAAGGCGACGCGCTCGTCATTCTGACCGACCAGTCGGGCCTGTTTACGGCCGATCCGCGCAAGGACCCGTCGGCGACGCTCGTCGCGGAAGCCGACGCGGGCGCGCCGGAGCTGGAGGCGATGGCCGGCGGCGCGGGCTCGAGCCTCGGCCGCGGCGGCATGCTGACAAAGATCCTCGCGGCCAAGCGCGCGGCCCACAGCGGCGCAAACACCGTGATTGCGAGCGGGCGCGAGCCCGACGTGCTCGTGCGTCTCGCGTCCGGCGAGGCGATCGGCACGCAGCTGATCGCGCGCACGGCCCGGATGGCCGCGCGCAAGCAGTGGATGGCGGATCACCTGCAGGTGCGCGGGCACGTCGTGATCGACGCCGGGGCGGTCGAGAAGCTGACGGCGGGCGGCAAGAGCCTGCTGCCGATCGGCATCGTCGACGTGCGGGGCGTGTTCGCGCGCGGCGAGGTGATCGCCTGCGTCGGCCCGGACGGGCGCGAAGTGGCGCGCGGCCTCACCAACTACAGCAGCGCGGAGACGAAGCTGATCCAGCGCAAGCCGAGCGGCGAGATCGAAACGGTGCTCGGCTACATGATGGAGCCGGAAGTGATCCACCGGGACAACCTCGTGCTCGTGTGACGGGCGATGCCGCGTGCAGGTCAAGCAGAAAAGCCCGCGGCGACGCGGGCTTTTCGTTTGCGACAGCGCGTGACCGGCCGTATCAGCGCTGCTGGCCCACCGCGGTGCGGCGATACTTGATGTTCTCGATGATCACTTTCGTCTTGGCCATCGGCATCTTGTTCGCGCAGAAGTAGTCCTGGTAAAGCGCCGAGTGGTACGCGTTCAGCTCGCCGTTCTCGATGCGTCGCCAGTCGTTCTCGACCGTGCGGTCCCAGCCGTCGTGATCCTCGTTGAGGCCCGCGTACTGGCGCCATTCGTAGGTGTCGCAGCGGACGCCTTCGTAGATCACGTTGCGCGCGCCGGCCGGGCTCGTGACGACGACCGTGTAGCGCACCACGCCGTCGGCCCCGACTTCGAGCGATTTCGCGTCGACGAAGAACTTGAGCGGCGTGTTCTGCGAAACGTCGAACGGCAGCAGGTCGCCCGCTTGCGGCAGCGGCGGCAGCGCGTTGACGGTGTTTTCCTTCCATTCCGGCTGCCGGTCCAGCAGATACACGAACGCGCTGTCATCCTTGTTGGTGGACGGTGTGTTCGAGTGCGCGCAGCCGGCCAGCACGGCCGCCGCGGCGATCGACGCGGCCGCGAGAGCAATCGCTTTCAATATGCATTCCTCGTAAAAAAAGGGCGCGGCAACAAGGCCGCGCCCGGTCATGCAGTGCTACTCGTCATTCGCCGAGGCCCAGTCGCGGAGGCGATTCGTCGAGCGTGCTCGCTTCCACCTCGACCTCGGAGCAGACGACCGATGTGTCGACAACCGTCAGCGTCTGCCGCAGCTGCGTGTCCACGACGCGCGGATAGCGCGGTGCTCGCGGGCTACGCGGCCTGTCGGCCCGCTGCGCCGGACGGCGCAGGAAACGCGACAGTTCGGTCAGCGCCAACTGATAGACATCCCGCTTGAACTCGATCACCGCTTCGAGCGGCACCCAATACTCGTTCCAGCGCCACGCATCGAACTCCGGGTGGTCGGTCGCGCGCAAGCAAATGTCGCAATCGCGTCCGACCATCCGCAGCAGGAACCAGATTTGTTTCTGGCCGCGGTAATGACCGCGTACTTCGCGCTTGATGAACTTGTCTGGCACCTCGTAACGCAACCAGTCGCGGGTGCGGCCGATTACCTTGACGTGTTCCGGCTGCAGGCCGGTTTCCTCGTGCAACTCCCGGTACATTGCCTGCACGGGGGTCTCGCCGTACTTGATGCCCCCTTGCGGAAACTGCCAGGAATGCTCGCGGAGCCGCTTGCCCCAAAACACCTCGTTGCGCGCGTTCAAGAGGATGATGCCGACGTTCGGGCGAAAGCCTTCACGATCCAGCATACAACCACCTTCGAATCCTTTAAAATTGCTTTGATTATAAACAGATAACGGGCGCTGCGCACCGTAACGGAGCGAATCCGCGAGCGGGCGCGCCAGTTGAGGCGTCCCTGATTTGTCTGCCAGGTCATCTGCGCGATTGCCTGTCGCCGCGCGCAGCTTTTTCACTTGAATCTTTTTCGGGCGCCCCGCGCGAGGGGCGCCGTTTTTGGAACCGTCCGCATGAAAGCTTCCCGTTTCTTTATCGGCACTCTGAAAGAAGCGCCCGCCGACGCAGAGATCGTCAGCCACAAGCTGATGGTGCGCGCGGGCATGATCCGCCGCATCGCCGGCGGCATCTACAACTATCTGCCGATCGGCCTGCGCTCGATTCGCAAGGTCGAGGCGATCGTGCGCGAGGAAATGAACCGGGCGGGCGCCATCGAGCTGCTGATGCCGGCGGTGCAGCCGGCCGAGCTGTGGCTGGAGTCGGGCCGCTGGGAGCAGTACGGCCCCGAGCTTCTGCGCTTCAAGGACCGCAAGAGCAACGAGTTCGTGATCGGGCCGACGCACGAGGAAGTCATCACCGACATCGCGCGCAACCAGATCAAGAGCTACCGGCAGATGCCGGTGAACTTCTACCAGATCCAGACGAAGTTCCGCGACGAGATCCGCCCGCGCTTCGGCGTGATGCGCGGCCGCGAGTTCATCATGAAGGACGCGTACTCGTTCGACAAGGATGCCGACGGCCTGCGCGAGTCGTATCGCAAGATGTACGACGCATACGTGCGCATCTTCACGCGTCTCGGTCTCGAGTTCCGTCCGGTGGCGGCCGACAGCGGCTCGATCGGCGGCAACTTCTCGCATGAGTTCCACGTGATCGCCGACACCGGCGAGGACGCGATCGCCTACTGCCCGACCTCCGATTTCGCGGCGAACATCGAGGCGGCCGAGGCGCTGCCGCTGGTCGCCGGGCGCGCGGCGCCCGCGGAGCCGATGCAGAAGGTCGCGACGCCGGGCAAGGCGAAGTGCGAGGCAGTGGCCGAGCTGATGGGCATTCCGCTCGCGCGCACGATCAAGTCGATCGTGCTCGCGACCGACAACG
This sequence comes from Burkholderia sp. lig30, assembly GCF_000687455.2. Taxonomy (GTDB): domain Bacteria; phylum Pseudomonadota; class Gammaproteobacteria; order Burkholderiales; family Burkholderiaceae; genus Burkholderia. The sequence continues at coordinate 16,555 of NZ_JGVW01000022.1, forward strand.
AAGGCGCCGAGCCGACCATCTGGCTGCTGATGCTGCGCGGCGACCACGACCTGAACGAGGTCAAGGCGTCGAAGCTGCCGGGCCTCAAGAATCACCGCTTCGCGACCGAGCAGGAAATCGTCGAGACGTTCGGCACGCCGCCGGGCTATCTCGGCCCGGTCAACACGAAGAAGCCGGTGAAGGTGATCGCCGACAGCACGGTCGCGAACATGAGCGACTTCGTCGTCGGCGCGAACGAGGTCGACTACCACATCGCCGGCGTGAACTGGGGCCGCGACCTGCCGGAGCCGGTCGTCGCCGACCTGCGCAACGTGCAGAAGGGCGACCCGTCGCCGGACGGCAAGGGCGTGCTCGACATCTGCCGCGGGATCGAGGTCGGCCACGTGTTCCAGCTCGGCACCAAGTACTCGGAAGCGATGGGCGCAACCTTCCTCGACGAGGCGGGCAAGCCGCAGCCGATGATGATGGGCTGCTACGGGATCGGCGTCACGCGGATCCTCGGCGCCGCGATCGAGCAGAACTTCGACGCCAAGGGCATCATCTGGCCGGAATCGATCGCGCCGTTCGAGGTCGTGCTGTGCCCGATGGGCTACGACCGCAGCGACGCGGTCCGTGAGGCGGCGGACAAGCTGTACGCGGAACTCGCGGCCGCGGGCATCGACGTGATCCTCGACGATCGCGGCGAGCGTCCGGGCGTGATGTTCGCCGACTGGGAGCTGATCGGCGTGCCGCATCGCCTCGTGATCGGCGAGCGCGGCCTGAAGGACGGCAAGATCGAGTACCAGGGCCGCCGCGACACCGAAGCGACGTTGCTGCCGGCCGACGCTGCCGCCGCGACGGTGGTGGAGAAGGTTCGCGCGGCACTCGCCCACTAAGCCGGCTCACGGACGGAGGTCGCGTTGGAGTACAACTTCGTATCGGCAACGGTTCTCCTCGTGCTGATCACCGATCCGCTCGGCAACATCCCGCTGTTCATCTCCGCGCTGCGGGATGTGCCGCGTGAGCGGCGCGTGAAGCTGATCCTGCGGGAGGTGGCGATCGCGTTCGTGATCCTGCTGTTCTTCATGGTGATCGGCGACCGCTTCCTGCGGATGATGAGCCTGACCGACCTGTCGCTGCGCATCGGCGGCGGCATCGTGCTGTTCCTGATCGCGCTGCGGATGATCTTTCCGCATCCTGATGGCGCGCTCGGCAACGATCCGCGCGCGGGCGGCGAGCCGTTCATCGTGCCGCTCGCGATCCCGGCGCTCGCCGGGCCGTCGGCATTGGCGACGGTGATGCTCCTCACGTCGCAGGCGCCGGGCAAGACGCTCGAATGGGTGGGTGCGCTGACGATCACGATGCTCGTCTGCGCGGGGACGCTCGTGCTGGCCGAGCGGATTCAGCAGTGGCTCGGCGAACGGACCGTCGCGGCGTTCGAGCGGCTGATGGGCCTCGTGCTCGTCGCGATTTCGGTGGAGATGATGCTGGGCGGCATCCGCGTCTTCGTTCACCAGCTATAGCGCGCGTCGGCCCAAACGAAAAAGCGGCACCCGGAATGAACCCCGGGTGCCGCTTTTTTTTCTGGCGCGAGCGGGCGTCAGGCGCCGGCCGTGAGCGCGCGGATCGTCGGCAGGTTGCGCCAGTAGCCTTTCGCGTCCATCCCGCAGCCGAACACGTAGCGGTCCGGCACGGCGAAGCCGCAGAAGTCCGGATGCAGCGGTTTCGCCTTGGTGAGCGTCTTTTCGCACAGCACCGCGGACAGGAAGCGCTTCGCGCCCATTTCGAGGATACGGTCGCGGATCGCGGCCATCGTTTCGCCTTCGTCGAGGATGTCGTCGAGCACGAGCACGACGCGATCCTTCACCGACTCGCGCGGCGCGACGCGCCAGTGCATCTCCGGGCTGCCCTGCGTCGTGTTGCGGTAGCGGGTCAGGTGGATGTAGTCGAATTCCAGCGGGAAATCGAGGTGCGGCAGCAGCATGCCGGTAAACACCGCGGCACCGCCCATCACCGAAAGAACGAGCGGGAATGCGTCGCCGATCTCGGCGCGGATCGCGTCGGCCATCTTGGCGATCGACGCGTTGACCGCGTCCTCCGGGACGATCTCCTCGGAGTGTTGAAAAATGTGGAGGGCTTCTTCGCGATTCATGGGGTCTGGCGAACGGTCGGTATACAAATAAGGATGAAGCGGGACGGGCGGCGCGCGCTACGGCACAAACCCGCGCGCAGGCCGCACCGGGACTCAGCGCATGCCGGGCATCATGCCCTTCAGGCCGCGCATCATTTTCTGCATGTTGCCGCCCTTCAGCTTCTTCATCATCGTGCGCATCTGGTCGTACTGGTTCAGCATCCGGTTGACCTCCTGCACCTGCACGCCCGCGCCGGTGGCGATGCGGCGCTTGCGCGTCGCCTTGATGATGTCCGGTTTCGCGCGCTCGGCCGGCGTCATCGAGTTGATGATGCCTTCCATCCGGCGCATCTGCTTTTCCGCCTGGCTCATGTCGGCGCCTGCGGCCGCCTGCTGGAACTGCGCGGGCAGCTTGTCCATCAGCGACGACAGCCCGCCCATGTTCTTCATCTGCGAGATCTGCGCGCGGAAGTCGTTCAGGTCGAAGTCGCCGCCTTTCTTGACCTTGTCGGCGAGCTTCTGCGCGGCCTGCACGTCGACGCCGCGCTGCGCCTCCTCGACGAGCGCGAGGATGTCGCCCATGCCGAGGATCCGGTTCGCCATCCGGTCCGGATGGAAGACTTCGAGGCCGTCGAGCTTTTCCGCGACGCCGACGAACTTGATCGGCTTGCCGGTGATGTGACGCACCGACAGCGCGGCGCCGCCGCGCGAGTCGCCGTCGAGCTTGGTCAGCACGACGCCGGTCAGCGGCAGCGCGTCGTTGAACGCCTTCGCGGTGTTGACCGCATCCTGGCCGAGCATCGCGTCGACGACGAACAGGGTTTCGGCGGGCTTGAGCGCGCCGTGCAGCGCGGCGATCTCCTGCATCATCGCCTCGTCGATGCCGAGGCGGCCGGCCGTGTCGACGAGCAGCACGTCATGGTAGTGGCGCTTCGCCCAGTCGACCGCGGCGAGCGCGATGTCGACCGGCTTCTGGTCCGGTGTCGACGGGAAGAAATCGGCGCCGACCTGTTCGCTCACCGTTTTCAGCTGCATGATCGCCGCGGGGCGGTAGACGTCGCACGAGACCGTCAGCACCTTCTTCTTGTACTTCTCGCGCAACAGCTTCGCGAGCTTGCCGACGGTGGTGGTCTTGCCCGCGCCCTGCAGGCCCGCCATCAGGATGATCGCGGGCGGCGTGACCGCGAGGTTCAACTCGGCGGCCTTGCCTTCGTAGTCGCCGCCGATCACCGCGGTCAGTTCGCGCTGCACGACGCCGACGAGCGCCTGACCCGGCGACAGGCTGGCGATCACGTCCTCGCCGAGGGCCTTTTCCTTGACCTTCGCGATGAATTCGCGGACGACGGGCAGCGCGACGTCGGCCTCCAGCAGCGCGAGACGCACCTCGCGGAGCATCTCCTGCGTGTTCGCCTCGGTGAGCCGGGCCTCGCCGCGCAGCGTCTTGACGACGCGCGCCATCCGTTGAGTGAGATTGTCGAGCATGGGGAGCGATGGACAGTGGGGCCCGAAGACGCGATCGGACAAGAAAGCGAGCCGTCGCGGGAAGGGGGCCTAGTGTAAACTTCGAACATGGATATTGTACTGTATGCCCTCACTGCGATCCTGTACGGCGGCCTTTCCGTCGCCGCGTGGCGCGCGCACCGCCAGGGCGCGGGTTCCCCGCTCGTCGCCAGCGTGCCGCCGATGCCGGTGCCGATGCCGTCTCCGGTGGCGTCCGGCATGAGCGGCGCAGGGCGCGCGCTGCTGTTCGCCGCGCTCGTCACGCATGGCGTGCTGCTGCACATGACGATCTTCCCGCAAGATTCGATGGTGTTCGGCTTCGCGTTCGCGCTGTCGGCGATGTTCTGGCTCGGCGCCGGCATCTACTGGATCGAGAGTTTCTTCTTCCGGCTCGACAGCCTGCGCCTGCTCGTGCTGCCGCTCGCGTGCGGCGCGTCGCTCCTGCCGCTCGCGTTCGGCGGCGTGCGCGTGCTGCCGTATGCGGCCGCGCCGATGTTCAAGCTGCATTTCCTGATCGCGAACGTCGCGTATGGCCTGTTCGCGATCGCGGCGCTGCACGCGGTCCTGATGCTGATGGTCGAGCGCCGCCTGCAATCGCTGCGGCACGCCGGCCGCGACGGCTCGACGGGCTGGATCGCAAGCTGGCTCGAAACGCTGCCGCCGCTCCTCACGCTCGAAAAGCTGCTGTTCCGCCTGATCGGCGCGGGCTTCGTGCTGCTCACGCTGACGCTCGTGTCCGGCATCCTGTTCAGCGAGCAGGTCGCCGCGCGCGCGCTCACGTTCGATCACAAGACTGTCTTCGCGATCCTGTCGTGGCTGATGTTCGGCGGCATGCTGGTCGCGCACAAGATGTCGGGCTGGCGGGGCCGTGGCGCCGCGCGCTGGGTGCTCGTGTCGTTCGTCGCGCTGCTGCTGGCCTATGTCGGCAGCCGGTTCGTGCTCGAGGTGCTGCTGCACCGTTCCGTGGTTTGACCGACAGATTCCGATGCGACAGATTCTCCTCCTGATTCTCCTGTTCTTCGCCAGCTCCTGGGTGGCGCGCAAGCTGCGCCAGGCGCAGGCGCAGGCGCAGGCGCAGGCGCGCGGCAGCGACCCGGCGGCCGGCGGCGCGCCGGGCTACGGCGCCGGCGCCGCGCGAAACGCGCAGACGCTCGCCGAACCGATGGTGCGCTGCGCCGAGTGCGGCGTGCATGCGCCGAAGGGCGATGCGGTGCTCGCCGGCGGCGAGTATTTCTGCAGCGTCGAGCACGCGCAGCGCCACGCCGCGCGCGCGAACGGCCGCGGCGCGTGATGCGCGGCTCGCCGCTTCTCACGATCGACGCCGGCGGCTGGGTGCGCGAGGCGCGCCACGTGCCGTCGCCGAATCACGAGGCGCGTCCGGACGGCGCGGTGCCGACGCTCGTCGTCGTGCACAACATCAGCCTGCCGCCCGGCGAGTTCGGCGGCGACGCGATCGAGGCGCTGTTCCAGAACCGGCTCGATTACGACGCGCATCCGTATTACCAGGCCCACCTGCGCGGCGTGCGCGTCTCCGCGCATTTCCTGGTCCGCCGCGACGGCGAGCTCGTGCAGTTCGTGTCGTGCGACGCGCGCGCGTGGCACGCCGGCGTGTCCGATTTCTTCGGCCGGCCGCGCTGCAACGATTTCTCGATCGGCATCGAGCTCGAAGGTGCGGACGACGTGCCGTTCGAGGCCGCCCAGTACGCGACGCTCTCCGCGTTGGCGCGCTCGCTCGCTGGCCGCTATCCGGTCGACGCGGTCGCCGGTCACGCCGACATCGCGCCAGGCCGCAAGACCGATCCCGGCCCGCACTTCGACTGGCGGCGCTTCGCGGGCGATGCCGGTTTCCCCGCCGAATACTTTCCCTATCGCCAGCACTGACCGCGCCCCTTTTCGGCACGCGAGATTTTTTTCTCCACCGGGGCCTTGCCGTGCCTGAGCGCGCGCGATGTCAAGGGCCCGGGCTCAAATTTTTTTGTTGGATAGGGCTCGGCGCTCCACTATACTTGGTGCCGATTCAGCGGTTTTGCACTAGATGTAGTGTGTTTGGCCGGGGCGACCCGGCGGCACCGGCCGGCGGGCGACGCCGGCATACAGTGTTCTCAGGGCGGCGCGCCGGCCGGGCGGTTCGGCGCGCCGCGATCAGCGCTGCAGGACCTGCCGGGGCGCGATACGCATGACGAAGAACGTACTCGAATCGCGTGTATCGCAATGGCCAGGATTGGCCCGGCTTCCCGCTCGCGTCTTACCGCTCGCGCACCGCGTTGCGCGGCGTTCGTCTTAATCCGCGGTTTTCTCCGCACCATCCAACACCAGGAGCTTTGCACATGCAAACCACCGACAATGCGACGTCCCAATTCGAGAGCGCATCGAGCGGCCCTCTCGGCGGGGCTGCACAAGGCGCGCCGGCGCTTGCGCCGCAGGCAACGTTCGCCGACTACAAGGTGATCCGCCGCAACGGCAGCGTGGTGGCGTTCGAGCCGTCGAAGATCGCGATCGCCGTGACCAAGGCTTTCCTGGCGGTGAATGGCGGGCAGGGCGCGGCGTCGGCACGTGTGCGCGAACAGGTCGAGCAGCTGACGCAGAACGTGGTGCGCGCGCTCCTGCGCAGCCGTCCGAACGGCGGCACCTTCCATATCGAAGACATCCAGGATCAGGTCGAACTCGCGCTGATGCGCGGCGGCGAGCACAACGTCGCGCGTGCGTACGTGCTGTACCGTGAGAAGCGTCACCTCGAGCGCCTCCATTCGGGCGAGGAAACCCCGGTGGTCGAAGCGGGCGGCGGCATCAACGTGGTCGACAACGGCGTCACCCGTCCGCTCGACATGAACGCGCTGCGTACGCTCGTCGTGTCGGCCTGCGAGGGCCTCGGCGCTGCGGTCAACCCGGAGCCGATCGTCGCCGAGACGGTGAAGAACCTGTACGACGGCGTGCCGATGAGCCAGGTCTACGACTCGACCATCCTCGCCGCGCGCACGATGATCGAGAAGGACCCGGCATACAGCCAGGTCACGGCCCGCATCCTGCTGCACACGATCCGCCGCGAAATCCTCGGCGAGGAAGTCGCACAGGCCGACATGCCGGCACGCTACGCCGAATATTTCCCGCAGTTCCTGAAGCGCGGCGTCGAAGTCGAGCTGCTCGACGACAAGCTGCTGCAGTTCGACCTGACGCGCCTCGGCGAAGCGCTCGACGCGAGCCGCGACCTGCAGTTCGGCTATCTCGGCCTGCAGACGCTGTATGACCGCTACTTCCTGCACATCGACGGCACCCGCATCGAAATGCCGCAGGCGTTCTTCATGCGTGTCGCGATGGGCCTCGCGCTGAACGAGGCCGACCGCGAAGCCCGCGCGATCGAGTTTTACAACGTGCTGTCGAGTTTCGATTTCATGAGCTCGACGCCGACGCTGTTCAACTCGGGCACGCGCCGCTCGCAGCTGTCGTCGTGCTACCTGACGACGGTCGCGGACGATCTCGACGGCATCTATGAAGCGCTGAAGGAAAACGCGCTGCTGTCGAAGTTCGCCGGCGGTCTCGGCAACGACTGGACGCGCGTGCGCGCGCTCGGCTCGCATATCAAGGGCACGAACGGCAAGTCGCAGGGCGTCGTGCCGTTCCTGAAGGTCGTCAACGACACCGCGGTCGCGGTCAACCAGGGCGGCAAGCGCAAGGGCGCGGTGTGCGCGTACCTGGAAACCTGGCACCTCGACATCGAGGAATTCCTCGAGCTGCGCAAGAACACCGGCGACGACCGCCGCCGCACGCACGACATGAACACGGCGAACTGGATTCCCGACCTGTTCATGAAGCGCGTGATGGAAGGCACGGACTGGACGCTGTTCTCGCCGTCGACCTGCCCGGACCTGCACGACAAGTTCGGCGCGGAGTTCGAGGCGGCCTACACGGCTTACGAGGACAAGGTCGCGCGCGGCGAGATCAAGCTGTTCAAGAAGATCCCGGCGCAGCAACTCTGGCGCAAGATGCTCGGCATGCTGTTCGAAACCGGCCACCCGTGGATCACGTTCAAGGATCCGTGCAACGTGCGTTCGCCGCAGCAGCACGTCGGCGTCGTCCACTCGTCGAACCTGTGCACGGAAATCACGCTGAACACGAGCGACAGCGAAATCGCGGTCTGCAACCTGGGCTCGGTGAACCTCGTCGCGCACCTGACGAAGCAGGCCGACGGCAGCTACGCGCTCGACCACGACAAGCTCAAGCGCACGATCGGCGTCGCGATGCGCATGCTCGACAACGTGATCGACATCAACTACTACGCGGTCGCCAAGGCGCGTAACTCGAACCTGAAGCACCGTCCGGTCGGCATGGGCATCATGGGCTTCCAGGACTGCCTGCACCTGCTGCGCACGCCTTACGCGTCGGAAGCGGCGGTCGAGTTCGCCGACCGCTCGATGGAAGCGGTCTGCTACTACGCGTACTACGCGTCGACCGAGCTGGCCCAGGAGCGCGGCCGCTACTCGAGCTACCGCGGCTCGCTGTGGGATCGCGGCCTGCTCCCGCAGGACACGCTGAAGCTGCTGACGGAAGCGCGTGGCGGCTACGTCGAAGTCGACACGTCCGAGTCGCTCGACTGGACGTCGCTGCGTTCGCGGATCGCCGAGCACGGCATGCGCAACTCGAACTGCGTCGCGATCGCGCCGACGGCGACGATCTCGAACATCATCGGCGTGTCGGCGTGCATCGAGCCGACCTTCCAGAACCTGTACGTGAAGTCGAACCTGTCGGGCGAATTCACGGTGGTCAACGAGTACCTGGTGCGCGACCTGAAGGAGCGCGGCCTGTGGGACGAAGTGATGGTCGCCGACCTGAAGTACTTCGACGGCATGCTGTCGCGCATCGATCGCATCCCGGCCGACCTGCGCGCGATCTACGCGACCGCGTTCGAAGTCGATCCGAAGTGGCTGGTCGAGGCGGCGTCGCGCCGTCAGAAGTGGATCGACCAGGCACAGTCACTGAACATCTACATGGCGGGCGCGTCGGGCAAGAAGCTCGACGAGGTCTACAAGCTCGCGTGGCTGCGCGGCCTGAAGACGACCTACTACCTGCGCACGATGGCGGCGACGCACGTCGAGAAATCGACGGTCGCGCACGGCGCGCTGAACGCGGTGCCGACGGGCGGTGGCGTGAGCGGCGGCGCGCAGGGTGCGGCGGGCAGCTTCGGCGCGGCAGGCGGCGAAGCGCCGTCGGGTGCGCTGAACGCGGCGCCGATCGAGGCGGACGGCCCGGTGTGCACGATGCGTCCGGGCGACCCGGGCTTCGAAGAGTGCGAAGCCTGCCAGTAATCCGGCGCACCTGATCCGGCAAGGCTCGGGGCGGCGCGCGCGACAATCGATAAAGGTTGAAGTGCGCGCCGCTCTCTACTAAAAAAATGATAAGGAATCTGTAACGCAGCACACGCGTTGCAGGCAGTGGCAAACGATCGAAACCGCCCCGACGGCATTGCGTTTCGATCCACGTTCGATGCGCGGGGCGCACCTCGCGATACAGGCGCGACACACGTCGCGCGCGGCATCAACGACGATGCGTTGCTCAAAGTGTTGTATCGAGGTCGCAACGCAAATCGAAAAAAGGATTTTTCCCGAGCGAGCCCTTTTATCGCACAGGAAAAGATGGTACAAACCGTTCTAAATTGATGGTGACAATTTATGCTCAACTGGGATGACGAGAAGACTGCCGTAACTCCCGCGAGCGGAGCGCAGCACAACGCGATGCGCACCCCCGCTGGAATGGCTGTCGGAATGCAGGCCGCGTCGCCTGCCGCTCCTCAGGTTCGCGACATTTTCGAAGGTGATCTCGCGGTCGCACCGCATGCACCGGCCGCTCCGGCCGCAGGTTCCGAAGCGCGGGTCAATGTCGCCGACAAGCGCATCATCAACGGCCAGACCGATGTCAATCAGCTGGTTCCGTTCAAGTACAAGTGGGCGTGGGAAAAGTATCTGGCCGGTTGTGCGAACCACTGGATGCCGCAGGAAATCAACATGTCCCGCGACATCGCGCTGTGGAAGGACCCGAACGGCCTGACCGAAGACGAGCGCCGCATCGTCAAGCGCAACCTCGGCTTCTTCGTGACCGCCGACTCGCTCGCCGCGAACAACATCGTGCTGGGCACCTACCGCCACATCACGGCGCCGGAGTGCCGGCAGTTCCTGCTGCGCCAGGCGTTCGAAGAGGCAATCCACACCCACGCGTACCAGTACATCGTCGAATCGCTCGGCCTCGACGAAGGCGAGATCTTCAACGCGTACCACGAGGTGGCGTCGATCCGCGCGAAGGACGAATTCCTGATCCCGTTCATCCACACGCTGACCGATCCGGCCTTCAAGACCGGCACGCTCGAGGCGGACCAGAAGCTGCTGAAGTCGCTGATCGTGTTCGCGTGCATCATGGAAGGCCTGTTCTTCTATGTCGGCTTCACGCAGATCCTCGCGCTCGGCCGTCAGAACAAGATGACGGGTGCTGCGGAGCAATATCAGTACATCCTGCGCGACGAGTCGATGCACTGCAACTTCGGGATCGACCTGATCAACCAGATCAAGCTCGAAAACCCGCATCTGTGGACGCCGGAATTCCGCGCCGAGATCCGCGAGCTGTTCAAGCAGGCCGTCGATCTCGAATACCGCTATGCCGAGGACACGATGCCGCGCGGCGTGCTGGGCCTGAACGCGTCGATGTTCAAGAGCTATCTGCGCTTCATCAGCAACCGCCGCTGCCAGCAGATCGGCCTCGATGCGCTGTTCCCGAACGAGGAAAACCCGTTCCCGTGGATGAGCGAGATGATCGACCTGAAGAAGGAGCGCAACTTCTTCGAGACGCGCGTGATCGAGTATCAAACGGGTGGCGCGCTGTCCTGGGAATGACCCGGGCACGTCACCGAGTGACGACGATGGAGAAGCCGGCGGCGGAGTGCCCCGGCTCAAGGTTTAGGAGCAAGAACGCCTGATGCAAAGCATGCCCGGTGCCTTAACGGCCCAACAACACGACAGGCACTTTGCGAACCCTTCAGTGGGATGGGCAAACTTCCCTCCGGAAAGGGCGGACGGCCATGTGGCCGCCTGCCCGATCAAGCGATTAGGGGCGGCGGCGCGTGGCGCGCCGGCCGCCGACTTGATTTGGCGCGCGAGGCCTCAGGGCCACGCGCGCCATACCGTATTCATTAGCGTAAGCGTGTGGTGTCCGCGTACGCCGATGAATAGCCCGCTTCGCAGCGCGCGCTCCGAACAGCGTCCGCGGGAAGCGGGTTTTGACGAAGGGTGTAGTTTGAACTGACTCTCATCTGAACCTGAAGGAGAACAACATGGCACTTGCCAAGAAGAAACCGGCTGCGAAGAAGGCGGCGGCGACGAAGACCGTTGCGAAGAAGGCTGCCGCTCCGGCGAAGAAGGCCGCTGCAGTGAAGAAGGTCGCTGCAGTGAAGAAGGTTGCTGCGAAGAAGGTTGCGGTGAAGAAGGTTGCCGCGAAGAAGGCGGCACCGGCGAAGAAGGTCGCGGCAAAGAAGGTTGCGGTGAAGAAAGTCGCTGCAAAGAAGGTTGCAGTGAAGAAGGTTGCCGCGAAGAAGGCGGCACCGGCGAAGAAGGTCGCTGCGAAGAAGGTTGCGGTGAAGAAAGTCGCTGCAAAGAAGGTCGCTGCAAAGAAAGTCGCGGTGAAGACGGTCGCCGCGAAGAAGGCGGCACCGGCGAAGAAGGTCGCGGCAAAGAAGGCCGTCGCGAAGAAGGCGGCGGCGCCGGCAAAGAAGGTCGTCGCGAAGAAGGCGGCTGCACCGGCGAAGAAGGCTGTCGCGAAGAAGGCAGCGGCGCCGGCGAAGAAGGCTGCCGCGAAGACGGCCGCTGCGCCCGCGAAGAAGGCCGCTCCTGCAAAGAAGGCAGCGCCGGCCAAGAAGGCTGCCGCGAAGACGGCTGCTGCGCCCGCGAAGACGGCCGCTCCCGAGGCGAAGGCAGCGCCCGCGAAGAAGGCCGCTGCGCCGAAGAAGGTTGTCGTGAAGAAGGCGGCACCGGCGACGACGGCGTCGACGGCTTCGGTCGCTGCGCCGACGTCGGGCGTGAAGACGGCGCTCAACCCGGCAGCGGCATGGCCGTTCCCGACCACCAGCAACCGTCCGTAATCACGGATGGCCGCGCGGCCCGGACACTCATGCAGTGTCCGCGGATGGCGTAGTGCGATGAATCGATCCCGCCACCGGGCTCAGGTGGCGGGATTTTTTTTCGCCCGCGCGACCGGCGAAAAAAAACGCATGTGCAGCTTCGCACATGCGTTCGACCGCGGCTTGCGCCGCGTGCTGAGGATACGGATCAGTGCGTGACGCGCGTGACGCCGCCGCTCGACAGCAGCCGCACACGTTCGCCGGCGCGGAACGCCTCGCCGCTTGCCGCCTGGGTGATCGAGCGCAGATCGCCGTTATCGAGGCGCACGGTGATTTCCACGCCGTTCGCGGTGCTCATGTTTTCGCCGATCGCGTTGCCTGCGACCGCACCGGCGATGCCGCCCGCGATCGCGGTCAGCACGGAACCCCGGCCGCCGCCGATCGCGCTGCCGGCGACCGCGCCGAGCGCGCCGCCGCCCAGCGTGCCGAGTGCGGCGCCGCCGCCGTCGGACTGGATGCGGACCGCACGCACGCTTTCGACCGTGCCCATCCGCACGGTCTGTTCGCGCTGCGCCTGGCCGACGCTATAGACGTCTGCCGAGCCCGGTGGCGTGAAGCAGCCTGCCAGCGTCAGCGTAGCGGTGAGCATGGCCCCGAGCGTGAGCGTTTTTTTCATCATCATATGTGCTCTCCGATAATGATCATTTGAGACCGTAGCCGAACGCCGCCTCGAAGCGTGCGTCGATGTCGGCGCGGGTCAGCGAGTAGGTTTGCGGCCCCTGGTGCGCGATCTTGATCGAGCCCATCAGGCTCGCCAGGCGCCCCGTGGTTGCCCAGTCGAGACCGTGCTCGATACCGTACAGCAGGCCGCCGCGGAAGGCGTCGCCGCAGCCGGTCGGATCGAGGACACGCTCGGCACGGACGGCGGGAATCTGTTCTTCGCCATTCTTGTGAAGTATGGTCGCGCCGTGCTCGCCGCGTGTGACGATCAGCGCCTGGACCCGGCTCGCGATGTCCTGTTCGGACCAGCCCGTCTTGTCGCTGACGAGCTTGCCTTCGTAATCGTTGACCGCGACGTAGGTGGCAAGTTCAATGATGCGGCGCAGTGTCGCGCCGTCGAAGAGCGGCAGGCCCTGGCCCGGATCGAAGATGAACGGCACGCCCGCGTGCGCGAATTGCTCGGCGTGCTGCACCATGCCGTCGAAGCCGTCCGGCGCGACGATGCCGAGCTTCACGCCGGGGACTTCGTCCGCGCGGTTCAGGTGCGATTGCATCATCGCGCCGGGGTGGAACGCGGTGATCTGGTTGTTGTCCAGGTCGGTCGTGATCATGGCCTGCGCGCTGTGCATGTCCGGCAGCACGCGCACGCACTCCTTCGACAGGCCGAGCGTGTCGAGGCGCTCGAGATAGCGGTCCGCGTCGAGCGCGCCGAGCGTCGCCATGATGCGCGCATCGCCGCCGAGCAGGCGCAGCGCATAAGCGATGTTGCCCGCGCAGCCGCCGAAGTCGCGGCGCATCGTCGGCACGAGAAAGCTCAGGTTGATGAGGTGGACCTGGTCGGGCAGGATGTGCTCGCGAAAGCGACCCTCGAAGGTCATGATGTTGTCGTAGGCGAGCGAGCCGCAGATCAGCGTAGCCAAGGCATGCGTTCCTGTAGAGAGCGTGAGGATGCCGGCGCCCGATGCCGTCGCGCACGGCGCGATCGCATCGGGCAGCCGGGGGGGATTACTTGAGGGCGGCGAGCGCGGCGTCGTAGTTCGGCTCGTCCTTGATTTCGCCGACGAGCTGCGCGTGCAGGACCTTGTCCGCTGCGTCGAGCACGACGACGGCGCGCGCGGTCAGGCCGTTCAGCGGGCCGCTCGTCACGTCGACGCCGTATGCGTTCGCAAATGCGCGGCCGGTGCGGAAGGTCGACGCGGTCACGACGTTCGCGAGGCCTTCGGTCGTGCAAAAGCGCGTCGCGGCGAACGGCAGGTCGCCCGACACGACGATCACGACGGTGTTGTCGAGGGCCGAGGCGGCTTCGTTGAACTTGCGGGTCGACGTCGCGCAGGTCGGCGTGTCGAGGCTCGGCACGATGTTCAGTACCTTGCGCTTGCCGGCGAAGCTGGCGAGCGAGAGATCGGCGAGATCCTTGCCGACCAGCTTGAAGTCGGCGGCTTGCGCGCCGACGGCCGGGAACGTGCCGGCGACATCGATCGGGTTGCCACCCAGCGTAACTTTGCTCATGTTCCTGCTCCGATGAGGCGCGCCGCATGGGCGCGCGGGTTGAGGGCGGACGCGCGCGTGCGCGTCGCGGTGCGTCACGGATAAAAGATCTGGACGCGGAAATTCGACGCGGGCGCGCCGTTCGTATCGAGGCGGACGATCATGGTCTGCGTCGCGCCGGCCGGCAGGCCGGCGGCGATCGGCGTGCCCGGCGCGACGTAATCGCGCGGGGCGAGCACGCGGCGAACCGTGACGTGATTGGCTTCGTCGAGCAGCGTCAGCTCGATCGACGGGTAGGCGAGCGCGATGCGGTAGCGGTTCGTCAGCGGCGCCTTCAGTTCAAGCACGTGCGGCCCGTCGAGCTGGCGCAAGTCCGACGCATTGAGGCGCAGCCCGTCGATCGCGCGCGGCGGTGCGATGGTGCAGCGGAGCGGCGCGCAAGCGTGCTGGAACCATTCCTGCGTGACCGGCCAGTTGACCATCACGCTTTCGCGTTGCCACCATGCGATTTGCGTGACGAGCACGACCGCGAGCGCGGCGGCGATCAGTCCGCCGATGAAGCCGCCGAGCAGGCTGCGCCGCCGTGGCGCGCGCGCCTCCCGCGTCACCGCGAAGTGTGCGTGATCGTCGTCGGCCGGGGCGGCTGCGAAGGGTTCGGCAGGTGCGGCGGCGAGGCTCGGTTCGTGCGCGTCGTCGTGCGCGAGCGTGGCGGTGGAATCGGAAAGCGTCGGCTCGGAAAGCGTCGGCTCGACAGGCGTCGGCTCTGGCGCGTCGTGCGCCGGCGGCGCGGACTGGATGCGCGCCTCGGGCGCCTCGGCAGGTTCCGGCGATGCGGCGACGGCGGGCGGCGTCGGCGTAGGCGTCGAACCTGCGTCTTCCGCATGGCTCGCGGGCGTCGCGCCATGCTCCGGCAGTGAAACGGAGATGAGCGGTTCGGCGCTGACGTTACGGCCGCTGTGTTGCAGCGAAGGATCGACGCTGCCGTCGAGCCACGGCGCCCACATGTCCCAGTCGCCCGGCGTGAAGTCCGCGTGGGCGGCCGGTTGGCCAGGCCCGTCGCTAACGAACAGCCGAGGGACGGTGGCGTGCGGGGTAGGCGTATCGGCGGCTTCGACGGGGGCGTGCGCGTCGGCAGTTGCGTGAGTTTCTGCTGGTGCGTGAGCTTCGACGACCGCAGGCGCTTCGACAACGGCCGGAGTTTCGACGACCGCAGGCGCTTCGACAACGGCCGGAGCTTCGACAGGCGCGGGAGTTTCGGCGGCCGCAGGCGTTTCGGCAACTGTCGGAGTTTCGGCGGCCGCTGGCGTTTCGACAGCCGCCGGAATTTCGGCAGCGACAGACGTTTCGACAACCGCTGGAGCTTCGGCAGCCGCAGGCGCTTTGACAGCCGCCGGAGTTTCGACGGTCGCAGGCGCTTCGACAGCCGAAGGAGTTTCGACAGCCTCAGGCGCCGGAGCCGCAGGCGCCTCTACCGCGGGCGGCGCGTGCTCGTCGACGAGCGACTCCGTCGCGTTGAAGACCTTCTGGCAATGCCCGCAACGCACCAGCCCGTTGCGTAGTGCAAGCTGTTCCTGCCGCAGCCGGAACACGGTTTCGCAATGAGGGCAGCGCGTCGCGAGGAGCATGGTGAACCGGGCGGCCAGCAGGCCAGAGTGATGGACAGCGCTATTCTAATGGCTTTCCCGCCGGGTTCCGGCAAGGCAGACCCATCCTTCGTGTTCGCGCCACACCGAAATGTCGACATAGGGCGCGTACACGGCCGCCACTTCGT
The DNA here is from genome assembly GCF_000687455.2 of Burkholderia sp. lig30. Classification (GTDB taxonomy): domain Bacteria; phylum Pseudomonadota; class Gammaproteobacteria; order Burkholderiales; family Burkholderiaceae; genus Burkholderia. Next base: position 32,239 of record NZ_JGVW01000022.1, read on the forward strand.
CCGCCTGGCGCGCGAGCACGCCGGACAGCGCGATGCGTCCGCCCGGCCTGACCTTCGACGTGAGCATCGACGCCATCAGCTTCAACGGGTTCGACAGGATGTTGGCGACGACGATGTCGAATTCGCCGGCCGGGCAATCGTCCGGCAGGCCATAGGTGACGTCCGCGTGGTTGCGTTCGCTGTTCTGCCGGGCCGATTCGACCGCCTGCGGATCGATGTCGATGCCGACGACGGGGTTCGCCCCGCATTTCTTCGCGAGGATCGCGAGAATCCCCGAGCCGCAGCCGTAATCGAGCACCGACTGGCCGGGCTTCACCGACTGCTCGAGCCACTCCATGCACAGGCGCGTCGTCGGGTGGCTGCCGGTGCCGAACGCGAGGCCGGGATCGAGCTCCAGCACCAGCGCGTCGGGATCGGGCGCGTCGTGCCACGACGGCACGACCCAGATCCGTTCGCCGATCGGGATCGGCTCGAACTGGGATTGCGTGAGACGCACCCAGTCCTGCTCCTCGACTTCGCGAACGTCGAACGACGGCGCTTCGCCGAGGCCGATGTCGTTGGCGGCCGCCGCCAGCAGCACGGCAGGCTCCTGCCCGGGCGACAGCAGCGCGATCACGCGCGAGTGCTGCCAGGCGGAGCGTTCCGGCGTGAGGCCGGGTTCGCCGAAAAGCGGCTGTTCGTCGGGCGTGTCGGCATCGGCGTCCTCAACGGACACCGACAGCGCGCCGAGTTCGAGCAGTGCGTCGGACAGGGCCTCGGCGTGTTGCCGGTCCAGTTCGACGACGAGTTCGCGATAGCTCATGCTTTACGCTTCTTCCGGTGCGACCTGCTGCTTCTGCGCGAGCCGGTTTTCGAGGTAATGGATGCTGGTGCCGCCCTCGACGAACTTCGAGTCGAGCATCAGCTCGCGGTGCAGCGGGATGTTGGTCAGGATGCCTTCGACCACCATTTCCGACAGCGCGATCCGCATCCGGCTGATCGCCTGGTCGCGCGTCGCGCCGTAGGTGATCAGCTTGCCGATCATCGAATCATAGTTCGGCGGCACGAAATAACCATTGTATGCGTGCGAATCGACACGCACGCCCGGGCCGCCCGGCGTATGCCAGGACGTGATCCGGCCCGGCGACGGCGTGAACTTGAACGGATCTTCGGCGTTGATCCGGCATTCGATCGCATGTCCGCGGAACTGGATGTCGCGCTGGCGCAGCGTGAGCTTCTCGCCGGCCGCGATGCGGATCTGCTCCTGCACGATGTCGACGCCCGTGATCAGTTCCGACACCGGGTGCTCGACCTGCACACGCGTGTTCATCTCGATGAAGTAGAACTCGCCGTTCTCATACAGGAATTCGAACGTGCCCGCGCCGAGGTAGCCCATCTTCTTGCACGCGTCCGCGCAGCGGTCGCCGATGCGTTCGATCAGGCGGCGCGCGATGCCCGGCGCCGGCGCTTCCTCGATCACCTTCTGGTGGCGGCGCTGCATCGAGCAGTCGCGCTCGCCGAGCCACAGCGCGTTCTTGTGCGCGTCGGACAGGATCTGGATCTCGATGTGGCGCGGGTTCTCGAGGAACTTCTCCATGTAGACCTGCGGATTGCCGAACGCACGGCCGGCTTCCTCGCGGGTCATGTTGACCGCGTTGACGAGGGCCGCCTCGGTGTGCACGACGCGCATCCCGCGCCCGCCACCGCCGCCCGCCGCCTTGATGATGACCGGATAGCCGACCGCGCGGGCAATCTTCACGATCTCCTTCGGATCGTCCGGCAGCGCGCCCTCCGAGCCCGGCACGCACGGCACGCCGGTCTTGATCATGGTCTGCTTCGCGGTGACCTTGTCGCCCATCAGGCGGATCGTTTCGGGACGCGGGCCGATGAACGTGAAGCCCGACTGCTCGACGCGCTCGGCGAAGTCGGCGTTCTCCGACAGGAAGCCGTAGCCGGGGTGGATCGCCTCGGCATCGGTGACTTCCGCGGCGCTGATCAGCGCCGGCATGTTCAGGTAGCTGAGGTTCGACGGTGCGGGGCCGATGCAGACGGCTTCGTCGGCGAGGCGCACGTACTTGGCTTCCTTGTCGGCTTCCGAGTAGACGACCACCGTCTTGACGCCCAGCTCGCGGCACGCGCGCTGGATCCGCAGCGCGATTTCACCGCGGTTGGCAATGAGGATTTTTTCAAACATAGCGAGTATTCGTCTCGTCGAGGGGCGCGCGCAACGCGCCTGAGGAGGATCGGCTGCGCGCGGCGAGCGTGCCGCGCGGCAAGCTTTAGCCGATCACGAACAGCGGTTGGCCGTATTCGACGGCCTGGCCGTTCTCGACGAGGATTTCCTTGATGACGCCGGCCTTGTCCGATTCGATCTCGTTGAGGAGCTTCATCGCTTCGATGATGCACAGCGTCTGGCCTTCCTTGACCGTATCGCCGACCTGCGCGAACGGATCCGCGCCCGGCGACGGCGCGCGGTAGAACGTGCCGACCATCGGCGACGTCACGACGTGGCCCTGCGGCACGGCGGCAGCGGGCGTGGCGGCACCGGCGGCCGCTGCGGGCGCGGCGGCGTCGGTCGGCAGCGCCACCGTCTGCGCGGGCGCGCCGAATTGCGGGGCATACCCGCCCGTCGGCTGCACGTAGACCGGCGGCGCGTTCTTGACGATGCGCACCTTGCCTTCGCCTTCAGTCACTTCGAGCTCGGAGATGCCCGATTCGGAGACGAGGTCGATCAGAGTTTTCAGCTTACGAAGATCCATCGGGAATTCCCCTTCAATACGTGAAAGCGCCGGTTGGAGCCGGCGCTGAATCCAGATCGTGAAAATCAGCCGCGCGACGCGCCTTGCAGCTTGTCGAGCGCGTATTCGAGCGCGTACAGATAACCTTTCCAGCCAAGCCCGCAGATGACGCCTTCGGCCTGGTCGGAAAAGTAGGAGTGGTGCCTGAACGCTTCGCGGCGGTGCACGTTCGACAGGTGAATCTCGACGAACGGGATGCCGACGCCAGCGAGTGCGTCCCGGATCGCGACGCTCGTATGCGTATACGCGGCCGGATTGATCAGAATGAAATTGGTCTGTTCATCCCGCGCGGCCTGGATGCGGTCGACGAGCGCGCCTTCGTGGTTGCTCTGGAACGACGTCAGTTCGACACCCGCTTCCTGCGCCCGCGCGGCAAGCGCCTGATCGATCTGCGCCAGCGTGACGTGGCCGTACACCTCCGGTTCCCGGGTGCCGAGAAGGTTCAGGTTGGGGCCGTGCAGCACCAGCAATCGTGTCATGGTCGCTTCTATTTCTGCGGAATTGCGCGAACTTTAGCGCTGTTTAGAGAAATTTGTCTAGTTTTGCCAAGCAGCCTTGCGCGCGACATCGGTAAAAATTGCCGGCACCCGGGAAAAGTATCGGCGAATTCACGCGAAATTGCGGCGATCGCAACCCAAATCGCCGGCAACGTGCAACACGCTCGCGACGCGCGTCAAAGCGCGTCGAGCGTCCTTTTCAGCTCCGCCGGATGGATCTGGCCTAATTTTGTTTCCCGGATCTTGCCCGTTTCGTCGATGACGACCGTAAACGGCAGCGCGCCCGCCGTGTTTCCGAAATTGCGGGCCAGATCGGCGCCGGCATACCCGCTGATGAAAATCGGGTAGTCGACCTTTACCTTCTGCAGGAATGTTTTCACGTTCTGTTCGGAATCGACACCGATCCCGACAAAGCGGATGCCTTTTTTCCCGTATTCGTGCGAGAGCGCGACGAGTTCCGGCATTTCCTCGACGCACGGGCCGCACCACGACGCCCAGAAGTTGACGACGACCTTCTGGCCCTTGAACGACGCCAGCGCGTGCGGCTTGCCGTCGACGTCCGTCATGCTTGCCGCCCACAGCGCGTCGACCGGGTTGCCGGTTGCGGGCGCCGTTTCGGGGGGCGCGCTCGTGCGGGGGGCGGTGATCCAGTGCCCGGCGGTGATGCCGCCGATCACGGCTACCACCGAGACGGCAACGCCCGCCAGCATGCGTTTCATGTTCATCATCGAATCAATTGGGTTCGGAAGAGGGGGCGTCGGCGTCGACCAGCGCGCGCAGCGCTGCCGCGTCGGCGCGTGCGAGCCGCCCGCGGGCGTCGGCCTTGACCGAGCCGCGCAGGTCGTCGCTCGGATACAGCGTGACGTGGATGCCGACCGGCTCGGCGCCGCGCTGGCCGCGCCAGAGGAAGCTCAGCGTTTCGACGTCGCCGCGGCCCCCGAAGTGCCGGGTTTCCGACACGTCGTACTGGACGTTCTGGTTCAGCAGGTAGATCGCGACTTCCTTCTGGTTGTCCGTGAACGTCTGCAGGTGGATGTCGGAGTGCGCGTTCGCGGTGCCGTTGAGCACCGCGCCCGTCACGTACGGATTGAAATCGGCGAGCCGGCGCATCCAGTCGAGCGCGACTTCGCGCAGGCGGCGCAGCTCGGCGGGCTGCGTGTCGCTCTGGAACAGCGCGAGGTATTCGCGCAGTTCTTCTTCGATCAGGTCGTTATCCGGCAGCCATTCGCCGGCCACGCGCGAATCGCCGAGCAACTGGCGCGCGGCCTTGCGCTTCGCGCCGGCATAGTCCATGCCGTCCTCGGCGACGAGGCGGGCGGCGGCCTGGGCAATTTCCTCGCGGACGCGCCGCGGATCGACTAGGGGTTTGCGAGACATGATGCGGCAATCATACTCGATCGTGGCGCCGCGCTGATCGCGCCGCGCCACGGCCCGGGCGGGCCGTCAGTTACAATAGCGTCCTTTGTGTCGCGGCGACGAGCGCCGTCCGCGCGGGTTGCACGGCGCGTTGCCGCGCGGCTTTCCTCTACCCGAATCGACGGCGCCCGGCGGCGCGAAAGCATTCATCCTATGCACATCCATATTCTCGGCATCTGCGGCACCTTCATGGGCGGTCTGGCCGTTCTCGCGCGCGCGGCGGGGCATACGGTCACCGGCTGCGACGCGGGCGTCTATCCGCCGATGAGCACGCAGCTCGAGGCGCAGGGCATCAAGCTGATCGAAGGTTACGGCGCCGAGCAGGTCGACCTGAAGCCGGACCTGTTCGTGATCGGCAACGTCGTGTCGCGCGGCAACCCGCTGATGGAGGCGATCCTGGATCGCGGCCTGCCTTACGTGTCGGGGCCGCAATGGCTCGGCGAGCATGTGCTGGCCGGCAAGTGGGTGCTCGCGGTCGCCGGCACGCACGGCAAGACGACGACGTCGTCGATGCTCGCGTGGCTGCTCGAGGACGCCGGCCTGAACCCCGGCTTCCTGATCGGCGGCGTGCCGCTCAACTTCGGCGTGTCCGCGCGGCTCACCGATTCGAGCTTCTTCGTGATCGAGGCGGACGAATACGACACCGCGTTCTTCGACAAGCGCTCGAAGTTCGTCCATTACCGGCCGCGGACCGCGGTGCTGAACAACCTCGAATTCGATCACGCCGACATCTTCCCGGATCTTGCCGCGATCGAGACGCAATTCCATCATCTGGTGCGTACGGTGCCGGGCGTCGGGCGGCTCGTCACGAACGGCCGCGAAGACGCACTCGAGCGCGTGCTCGCGCGCGGCTGCTGGAGCGAGGTCGAGCGCTTCGGCGTCGACGGCGGCTGGCAGGCGCTGCCCGCCGAGGACGGCGTGCCGGTCGACGAGCGCTTCGCGGTGTACTGGCGCGGCGAGCGTTTCGGCGAGGTCGCGTGGCAGGTGCAGGGCGAGCACAACCGCATGAACGCGCTCGCCGCGATTGCCGCCGCGCGGCACGTCGGCGTGCCGCCGGCGCAGGCCGCCGCGTCGCTCGCGTCGTTCCGCAACGTGAAGCGCCGCATGGAAGTGCGCGGCAGCGTGTGCGGCGTGACGGTCTACGACGATTTCGCGCACCACCCGACCGCGATCGAAACCACGATCGCCGGCCTTCGCTCGCGTATCGGCCGGCAAAACACCCGCATCCTCGCGGTGCTCGAGCCGCGCTCAAACACGATGAAGCTCGGCGTGATGAAGGCGCAACTGCCGGCGAGCCTGGCCGACGCCGATCAGGTGTTCGGCTACGGCTCGCCGGCCGGACGCGACGCGCTCGGCTGGAACCTGGCCGACGCGCTTGCGCCGCTCGGTGCGAAGGCGCATGCGTACGACGACCTGCATCTGCTGGTGAAGGCGGTCGCCGCCGCGGCGCGGCCGGGCGACCACGTGCTCGTGATGAGCAACGGCGGCTTCGGCGGCGTGCATCAGAAGCTGCTCGACGCGCTCGACGCCGGCGGCGGGAGCCACGCGTGATCCTTTATCTGCACGGCTTCCGCTCGTCGCCGCAGTCATTCAAGTCGCGCACGCTGGCCGCGCGCCTCGCCGGGCTGGGCCGCGCGGACGAATGGCGCTGTCCGTCGCTGTCGGTCTCGCCGCTCGCGGCGGTCGCCGCGGCCGAAGCCGAAGTGGCGGGCGTGCGCGACGTGACGGTGATCGGCAGCTCGCTCGGCGGCTACTACGCGACGTGGCTCGCGGAGAAGCACGGCTGGAAGGCGGTCGTGCTGAATCCGGCCACCCATCCGCAGCGCGACCTGAAACACCATCTCGGCGAGCAGCCGCTGTGGCACGGCGGCGGCACGATCATCGTCGAGCCGCATCACCTGGACGAGCTGAACGCGCTCGCCGTGCCGGCGATCACGCGTCCCGAGCGCTACTATCTGTTCGCGGCGACGGGCGACGAAGTGCTCGACTATCGCGAGATGCTCGCCCATTACCCCGGCGCGAAGACCCGCGTGATCGAAGGCAGCGATCACGGGATCAGCGAGTTTGGCGACTATGTCGACGACGTTTTTGCATTTTGCGACGGGAATCCGACGTAAAGCGGCCGCAGGCCATCGAACACCCATCATCATGCGGCGCCGTCCGTCGACGGCGGCGGCGCCCGGCAGTCTGAACGAGAGTATTGAGTGAACGTTTTCTTCGAGGAATCGGGTAGTTTCAAGGCAGGCAGCGTGCTGTCGCGCCAGGGCGACGCGTTTCAGGTCGAGTTGCCCGGCGGGCGGCGCGCGAAGGTGCGCGCGAAGGACGTGCTGATCGAATTCGAGAAGCCCGCCGCGAGCGAGCTGATGCAGCAGGCCGACGAGGCCGCGCAGCAGATCGATCTGGATTTCCTGTGGGAGTGCGCGCCGGCCGAGGAATTCGCGTACACGGCGCTGGCCGCCGAATACTTCGGCGCGTCGTACGGCCCCGTCGAGCGCGCGGCGCTCGTGCTGCGCCTGCACGGCTCGCCGGTGTATTTCCGCCGCAAGGGGCGCGGGCAATACCAGCGCGCGCCGGAAGAGCAGCTCAAGATGGCGCTCGCGTCGCTCGAGCGCAAGCGCCAGCAGGCGCTCGTCCAGGCGCAGTACGAGGAAGAGCTGAAGGCTGGCCGGTTGCCGGAGGCGTTCAACGGCAAGGCGCTGTCGCTGCTGACGCGGCCCGACAAGAATTCGATCGAATACAAGGCGCTCGAGGCAGCGGCCGGCGCGCGTGGCGAATCGCCCGCGCGGCTGATGCTCGAGTGCGGCGGCATCGCGTCGGCGCGCGCGCTGCACGAGGCGCGCTTCCTCGCCGAGTTCTTCCCGCACGGCACCGGCTTTCCGGCCGTCGACGTCGGCGCGCTGCCGGAGGATCTGCCGCGCGCCGATGTCGAGGCGTTCTCGATCGACGACGTCACGACGACCGAAATCGACGATGCGTTCTCGGTCCAGCATCTCGCCGACGGCCGGGTGCGGATCGGCGTCCACATCGCGGCGCCCGCGCTCGGCATCGCGCGCGGCGACGCGATCGACGCGATCGCGCGCGCGCGCCTGTCGACCGTCTACATGCCCGGCGACAAGATCACGATGCTGCCGGACAACGTCGTCGACGCGTTCACGCTGAAGGAGGGCGATTACCGCCCGGCGCTGTCGCTGTACATCATCATCAATCGCGAGACGCAGGACATCGTCGCGAACGAGACGCGCGCCGAGTACGTGTTCGTCAAGAACAACCTGCGCCACAACACGCTCGATGAACTCGTCACCGAGGAGACGCTCGCCGCCGGCAGCGGCGACTATCCGCACAAGGACGACATCGCGGTGCTCTGGCCGCTCGCGCAGGCGCTGTTCGAAAAGCGCCAGCAGGCGCGCGCCGGCTACGGCCTCAAGCGCGAAGTGCAGCGCAACACCGATTACAACTTCTACGTCGACGGCGAGCACGTGTCGATCACGCCGCGCCGGCGCGGCTCGCCGCTCGACCTGATCGTCTCCGAGCTGGCGATCCTGTCGAACGCCACCTGGGGCGCGTTCCTGCACGACCACACGGTGCCGGGCATCTACCGCTCGCAGCGCGGCTTCGGCACGCCCGGCCCGAAGCGCACGCGCATGCAGACGACGGCCGCGCCGCACGAAGGGCTCGGCGTCCCGCAATACGCATGGAGCACGTCGCCGCTGCGCCGCTACGTCGACCTCGTCAACCAGTGGCAGCTGCTCGCGTGCGTGCAGCACGGCGTCACCGCGAAGCTCGCCGCGCCGTTCAAGCCGAAGGACGCGGATCTGTACGCGGTCGTGCAGGGCTTCGACGACACCTATTCCGCGTATGCAGACTACCAGCGCCGGATGGAATATTTCTGGTGCCTGCGGTGGCTTCGCCAGGAGGGCAGGCGGCAGGTCGTCGCGACCGTCGTGAAGGGCGATCTCGTGCGCCTCGAGGAGGTGCCGCTGCTGCTGCACGTGCCGGCGCTCGGCGTCCATGCGCGCGGCACGCGCGTGCTGCTCGACGTGATGTCGATCGACGAGCTGACGATCGAGGCGTCGGTGCGGCTGCTGAACGTGCTGGACGCGCCGGCCGTGACGAGCGGCGAAGCCGGCGAGGAGGAGGACACCGAAGCCGGCGACGAGGTGCTGCTCGACGCGGGCGACGCATCGGCCGAATCGGAGGCTGAAGCGCTCGCGGAAGCGGACGTGCCGGGCGAAGCGGAGCCGGACGGCGAAGCGGCGGCCAACAACGACAACGAGGAGGAGCGCGCATCATGAACCCGGCCCGGCCGACGAGCGAGCCCGACCGCTATGCGGTGTTCGGCAATCCGGTGGCGCACAGCAAGTCGCCGTTCATCCACGCGCAGTTTGCCGCGCAGACGGGCGAGCCGATCGTCTACGAGCACCGGCTCGCGGCGCTCGACGGCTTCGAGCGCGAGGTGCGCGCCTTCATCGCCGAAGGCGGACGCGGCGCGAACGTGACCGTGCCGTTCAAGCTGGAGGCGCACGCGCTCGCCGACACGCTGTCGCCGCGCGCGGCGGCGGCCGGCGCGGTCAACACGCTGCGTTTCGATGCCGACGGCCGCATCTACGGCGACAACACCGACGGCGTCGGCCTCGTCAGCGATATCGAGGCCAACCTCGGCGTGCGTCTCGCCGGCGCGCGCATCCTGCTGCTCGGCGCGGGCGGCGCGGCGCGCGGCGTCGTGCTGCCGATGCTCGACCGCGCGCCGCTGTCGATCACGATCGTCAATCGCACCGCCAGCAAGGCGGAGGCGCTCGTCGGCCAGTTCACGCAGGCGGCGCACGATGCCGGCTGCACGCTGTCGGGCGGCGGGCCGGAGACGGTGCGCGCGGAGCCTTACGACGTGATCGTCAATGCGACCGCGGGCAGCCTCGATGCGGCGCTGCCGGAATGCAACCCGGCGGCGTTCGGTCCGCACACGCTCGCGTACGACATGATGTACGGCGCGCAGCCGACCGTGTTCATGCAGCATGCGGCGTCGCTCGGCGCACGCGCCGCGGACGGGCTCGGCATGCTGGTCGAGCAGGCCGTGGAGTCGTTCTACGTGTGGCGCGGCGTGCGGCCGGACGGCGCGCCGGTGCTGGCCGCGCTGCGTCAGGCGCTGGCCGCGCACTGAGCGCGGCGAGACGGCGGGAATGGCGGCATTGAGCGGTTCGCAGCGCGTGCGCGCAGCCGGTCCGACCCGGTGGGTCGTCTATGCGGGGCTGGTGTTCGCCGGCGCGTGGCTGGCGACGCAGTTGTTCTATTTCGTGCAGATCGGCCTCTGGACGGTCGTGAATCCGGGTTCGACGGCGTTCATGCGCACCGATGCGTGGCGTCTGGCGCGCGAGGCGCGTGGAACGGCGTCGCCGGCGGGGCTGTTCGTGACGCCGATCCAGCATCAATGGGTGCCGTACGACCAGATCTCGCGCAACCTGAAGCGCGCGATCATCGCGTCGGAAGACTCGACCTTCGCGACCAACAACGGCTACGAGGTCGACGCGATCCTGCAGGCGTGGGAAAAGAACAAGGCGAAGGGCCGCATCGTCGCGGGCGGCTCGACGATCACGCAGCAACTCGCGCGCAACCTGTTCCTGTCGCGCGAGAAGAGCTATATCCGCAAGGGGCAGGAACTGATCATCACGTGGATGCTCGAGACGCTGCTCGACAAGGAGCGGATTTTCGAGATCTATCTGAATTCCGTCGAATGGGGGCAGGGCGTGTACGGCGCCGAGGCCGCCGCACGCCATTACTACCGGATTCCCGCCGGCCGGCTAGGCGCGTGGCAATCGGCGCGGCTCGCGGTGATGCTGCCGAAGCCGCGCTATTTCGACGCGCATCGCGGCACCGCGTACCAGGCGCAGCGCGCGGCGATCATCGCGCGGCGGATGGGCGCGGCGGCGTTGCCGCAATCCGAATAGCCCGGCGGCATCGCCGTGCTTCGCGTCGTCCGACGCAGGTAAAATACGCGGTCTACCAACGGATTGACGCGAGTATCCGCCATGTCTTCCCCGCTTACTTTCATCGAATCGCTGCGCGCCGCATGGCAGCGCACGAATTCGCTGCTGTGCGTCGGTCTCGATCCCGAGCCGACGCGCTTTCCCGCCCAGTTCGACGGCCAGCCCGACGCGATCTTCGAATTCTGCCGGCAGATCGTCGACGCGACCGCCCCGTATGCGAGCGCGTTCAAGCCGCAGATCGCGTACTTTGCCGCGCATCGCGCGGAAGATCAGCTCGAGCGCCTGATCGCGCACATCCATCTGCAGCATCCGGGCCTGCCGGTGATCCTCGACGCGAAGCGCGGCGACATCGGCAGCACCGCCGAGCAATACGCGCGCGAAGCGTTCGAGCGCTATCGTGCGGACGCAGTGACGGTGAACCCGTACATGGGCTTCGATTCGGTCGAGCCGTATTTCGAGCACGACGGCAAGGGCGTGATCGTGCTGTGCCGCACGTCGAATCCCGGCGGCTCCGACCTGCAGTTCCTCGAAACCGGCGGCCGCCCGCTGTACCAGGTCGTCGCGGACCTCGCGGCAAACAAGTGGAACGCGAAGAACGGCCAGCTCGGCCTCGTGGTCGGTGCGACGTTCCCGAAGGAAATCGAGATCGTGCGCGGCATCGTCGGCGACATGCCGCTGCTGATTCCGGGCATCGGCGCGCAGGGCGGCGACGTGCAGGCGACCGTCACTGCCGGCCGCACGGCCGACGGCGCCGGGATGATGATCAACTCGTCGCGCGCGATCCTGTACGCGAGCCGTGGCGAGGATTTCGCCGAAGCCGCGGCGCTCGCCGCGCAAAAAACCCGCGACACGATCAACGCGTATCGCTGAGCGGGGAGCCGGGGCGGCGCGGGCGTGCCGCCGTCCCGGTTCGCACGCTGTTTCTGCTGATGCCGGAGCGTCTTGTTTCGCCGGGGCGCCATCCGTCGATCTCCGGAACCGGCCTTCGACGGCCGGGCCAGCTTGCGGCGCGCCGCGCGCGCATCGCCATCGCCATCGCCATCGCCATCGCCATCGCCATCGCCATCGCCATCGCCATCGCCATCGCCACGGCTCGCCTGAGTCACCTCGCAGGCGCTGACGCATCCGGACAAATTCCCGTCGTTTCCGCACTGCACGGCCGCGCGCCAAACGCGCGATGCTGCCGGTTGTCATTTGTCTTTCGTCATGCTGACAAAAAGGAGCGACGCGATGCCGATGCAGCCCCGGCGTATCCTGACCGCGCTTGTCGCTTTCCTGTGCGCGGCGTTCGCCCACGCGGCGGAGCTCGCGCACTGGCCGGCCGACAGCGCGAAGGCGTTGAACGAGATGATCGCCGCGCATGCGCATCGCGGCGACTATGCGGTGTTCGACGCCGATAACACGACGTATCGCTACGACCTCGAGGAGGCGCTGCTGCCGTATCTGGAAAACCGGGGCGTGCTGACGCGCGAGACGCTCGACCCGTCGCTCAGGGTGATCCCGTTCCACGACGCGCCGGACTACCGGGAATCGCTGACGAGCTACTACTACCGGCTCTGCGAGATCGACGACCTCGTCTGCTACCCGTGGATCGCGCAGGCGTTCGCGGGCTTCACGCTCGCCGAGCTGAAGACGCACGTCGATGCAATGCTCGCCGACGGCAAGCCGGTTCCCGTCCGATACTGGCGGCGCGGCGCGGTGGTCGACGGCATGGTGAACCCGCCGCGTGTCTTCAAGGGGATGCAGGAGCTGTACAACGCGCTGCACGAGCACGGTATCGACGTCTACGTGATGACGGCCGCGCACGAGGAGCTTGCGCGGCTCGTGCTGGCCGACCCGAAGTACGGCTACAACGTGAAGCCGGAAAACGTGATCGGCGTGACAACGCTGCTGCGTAACCCCGCGACAGGCGCGCTGACGACGTCGCGTCTGCAGATCCGGGCCGGCCGATACGACGAATCGGCGAACCGCGCGCTCGTGGTCACACCATTCCTGATGAACCCGATGACGTGGTACGAAGGCAAGCTCGGCTCGATCGTCGGCTGGATCGATCAGTGGAAAAAGCCGGTACTGGTCGCCGGCGACACGCCGATGTCGGACGGCTACATGCTGTTGAACGCGACCGATGTCGCGCGCGGCGGCCTGCGCGTGTGGGTCGACAAGAAGGACGCGCAGATGACGCAGATCCGCGCGTGGTCGGACGCGTCCGCCGAGCGCCAGAGGGCGCTTGGCCAGCCGGTGACGGCGGACCGGAACTGGATCGTCGTGAAGCCCGACGCGATTCAGTGAGCGGCGCCGGTGGCCCATCGTCCGGCGGGCGGCGGCCGCCCTCGCGCGTCAGCGCTCGTGTTCGTCGAGCAGCTTCAGCAGTCCGCGCAGCGCATGCGTGGTCGCCTGCGTGCGGATCTGTTCGCGGTCGCCCTTGAACACGACGGTCTCGATGTCGGTATGGAGCCGGTTGCTCCACGCGAACGACACGGTGCCGACCGGCTTCTTCTCGCTGCCGCCGGCGGGCCCGGCGATGCCGGTGACGGCGAGCGCGACCTGCGCGCGGCTGTTGCGCAGCGCCCCTTCGGCCATCGCGCGCGCGACCGGCTCGCTGACGGCGCCGTGCTTGTCGATCAACTCGGCAGGCACGCCGATCATCTCGCTCTTGGCCTGGTTCGAGTACGTGACGAAGCCGCGCTCGAACCACTGGCTGCTGCCGGAAATGTCGGTGATCGCGGCGGCGATCATGCCGCCGGTGCAGGATTCGGCGGTGGCGAGCATCAGGTGCTCGTCACGCAGCTTGTTGCCTGCGCGGATCGCAAGCTGATGGACGACGGAATCGGTTGCCATGCGAATACGGATCGGAAGGTCGAAAGGGCGTCACCCGGCGAACGCATGCCACAGCGCGATGACGAGCAGCGTCATGAACGCGGCGATCAGGTCGTCGAACATGATGCCGAAGCCGCCTTTCAGGTTGCGGTCGAAATAGCGGATCGGCGGCGGCTTGACCATGTCGAAGAAGCGGAAGACCAGGAACGCCGCGAGCTGTCCGGTGAAGGTCGCCGGCGTGACGAACAGCAGCACGAGCCAGATCGCGACGATCTCGTCCCAGACGGCCGGGCCCGGATCGGCGATGCCCATCTTCTTCGCGGTGAAGCCCGTCATCCAGATGCCGGCGACGAAGCCGGCCGCGATCACCACCCACCATTGGGGCACGGTCAGGTAGCGGTTGAGCGCGACGAACGTGAGCCAGCCGAACAGCGTGCCGAACGTGCCGGGCATGAACGGCGCGAGGCCGCTGCCGAACCCGAGCGACACGATGTGCACCGGGTGCGAGAACATGAAGCGCACGGTGGCGCGCTGCGGAGCGCGCGGCGCGGCGTCGTCGGCCGGGGCGCGCGGGGGCGTCGGGTCAGTCTGCATGGAAATGGTCGAAGCCGTGCAACGTGAGGGGAAGCGGCGCGCCGGCGGCATCGCGCCACGCGATTGCGGGCCGCTCCGACGGCGCGGACAAGCCGCGTATTGTACCGATTCGCGTGACCGCGACGCCCGCCGCGGCGCCTGCCGCGTCGATCGCGGCGCGCGCGGCGGCGGGCGCCGTGAAGCACAGTTCGTAGTCGTCGCCGCCGGCGAGCGCGCAGCGCCGCTGCACGTCGGGCGGCAGCGTCGCGAGCGCGGTCGAGCGGGGCACCGCGTCGGCGTCGACCTCGGCGCACACCCGCGAGCGTTCGAGGATGTGCTGCAGATCGCCCGCGAGGCCGTCCGAAATGTCGAGCGCCGCGTGCGCGACCCCCGCGAGCGCGCGTCCGAGCGCGATGCGCGGCTCGGGGCGCTCGAGCGCGGTCTTGAACGCGGCCGCCTCGTCCGGGCCGGCCGTCCATTCGCCGCGCGCGACGCCGAGCCCGGCGCGCGCGTCGCCGAGCGTCCCGGACACCCAGACGTCGTCGCCGTCGCGTGCGGCATCGCGCCGCAGCACGGCGTCGGGCGCGACCTCGCCGAGCACGGTGATGCACAGGTTGAGCGGCCCGCTCGTCGTGTCGCCGCCGATCAGCGCGCAGCCGAAGCGCTCGGCGAGCGCGAACATGCCGTCGCTGAACGCCTCGAGCCACGCCTCGTCGGCGCGCGGCAGCGCGCACGCGAGCGTGAACGCGCGCGGCTCGGCGCCCATCGCCGCGAGGTCGGACAGGTTGACCGCGAGCGCCTTGTGCCCGAGCGCGCCGGGCGCGACGTCGGGGAAGAAATGGCGGCCCTCGACCAGCATGTCGGTCGAAATGGCGAGCAGCTTGCCCTGGCGCGGCGCGATCAGCGCGCAATCGTCGCCGATCCCGAGCGTGGCGGCGCTCGCGGCGCGCGCCGCGCGGCCGGCGAAGAAGCGGTCGATCAGTGAAAACTCCGAGAGGGCGGCTGGCACGGCTGACAAGATCCGGGGAAGCGGTTGATTTGACGGCATTGTACGGGGCGAAGCGCCTGATTCCGGCGTCGTTCGCTGCGTTTTTGTGACAACGGCCGTACCCGAAGCGCAGGTTGGGGGGCAAGGATTGGCGCTACAATGCACCGACTCGTTATTCTAATCCGCACGTCACGAGACACATGTCCAGCTCCCAATCCTCCAAAGCCAAACTGCGCGAAGCCGCGCTCGACTATCACGAATTCCCGACCCCGGGGAAGGTTGCCATCGCGCCGACCAAGCAGATGATCAACCAGCGCGACCTCGCGCTCGCGTACTCGCCGGGCGTCGCGTTCGCGTGCGAAGAGATCGTCGAGAACCCGCTCAACGCAGCCCGCTTCACCGCACGCAGCAACCTCGTCGGCGTCGTGACCAACGGCACCGCGGTGCTGGGCCTCGGCAACATTGGCCCGCTCGCGTCGAAGCCGGTGATGGAGGGCAAGGCGGTGCTGTTCAAGAAGTTCGCCGGCATCGACGTGTTCGACATCGAGCTGAACGAGTCGGACCCGCACAAGCTCGTCGACGTGATCGCCGCGCTCGAGCCGACCTTCGGCGGCATCAACCTCGAGGACATCAAGGCGCCGGACTGCTTCATCGTCGAGCGCGAGTGCCGCAAGCGGATGAAGATCCCGGTCTTCCACGACGACCAGCACGGCACCGCGATCGTCGTCGCGGCGGCGGTCACGAACGGCCTGAAGGTGGTCGGCAAGGACATCAAGGAGGTCAAGCTCGTCTCGTCCGGCGCGGGCGCCGCGGCGCTCGCCTGTCTCGACCTGCTGGTCGACATCGGCCTGCCGCTCGAGAACATCACCGTGACCGACCTGGCCGGCGTCGTCTACAAGGGCCGCACCGAGCTGATGGACCCGGACAAGGAGCGCTTCGCGCGTGAAACCGACGCCCGCACGCTCGCCGAGGTGATCGACGGCGCGGACATCTTCCTCGGCCTGTCGGCCGCTGGCGTGCTGAAGCAGGAGATGGTCAAGGTGATGGGCCCGCGCCCACTGATCCTCGCGCTCGCGAACCCGACCCCGGAAATCCTGCCGGAGCTGGCGCTCGAAGTGCGCCCCGACGCGATCCTCGCGACCGGCCGCACCGACTATCCGAACCAGGTCAACAACGTCCTGTGCTTCCCGTTCATCTTCCGCGGCGCGCTCGACGCCGGTGCGACGACGATCACCCGTGAAATGGAGATCGCCGCCGTCAACGCGATCGCCGAGCTGGCGCAGCAGGAGCAGAGCGACATCGTCGCGACCGCCTACGGCATCCAGGATCTGTCGTTCGGGCCCGAATACCTGATTCCGAAGCCGTTCGACCCGCGCCTCATCGTCAAGATCGCGCCGGCCGTCGCGCAGGCCGCGATGGACGGCGGCGTCGCGACGCGCCCGATCGAGGACATGGACGCCTACCAGCAGCATCTGCAGCAGTTCGTCTACCACAGCGGCACGACGATGAAGCCGATCTTCCAGCTCGCGCGCAGCGTC
Source organism: Burkholderia sp. lig30 (assembly GCF_000687455.2). GTDB lineage: Bacteria > Pseudomonadota > Gammaproteobacteria > Burkholderiales > Burkholderiaceae > Burkholderia. The sequence continues at coordinate 48,823 of NZ_JGVW01000022.1, forward strand.
GCGGCCGGGAAGAAGCGCGTCGTGTTCGCGGAAGGCGAGGAAGAGCGCGTGCTGCGCGCGGTGCAGATCGTCGTCGACGAAAAGCTCGCGACGCCGATCCTGATCGGCCGCCCGGCCGTGATCGAGCACCGCATCCAGCGCTACGGCCTGCGCCTCACGCCGGGCGTCGATTTCACGATCGTTAACACCGAGCACGACGAGCGCTATCGCGATTTCTGGCAGACCTATTACAAGATGATGGCCCGCAGGGGCATCAGCGAGCAGCTCGCGCGCGTCGAGATGCGCCGCCGCACGACGCTGATCGGCTCGATGCTGGTGAAGAAGGGCGAAGCGGACGGCATGATCTGCGGGACGATCAGCACGACGCACCGCCACCTGCACTTCATCGACCAGGTGATCGGCAAGCGCGCCGGCTGCAGCGTCTATGCGGCGATGAACGGCCTCGTGCTGCCCGGCCGCCAGATCTTCCTCGTCGACACACACGTGAACGTCGATCCGACCCCGGAGCAGCTCGCCGAGATCACGATCATGGCGGCGGAGGAAGTGCGGCGCTTCGGCATCGAGCCGAAGGTGGCGCTGCTGTCGCATTCGAACTTCGGCACGAGCAACGCGCCGTCGGCGCAGAAGATGCGCGATACGCTCGCGATCCTGCAGGAACGCGCGCCGGATCTGAAGGTGGACGGCGAGATGCACGGCGATGTCGCGCTCGACGCGGCGCTGCGCAAGGAAATCCTGCCGGAATCGACGCTGGAAGGCGAGGCGAACCTGCTGATCCTGCCGAACATCGACGCGGCGAACATCGCGTACAACCTGCTGAAGACGGCCGCGGGCAACAACATCGCGATCGGGCCGATCCTGCTCGGCGCGGCGAAGCCGGTGCACGTGCTGACCGAATCGGCGACCGTGCGCCGGATCGTCAACATGGCTGCGCTGCTGGTTGCCGACGTGAACGCGGTGCGTTGAGCGAAATAGCCGGCAGAAAGAAAAAAGGCGTGCCCGCAAGGGCACGCCACCGGGAAATGCGCTCGCGCGCGGCCCGCAAACAACTGCAGCATCCCTCCACTCCGGGTTGAGAGCGTGGCAAGGAGGCAGAGACTTGCCAATCGAGCGATGCCGGAGTCATTTTATCCTACAAAAGATAAAAATAGCGAGAATACGGTAAAAATTCCTGATTCGATGTCCTGCTCGGCTTTCAACTCCCAAACGAACATTGATTCGCGCGGACAATAGCGCTACGCTTACGCCTTTACTGGTCGTCAACTACTTGATTTAACAGCGGGAACCCAGGCTTATGGCACGCAAGTGGCTCCGCAACGGCGCGCTCGCGTCCGTCTTCGCGATCGTCGCGATGGGTAACGTCGGCATGCCGACGGGCAGTCTGGTTTCCGCCGCCTGCGCAAGGGAAGCCGCCACGGCCGACGTGGCCGCCGCACCGATCGACACGATCCCGTCCGCCCGGCTCCCGCGCGAAGCCGTGACCACGCTCGGCCTGATCACCGCCGGTGGCCCCTACCCATACGAGAAGGACGGCATCGTGTTCGGCAACCGCGAGCGGATCCTGCCGAAGGCGCGGCGCGGCTATTACCATGAATACACGGTGCCGACGCCGCGCGCGCGCAACCGCGGTGCCCGCCGGATCGTCTGCGGCGGCCTGCTGCGCCGGACCGACAACTGTTATTACACCGGCGACCACTACGCCAGTTTTAAACGTATTGTTGAATGACTTCGGGATGAACGGCATGAGCGACTCCATCTACGCGCACGACATGTCGTCGGCGGCGGATCTGTTCGCCGCCGGCGACGGCAACCTGTTTCAGCGTGTCATGCAGATGCGCATGGCGGCGCAAGCCGGCGACGCGCCGGCGCAGGAAGCCAGCCCCGGGCTTTCACCGAACGAGGAGCCTATGAGCCTTTTCACGACCTTGCGACCGAATCTCGTGCAGTCGATCCGCGCGTTCCGCGTGCAGGATCTCGCCGACGAAGCCAGCCGGCTCGGCCAGCATTTCCTGTATGCGTATTGCGGTGCCGCGCAATCGAAGCAGGAAGTGCTGGAGACGATCGCGACGTCGTTCCTGTTCCCGAAGCATTTCGGGAAGAACTACGACGCGTTGTTCGACTGTCTGACCGATCTCGTGCACAAGGCCGGCGTGCAGCCCGGCTTCGTGATCGTGCTCGAAGGCCTGCCGATCGCGCAGAAGTTCGACAAGGAAGGCCGTGAGACGCTGCTCGACGTGTTTCGCGAGGCGGCCGAGTTCTGGGCCGAGCGCAAGATCGCGTTCCGGGTGTTCTACTCGTTCGCGTAAGCGCGCGTTTCCGGCCGCAAGTCAGCCCGCCTTCGAGCGGGCTTTTTTGCGCGCGCGAATCGGGCATGCGAGACGGGGGCGACGCATCGCCCCACGCCGATTCCGGCCCTTTATCGAGCCGCGCAAGCGGCGGCGCTTACCACCCGCCCCAGCGCGCCGCCAGCGCGGCGAGCACCGCGGCGCCCGCTGTCTCGGTGCGCAGCACGCGCGGCCCGAGCGACATGGCGGTGAAGCCGCGCGTGCGCGCCGCGTTTTCCTCGTCGGGCGACAAGCCGCCTTCCGGTCCGATCAGCAGCGTGACCGGCGCGGCGGGCGGCGTGTCGGGCAGCGACGCGAACGCGATGCTCGCGCGCGGCGACAGCAACAGCCGAAGCTCGCCGTCGGCCGGCGTATCCGGCAGCGCGTCGAGCCATGCGTCGAAGCCGCGCACCGGCGCGACGTCGGGCACGCGGTTGCGCCCGCACTGTTCGCACGACGCGCGCACGATGCCGCGCCAATGCGCGACGCGCTTGTCCGCGCGCTCGCCGGACAGCCGCACCACGCCGCGCGCGGTCGACAGCGGCGCGATCGCCGCGACGCCGAGCTCGACGGCCTTCTCGATCACCCAGTCCATCTTGTCGCCGCCGGCGATGCCCTGCGCGAGGGCGATGCGGTACGGAGGCTCCGCCTCGGCGGGCTCGAACGCATCGACCTGTGCGGTCGCGCTGCGCTTGTCGAGCTCGGCGAGCCGCGCGCGGTACTGGCCGCCCGTGCCGTCGAACAGCGCAAGCGCGTCGCCGGGTTGCAGCCGCAGGACCTGCACGTGACGCGTGACGTCGGGCGGCAGCATGACGACGCCATCCACGCGCAGCGCGGCGTCGACGAAAAAGCGCGGCACGGCCGCGGTCGTGGTCGCAGCGCTCATGCGTCGAGACGGCGTGCGAGCGCCCAGCGGTAGCCGTCGAGGTCCTCGACCTGCGCGAAGCGGTCGCCCCAGAACTGGTCCGGCGCGGTCAGCGACTTCGCGCCGGCGTCGAGCGCGCGCCGGTACGTCGCGTCGACGTCGTCCACGTACAGATAGAAGGATTGCGGCGCGGTCATGAACGCGCTTTTCGGCGTCAATGCGGTCGAGCCGAACGCGCCCTCGGGCGCGAACATCACGATCAGGTGTTCTCGGTAGGTCATCTCGACATGCATGATTGCGCCGTCCTCGTCGAGCACGTCGCGCAACGCGAAGCCGAAGGCGGCCTTGAAGAAATCGATTGAAGCGCGCGCATTGCGCACGGCCAGATAAGGTGTCAACCAAGGCACGTTGGCCGGACGTGGGTCGGTCATCAGGAGTCTCCCTGCGAGGCGGAATGCAAGAGACGGTTCGCGCATGGCGAACCGCCCCTAACGACGAACGCCAAGTGTATCGCGCAGCGCGCGCGGCAGCGTGAAGAGGGCCGGATGCAGCCGGGCGTCGTAGTAGCGCAGCCCTTCGATCCCGCGGTCGGCGAGCCGCTCCTCGACGTCGTGCGCGAACAGCGCGGCTGCGTCGAGCGTGTCGCTCGCGATCGCCATCAGCCACATGGAGCCGTACAGCGGCACGTGCGCGGACAGCGGATCGACGACCGCGAAGCATGCGCGCAGGTCGTCGAGCAGCGCGGCGATGCGAGCGGCATGGAAGACCGGCGAGCCGAGGTGCATCGAGATCGCGCCGCGCGGCGTCAGGATTCGCTTCAGGCGCAGATAGAAGTCGCGCGTGTAGAGTCCGGCGGCCGGCGAGTCCGGCGGCGTGAGGTCGAACACGACGAGATCGAAGTGCTCGACGGTCGACGCCACGTAGTGCGCGGCGTCGCCGATCACGACTTCGACGCGCGGATCGTCGAGCGCGCCCTGGTGCACGTCGTCGAGATAGCGGCGCGCCATGCCGATGACCTGATCGTCCAGCTCAGCGACGACGATGCGCTCGATGCACGCATGCTTGAGCAGCTGGCGCGCCGCGCCGCCGTCGCCGCCGCCGAGCACCAGCGCCTTCCTGGGCGACGGGTGCGCGAGCGCGGCGGGATGCGTCATGCACTCGTGATAGATGTATTCGTCGCCGACCGAGGTCATCGGCCGGCCGTCGAGCGTGAAGAGGCGGCCGAGCTGCGGCGTCTCCCACACTTCGATCTCCTGATGGGGCGACGCGACGTGCGCGAGCCGCCGCGCGTGCGGGAAGCCGTAGGCGGAGTCGGGCGTCGGGTGGAAGAGAAGCGTGGTGCTCACGGGAAGGCCGCGCCGGGCGGGCTATTCGAACCTTCCAATTATAGAGGGCGTGAAGCGAGACGGGAAACCGAGCCCGCGCGCACCATCGCCGGGGGGATTCCCGGGCCATCTGTTAAAATGACCGGCTTTGCAGCCCCGTCCGTTGGCTCCGTCCGCTTCGCGTGCTCCAGGCGCCGCACCGCGCGCCGGGGGCGGCTGGCCCCGAGCTTCCGGATGCCGCCCGTGCCCCGTTTTTCGACTCGTTCACCGGACTCGACATGACGACTTCGTCTCCTTCCACCCCCACCCTGATGGCCAATGCGATCCGCGCGCTCGCGATGGACGCCGTCCAGCAAGCGAACTCCGGTCACCCCGGCATGCCGATGGGCATGGCTGAAATCGGGGTCGCACTCTGGTCGCGCCACCTCAAGCACAATCCGGCGAACCCGCACTGGGCGGACCGCGACCGCTTCGTGCTGTCGAACGGCCACGGCTCGATGCTGCTGTACGCGCTGCTGCACCTGACCGGCTACGACCTGCCGATCGGCGAGCTGAAGAACTTCCGCCAACTGCACTCGAAGACGCCGGGCCACCCGGAATACGGCATCACGGCGGGTGTCGAGACGACGACGGGCCCGCTCGGCCAGGGTCTTGCCAACGCTGTCGGCATGGCGCTCGGCGAAGCGCTGATGGCCGCCGAGTTCAACCGCGACGACGCGAAGATCGTTGATCACCATACCTATGTGTTCCTCGGCGACGGCTGCCTGATGGAAGGCATCTCGCACGAAGCCTGCTCGTTCGCCGGCACGCTGAAGCTGAACAAGCTGATCGCGCTGTACGACGACAACGGCATCTCGATCGACGGCGACGTCGTCAACTGGTTCCACGATGACACGCCGAAGCGCTTCGAGTCGTACGGCTGGAACGTGATCCCTGACGTGAACGGCCATGACGTCGACGCGGTCGACGCGGCGATCGCGAAGGCGAAGCTGTCGGACAAGCCGACGCTGATCTGCTGCAAGACGCGCATCGGCGAAGGCGCCGCGACGAAGGCGGGCGGCCATGACGTGCACGGCTCGCCGCTCGGCGCGGAAGAAATCGCGAAGACGCGCGAGGCGCTCGGCTGGAAGTGGGAGCCGTTCGTGATTCCGCAGGAAGTCTATGCGGCGTGGGATGCGAAGGAAGCCGGCACGCGCCGCGAATCCGACTGGAACGCGGTGTTCGGCCAGTATCGCGCGAAGTATCCGCAGGAAGCCGCCGAATTCGAGCGCCGCATGGCGGGCAAGCTGCCGGCCGACTGGGCCGGGAAGGCCGCGGCGATCGTCGCCGGCGCGAATGCGCGCGGCGAAACGGTCGCGACCCGCAAGGCGTCGCAGCAGGCGATCGAAGGCCTCGCCGCCGTGCTGCCGGAACTGCTCGGCGGCTCCGCCGACCTGACCGGCTCGAACCTGACCAACTGGAAGGCATCGAAGCCGGTGCGCGCCGGCGAGAACGGCATCCAGTGGGGCAACCACATCAACTACGGCGTGCGCGAATTCGGCATGAGCGCCGCGATCAACGGCCTCGTGCTGCACGGCGGCTACAAGCCGTTCGGCGGCACGTTCCTGACGTTCTCCGACTACAGCCGCAACGCGCTGCGCGTCGCGGCGCTGATGAAGGTGCCGTCGATCTTCGTGTTCACGCACGATTCGATCGGCCTCGGCGAGGACGGCCCGACGCACCAGTCGATCGAGCACGTCGCGAGCCTGCGCCTGATTCCGGGCCACGATGTCTGGCGTCCGGCCGACACGGTCGAGACGGCGGTCGCATGGACCTACGCGGTCGCGCATCAAGGCCCGTCGAGCCTGATCTTCAGCCGCCAGAACCTGCAGTTCAACGAGCGCACCGACACGCAGATCGCGAACATCGAGAAGGGTGGCTACGTGTTGCGCGACTGGGACGAGGAAATCGTCGCGCGCAAGATCATCCTGATCGCGACCGGCTCGGAAGTCGAGCTGGCGATGAAGGCGGTCGAGCCGCTCGCGCGGCAGGGCATCGCGGCGCGCGTGGTGTCGATGCCGGCGACGACGGTGTTCGACCGTCAGGATGCCGAATACCGCGAGCGCGTGCTGCCGCACGGCGTGCGCCGCATCGCGATCGAGGCGGGCGTGACGAGCTTCTGGCACAAGTACGTCGGCCTCGAGGGCGGCGTGGTCGGGATCGACACGTTCGGCGAGTCGGCGCCGGCAGGCGTGCTGTTCAAGCACTTCGGCTTCACCGTCGACAAGGTGGTCGAGACGGCGAAGGCCGTTCTGGCATAAGCAGCCCCGGCGCGGCACGCGTCAGGCGCGCGCCGCGTCGCGCCGCTGCATGAAACGAATTTTTTCAGCCATCAGGAGATAGACATGACGATCCGCGTTGCAATCAACGGATACGGCCGTATCGGCCGCAACACGCTGCGTGCGTTCTATGAAAACGGCAAGAAGCACGATCTCGAGATCGTCGCGATCAACGACCTGGGCGACGCGAAGACCAACGCGCACCTGACCCAGTACGACACCGCGCACGGCAAGTTCCCGGGCGAAGTGTCGGTGGACGGCGACTACCTCGTCGTCAACGGCGACCGCATCCGCGTGCTGGCGAACCGCAACCCGGCCGAGCTGCCGTGGGGCGAGCTGGGCGTCGACGTCGTGCTGGAGTGCACGGGCTTCTTCACGACGAAGGAAAAGGCGAGCGCGCACCTGAAGGGCGGCGCGAAGAAGGTGATCATCTCGGCACCGGGCGGCAAGGACGTCGACGCGACGGTCGTCTACGGCGTGAACCACAACGTGCTGAAGGCCGAGCACACGGTCATCTCGAACGCATCGTGCACGACGAACTGCCTCGCGCCGCTCGTCAAGCCGCTGAACGACAAGATCGGCCTCGAAACCGGCCTGATGACGACGATCCACGCGTACACGAACGACCAGGTCCTGACCGACGTGTACCACGAAGACCTGCGCCGCGCGCGCTCGGCGACGCAAAGCCAGATCCCGACCAAGACGGGTGCGGCCGCAGCGGTCGGCCTCGTGCTGCCGGAACTGAATGGCAAGCTGGACGGCTACGCGATCCGCGTCCCGACCATCAACGTGTCGGTCGTCGACCTGTCGTTCATCGCGAAGCGCGACACGACGGTCGAGGAAGTCAACGCGATCATGAAGGAAGCGTCGGAAGGCGCGCTGAAGGGCATCCTCGGCTACAACGAAGCACCGCTGGTGTCGATCGACTTCAACCACAACCCGGCTTCGTCGACGTTCGACGCGACGCTGACCAAGGTGTCGGGCCGTCTCGTCAAGGTGTCGAGCTGGTACGACAACGAGTGGGGCTTCTCGAACCGCATGCTGGATACGGCGATCGCACTCGCGAACGCGAAGTAATCCCGCGCGACGGCCGGCCGCCGCGAGGCGGCCGCCAGCGCGACCGAGCCCGGTCCGGCGTCAGCCGGCCGGGCTTCTTTTTTGCGCGCGCGCTCAGCGGCCCGGCGTCGGGAAGTGGACGCCCGCGCGCTGCGCGGCATTCGAGATGTGGGCCTCGATCGCGAGGCCGGCTGCGGCCGGGTCGCGGGCGATCAGCGCGTCGAGGATCGCGCGGTGCTCGTGATAGGTGCTCAGCACCAGATCGCGCCGGTAGAACGGCATGCGCTGGCTTTCCTTCATGATGTCCGCGCTGCCGCGCAGGATCGACTCGATCGCCGCGTTGCCGGCGAGGCTGACGATCCGCATGTGGAAATCGAAGTCGAGCTGCGATGCGTCATCGAGCGCATTGCCGGTCAGCGCCGCCTGCAGCGCCGCGAGGTTGTCCTCGAACCAGGCGATGTCGCCGTCGGTGACAACGCGTGCGGCCATCCGCGCCGCGAAGCCTTCGAGCGCATAGCGCATCTGGTAGGTGTCGGGCAGTGACGACTGCCCGGCGAAGCGCCACGCGTGGCCGGCCGACGCCTGCGCGCTTTCGACGTAGACCCCCTTGCCCGCGCGGATGCGCAGCATGCCGAGCGCCTCGAGTGTCGACAGCGCCTCGCGCAGCGACGCGCGGCTGATCTCCAGTTCCCCGGACAGCTGGCGCTGGGCCGGCAGCAGGCTGCCGACCGGGTAGACGCCGGCCTCGATCCGGTCGCGGATCGTCGCGATCGCGGCGTCGGTCACGGTGTGCGGAACGTTCTTCATGATGTCGTGGAAGGCTGGTCTGACCGGCATTGTAATCCGCGCGCGCGGCGTGCGGCCGCGCATCGGGAAAGTCATGATCCGCCCGGTTCCCGCAGCCCGCCAGCGGCGGCGAAAGTGCGGGTAATCCCTGTTTTGTTCTCGCTTGACGCGCCGATATCGGCTTCCTACCATCCAGCATGACCTGACTGGTCATACCAGTATGAACAGACGAAACTGAAACCGTTGGACCGGGAGAGCGTCGTGTCGAAATTCTTCAATTCGCTGTTTGGTCGGGTCGTCATCGCATTGGTCATCGGGGTCGCGCTCGGCGCGTGCTTCCCGCAGTTCGCCGAGTCGCTGCGGCCGCTCGGCGACGGCTTTCTGAAACTCATCAAGATGGTCATCGGCCCGATCGTGTTCTGCGTGGTCGTGAGCGGGATGGCCAATGCGGGCGACCTGAAGAAGGTTGGCCGGGTCGGCCTGAAGGCGGTCGTCTACTTCGAGGTGATGACCACGCTCGCGCTCGCGATCGGCCTCGTGCTCGCGTGGCTCACGCGGCCGGGCGTCGGGATGAACGTCGACCTGCGTTCGCTCGACGCGGCGTCGCTCGCGTCGTACGCGAAGAACGCCGAGGGCCTGAAGGACACGGCCGGCTACCTGCTGAAGATCATCCCCGAGACGGCGATCGACGCGTTCGCGAAGGGCGACATCCTGCAGATCCTCGTGTTCTCGGTGCTGTTCGGCTCCGCGCTGTCGCTGCTCGGCGACAAGGCCCGCCGCGTCAACGGCCTGATCGACGAGCTGTCGCAGGTGTTCTTCCGCGTGATGGGCTTCATCATCAAGCTCGCGCCACTCGGCGTGCTCGGCGCGATCGCGTTCACGACCGGCAAGTACGGCGTCGCGTCGCTCAAGCAGCTCGGCTTCCTCGTGATCGTGTTCTACCTGAGCTGTTTCGTGTTCGTCGCCGGGGTGCTCGGCATCGTGATGCGGCTCGCGGGCTTTTCGGTGTTCAAGCTGATCCGCTACCTGCGCGAGGAGCTGTCGATCGTGCTCGGCACGGCGTCGTCCGACGCGGTGCTGCCGCAGGTGATGCGCAAGCTCGAATACATGGGCGTGAAGGATTCGACCGTCGGCCTCGTGATTCCGACCGGCTATTCGTTCAATCTCGACGGCTTCTCGATCTACCTGACGCTCGCCGTGCTGTTCATCGCGCAGGCGACCAACACGCCGCTGTCGACGCACGACCTGATCGTCGTGCTGCTGGTGTCGCTCGTCACGTCGAAGGGCGCGCACGGCATCCCCGGCTCGGCGATCGTGATCCTCGCGGCGACGCTGTCGGCGATTCCGGCGATTCCCGTGCTCGGCCTCGTGCTGATCCTGCCGGTCGACTGGTTCGTCGGCATCGCGCGCGCGCTGACCAATCTGCTCGGCAACTGCGTTGCGACGGTCGTGGTCGCCGTGTGGGAAAACGACATCGACCGGGCGCGCGCGAAGCGCGTGCTGGACCAGGAGCTGCGCTACGTGCCGGCGGGCGAGCCCGCGCCGCTCGCGGGCGACGAGGCCCACGCAGTCTGATCATTCCCGCTATATTGGTGCCGGCGCCGTGCGCCGGCTGTTCAGTCAAACGTCCCCAGGAGACGACATGGCCGCCCCGATTTCCGACCCGAACGCGCCTGCCTTCACGCGCCGCTACATGAACCTTGCCGATCCGCGCGTCGGTGCGAAGGCGCTGTTCGCGAGCGACGAGTTCTTTGCGCCGAAGGAGCGCATGCTGAACCCGGAGCCGGCCGTCTTCATCCCCGGCAAGTACGACGATCACGGCAAGTGGATGGACGGCTGGGAGACGCGCCGCAAGCGCACCGCCGGCCACGATTTCTGCGTGATCCGCCTCGCGCGGCCCGGCGTGATCCACGGCGTGGACCTCGACACCAGCCATTTCACCGGCAACTTCCCGCCCGCCGCGTCGATCGAGGGCTGCATCGCCGACGGCGACGCGCCGCCCGACCACGCCGAATGGCGCACGGTGGTCCCCGCGACGACGCTGCAGGGCAATCAGCACCACTACGTGCCCGTCGCCGATCCGCACGCGTATACGCACCTGCGCGTGAACCTGTACCCGGATGGCGGGCTCGCGCGGCTGCGCGTGTACGGGCAACCGCAGCGCGACTGGAGCCGCGTGCCGCAGGGCGAGCCGGTCGATCTCGCCGCGATCGAGAACGGCGGCTACCTGGTGGCCGCGAACAACCAGCACTTCGGCGCGGCGTCGCAGATGCTGATGCCGGGGCGCGGCGTCAACATGGGCGACGGCTGGGAGACGCGGCGGCGCCGCGAGCCGGGCAACGACTGGGCGATCGTCGCGCTCGCGCGGCCGGGCATCATTCGCCGCGTCGAGGTCGATACCGCGCACTTCAAGGGCAATTTCCCGGACCGCTGCTCGCTGCAGGCCGCGCACGTCACGGGCGGTACCGACGAGTCGCTGGTCACGCAGGCGATGTTCTGGCCCGAACTGCTCGGCGAGCAGAAACTGTCGATGGACAGCGTCCACACGTTCGACCCGCTCGCCGCGCTCGGCCCGGTCACGCACGTGCGCTTCAACATCTTCCCGGACGGCGGCGTGTCGCGCCTGCGTCTGTGGGGCGAGCCGGCCTGAGGAGGCGACGATGGCCACGCGTCCGACATTGCGCGTCGAGCGCCTGACCCGCGACGCGTTCGCGCCGTTCGGCGACGTGATCGCGCTCGAAGGCGCGCGGCATTTCCCGATCAACGGCGGCACGACCGAGCGCTTTCACGATCTCGCGTCGATCGACGTGTGCGAGGCGGGCGGGCGACCGCTCGTCAGTGTGTTCCGCGCGCAGCCGCGCACGCTGCCGATCGGGATCGCGATGATGGAGCGCCATCCGCTCGGCAGCCAGGCGTTCATTCCGCTCGCGGCGGTGTCCCGCTACGCGATCGTGGTCGCGCCGGCGGGCGAATTCCGGCCGGAGCGCATGCGCGCGTTCGTCGCCGAGGGCTGGCAGGGCGTGAATTACGCGAAGGGCGTCTGGCACCATCCGTTGCTGGCGCTCGACGCGGTCAGCGACTTCGTCGTCGTCGATCGCGGCGGCACGCAGCCGAATTGCGATGAAATCGCGCTCGACCGCGTCTGGCAGCTCGCATTCGGCGAGGATCGCGCGAGCGCGGCCTGATGCCCGCCCCAAAGACGGACGGCCCGGGCGGCATGCGCCGGCCGGGCCGTGTCGGGCGCGGCGCTCGCGCGCCGCTCAGTGCTTGCGGTGCGGGCAGTTTTCCGTCGTGCAGGAACCGTACAGCGCGAGCGAGTGCTCCTGGAGCTTGAAACCGCGTTCCTGCGCGATCGCATGCTGGCGGCGCTCGATCTCGGGGTCGAAGAATTCCTCGACCCGGCCGCAGTCGAGGCAGACGAGGTGATCGTGGTGCGAGCCCTCGTTCAGCTCGAACACGGCCTTGCCGGATTCGAAGTTGCTGCGCGTCAGCAGGCCGGCCTGCTCGAACTGCGTCAGCACGCGGTAGACCGTTGCCAGCCCGATGTCGAGCTGTTCGTGAAGCAGGTTGCGGTAGACGTCTTCAGCGGTCAGGTGACGCACCTGGCTTTGCTGGAAAATCTCGAGAATCTTGAGGCGCGGTAGGGTGGCCTTCAGCCCGATATTTTTGAGATCCGTCGGATTGGTCATGGCTCGGCGTCCCTAGAGTACAATGCAGGGCTTCAATGTTACCGGCTTTTCGCCGTTCCAGAAACTCGCGCGGCCTGCGGGACGGGCCAGCACGGTGAGGGAAATGATTCGAGAATCTCTTTCGCACATTAAGAGGAGCCGCATGCGGAGTGCCATCATCGCTGTCGCGGCCGTCGCCGCGCTGGCCGGTTGTTCGTCCTATGACAACGTGACGCAGCGCATCGCGCAGAGCATTACCCCGTACCGGATCACGGTCGTGCAGGGCAATTTCGTGTCGCAGGAAAAGGTCGCGCAGCTGCAGGCCGGCATGACCCGCGACCAGGTCCGGGCGCTGCTCGGCACCCCGCTCCTGGCCGACATGTTCCACGCGGACCGCTGGGATTACATCTTTTACTTCAAGCGCGGCTCGACGGCCGTCGTCCAGCAGCGCGATCTCGTGCTGACGTTCTCGGGCGACCGCCTCGAAAGCTGGACGGGCGCCGACAACCTGCCGTCGGAGCTCGACCTGCTGGCCGACATCGACGGCGACCGGCGCGGCAAGAAGCAGCCGAAGCCGAAGCAGCCGGCCGCCGCGAGCACCGCGGCCGCGAGCGAAGCCAGCGCCGTGCAGGCGGCGAGCGCGCCGGCCGACATGCCGGAGGAAGTTGTCTCCGGCGACGCGAACGCGAAGGCCGCCCGCGCGGCCAACCGCGCGACGAGCCAGGTGTCCGGCCAGGGCGCGAACGCGCGGCGCTTCACGCCGTCCGCGCAGGCGTCGGCCGGCGCGCCGGTGCCGGGCGGCCAGCCGCCGGGCACGAACCCGACGATCCAGCCGCAGTTCCAGTTCCATCGTCCGCCGCAACCGACGGTGTCGAACGAGGCGTCGCCGCCCGTCGGCCCGCACGGTTCGGATGCGTTGCCAAACCAGCCGCTCACCGCGCCGGGCGCGTCCCAGTAAGCGGGCGGTTTCACGGAAACGGGGCGGCGTGCGCCGCCCATTCTTTTACCTGTCGTGCAGAAAGCCATGAAGATTGCGATTGCCGGTGCGTCGGGCCGTATGGGCCGGATGCTGATCGAAGCCGTTCTCAATGATTCCGACGCGCAGCTCGTCGGCGCGCTCGACCGCGCCGGCTCGCCGCAGCTCGGCCAGGACGCGGGCGCGTTCCTCGGCAAGGAAACCGGCGTCAAGCTGAGCGACGATCTCGACGCGGTGTTCGCGCAGGCCGATTACCTGATCGACTTCACGCGTCCGGAAGGGACGATCGCGCACGTCGAGGCCGCGCTGCGCCACGACGTGAAGCTCGTGATCGGCACGACCGGCTTCACCGACGCGCAAAAGGCGACGCTGAACGCGGCGGCCGGCAAGCTCGGCATCGTGTTCTCCGCGAACATGAGCGTCGGGGTCAACGTCACGCTCAAGCTGCTCGAATTCGCCGCGAAGCACTTCTCGCAAGGCTACGACATCGAGATCATCGAGGCGCACCACCGCCACAAGGTCGATGCGCCGTCGGGCACCGCGCTGATGATGGGCGAGGTGGTGGCGGGCGCGCTCGGCCGCTCGCTCGACGACTGCGCGGTGTACGGCCGCCACGGCGTGACGGGCGAGCGCGATCCGTCGACGATCGGCTTCTCGGCGATCCGCGGCGGCGACATCGTCGGCGATCACACCGTGCTGTTCGCCGGCACCGGCGAGCGCGTCGAGATTACCCACAAGTCCGCGAGCCGCGTGTCGTACGCACAAGGCGCGCTGCGCGCGGTGCGCTTCCTGTCGGAGCGCGGCGCGGGCCTGTTCGACATGCAGGACGTGCTCGGCCTGCGCTGACGCGCGGCCCGGAAACCCCGATGGCAGCCCCCACCGGCGTTCTCCACTATCTCGAAAGCGGCGATGCGGTCACGCACGCCGTCGCCTACGTGCTGCTGGCGATGTCGATCGCGAGCTGGTGCTTCCTCGTCGTCAAGGCCTGGGTGCTGATCCGCGCGAAGCGGCAGGGGCCGGGCGCGCTCGCCGCGTTCTGGCGCGCGCCGACGCTCGAGGCCGGCATCGGGGCGCTCGCGGCGGCCGATCGCGAACAGGTGTTCCTGCCGCTCGCCGAAGCGGCGCGCGACGCGGCACAGGCGCACGATCCCGCCGCGCTGGCGGCGCGCGTCGAGCGCAGCGAGCGGGTGTTGCGCGCGCTGCGTCACGCAATGCAGCGGTCGCAGCGCCGCCTCGAATTCGGCCAGGTGCTGCTCGCGTCGATCGGCAGCACCGCGCCGTTCGTCGGGCTGCTCGGCACGGTCTGGGGCATCTACCACGCGCTCGGCAGCATCGCCGCGAGCGGCCAGGCGCAGATCGAGAGCGTCGCCGGCCCGGTCGGCGAGGCGCTCATCATGACGGCATTCGGGCTCGTGGTCGCGATTCCGGCCGTGCTCGCATACAACATCCTCGGGCGCCTGGTGCGCCAGCTCGTCGAGGATCTCGACGGCTTCGCGCGCGACCTGCACGTGTTCGTGTGCGCGGACGCCGCCTGACGCATTCGTCCGGAGGAGCGGCACATGGCATTCGGCGGACTCGACCATCACAAGACGTCCGCGCCGATGGCGGACATCAACATGACGCCGCTGATCGACGTGATGCTCGTCCTGCTCGTCATTTTCATCGTCACCGCGCCGCTGATGACGCACGCGATCCGGCTCGACCTGCCGAAAGTCGCGGCCGGGGCCGCGCGCGCGACGCCGCAGGCGATCACGCTGTCGATCGACGACGCCGGCAGGATCTATTGGGACGCCGCGCCGGTCGCGCTCGACGCGCTGCCCGCGCGCTTTCGCGCGGCCGCCGCGGCAGGCGAGCCGCCCGAGCTGCGTCTGCGCGCGTCGCGCGCAACCCGCTACGACGTGATCGCGCAGGTGATGGGCGCGGCGCAGGCCGCGGGCCTGTCGCGCATCGGCTTCGTGACCGAGCTGCCGTCGCAGGCCGGCGCTGCCGCCGCGCCGTCGCGCCGCTGAGCGCGGCCGTGCCCGCGACGCGGGCCGACCGGGCCGGCGCGGACGGTATAATCGTCGTTTTTCCCGGTGGCCGGGCGATGCGCCTCGTCACCGGCCGGTTTCCGGCAGCCTGGCATCCCCGGCCGCCGGACAAGCGTGACTTTCGATCCACTCCCGTGTGCGTGCGAGCCGTCGCGGCGCGCCGCCTAAAGCCTAGTCCGAACCACACCATGCACGAAAGATACGTACCCGCCGACGTCGAAGCCGCCGCCCAGCGCGACTGGCGCGCAGCCGATGCTTACAAGACGAAGGAAGACACGCAAAAGCCGAAGTTCTACTGCGTGTCGATGCTGCCGTACCCGTCCGGCAAGCTGCATATGGGGCACGTACGCAACTACACGATCAACGACGTGATGTACCGCTATCTGCGGATGAACGGCTACAACACGCTGATGCCGATGGGCTGGGATGCGTTCGGGATGCCGGCGGAGAACGCGGCGATGGCCAATGGCGTGCCGCCCGCGAAGTGGACCTACGACAACATCGACTACATGAAGGGCCAGATGCAGTCGATGGGCCTCGCGATCGACTGGTCGCGCGAGATCGCGACCTGCAAGCCGGACTACTACAAGTGGAACCAGTGGCTGTTCCTGAAGATGCTGGAAAAGGGCATCGCGTACAAGAAGACCGGCACCGTGAACTGGGACCCGATCGACCAGACCGTGCTCGCGAACGAGCAGGTGATCGACGGTCGTGGCTGGCGCTCGGGCGCGCTCGTCGAGAAGCGCGAGATTCCGATGTACTACCTGCGCATCACGCAGTACGCCGACGAGCTGCTGAACGATCTGGACGGCCTCGGCTGGCCGGAGCGCGTGAAGATCATGCAGCAGAACTGGATCGGCAAGAGCTTCGGCGTGAATTTCGGCTTCCCGTATGAACTCGACGGCGAGCAGACGCTGCTGCGCGTGTTCACCACGCGTGCCGACACGATCATGGGCGTCACGTTCTGCGCGATCGCGGCCGAGCACCCGCTCGCGACCCGTCTCGCGAAGGACAAGCCCGAGCTGCTGGCGTTCATCGACGAATGCAAGCGCGGCGGCGTCGCCGAGGCCGACATGGCGACGATGGAGAAGAAGGGCGTGCCGACCGGTTTCACGGTCACGCATCCGCTGACGAACGAGCCGGTCGAGGTGTGGATCGGCAACTACGTGCTGATGAGCTACGGCGAAGGCGCGGTGATGGGCGTTCCCGCGCATGACGAACGCGACTTCGCGTTCGCGAAGAAATACGACCTGCCGATCAAGCAGGTGATCGCGGCCGAAGGCGAGACGTATTCGACCGACGCATGGCAGGAGTGGTACGGCGACAAGGACGCCGCCGCGTGCGTGAACAGCGGCAAGTACGACGGCCTGCGCTACGGCGAGGCGGTCGACGCGATCGCGGCCGACCTCAAGGCGGGCGGCTTCGGCGACAAGCAGGTGACGTGGCGCCTGCGCGACTGGGGCGTTTCGCGCCAGCGCTACTGGGGCACGCCGATCCCGATCATCCACTGCCCGTCGTGCGGCGACGTGCCGGTGCCGGAGCAGGACCTGCCGGTCGTGCTGCCGGAAGACCTCGTGCCGGACGGCTCGGGCAACCCGCTCGCGAAGTCCGACGCGTTCATGAACTGCACGTGCCCGAAGTGCGGCGCCGCCGCGAAGCGCGAAACCGACACGATGGACACCTTCGTGGATTCATCGTGGTACTTCTCGCGCTACACGGCGCCCGATGCGGACACGATGGTCGACGCGCGCACCGACTACTGGATGCCGATGGACCAGTACATCGGCGGCATCGAACACGCGATCCTGCACCTGCTGTATTCGCGCTTCTGGACCAAGGTGATGCGCGACCTCGGCCTCGTGAAGTTCGGCGAGCCGGCGAAGAACCTGCTGACGCAGGGCATGGTGCTGAACGAGACCTTCTACCGTGAGGAGGCGTCCGGCAAGAAGACCTGGTACAACCCGGCGGACGTGACCGTCGCGTTCGACGAAAAGGGCCGCCCGGTCGGCGCGACGCTGAATGCCGACGGCCAGCCGGTCGTGCTCGGCGGCATCGAGAAGATGTCGAAGTCGAAGAACAACGGCGTCGATCCGCAGGTGCTGATCGACCAGTACGGCGCGGACACCGCGCGCCTGTTCACGATGTTCGCCGCGCCGCCGGAGCAGCAGCTCGAATGGTCGGGCGCGGGCGTCGAGGGCGCGAGCCGCTTCCTGCGCCGCGTGTGGAGCTTCGGCGCCGCGAACCGCGAAGCGCTCGCGGAGCGCGCGGCGTTCGACGCGGCCAGGCTCGGCGACGCCGACAAGGCGCTGCGCCGCGAGATCTACAGCGTGCTGAAGCAGGCCGATTTCGACTACCAGCGCCTGCAGTACAACACGGTCGTGTCGGCCACGATGAAGATGCTCAACGCGATCGACGGCGCGAAGGGCGCGACGCCCGCCGTGCTGCGCGAAGCGTACGGCGTGCTGCTGCGCGTGCTGTACCCGGTCGTGCCGCACATCACGTTCGAGCTGTGGAAGGCGCTCGGCTACGTGGACGCATTCGGCCCGCTGCTCGACGCGCCGTGGCCGAAGGTCGACGAAGCGGCGCTCGAGCAGGCCGAGATCGAGCTCGTGCTGCAGATCAACGGCAAGGTGCGCGGCGCGCTGAAGGTGGCGAAGGACGCGAGCCGCGACGCAATCGAGGCCGCAGCCGTGGCCGACGAGATGTTCGCGAAGTTCGGCGAAGGCCGGCCGGCGAAGAAGATCGTCGTCGTGCCGGGCCGCCTCGTGAACATCGTCGTCTGACGGCCGCGCGGCCGATACTCAAGGAGCAAAGGTGATCCGCAGATCGTTCTTGATGATGCTCGGCAGCGCGGTCGCGCTGTCGGCATGCGGTTTCCAGTTGCGGGGCCAGCAGAATTACGCGTTCAAGCACCTGCTGATCGTGGGCGCGGCGGCGCCCGTGCAGGCACGCCTCGCACGGATGATCGAAGGCGGCAGCGACACGAAGATCGTCAAGCGGGCTGACGACGCGGACGCGGTTTTGAGCGTATCGGAAACGCTCGGCCAGACTACGCTGACGCTCAACCAGTACGGCACCGTGCAGGAATATGCGCTCAACTATTCGGTGAGCTACACGCTGAGGGCTCAGGACGGCACGGTCCTGATCCCGCCGAGCGTGATCGCGCTGAACCGCGCGATGACCTACAGCGACCAGTACACGAACGCGAAGTCGCAGGAATCCGAGATTCTGTATGCGGACATGCGGAGCGACGCGGTCGACCAGCTGATGCGGCGTCTCGCGATCGTGCATTCGCTGAATCCGGCGCCGCAGGACGTGGTGCCGGGCGTGTCGCCGCGCGCGCCGCTGCCGCCGCCGCCGCTGTGATCGCCGGCGCACGACACGATGCAATTGCGACTTGACGCGCTGGAGGCGCACCTCGCGAAGGGGCTCGCCGGGCTGTATACCGTGTACGGCGACGAGCCGCTGCTCGCGCAGGAGGCATGCGACCGCATTCGCGCGGCCGCGCGCGCGGCCGGCTTCACCGAGCGCTCGGTGCATACGGTCGAGCGCGGCTTCGACTGGAGCGTGCTGCTCGGCGCGAGCCAGGCGATGTCGCTGTTCGGCGAGCGTCAGCTGATCGAGCTGCGGATCCCGTCGGGCAAGCCCGGCAAGGACGGCGCCGACGCGCTGAAGACGCTCGCGGGCGCTGCCAATCCCGACGCGCTGATGCTCGTCACGCTGCCGCGTCTCGACGCGGCAACGCAGAAATCCGCATGGTTTACCGCGCTTGCGAATGGCGGCGTCGCGCTCAAGATCGATCCGGTCGACCGCGTGCAGCTGCCGAACTGGATCGGCCAGCGGCTCGCAATGCAGGGGCAGCGCGTCGCGCCCGGCGACGATGGGCGGCGCGCGCTGCAGTTCATCGCCGAGCGCGTCGAAGGCAACCTGCTGGCCGCGCATCAGGAAATCCAGAAGCTCGGGCTGCTGTACCCGCAGGGGCCGCTGTTGTTCGAGCAGGTGCATGACGCGGTGCTGAACGTCGCGCGCTACGACGTCTTCAAGCTCAACGAGGCGATGCTCGCCGGCGATGCGGCCCGTCTGTCGCGGATGATCGACGGCCTGAAAGGCGAGGGCGAGGCGATCGTGCTCGTGCTGTGGGCGGTCGTCGAGGAATTGCGCACGCTGCTGCGGATCAAGCGCGGCGTGGCGGCGGGCAAGCCGCTCGCGGCATTGCTGCGCGAGAATCGCGTCTGGGGGCCGCGCGAGCGGCTGATCGGGCCGGCGCTGTCGCGGGTGTCCGAGCCGCTGCTCGAGAAGGCGCTGGCGTTTGCCGCGCGCCTCGACCGGCAGGTCAAGGGGCTGTCGGCCGTCGCGACGCCGGTGCGGCGTGCGCAGGACGAGCCGCCGCCCGATCCGTGGGACGGCCTGTTCCAGCTCGCGATGACCGTCGCGGGCGCGCCGGGCGTGCGACCGCCGGCCGCGGGACGCCCGCCGCGCCAGGCCTGAGCGCGCCGTTCGCTTCCCGCTTACAATGCTTCGATAGCGTGATGCGGCCGCGCCTGCCGCCGCATCACGCGTTTCCCAACGATTTCACGCCGCCTCAAGCGGCTTGCTTTTCGAGTCACACGATGGATATCGATCAGTACATGACGGACCTGGGCCGCCGTGCCCGGCATGCATCCCGCGCGATGGCGCGTGCCAGCACCGCGGCGAAGAACGCGGCGCTCGACGCGGTCGCCCGCGCGATCGAGCGCGACGCGCAGGTGCTGAAGGCCGCGAACGCGCGCGACGTCGAGCGTGCGCGCGACAAGGGCATGGACGCGGCATTCATCGATCGCCTCACGCTGTCCGACAAGGCGCTGAAGACGATGATCGAAGGGCTGCGCCAGGTTGCGTCGCTGGCCGATCCGATCGGCGAGATCGGCAATCTCAAGTACCGCCCGAGCGGTATCCAGGTCGGCCAGATGCGCGTGCCGCTCGGCGTGATCGGCATCATCTACGAATCCCGTCCGAACGTGACGATCGACGCGGCGGCGCTGTGCCTGAAGTCCGGCAACGCGACGATCCTGCGCGGCGGCTCCGAGGCGCTCGAATCGAACACCGCGCTCGCGAAGCTGATCGGCGAAGGGCTTGCCGCGGCGGGCCTGCCGCAGGACGCGGTGCAGGTCGTCGAGACCGCCGACCGCGCCGCGGTCGGCAAGCTGATCACGATGACCGATTACGTCGACGTGATCGTGCCGCGCGGCGGCAAGAGCCTGATCGAGCGCCTGATCGCCGAGGCGCGCGTGCCGATGATCAAGCACCTGGACGGCATCTGCCACGTGTACGTCGACGATCGCGCGGATCTCGCAAAGGCGCTCACCGTCTGCGACAACGCGAAGACGCATCGTTACGGCACCTGCAACACGATGGAGACGCTGCTCGTCGCGGGCGGCATCGCGAATGCGGTGCTGCCGCCGCTCGGCCGGCTGTATCGCGACAAGGGCGTCGAGTTGCGCGTCGACGCCGCCGCGCGCGCGGTGCTGGCCGACGCCGGCGTCGGCCCGCTCGTCGACGCGACGGAAGAAGACTGGCGCACCGAATACCTCGCACCGGTGCTGGCGATCAAGATCGTCGACGGCATCGACGCGGCGATCGAGCACATCAACCATTACGGCTCGCATCACACCGACGCGATCGTCACCGAAGATCACGACCGCGCGATGCGCTTCCTGCGCGAAGTCGATTCGGCGAGCGTGATGGTCAATGCGTCGACGCGCTTTGCCGACGGTTTCGAATACGGCCTCGGCGCGGAGATCGGCATCTCGAACGACAAGCTCCACGCGCGCGGCCCGGTGGGCCTCGAAGGATTGACGTCGCTGAAGTACGTCGTGCTCGGGCACGGCGAAGGGCGTCAGTAACGCGAGGCGCGCAACCGATGGTAATGCTCTGGGTCAAGACTTTCCACATCGTGCTGATCGCGTCGTGGTTCGCCGGGCTGTTCTACCTGCCCCGCATCTACGTGAACCTCGCGATGGAAACCGAGCCGGCGGCGGTGCGCCGGCTGCTCGTGATGGCGCGCAAGCTGTTTCGCTTCATGACGATCATCGCCGTGCCGGCGCTCGCGTGCGGCATGTGGCTGTGGCTCGCGGTCGGCGTCGGCCAGGGGCAGGGCTGGGTGCATGCGAAAGTGAGCGTCGTGCTGCTGCTGATCGTCTATCACGCGTATTGCGGCCACCTGCTCAAGGTGTTCGAGCGTGGCGAGAACCGCCGCTCCGACAAGTGGTATCGCGTGTTCAACGAGCTGCCGGTGCTCGGCATGCTCGCAGCGGTCGCGCTCGCGGTGATCAAGCCGTTCTGAGGAGTAAGCGCGCCTCGTCCCCACGCCGCAACGGCGCCCCGCGCGGGCGCCGTTCGTCGTTTACGCCTTCACTTCTTTCGCGTTCGCGTCGATCCGGCGGCGCGTGATCGCCTCCTTCGCGCGACCGACTCGCTCCATCAGCGCCGGGCCGCGCGACAGCGCGACGCCGACCGCGAGAATGTCGCCGATCGCGAGGTGCGACATCCGCGAAGTCATCGGCGAGAACACGTCGGTTTCCTCGGCGACGTTCGACGCGAGGCTCACCGTCGCGAGCTTCGCGAGCGGCGAATGGCTGTGCGTGATCGCGACGACCTTCGCGCCGCACGCGAGCGCGGCGCGTGCCGCGTCGACGATGTCGCGGGTGCGGCCGGTGTTGGAGATCGCGACGACGACGTCGCGCGGGCCGAGCAGCGCGGCCGACATCGAGAACGTGTGCGGATCGGCGTACGCGACGCTCGGCACGCCGAGCCGGAAGAACTTGTGCTGGATGTCCTGCGCGGCGATGCCCGAGCCGCCCGCGCCGTAGAACTCGATCCGCGACGCCTGCGACAGCAGCCCGATCGCGTCGGCGACGCTGCCCGCCGACAGACTGTTGCGGACCTCGATCAGCGCGCCGATGGTGCGGTCGAACACCTTGCCGATGATGCCGGACGCGGGTTCGTCGGGCTCGACGTCGCGGTAGACCGACGACACGCCGGGTGCGACGCTTTGCGCGAGCCGGATCTTGAACTCGCGAAAGCCGCTGCAGCCGAGCGCCTGGCAAAAGCGCGCGATCGTCGGCTGGCTGACGCCGGCGCGCGTCGACAGCTCGGTCATCGCGAGGTCGAGGACTTCGCGTGGCGCGGCGAGGATGTAGTCGGCGAGCTTGCGCTCGGACGGGCGCAACTCGGGGCGGATCGCTTCGATGCGGGGCAGCATGGCGGCGGCAAACGGGAATCGGGTTCGGACGCGTGAGTGTATCGCAATCGAATTGTAGAAAATCTACATGATTTTTCTTGCTTTGATTGGGTGTCGTTGCGCGGCGTGCCGGGATTTGACCTAGGGTTAATACCAGTACTATCTAGAAAGTGCCGTAAAAAATGCTGCAGGCGCGCATCTTCGTGCGTTGCGTGCGTGTAGTTTTTCTACTAGACTGGCGCCGTTCGGTCGACCCCCGCGGCTGAATCCACGATTCCAACGTGCCGATGTCGCACGGCCAATCAGGAGCGCCCAGCATGTCCTCGCTGCATCCCACCCTGGCGAAAGTCACCGCTCGCGTGATCGCGCGCAGCCAGTCGACCCGTTCCGCGTACCTCCAGCGCATCGACCACGCGCAGGGCCGCTTCCCGGCGCGCGGCGCGCTGTCGTGCGCGAATCTCGCACACGGCTTCGCGGGCCTCGAAGGCAACGACAAGCTCGCGATCAAGGCGATCCGCCAGCCGAACATCGGCATCGTGTCCGCATACAACGAGATGCTGTCCGCGCACGCGCCGTACAAGGATTTCCCGGACATCATCAAGGCCGCCGCGCGCGGGCACGGCGGCGTCGCGCAGTTCGCGGGCGGCGTGCCGGCGATGTGCGACGGCATCACGCAGGGCAACGCGGGGATGGAGCTGTCGCTGTTCTCGCGCGAGGTGATCGCGATGAGCACCGCGGTCGCGCTCACGCACAACATGTTCGACGCGGCGCTCTGTCTCGGCATCTGCGACAAGATCGTCCCCGGCCTGCTGATCGGCGCGCTGCAGTTCGGCCACCTGCCGACGATCTTCGTGCCGGCCGGCCCGATGACGAGCGGCCTGTCGAACGACGACAAGGCGAAGATCCGCCAGCAGTTCGCGACCGGCCAGGTCGGCCGCGACGCGCTGCTCGAGGCCGAGTCGGCCGCGTATCACGGCCACGGCACCTGCACGTTCTACGGCACCGCGAACAGCAACCAGATGCTGATGGAGCTGATGGGCCTGCACCTGCCCGGCTCGGCGTTCGTCCATCCGCACACGCCGCTGCGCGACGCGCTGACGGCCGAGGCCGCGCGGCGCGTGCTCGACCTCACCGTCGAGCGCGGCAACTACACGCCGATCGGCCATGTGATCGACGAGAAGGCGATCGTCAACGGCATCGTCGCGCTGCTCGCGACGGGCGGCTCGACGAACCACACGCTGCACCTCGTCGCGATCGCGCGCGCGGCCGGCATCCTGATCGACTGGGACGATTTCGACGAACTGTCCGCCGCGGTGCCGTTGCTCGCGAAGATCTATCCGAACGGCAAGGCGGACGTGAACCATTTCCATGCGGCGGGCGGCATCGCGTTCCTGGTACGCAACCTGCTCGAGGGCGGGCTGCTGCACGAGGACGTGACGACCGTCGCCGGTCGCGGCCTGTCGCACTACACGAAGGAGCCGAAGCTGATCGACGGCAAGCTGACGTGGGTCGACGGCGCCGCCGAAAGCCACGACGCGAACGTGCTGCGCGGCATCCGCGAGCCATTCCAGCCGGACGGCGGCCTGCGCCTGATGCAGGGCCGGCTCGGCCGCGGCGTGATCAAGATTTCGGCGGTTGCGCCCGAGCATCGCACGGTGAAGGCGGGTGCGATCGTGTTCGATTCGCAGGAAGCGGTGCAGGAAGCGTTCGACCGCGGCGAGCTGAAGCGCGACTTCGTCGCGGTGGTGCGCTTCCAGGGCGCGCGCGCGAACGGCATGCCCGAGCTGCATCGCCTGACGCCGCTGCTCGGCGTGCTGCAGGATCAGGGCTTTCACGTTGCGCTGGTGACGGACGGCCGCATGTCGGGTGCGTCGGGCAAGGTGCCGGCCGTGATCCACGTGTCGCCGGAGGCGCTGCTGAGCGGGCCGCTCGGCAAGATCCGCACCGGCGACACGATCGTGATCGACGCGCAGGCGGGCGTGCTCGACGTCGAGATCGACGACGCGCAGTGGCAGGCGCGCGAGGTCGCGCTGCCGCTCCATCAGGCCGACAACGAAGCGGGTTTCGGCCGCGAGCTGTTCGGCGTGTTCCGTGCGGCGGCGGCACCGGCGGAGCAGGGCGCATCCGTTTTCGGCGCGCTGGCCGGCGAAGCCGCTCGTGCAACCGTATAACCAGTAAGCAGTAAGGAGTAAGGAGTCTTATCGATGAAGACGATTGGCGAAATCGTGAAGCTCGGCCCGGTGATTCCGGTGCTCGCATTCGACTCGGCCGAGCAGGGCGAGCACGTGTCGCGCGCGCTGCACGCGGGCGGCGTGAAAGTGCTCGAAATCACGTTGCGCACCGGCGCGGGCCTCGCGGCGATCGAACGCGCGAGCGGGCTCGCGGACGACATCGTCGTCGGCGTCGGCACGATCACGAAGCCCGAGCACTGCGCGCAGGCGAAGAAGGCGGGCGCGCAATTCGGCGTGTCGCCCGGCCTGACCAAAGACCTGCACCTTGCCGCGCAGGACGCGGGCCTGCCGCTGCTGCCCGGCGTGATGACGCCGAGCGACATCATCCAGGCGCTTGAGTTCGGCTACGAGATCGTCAAGTTCTTCCCGGCCCAGCAGGCGGGCGGCGTGCCGATGCTGCAGGCATTCCACGGCCCGTTCCCGAACCTGCGCTTCTGCCCGACGGGCGGCATCACGGCCGAGACCGCGCCGAATTTCCTGAAGCTGCCGAACGTCGTGTGCGTCGGCGGCTCCTGGCTGACGCCGAAGGCCGTGCTCGCCGCCGGGGACTGGGCCGAAGTCACGCGCCTCGCGCAAGCGGCGAGCCAACTGCCGCGCTGAACATGGCGGCGCGCCATGCCGGCGCGCCCCTTTTTGCATACGCTTAGTACTTGTTTCCTAAGGGTTTTTGCTTATGGAACCGGTTCTATCGCTTGGCGGTAAAGATAAGTAGAATTTAGCGTTCTCGCAGCGGCGGCATGCCGCTGTTTCGGAGACCTGCACACTCGGGCATGCTGTCGTCAATCCGCCCGTCTCGAATAATCCCAAGGAGGAGTGCCACATGGAGGCCGTCCAGGGCAGCATGCTGCTCATCTATACCGTGATCGCGATCGTCGCGCTGATCGTGATGATCGCGCGCTTCAAGATTTATCCGTTTCTGGTCCTGATCATCGTGTCGCTCGGTCTCGGCCTCGTGGTCGGCATGCCGATGGACAAGATCGTCAAGTCGTTCGAGACGGGTAACGGCAACACGCTCGGCCATATCGCGATCGTCGTCGGCCTCGGCACGATGCTCGGCAAGATGATGGCCGAGTCGGGCGGCGCGGAGCGCATCGCGACGACGCTGATCGACTGGTTCGGCGAGAAGAACATTCACTGGGCGATGATGTTCGTCGCGATCATCGTCGGCCTGCCGGTGTTCTTCGAAGTCGGCTTCGTGCTGCTGATCCCGATCGCGTTCAACGTCGCGAAGCGCACCGGCAAGTCGCTCCTCGTCGTCGGCCTGCCGATGGTGGCGGGCCTGTCGGTCGTGCACGGCCTGATCCCGCCGCACCCGGCCGCGCTGCTCGCGGTGCAGCAGTATGGCGCCGACATCGGCAAGACGATCGCGTTCGGCCTGATCGTCGGCGTGCCGACCGCGATCATCGCGGGCCCGCTGTTCGCGCTCGTGATCTCCCGCTACGTGAAGCTGCCGGAAAACAACCCGCTCGCCGCGCAATTCGTCGAGTCGCACACGGAAGGCGCGAAGCGTGCGCTGCCGGGCTTCGGCATCACGCTGTTCACGATCCTGCTGCCGGTGGCGCTGATGCTGGTCGGCAGCTGGGCCGACCTGATCTTCGCGCCGAAGACGCTGGCGAACAACCTGCTGCGTTTCGCAGGCAACTCGGACGTCGCGCTGCTGATCGCCGTGCTGGTGAGCTTCTTCACGTTCGGCAAGCTGCAAGGCTTCAATCGCGACCAGATCCAGAAGTTCTGCGGCGAATGCCTGGCGCCGATCGCGGGGATTACGCTGATCGTCGGCGCGGGCGGCGGCTTCGGCGGTATCCTGCGTGACAGCGGCATCTCGCAGCAGATCGTGCATACGGCCACGCATGCGCATCTGTCCCCGCTGCTGCTCGGCTGGTTCGTCGCGGCGCTGATCCGCCTCGCGACGGGCTCGGCGACGGTCGCGATGACGACGGCATGCGGCATCGTCGCACCGATCGCGGCGGCGTCGGGCGCGGCGGTCAAGCCGGAGCTGCTGGTGCTCGCGACGGGGTCGGGTTCGCTGATCTTCTCGCACGTCAACGACGGCGGCTTCTGGCTGATCAAGGAATATTTCGGGATGACGGTCGGTCAGACGTTCAAGACGTGGACGTTGCTCGAAACGATCATCTCGCTGCTCGGCCTGACGTTTACGTTGCTGCTGAGCGTGGTTCTGTAACAAGGGGTAGTCAATGATTCTGATCGCAATGGGCGTGTCGGGCGCGGGCAAGTCGCGGATCGGCGAGATGCTGGCGGAGCGCCTGTCGTGCACCTATACCGACGGCGATGCGTTTCACAGCGCCGCCAACAAGGACAAGATGCATCGCGGCATTCCGCTGACCGACGAAGATCGCTGGCCGTGGCTGAATGCGATCCGCGCGGCCATCGAGGAGAAGCGGCGCGCGGGCGAGACGGCGGTGTTTACGTGCTCGTCGCTCAAGCGCGCGTACCGCGACGTCCTGCGCGGCAACGACACCGACGTGCGATTCGTGTACCTGAAGGGTTCGTTCGAGGTGCTGCACGAACGCCTGAAGACCCGCACCGGCCATTTCTTCGATCCGTCGCTGCTGCAGAGCCAGCTCGACACGCTCGAGGCGCCGGGCCCGGACGAGGCGATCGAAGTCAGCATCGAATTGACGCCGGAGCAGATCGTCGATCGGGTGGTGCAGACGATCGGCGCCGCGCCGCGGCGCTGAGCGCGGCTTGCCGCCATCGACCGGCCAGGGGCGCCCGATCGGGCGCCCTTGTTCATTGTTGCGCCGGCGGGCGGGCTGCGCGGCCTGGTGCGCGATGCCGTCGAGCAGGATGTCCAGCATCGTGTCGTGGACGGCCGCCGGATCGAGCTGCCCGTAGAGCGGCGCCGCGGCTCGCACGAGCGGATGCCCGGCCTCGGACAGCGCCTCCATCTCGGCCAGCTCGACCTCGTTCGCCGGCCGTGTCAGCCCGCCGACTTCCGCGGCCGCGAGGCCGATCACGCTCGCGTACCAGCCGACGCACACGCACGGCAGCATGGTGCGCGCGATGCCGGCGTCGAGCAGCGCGCGATGCACGGTCTCGACGTGCTCGAGATCGGCCGGCCCGGTGCTGACGTAGCGTTGCAGCAGGCCGAACGCATTCGGATGCGCGAGCGCGAGCATGCGGTACTGGCGCGCCAGTTCGCGCAGGCGCGTGGGCCACGGCAGGGTTTCGTCGACCCGCGTCAGCGAACGCGACAGCGCGTTCGCCATCGCGCGGCTCAAGCCTTCCTTCGACTTGAAGTGGTAGAGGACGCTCATCGGATCGCAGCCGATCGTCTGCGCGAGCTTGCGCACGCTGAACGCGGTTTCGCCGACCTCTTCGAGCAGCGCGAGCGCCGCCGCAACGATGGTGTCTTTCGCGAGGCCGCGCGGGCCCTGGGCCGGTTTTTCCTTCATGTATGGCACTCGGTCGGGCGCACCGCCTGGCGGCGCCCGGGTATGTAAGCTTGACGAAAGCGTATTCTACACTGTAGAATTATTTCTGCGGTGTAGAAATTGGGTGTCCCGGCCATTTGTCTTCGTGCGTCAGCACATGCCGGGAACCAGGCGGGCCGAACGCGTCCGCCGACAACACGGGCCATCGCGCCCCTCTCTCGTTGAACACCCAAGTGGAACCGGCTGCCCCACCCGCGATGCCGTGTCGGCAAATCGACAGGCGGCCCAAGACCATGCGAGTGCAAACATGACTTTGACCCAACCCCGGATTCAGGACGCGTCCCGCTTCGAACAAACGCAACTGAACATCGAGAAAGACAACTGGAATTGGTGCGATCCGTCCCGCTATGACGGCGAGCGTCCGGCGAACTACTACGAGGCATCGCTGACGCCGTGGCAGAACAGCGCGCCGCTCGCCCGCGACGCGGCATGCGACGTGCTCGTGATCGGCGGCGGCCTGCTCGGCGCATCGGCGGCGCTGCATCTCGCGGAGGCGGGCGTCGACACGATCCTCGTCGACAAGCACCACATCGGCTCCGCGGCGTCGGGCCGCAACGGCGGCCAGCTCACGCCGGGCCTCGCGCGCTGGGAAGCGGCGGACATGATCGAGCACCTGTCGCACGACGACGCGAAGCGTCTGTGGCGTTTCGCGTCGGCCGAGTCGATGGACCTGATCGACGCGATCGGCGCGCGCTATGCGCTGGATCTCGACCGCAAGCGCGGCCACATCACCGCGACGGTTCACCCCGGCCATACGAGCGCGCTGCTCGATGGCGCGGATGCGCGCCGCAGCCTCGGCGACCCGAGCGTGACGCTCGTCGGCAAGCATCAACTGCAGGAATACGTACGATCGGGCCTGTATCACGGCGCCGCGATCGATGCGATGGGCGGCCAGATCCATCCGCTCGCGCTGGTGCGCGGCCTCGTCCATGGCTTCCGGATGAACGGCGGCGAACTGTACGAGGGCACCGAAGTGCTCGAGATCGAGGAAACGCCGCATGGCGTGGTCGCGACGACGCCGGGCGGCACGATCACGGCCCGCAAGGGTGTCGTGCTCGCGCTGCACAACGCGACCTTCAGGCTGCTCGACGACGGCGGCGCGACGACCGTGCCGTTCTTCACCTACGTGAGCGTGACCGCGCCGCTGACGGAGGACGTCGCGACGCTGATGCCGGCCGGCATGCCGGTCTACGACACGCAGTTCCAGATCGACTACTACCGTCCGGTGCGCGGCAACCGCCTGCTGTTCGGCGGGCAGGGCACCGGCACCTGCTGGGCGCGGCCCGACGTCAACGCGTATCTGCTCGACCGCCTGAACACGGTGTTCCCGAAGTACGGCCAGTTCGCGCTGGATTACTGCTGGAGCGGCGTCAGCGACTTCACGCTGAACGGCGCGACCGACAGCCGCAAGACCGAGGGCAACGTGCCGGTGTACATGGTGCAGGGCTGGAGCGGCCACGGCGTTGCGCAGACGGTGCGGATCGGCAAGGCGATCTGCGACGATTTCATCGGGCGCAACGACGATTTCTCGATGCTGACCGGCATCGACCATCGCGAGATTCCGCTCGGCCGCCAGCTGTCGCCGATCGCGATTCCGGCCGCGAAGGCGGCGATGAGCGTGATGAGCGCGATCAATCCGGGCAAGATGATCTCGTTCTGACGATCGACCGGTGCGAGAGCGCCGGCCCAAACGACAACGCCCGATGCGGAGGTCCGCATCGGGCGTTCTGCATTGCGCGGCAGACCGGCATTCGGCCGGCCGCCGCGCGAGGCGCCGCGGGCCGCGTTACGCGATCCGCTTCGCCAGTTCGACGGCCTTGCCGATGTACGACGCCGGCGTCATCGCGAGCAGGCGGTCCTTCGCGTCCTGCGGGATCGCGAGCGTGCCGATGAACTGCTGCAGCGCGTCGCGCGTGATGCCCTTGCCGCGCGTCAGTTCCTTCAGCTGTTCGTACGGGTTCTCGATGCCGTAGCGGCGCATCACCGTCTGGACCGGCTCGGCGAGCACTTCCCAGCAGTTGTCGAGATCGTCGTGCAGGCGCTGCGGATTCACTTCGAGCTTGTCGAGGCCGCGGATCAGCGCGTCGTACGCAAGCAGCGAATAGCCGAGCGCGACGCCCATGTTGCGCAGCACCGTCGAGTCGGTGAGGTCGCGCTGCCAGCGCGACACCGGCAGCTTGTCGGCGAGGTGGCGCAGCGTCGCGTTCGCGAGGCCGAGGTTGCCTTCCGAGTTTTCGAAGTCGATCGGGTTGACCTTGTGCGGCATCGTCGACGAGCCGATTTCGCCGGCCTTCGTCCGCTGCTTGAAGTAGCCGACCGAGATGTAGCCCCAGACGTCGCGGTCGAGGTCGAGCAGGATCGTGTTCGCGCGCGCGACCGCGTCGAACAGCTCGGCCATGTAGTCGTGCGGCTCGATCTGGATCGTGTACGGGTTGAAGGTGAGCTTCAGGCGGTTCTCGATCACGTCGCGCGAGAACGCTTCCCAGTCGAATTCCGGATACGCGGACAGGTGCGCGTTGAAGTTGCCGACCGCGCCGTTCATCTTGCCGAGGATCTCGACCTTCTCGATGCGCGCGATCGCGCGGGCGAGGCGGGCGGCGACGTTCGCGAGTTCCTTGCCGAGCGTCGTCGGGCTGGCCGGCTGGCCATGCGTGCGCGACAGCATCGGCTGCTCGGCGAGCGCGTGCGACAGCGAGACGAGGCGCTGGTGAACGGTGCGCAGCGCGGGCAGGACCACGTGCTCGCGCGCGCCGGCGAGCATCATGCCGTGCGACGTGTTGTTGATGTCTTCCGACGTGCACGCGAAGTGGATGAACTCGCTTGCCTTCTCGAGCTCGGCCTGGCCCTTCACCGACTCCTTCAGCCAGTATTCGACGGCCTTCACGTCGTGGTTCGTGACGCGTTCGATTTCCTTGATGCGCGCGGCGTCATGCGCGGTGAAGCGCTCGACGAGCTGCAGCAGGAACTGCTCGGCGGCGTCGGAGAAGCGCGGCACTTCGGCGAAGCCGGCGCGCGACAGCGCGATCAGCCAGTGCACCTCGACGGTGACGCGGTGGCGCATGAAGGCGGCTTCGGAGAGCCAGTCGCGCAGGGCCTCGGTCTTGCTGGCGTAGCGGCCGTCGAGCGGCGAGAGCGCGGTGAGGGCGAAAAGCGTATCGGGACGAGTGTCGGACATGATCGGGCGGGCCTTGGGGCCGGGTCGAGCGTGAAAGGGGAGAACCCGGGATTTTACCATCGGCGCGCGGCGGCCCCCCGGCACGCGCGTTTCGGGAGCGGGCGAGCGCCGGGCGGATGCCGCCGGCACGGCGCGCGGCGCCGAAGCGCGGCCTGCGTGCGGCCTATGCACGACCTATGCACGGCCGTGCGGCGCAACGCGCGGCGCGTGCGCGCCGGTAAAATGCGGGCTTCTACCCGACCGGCGCTCGCCGCGCCATGCCCGCATGGAACTGAAATGGCTCGAAGACTTCGTCTCGCTCGCGGAGACGCGCAGCTTTAGCCGGTCCGCCGAATTGCGGCACGTGTCGCAGCCGGCGTTCTCGCGGCGCATCCAGGCGCTCGAGGCGTGGCTCGCGACCGAACTGATCGATCGTTCCGTGTATCCGACCCGGCTCACCCAGGCGGGGCAGATCTTCTACGAGCAGGCGCTCGCGATGCTGTCGCAGGCGCACGAGGCGCGCACGCTGCTGCGGGGCCATGTCGGCGCGCCGGTGCCGACCATCGAGTTCGCGGTGCCGCACACGCTGTCGCTCACCTATTTCCCCCGCTGGCTGCAGCGGATCGAGGCCAAGATGGGGCGGGTGCATACGCGGCTGCGCGCGCTGAACGTGCACGACGCGGTGCTGTCGCTCGTCGAGGGCGGCTGCGACCTCGTGATGGGCTATCACCATCCGAGCCACCCGGTCGCGCTCGATCCGGCCCGTTACGACATGCTGACGCTCGGCACCGAGCCGATCAGCCCGTTCTCCGTTCCCGCGCGCGCGGGACGGCCGCGCTACACGCTGCCGGGCACGGCCGACGCCCGCGTCCCGTACCTGTCGTATACGCCGAACGCGTATCTCGGCCGCATGACCGAGGTGATCATCGCGAATGCGCCGATGCCGCTGTTCCTCGACAAGGTGTACGAGACCGACATGGCCGAAGGCCTGAAGGCGATGGCGCTGGCGGGGCACGGCATCGCGTTCCTGCCGCACAGCGCGGCCGAGGACGCGGTCGCGGGCGGCCGCCTGATCCGGCTCGACCGCGTGGCACGCGGCGGCGTGCATCCGTTCACGCTGACGATGGACATCCGGCTGTACTGCGACAAGGTCGCGTTGCAGGGCAAGGAGCCGCGACAACAGCTGGTGCGCACGCTGTGGGACGCGGTGCGCGACGAGCTGCGCGACGCGGGCTAGCGGCTGCGATCGGAGCAAACCGGCGCCCGCGCGATTTTCCGGCGCACAATGCCCGGCCGATTGCGGTCGTTGCCGAGCGGATTCCACGGTTTTTCGTGCAGAAGCCCGATCATGCACGAAACGCATAATCGAATAAGCAAACGGCATTGGATTTAAAAAACGGCTTTTTCGACAATGTGCGCATTCGTTGACCGTTGGAGAATTCATGTCTTCGCAAATGCAGTCCCCGTCCGTCCAGTCGATCCCTTCGTACCTGCACGCTGACGATCTCGGCCCTTGGGGCAACTACCTTCAGCAAGTCGATCGCGTCGCGCCGTACCTCGGCTCGCTGTCGCGCTGGCTCGAAACGCTGAAGCGTCCGAAGCGCATCCTGATCGTCGATGTGCCGATCGAACTCGACAACGGCACCGTCGCGCACTTCGAAGGCTATCGCGTGCAGCACAACGTGTCGCGCGGCCCGGGCAAGGGCGGCGTGCGCTACCACCAGGACGTCACGCTGTCGGAAGTGATGGCGCTGTCCGCGTGGATGTCGGTGAAGAACGCGGCGGTGAACGTGCCGTACGGCGGCGCGAAGGGCGGTATCCGTGTCGACCCGCGCAAGCTGTCGCGTGGTGAGCTCGAGCGCATGACGCGCCGCTACACCAGCGAAATCGGCATCATCATCGGGCCGAACACCGACATTCCGGCGCCGGACGTCAACACCAACGAACAGGTGATGGCGTGGATGATGGACACGTACTCGATGAACCAGGGCCAGACGTCGACCGGCGTCGTGACCGGCAAGCCGATCGCGCTCGGCGGTTCGCTGGGCCGCAAGGAAGCGACGGGCCGCGGCGTGTTCGTCGTCGGCTGCGAGGCGGCGAAGAAGAAGGGCCTGGAGATCCAGGGCGCGCGCATCGCGGTGCAGGGCTTCGGCAACGTCGGCGGCATCGCGGCGAAGCTGTTCCAGGAGGCGGGCGCGAAGGTGATCGCGGTGCAGGATCACACCGGCACGATCTACAAGCCGTCAGGCTTCGACGCGTCGAAGCTGCTCGACCACGTCGCGCAGACGGGCGGCGTGGCCGGCTTCGCGGGCAGCGAGCCGATGCCGAACGACGAATTCTGGACGGTCGAGACCGACATCCTGATTCCGGCCGCGCTGGAAAACCAGATCACCGAGAAGAACGCGTCGAAGATTCGTACGAAGATCATCGTCGAAGGCGCGAACGGCCCGACGACGACCGCGGCGGACGACATCCTGAGCGAGAACGGCGTGCTCGTGATCCCGGACGTGATCGCGAACGCGGGCGGCGTGACCGTGTCGTACTTCGAGTGGGTGCAGGACTTCTCGAGCTTCTTCTGGACGGAAGACGAGATCAACCACCGTCTCGAGCGCGTGATGCGCGAAGCGTTCTCCGGCGTGTGGGCGGTCGCGGAAGAGCACAAGGTGTCGGTGCGTACCGCCGCGTTCATCGTTGCGTGCAAGCGCATCCTGATGGCGCGCGAAATGCGCGGTCTGTATCCCTGATCGGGCGCCATGATCGAACCATGACGCAATCCATCCGGTTGCGTGCATGAGCCTCGCGGGCGGCGCCGGAAACGGTGCCGCCCGCGCGCGCATTCGGGCGTGCGAAGCCGGGAGGACGGCTCCGCATGCGGCGGCCCGTGATGCGGTAAACAACTATTTCTTTCAGAAATATCGCCTCCTACACTGGTGTGGGTTTCGCCAAGGAGACGAACAACATGAAATTCCACCAAGCAGTCCTGACGGCAGCGGCGCTGTGCGCATTCGCAGGCGGCGTGCACGCGCAGGAAACCGGCACGCTGAAGAAAATCAAGGACGCCGGGATGATCTCGCTGGGCCACCGCGAATCGTCGATCCCGTTTTCCTACTATGACGAAAAGCAGCAGGTCGTCGGCTATTCCCGCGATTTTCAGATGAAAGTCGTCGACGCGGTGAAGAAGAAGCTCAACCTGCCGAATCTTCAGGTGCGTAACATCCCCATCACCTCGCAGAACCGCATCCCGCTCGTGCAGAACGGCACGGTCGACATCGAGTGCGGCTCGACGACCAACAATCTCGACCGCCAGAAGCAGGCGGCATTCTCGAACACGATCTTCGTGATCGGCACGCGCCTGATGACGAAGAAGGATTCCGGCATCAAGGATTTCGCGGACCTGAAGGGCAAGACCGTCGTGACGACGGCGGGCACGACGTCCGAGCGCCTGCTGCGCGCGATGAACAACGAGAAGCAGATGGGCATGACCGTCATCAGCGCGAAGGACCACGGCGAAGCGTTCCAGACGCTGGAGACGGGTCGTGCGGTCGCGTTCATGATGGACGATGCGCTGCTCGCGGGCGAGCGCGCGAAAGCGAAGCAGCCGGGCGAATGGGTGATCGTCGGCAAGCCGCAGTCGGAGGAAGCGTACGGCTGCATGATGCGCAAGGACGATCCGGCGTTCAAGAAGCTCGTGGACGATGCGATCGCGCAGGTCGAGAAGTCCGGCGAGGCCGCGAAGATCTACGCGAAGTGGTTCGAGAACCCGATTCCGCCGAAGGGCCTGAACCTGGCTTTCCCGCTGTCCGACGAGATGAAGAAGCTCTACGCGAACCCGAACGACAAGGCGCTCGACTGACCCGGGCGTCCGTTGATGCAGCGATGACGCTAACAGAACGGAAGAGGCCTCGCTTCTTCCGTTTCTTTTTGCTGGAGTCTTGTCCATGTCATACCACTGGAACTGGGGCATCCTGCTGAGCCCCGTGTCGACCGGCGAGCCGACCACCTATCTCGGCTGGCTGATGTCCGGCTTCCGGGTGACGATCGAGGTGTCGCTCGTCGCCTGGGTGATCGCGCTGATCGTCGGTTCGCTGTTCGGCGTGCTGCGCACCGTGCCGAACCGATGGCTTTCGGCGATCGGCACGATCTACGTGTCGGTGTTCCGGAACATCCCGCTGATCGTGCAGTTCTTCGTCTGGTATCTGGTCGTGCCGGAGTTGCTGCCGCCGTCGATCGGCACCTGGATCAAGCAGCTGCCGCCGGGCACGCAGTTCTTCACCGCGTCGATCGTCTGTCTCGGCCTGTTCACCGGCGCGCGCGTGTGCGAGCAGGTGCGCTCGGGCATCAACGCGTTGCCGAAGGGCCAGCGCGCCGCGGGCCTCGCGATGGGTTTCACGCAGTGGCAGACGTATCGCTACGTGCTGCTGCCGGTCGCGTACCGGATCATCGTGCCGCCGCTGACGTCGGAATTCCTCAACATCTTCAAGAACTCGGCGGTCGCGTCGACGATCGGCCTGCTCGACCTGTCCGCGCAGGCGCGCCAGCTCGTCGACTACACCGCGCAGACGTACGAGTCGTTCATCGCCGTCACGCTCGCGTACGTGATCATCAACCTCGTCGTGATGGCGTTCATGCGCTGGGTCGAAAGCAGGTCCCGGCTGCCCGGCTACATCGGAGGCAAGTGATGCATCAGTTCGACTGGAGTAGTATCCCCGGCGCGCTGCCGGCGCTCTGGACCGGCGCGATCATCACGCTGCAGATCACGGCGCTCGCGATCGTCGTCGGGATCGTCTGGGGCACGCTGCTCGCGCTGATGCGGCTGTCCGGCGTCAAGCCGCTGCAATGGTTCGCGCTGGTCTACGTGACGGTGTTCCGCTCGATCCCGCTCGTGATGGTGCTGCTGTGGTTCTTCCTGATCGTGCCGCAAGTGCTGCAGGGCGTGCTCGGGCTGTCGCCGTCGATCGACATCCGGCTCGCGTCGGCGATGGTCGCGTTCTCGCTGTTCGAAGCCGCGTATTATTCGGAGATCATCCGCGCCGGCATCCAGGCGGTGTCGCGCGGACAGGTGAACGCCGCGTTCGCGCTCGGCATGAACTACGCGCAGGCGATGCGCCTCGTGATCCTGCCGCAGGCGTTTCGTGCGATGGTGCCGTTGCTGCTCACGCAGGCGATCGTGCTGTTCCAGGATACATCGCTCGTCTACGTGATCAGCCTCGCGGATTTCTTCCGCACGGCCGCCAACATCGGCGACCGCGACGGCACGAGCGTCGAGATGATCCTGTTCGCGGGCGCGTGTTATTTCGCGATTTGCACGATCGCATCGAGCCTCGTCAAAGGTCTCCAGAAAAAGGTCACAAGATGATTTCCATCAAGAACGTTTCGAAGTGGTACGGCCAGTTTCAGGTTCTCGCCGACTGCACGACCGAAGTGAAGAAGGGCGAGGTGGTCGTCGTGTGCGGCCCGTCGGGCTCGGGCAAGTCGACGCTGATCAAGACGGTCAACGGCCTCGAGCCGTTCCAGCAGGGCGAGATCCTCGTCAACGGCCAGTCGGTCGGCGACCGGAAGACCAATCTGTCGAAGCTGCGCTCGAAGGTCGGGATGGTGTTCCAGCACTTCGAGCTGTTCCCGCACCTGTCGATCACCGAGAACCTGACGCTCGCACAGATCAAGGTGCTCGGCCGCAGCAAGGACGAGGCGACCGAGAAAGGGATGAAGCTGCTCGATCGCGTGGGCCTCAAGGCGCACGCGCACAAGTATCCGGGCCAGCTGTCGGGCGGCCAGCAGCAGCGTGTCGCGATTGCGCGGGCGCTGTCGATGGACCCGATCGCGATGCTGTTCGACGAGCCGACCTCGGCGCTCGACCCCGAGATGATCAACGAGGTGCTCGACGTGATGGTCGAGCTCGCGCAGGAAGGGATGACGATGATGTGCGTGACGCACGAGATGGGCTTCGCGAAGAAGGTCGCCCATCGCGTGATCTTCATGGACAAGGGCGCGATCGTCGAGGACGACCCCAAGGAGGACTTCTTCGCGAACCCGAAGTCGGAGCGCGCGAAGGATTTCCTCGCGAAGATCCTGCACTGAACCGGCCGCAAGCGCGCGGCGCTGCCGCGCGTCGGCGCGAGCCGCGCCGCAGGGCCTTCGGCTGCCCGGCTCGACAGGGGCGGAGCCGCCCGCTCAGAAGTCGAACGCGTCCTCGCTGACGTCCGCCTCGACGGCCGGCAAGGGCCGCGCCGGCGCGGACGCGGATGCGTCGAGCGCCGGGTTGCGCAGCTTCTCGAGCACCGCGGGCGGTACCGGAATCTGCATGCGCGCGGCGACGTCGCCGCACTGGAACATGATCAGCTCGCCCGGCTCGAACGCGGTCCACACCTCGTTGTCGGTGAGCGGCTGCGTCGCGATCACGGCGACGCGATCCTCCGGCGTCGTGTACTTCGCGAAATCGATCGACAGGTCTTCGTCGATCAGGTGCGCGGTGGAAAACGGCCAGCGGCGCACGAGATAGTGCAGGCGGGTCGAGCAGTGCGCGAACAGCGCCTGGCCGTTCGACATCAGGAAATTGAACACGCCATGCTCGGTGATGCCGCGGGTCAGCTCGCCGACGCGCTCGAACAGCTCGGGCAGCGGCGGCTGTGCGCCGGGGAACGCCTCGCGCAGCCCCTGCATCAGCACGCAGAACGCCTGTTCGCTGTCGGTCGTGCCGACCGGCTGGTAGACGCTCTCTTCCATGTCCGGCGCGTAATCCTGCAGGTCGCCGTTATGCGCGAAGATCCAGTGCCGCCCCCACAGCTCCCGCATGAACGGGTGGCTGTTCTCGAGCAGGATGTGGCCCTGTGTCGCCTTGCGGATGTGCGCGATCGTGTTCTTCGACTTGATCGGGTAGCGCTTGACCATCTCGGCGATCGGCGACGTGGCGGATGCCTGGTGATCGATGAACAGGCGGCAGGCCTTGTCCTCGAAGAACGCGATGCCCCAGCCGTCGGCATGGTGATCGGTGATCCCGCCCCGGGCCGCGAAGCCGGTGAACGAGAACGTGACGTCCGTCGGCGTGGCGCAGTTCATTCCGAAGAGTTGGCACATTTTGCTGGGGCGGCTGGCTGAGGCGGGGTAACGAATCGGGCGAACCCGGTACAATGAGCGCTTCTAGCATATCACCGAGCCCAGAGCGGCAAAAAGCGGAATCCGCCGGCCGGCGGCCCCGTGTTGCGGTTTGCCGTCAGTCGGCGCCGCGCCGGCGCTTCCCGGCTCATCGCCCGCGCCATCCGGCGCTTCGCTTTGCCCCGCGCTCCTCACGACGCCTCCTATGACTGCCTCGAACGCTTCCCCCCTGACGACGCTGACGCTCGCCCGCCCCGACGACTGGCACCTGCACGTGCGCGACGGCGCGATGCTGGCCGGCGTGCTGCCGCATACCGCGCGCCAGTTCGGCCGCGCGATCATCATGCCGAACCTGAAGCCGCCCGTGACGACCACCGCGCAGGCGCAGGCCTACCGCGAGCGGATTCTCGCCGCGGTGCCCGCCGGCATGACGTTCGAGCCGCTGATGACGCTCTACCTGACCGACAACACGCCGCCCGACGAGATCCGCCGCGCGCGCGAAAGCGGCTTCGTGCATGGCGTGAAGCTGTACCCGGCGGGCGCGACGACCAATTCGGACGCCGGCGTCACCGATCTCGCGAAATGCGCGAAGACGCTCGAGACGATGCAGGAAACCGGCATGCCGCTGCTCGTGCACGGCGAGGCGACCGATCCGTCGATCGACCTGTTCGACCGCGAGAAGGTCTTCATCGACCGCGTGATGACGCCGCTGCGCCGCGATTTCCCGGGCCTCAAGGTGGTGTTCGAGCACATCACGACGAAGGACGCGGCCGACTACGTGCGCGACGCCGATGCAGCGCCGGGCCTGATCGGAGCGACGATCACCGCGCATCACCTGCTGTACAACCGCAACGCGATCTTCGTCGGCGGCATCCGCCCGCATTACTACTGCCTGCCGGTGCTCAAGCGCGAGACGCATCGCGTCGCGCTCGTCGAAGCGGCGACGTCGGGCAATCCGCGCTTCTTCCTCGGCACCGACAGCGCGCCGCACGCGCGCAACGCGAAGGAAGCGGCATGCGGCTGCGCGGGCTGCTACACGGCGCTGCACGCGCTCGAGCTGTATGCGGAGGCGTTCGACAAGGCTGACGCGCTCGACAAGCTCGAAGGGTTCGCGAGCTTCTACGGCGCGGACTTCTACGGCCTGCCGCGCAGCACCGAGACGGTGACGCTGCGCCGCGAGTCGTGGGAGCTGCCGCTCGAGATCCTCGCGGGCGACACGCCGGTCGTGCCGCTGCGTGCAGGCGAGCCGATCGGCTGGAAGCTCGCGTGAGTGTCGCGCCGTCGCGCACGGCCGGGCATCCGGCCGATGCCGCGGCGGCGTTGGTGCGGATCGACTGGCGCGCGCCGCGACTTCGCGCCGCTGCCGGTGCTGGGCGTGCCGGGCTGGTGCGCGGACAATGCCGATCCGGCGTTTTACGACGATCCCGCGGTGTTCCGGCGCGGGCGTCGCACGTCGCGGCTGTCAGGGACCGCGCGCAGTGTTAGAATTCGCACCGCAAAGCAGGCCAGGCAGTCGCGGCCCTGCCGGCCTTCGGGCGGGCGGGGGCGAGGAAAGTCCGGACTCCACAGGGCAGGGTGATGGCTAACGGCCATCCGTGGCGACACGCGGAACAGGGCAACAGAAAGCAAACCGCCGATGGCCCGGCGCAAGCCGGGATCAGGCAAGGGTGAAACGGTGCGGTAAGAGCGCACCGCGGCGACGGCGACGTTCGCCGGCACGGTAACCTCCACCCGGAGCAATTCCAAGTAGGCAGGCGCGCATCTTCGGATGCAGGACGGGGCCCCCGTCTCGTCTGCGGGTAGGAAGCTTGAGCGCGTCAGCAATGGCGCGCCTAGAGGAATGGCTGCCACGCGCCACGCGTCTTCGGACGCGCGGCGCGCACAGAATCCGGCTTATCGGCCTGCTTTGCCGTTCGAATGCGACAGGGCCGGCATCCCGCCAGGGATGCCGGCCCTGTTTTTTTGTGCGCGTCAGACTGCGACGATGTCGAACGAGTGGGTGAGTTCGGCCGTCTTCGCGATCATGATCGACGCCGAGCAGTACTTGTCATGCGACAGGTTGATCGCGCGCTCCACGGTGGCCGGGTTCAGGTTGTGGCCCGTGACCGTGAAGTGGAAGTGGACCTTCGTGAAGACCTTCGGATCTTCGCTTGCGCGCTCGGCCTTCAGCGTGACCGAGCAGCCGGTGACTTCCTGGCGGCTCTTCTTCAGGATCAGCACGACGTCGTACGCGGTGCAGCCGCCGGTGCCGACCAGCACCATCTCCATCGGCCGGGGCGCGAGATTATGGCCGCCGCCTTCCGGTGCGCCGTCCATCGCGACGAGGTGGCCGCTCCCGGTCTGGGCGGAAAACGCCATGCCGTCATGGCCCAACCAGCTTACTTTGCATTCCATGCTTGCGCTCCAGCGTTGCCTGATTCGATTGTCAAACGGCATTGTAGCCCGTGGCGTAACAGCCGGCTGCTGCGATGCAGGACCGTGAACGCCGGGCGCCATGACGCGCGCCGCCGCCGGCCGAAAACCGGCGATGTCCTTTCATTTTTTAGGGGTTTTGCTCTAGACGGGCGCGGTGGCGAAATGACGCGTTTGTTGCTAAGCAATTGATTTACATCGTGAAATTCATCCGGCGGGCACGCCTCTCTTGATTTCGCATTATGATGTGAAATTTCGTAATGTAGATTTTCTTGTGTTGCCCGTACCGCGTTCGTATAATGCAGTCCATTGGTTGCCGCGCTGCGGCACCTCCCGAATGTCTCCTCCACCTCCTCCTATGGTGGATTAAGCCCGAACGTTGCGTTCGGGCTTTTTTTCGTCTGATGCAAATATCCGCGCGTGTCGCGCGGCCGCCGGACGCGCGCTGCGCGCCGGTATCTCAATCTCTTTGACCCGCGCGTGCCATTTCCTCTATAATTCAGGGTTTTCCGCATTCATGCCCACGGAAAAAGAACAGGGAGAGCCTGCACCGCGCCTTGAAGCGCACATATCCAAGCAGGAAAGAACATCGGGCACAGCAATTTTTTTGGATCGATCATGAAGACGTTTTCCGCAAAAGCCCATGAGGTGACGCGCGAATGGTACGTGATTGACGCGACGGATAAGGTTCTCGGCCGTGTCGCCAGCGAAGTGGCACGCCGTCTGCGCGGCAAGCACAAGCCTGAGTTCACCCCGCACGTCGACACCGGTGATTTCATCATCGTCATCAACGCGAGCAAGTTGAAGGTCACGGGCAACAAGACGCTGGACAAGAAGTACTACCGTCACTCGGGCTACCCGGGCGGCATCTATGAAACGACGTTCGGCAAGATGCAGGAACGCTTCCCGGGCCGCGCGCTCGAGAAGGCGGTCAAGGGCATGCTGCCGAAGGGTCCGCTCGGCTACGCGATGATCAAGAAGCTGAAGGTCTACGCAGAAGCGACGCATCCGCATTCGGCTCAACAGCCGAAGGCGCTCGAGATCTAAGGGGAGCCCACATGATCGGTAACTGGAATTACGGTACGGGCCGCCGCAAGAGCGCAGTCGCTCGTGTCTTCATCAAGGCGGGCAAGGGCGACATCATCGTCAACGGCAAGCCCATCTCGGACTACTTCTCGCGCGAAACGTCGCTGATGATCGTGCGTCAGCCGCTGGAACTCACGAACCACGCGCAGACGTTCGACATCAAGGTGAACGTGTCGGGCGGCGGCGAAACGGGTCAGGCCGGCGCAGTGCGCCACGGCATCACCCGCGCGCTGATCGACTACGACGCGGCGCTGAAGCCGACGCTGTCGAGCGCAGGCTTCGTCACGCGCGATGCCCGTGAAGTCGAGCGTAAGAAGGTCGGTCTGCGCAAGGCACGCCGCGCCAAGCAGTTCTCGAAGCGTTAATCGCTTCACGGTCGTGCGCCGCGTCCGCGTGGTGCCCACCGGAAAAAACCGCCAGCTTTCGCGCTGGCGGTTTTTTTTTGCCCGGCCGGGCCCCCGTTTGATGCAATCGACAAAAACCTGTTGATTTCATGGACTTCGGCACGATCTTGAGATCGGCCCTACAATAGCGGCTAATGGCTTATTGGAGAGTTCGCATGAACGCTGTTACCGAAACCGCAGCAACGACCGAGATGCCGGCACCGTTCGTCTTCACCGACGCGGCAGCCGACAAGGTCAAGCAACTGATCGACGAAGAAGGCAACCCCGACCTGAAGCTGCGCGTGTTCGTGCAGGGCGGCGGCTGCTCGGGCTTCCAGTATGGCTTCACGTTCGACGAGGAAGTCAACGAGGACGACACCGTGATGAACAAGAACGGCGTCCAGCTGCTGATCGACTCGATGAGCTATCAGTACCTGATCGGCGCCGAGATCGACTACAAGGACGATCTGAATGGCGCGCAGTTCGTGATCAAGAACCCGAACGCCACGACCACCTGCGGGTGCGGTTCGTCGTTCTCGGTTTAAGCGGTCAGACCGGCCGCATTCGGCCGATCGAAGAGAAACGGGGCTTCTTGCCCCGTTTTTTTATGCCCGCGCGGCGCGTTGCGATGTGCGTTTCAGCGCGGGTAGAGCGCGCCGAGCACACGGCCGCCCGCCGCGCCGGTAACGGCCGACAGGTTGCCCGGCTCGCGCGCCGCGAAGCGGTACGCGAGCCACGCG
This sequence comes from Burkholderia sp. lig30, assembly GCF_000687455.2. GTDB lineage: Bacteria > Pseudomonadota > Gammaproteobacteria > Burkholderiales > Burkholderiaceae > Burkholderia. The sequence goes on from NZ_JGVW01000022.1 coordinate 91,940, forward strand.
AACGCCAGCGCCTCGACCTGGTGCGGCGGCACGCCGAGCGCGGCCGTGGTGGCCACCGGCGCGCGCACGCCGCGATCCCGCAGCGCGTTCGCGAGCGCATCGAGCAGCACCGGGTTGCGGGCGCCGCCGCCGCATGCGTACACCGCCGTGCAGTCCGGCGCATGCAGCGCGATTTCCCGGGCGATCGACACCGCGGTGAGCGCGGTCAGTGTCGCCTGCACGTCCTCCGGGGCCAGCTGCGCGAACGCAGCCAGCTTCGCGTCGAGCCATGCCGGGTTGAACAGGTCGCGCCCGGTGCTTTTCGGCGGCGGCGCGGCGAAGTACGACTCGTCGAGCAGCGTGTCGAGCAGCGGCGCATGGACGCTCCCGCGCGCCGCGAACCGGCCGCCGTCGTCATAGGCGGTGCCGAGGTGACGGCTCGCCCACGCGTCGATCAGCGCGTTCGCCGGCCCGCAGTCGAAGCCGCGCACGCCGTCGCCGCCGGTGCGGGGCAGGATCGTGATGTTGCTGATGCCGCCGAGATTGCAGACGACGCGCGTTTCGTCCGGCGCGCCGAACACGGTCGCGTGGAACGCCGGCACGAGCGGCGCGCCCTGGCCGCCCGCGGCGACGTCGCGGCTGCGGAAATCGGCGATCACGTCGATCTGCGTCAGTTCGGCGAGCAGCGCCGGGTTGTTGATCTGCCGCGTATAGCCGCGCTCGGGCTGATGGCGCACCGTTTGCCCGTGCACGCCGATCGCGCGCACCTGCTCGGGCGCGAGGCCCGCCGCGCGCTGCAGCTCGTGGCAGCATGCCGCATAGCGCGCCGCGAGCGCGTTGGCGGCGAGCGCCTCGCGCTCGATTTCGTCGCTGCCCGCGTGCTGCAGGCCGAACAGCGCGTCGCGCAGCGGCTGCGCGAACCCGACGAACGCCTCGGCGAGCACGCGCGGCGCGTGGCCGGTCTCGAAGCGCACGGCGATGCCGTCGACGCCGTCCATGCTCGTGCCCGACATGAGTCCGAAATAGACGCCGTCGGCGGAATGGCCCGAGGGCGGACGTTGATGCGGCACGTGATGACTCCCTGAATCGTGCGGCGCGGGCCGATGCCGCGCGCGTTGCGTTCGATTATCCGCGCAACCGTGCCCGCCGTTAAGCGGTGCCCTCGCAAGATATGGGAAAATGCCCGTTTTTGCGACATTCCTTCCTGCACCGATGAGCACCGATTCCAGTTCCAAGCCCACCTTCCCGATCACCGACGAAGTCCGGCATGCGCTCGCCGTCACGAAGCGCGGCGTCGACGAACTGCTGGTCGAGGAAGAGTTTGCGCAGAAGCTCGCGCGCAGCGCGGCCACGGGCAAGCCGCTCCGCATCAAGCTCGGCCTCGATCCGACCGCGCCGGACATCCACATCGGCCACACCGTCGTGCTGAACAAGATGCGCCAGCTGCAGGACCTGGGCCACACGGTGATCTTCCTGATCGGCGACTTCACGTCGCTGATCGGCGATCCGTCCGGCCGCAACGCGACGCGCCCGCCGCTGACCCGCGAGCAGATCGAATCGAACGCGAAGACCTACTTCGAGCAGGCGTCGCTCGTGCTCGACCGCGCGAAGACCGAGATCCGCTACAACAGCGAATGGTCGATGCCGCTCGGCGCGGACGGGTTGATCAAGCTCGCGTCGCGCTACACGGTCGCGCGCATCCTCGAGCGCGAGGATTTCACGAAGCGCTTCCAGAGCGGCGTGCCGATCTCGATCCACGAATTCCTCTACCCGCTGATGCAGGGCTACGACTCGGTCGCGCTCAATTCCGACCTGGAGCTCGGCGGCACGGACCAGAAGTTCAACCTGCTCGTCGGCCGCGAACTGCAGAAGCAGTACGGCCAGGAGCAGCAGTGCATCCTGACGATGCCGCTGCTCGAAGGCCTCGACGGCGTCGAGAAGATGTCGAAGTCGAAGGGCAACTACGTCGGCATCAGCGAGAAGCCGAACGACATGTTCGGCAAGCTGATGAGCATCTCCGACACGCTGATGTGGCGTTACTTCGAACTGCTGTCGTTCCGCAGCATCGACGAGATCGCCGGTTTCATGCGCGAGGCCGAGGCCGGGCGCAATCCGCGCGACTTCAAGGTGCTGCTCGCGCAGGAGATCGTCGCGCGCTTCCATTCGCAGGCCGACGCCGAGCGCGCGCTCGAGGACTTCAACCATCGCGCGAAGGGCGGTGTGCCGGACGACATCCCGTCGGTGACGCTCGCCGGTGCGCCGCTCGCGATCGGCCAGCTGCTCAAGCAGGCGGGCCTCGCGCCGTCGACGAGCGAAGCGCTGCGCAACATCGAGCAGGGCGGCGTGAAGATCGACGGCACGACGGTGTCGGACAAGGGCCTCAAGGTCGAGGCGGGCGAGTACGTGGTGCAGGTCGGCAAGCGCCGCTTCGCGCGCGTCTCGCTCACCGCATGATCGCGCTGATCCAGCGCGTGCGGCGCGCCGACGTGCGCGTCGGCGAGCGCGTCACGGGCGAGATCGGCGCGGGGCTGCTCGCGCTGGTCTGCGCCGAGCGCGGCGACACCGAGGCGGCGGCCGACAAGCTGCTCGCGAAGCTGCTCGGCTACCGCGTGTTCAGCGACGCGGCCGGCAAGATGAACCTGCCGGTCTCGAATCTCGACGGCGCCGGGCGCGCGGGCGGGCTCCTGCTCGTGTCGCAGTTCACGCTGGCTGCCGACACCAACAGTGGCCTGCGCCCGAGCTTCACGCCCGCGGCGCCGCCCGACGAGGGCGAGCGCCTGTTCGGCTATTTCGTCGACGCGGCGCGCGCGCGTCATCCGATCGTCGAGACGGGCGAATTCGGCGCCGACATGCAGGTGTCGCTCGTCAACGACGGTCCCGTGACGTTCTGGCTGCAAGTGCGGCCCTGATCTTTTCCCGGAGCACGCCGCCACGATGGCCACGACGCAGATCCTCTTCATCCGCCACGGCGAGACGCCGTGGAACCGCATCAAGCGTATCCAGGGGCACATCGACATTCCGCTCGCGGACACCGGGCTTGAGCAGGCGCAGCGGCTTGCCGAACGCGTCGCGCGCGAGGTGCGCGACGGCGCGCGGCTCGACGCGATCTACTCGAGCGACCTGCTGCGCGCGCGGCAGACCGCGCAGCCCGTCGCCGACGCGCTGGGCCTGCCGCTCGCGCTGCGCGAAGGCCTGCGTGAGCGCGCGTACGGCGTGTTCCAGGGGCACGACAGCGCGGAGGTCGAGGCGCGGTTTCCGGATGCGTACGCCGCGTGGCAGACGCGCGACCCCGGCTTCGAACCGGAGGGCGGCGAGTCGCAGCGCGCGTTCTACCACCGGGTGCTGCATGCGATCGAGCCGATCGTCGCCGCGCATCCGGGTGGCCGGATCGCCTGTGTCGCGCACGGTGGCGTGCTCGATTGCGTGTACCGCTTCGCGAACGGTCTCGCGCTCGACGCGCCGCGCAATTACGCGCTGCTCAACACCAGCATCAATACGGTCGATTTCGACGCGGGCCGCGCGTCGATCGTGCGCTGGGCCGATATCGACCACCTGAGCGAAGCCAGCGACGACGACGGCTACGCGAAAGTGTTGTAAGAGCCGGCGCGTGCGTGACGCGGGTTCAGGTCGGCGTGTGCGCGGGCGGCGGCGGCGTGCCGGTGGCGCGGCGGCGCGCGCGTTTTGACACGCCGTTGACGAGCGCCCAGCGCAGCACGGGCGCGACGAGCTTCACGCCGGGCCGCGCCAGCGCGCGGCGCACCGGCGCGAGGGTCGACAGTCCGAGCATCTGCTGCGCCCACGGCGGCAGCAGATCGATGCCCGCATTGAATACCAGCGTCGCCGCGGGACGCATCGCCGGCTTCGGCACCGGCGCGTTCAGCAGCACGCGGATCACCTCCCGCGTGCGCTCGCTCGCGACCAGCTCGCCGCGCATCGCGTCGAGATAGGCGGCGATCCCGGCCCGCGACGCCGGTACGTCGGTCGCGCCGAGCAGCTTCGCGATCCGTGACGTTTCCGCGTAGTACTGATCCTGCAGCGCGCCCGGCAGCAGCGGGTTCACGTAGCGAAGATGCGCGGCGAGGAAGCTCGACACTTCGGCGACGTGCACCCAGGTCAGGAGCGCCGGGTCGCTTGCGCGATACGGCCGCCCGTCTGGCAACGTGCCGCTCACCCCTTCGTGAATCGTCTTCACGCGCTCGATCAGGCGCAGCGCGTCCGCGCGGCTGCCGAACGTCGTGCCCGAGATGAACGTCGCGGTGCGCCGCAGCCGCCCGAGGATGTCGGTGCGGAACGTCGAGTGATCCCATACCCCCGCGAGCGCAAGCGGATGCAGCGCCTGCAGCAGCAGCGCGGACACGCCGCCCACCATCATCGACGTGAAGTCCGCATGGACGCGCCAGCAGACTGCGTCGGGGCCGAACAGGCCGGGATCGCCGGGCGGCGACGAATAGTCGAGCGACGGGCCGCTGCCCGTCGTCAGGTGCGTGACGCCTGTCGCGAGCCGCTTGCGGATCTGCTCGATCCAGCGCGGGGCCGGGGCGGCCTGGGCGGGAGGCGGACTCGGCGGCATCGTCATGGTGTGTTCGGTGTCGGGCGGCTAGCGTCCGGCAGCGTCCGGCGTGCCGCGCACAGGGCCGGCCGCATCGGGCGCGGAGAGGCCGAAATGCCGGTAGGTGAGCAGCGTGGCCACGCGGCCGCGCGGCGTGCGCTGCAGGAAGCCCTGCTGGATCAGATACGGCTCCAGCACGTCCTCGATCGTGTCGCGCTCCTCGCCGATCGCCGCGGCGAGATTGTCGATGCCGACCGGCCCGCCGTCGAACTTGTACAGGATCGCTTCGAGCAGCTTGCGGTCCATCAGGTCGAAGCCGACCGGATCGACGTCGAGCATCGCGAGCGCCTTGTCGGCGACTTCGGCGGTGATGTTGCCGTCCGCCTTCACTTCCGCGTAATCGCGCACGCGGCGCAGCAGCCGGTTCGCGATACGCGGCGTGCCGCGCGAGCGCTTCGCGATTTCCAGCGCGCCCATCGGGTCGATCTGCGCGTCGAGCAGCGACGCGGAGCGGCGCACGATGCGCGACAGCTGGTCGGCGTCGTAGAACTCGAGCCGCGCGACGATCCCGAAACGGTCGCGCAGCGGGTTGGTCAGCATCCCGGCGCGGGTGGTCGCGCCGACGAGCGTAAACGGCTGCAGGTCGAGCTTCACGCTGCGCGCGGCCGGGCCTTCGCCGATCATGATGTCGATCTGGTAATCCTCGAGCGCCGGATACAGGATTTCCTCGACGACCGGCGAAAGCCGGTGGATCTCGTCGATGAACAGCACGTCGTTCGCCTCGAGGTTCGTCAGCAGCGCGGCGAGGTCGCCCGCGCGCTCGAGCACCGGGCCGGAGGTCTGGCGCAGGTTGACGCCCATCTCGCGCGCGATGATGTGCGCGAGCGTGGTCTTGCCGAGGCCGGGCGGGCCGAACAGCAGCACGTGGTCGAGCGCTTCGGCGCGGCGCTTCGCCGCTTCGATGAAGATCTCGAGCTGGCCGCGTACCTTCTCCTGGCCGACGTATTCGTCGAGCTGGCGCGGCCGCAGCGCGCGTTCGAATGCCTCCTCGTGCGAAGAGGCGGGCGTGGCGGTGATGATCCGCTCGCTGGCGAGTTTGTCGGTTTCGATCATGCGGCCATTGTACCGCGCGCCGCTACCCGGCAAAGCTGTCCGAATGGCCGGCTGGCGCGCCGCGCGGGGCGGCGCGACACTGCCGGCAACAGGTGTGCGTTACGCCTTCGACAGCGCCTTGAGCGCGAGCTTGATCCCGTCCGAGACGCCCGTGCCGGCCGGCACGTTCTTGATCGCGGCGAGCCCTTCCTTTTCGGAGTAGCCGAGCGCGAGGAGTGCGTTGAGGATGTCGGTCGCGTGATCCGACGGCGACGCGGCGCCGGCGAGCGCGCCGAGATCGGCGCCGAGCTTGCCCTTCAGCTCGAGCAGCAGGCGCTCGGCGGTCTTCTTGCCGATGCCGGGCAGCCGGGTCAGGCGTGCGGCGTCCTGCATCGTCACGGCCTGCGCGAGCTCCTGCACGCTCATGCCGGACAGCACCGCGAGCGCCATGCGCGCGCCGATGCCGCTGATCTTGAGCAGCTCGCGGAAGGTCGCGCGCTCCTGCTGGGTCAGGAAGCCGTACAGCAGGTGGGCGTCCTCGCGGACGATCAGCTGCGTGAGCAGCACGACCCGCTCGCCCGCCTGCGGCAGGTTGTAGAACGTGCTCATCGGCACGTCGATCTCGTAGCCGACGCCGTTGCAGTCGACGAGCAGGTGGGGCGGATTCTTTTCGAGCAGGATGCCGGCGATGCGACCGATCATGGGGCGAGAGTAGCGATGACGAAAGCGCGAGTGTAGCGCACGCGCGGCGCAACGCGGGCGGGCGCGTCGCGCGGCACCGCCTTCCGGGCTGCCCGTCGAATCGTTCGGCACGCCGCGTCGTGCGCGCGATCGCGGCGATCGCGCGGCTTGCGACGGGCGCAGGCTGTGGCGGCCGTGCGGCGTCAGCCGATGAGCCGCCCGCGCCGCACGCGCAGCCCTTTCTTCGCGAGCGCCGGCGCGAGGCCGCCGAGCGTGCTGAGCGTGTTGCCGCCGTGCGCGTGGCAGATCGCCATGCCGAGCGCGTCGGCAGCGTCGCTGCCGGGCTGGCCGGACAGGTTGAGCAGCCGCGTGACCATCTCCTGCATCTGCGCCTTGGTCGCGCGGCCGTAGCCGACCACGGCCTGCTTGAGCTGCAGCGCGGTGTATTCGGCGACCGGCAGGCCGCCCGACACGAGGCCGCAGATCGCGGCGCCGCGCGCCTGGCCGAGCAGCAGCGTCGATTGCGGGTTGACGTTGACGAACACCTTTTCGATCGCGGACTGATCGGGCGCGTGTTCGCGGACGAGCGTCGAGACGCCCTCGAAGATCGTGCCGAGCCGGGTGGCCAGATCGGCCGTCGGCGTGCGGATGACGCCGCTCGTGACGTACGCGAGCCGGTGGCCGCTGACGTCGATGACGCCAAAGCCGGTGACGCGCAGGCCGGGGTCGATGCCGAGAATTCGCATGGAAGGACGGAGTTGCGTGATGCAGCGATGCTACAACGAATGGCTTGCGCCGCCGCCGCACAATAAAAAACCCGGCGGGTGCGACGCCGCCGGGCCGTGGTGCATCGGCAACGGGTGCCGTGCGCGATCAGTGACGGAAGTGGCGCACGCCCGTCAGGATCATCGCGATGTTGTGCTCGTCGGCGGCGGCGATGACTTCATCGTCGCGCACCGAGCCGCCCGGCTGGATCACGCAGGTCGCGCCTGCCGCCACGACGACGTCGAGGCCGTCGCGGAACGGGAAGAACGCGTCCGACGCGACCGCCGAGCCGGCGAGCGTGAGGCCGGCGTTCTGCGCCTTGATGCTCGCGATGCGCGCGGAATCGACGCGGCTCATCTGGCCGGCGCCGACGCCGAGCGTCATGCCGTTGCCGCAGAACACGATCGCGTTCGACTTCACGAACTTCGCGACGCGCCATGCGAACAGCAGGTCGTCCATTTCCTTCGGCGTCGGGTGGCGCTTCGTGACGACACGCAGTTCGTGCGGCTGCACGTTCTTCGCATCGAGCGACTGCACCAGCAGGCCGCCGCCGACGCGCTTCAGGTCGAACGCGTTATGGCCGTCGCCGAGCGCGATCTCCAGCAGGCGCACGTTCTGCTTCGCGGCGAACACCTGCTTCGCGGCGTCACTGAACGACGGCGCGATCAGCACTTCGACGAACTGCTTCGCGACAGCCTGCGCGGCCGCTTCGTCGACTTCGCGGTTGAACGCGATGATGCCGCCGAACGCCGAGGTCGGGTCGGTCTGGAACGCCTTCGCGTACGCGTCGCCCGAATCCTTGCCCACCGCGACGCCGCACGGGTTCGCGTGCTTGATGATCACGCACGCCGGCGCGTCGAACGTCTTCACGCATTCCCACGCCGCGTCGGAGTCGGCGATGTTGTTGTACGACAGTTCCTTGCCCTGCAGCTGGCGGTAGTTCGCGAGCGCGCCGGCCGGCGTCGCGATGTCGCGGTAGAACGCCGCGCTCTGGTGCGGGTTCTCGCCGTAGCGCAGGTCCTGCACCTTGTCGAACGCCATGTTCAGCGTGGCCGGGTAGGCGTTGCGCGATGCGTGCTGCAGCGCGTCGGTCAGGCTCGTCAGGTAGTTCGTGATCGCGCCGTCGTATTGCGCGGTGTGCGCGAACACCTTGGTCGCGAGGCGGAAGTTGGTCGTGTAGCCGACCGTGTTGCCGTTCGCCTTCATTTCATCGAGCACGACCGCGTAGTCGGCCGGATCGACGATCACGGTCACGTCGCGGTGGTTCTTCGCGGCCGAGCGCAGCATCGTCGGGCCGCCGATGTCGATGTTCTCGATCGCGTCGGCGAGCGTGCAGTCGTCCTTCGCGATCGTCGCGACGAACGGGTACAGGTTCACGACGAGCAGGTCGATCGTCGGGATGTCGTGTGCTTCGAGCGCCTGCATGTGCTCCGGCAGGTCGCGGCGCGCGAGGATGCCGCCGTGCACCTTCGGGTGCAGCGTCTTCACGCGCCCATCGAGCATTTCCGGAAAGCCGGTGTAATCGGCCACTTCGGTCACGGGCAGGCCCGCGTCGGCGAGCAGTTTCGCGGTGCCGCCCGTCGACAGCAGCTTGACGCCGAGGTCGGACAGGGACTTCGCGAAGTCGACGATGCCGGTTTTGTCGGAAACGGAAATGAGCGCTTGCTTGATCATGATGGAACCACCAATAGCCAGGGAAACGGGGACGGGGCGGCCGGTTACAGCAGGCCGTGCTGCTGCAGCTTCTTGCGCAGCGTGTTGCGGTTGATGCCGAGGTACTCCGCGGCGAGCGACTGGTTGCCGCCCGCCTGTTCGAGCACCACTTCGAGCATCGGTTTTTCGACGCAGGACATCACCATTTCATAGACGTCGTGCGGATTGGAGCCGTCCAGATCCCGGAAATATACGTCCAGGCTCTCGCGGACACATTGTTCGATGTTGTGCTTGCTCATGCTGCTAACTGGTTATGGTCGTCCGGCTCGCCCTGGCCGTGTTCGTCCTCGTCGACGTAAACGAGGTGATCGGACAGCGCCTTTTGCGCTTCGAAAAATGCGTTGACGGCGGCGAGCTGTTCGCGCGTGGAATCGAGCGTGTTCATCCGGTGCCGGAACCCGTTGGCGCCGGAAAGGCCGCGAGTGTACCAGCCGATGTGCTTGCGCGCAGTACGGACCCCGGTGAACTCTCCGTAAAACGCGTAGTGATCTTCCAGATGCTCGTTCATCACCTGCTGGATCTCATCGATCCGCGGCGGCGGCAACAGCGTGCCGGTTTGCAGGAAATGGTCGATTTCGCGGAACAGCCACGGCCGTCCTTGCGCGGCGCGACCGATCATCAGCGCATCGGCGCCGGTCGCGTCGAGCACCGCCTTCGCTTTCGCCGGCGACGCGATGTCGCCGTTCGCGACGACCGGAATCCGCACCGCCGCCTTCACGGCCGCGATGGTTTCGTATTCGGCGTCGCCGCGGTACAGGTCCGCGCGGGTGCGGCCGTGCACGGTCAGCATCGAGATGCCCGCCGCCTCGGCGAGCCGGGCGACGGCGACCGCGTTCCTGTGCTCGCGGTCCCAGCCGGTGCGGATCTTCAGCGTGACCGGCACCGCGTCGGGCCCGGTGCCGACCGCGGCGACGACGGCCTCGACGATCTGCCTGACGAGCGGCTCGTTCTGCAACAGCGCGGAGCCTGCCGCGACGTTGCAGACCTTCTTGGCCGGGCAGCCCATGTTGATGTCGATGATCTGCGCGCCGTTGTCGACGTTGTAGCGGGCCGCTTCGGCCATCATCGCCGGGTCGGCCCCGGCGATCTGCACCGCGATCGGCTCGACCTCGCCGGCGTGATTCGCGCGGCGCATCGTCTTCGCGCTTTTCCACAGCTGCGCGTTGGAGGCGACCATTTCGGACACGGCATAGCCCGCTCCCAGCCGTTTGCACAGCTGCCGGAACGGCCGGTCCGTGACGCCCGCCATGGGGGCGACGAACAGGTTGTTGCGCAAGACGTGAGAGCCGATGACGGGCATTGCAATGACGCCGCCCGCGGCAGGCGCGGGCATGGAAAGGGCGGAGGGAAAACGCGCATTTTACCGTATTCGCCCGGCTTGCCGATTTGGCACGGTTTGCGCGGCCCCGCCGCGTGGCGCACATCGCACACAGGCGCCGCGCGTGCGGCGCCGGCGCGTCACCGGCGCTGGCCGAACATCATCTGGCGTGCGAGCGCAGTCTTGAGCGGCGGGATGAATTCGAGCGCGGTGAGCGCCGCGGCGCGCAGCGCGGCGAGCGGGCCGGCGTCGATCGTAAACAGCCGCGCGAGCGTGTCGGTCGCGCCGATCGTGAGCCGCCGGTCGAGCGCGCGGCGCGTGTTGAACGCGGCGAGCGCGGCAGGCTCGGCGCCATGCTGGGACAGCGCATCGACGAGCGTGTGCGCGTCGCGCAGCCCGAGGTTGAGGCCCTGGCCCGCGACCGGGTGGAGCGCCTGCGCGGCGTTGCCGACGATCGCCGTGCGCCGGTCGACCAGCGTGGGCGCGGCGCTGAGCCCGAGCGGGAACGCCGCGCGCCCGGCGATCGCCGTGAAGCGGCCCATCCGCTCGCCGAACGCGTGGCCGAGCTCGCGCAGGAACGCATCGTCCGGCAGCGCCGCGCGCCGCGCGGCCTCGTCGGGCGCGCAGCACCACACGAGCGCGTAATCCGCCTGCCGCGGGCCGCCGAGCGGCAGCAGCGCGAGCGGGCCTTCGCGCGTGAAGCGCTCCCACGCGACGTTCGGGCGCGGCGCGGACACGGTCACGGTGCCGATCAGCGCGGTTTGCCCGTAGTCGCGGCGGTGCTTGCCGTCGGTGTCCTGCTGCGCGTTGAACAGCCCGCCCTCGGCGTTGACGACGATCCGCGCGCGCAGCGTGCGCGCGCCTTGCGGACCCTCGAGCAGCAGCGTGACGCCGCTCGCGTCCTGCTGCGGCGAATGCGCGGAGGTCGACGTGATCCACTGCACGCGGGTACGCTGCACCACGCGCGCGAGCGCCTGCACGAGCGAGCCGTAGCGCACCACGTAGCCGAGCGCGGCCAGGTCGTGTTCGTCGCGGTCGATCACCGTGCGGCCGAAATGGCCGCGCTGCGACACGTGGATGTGTTCGATCGGCGTGGCGTCGTCGGGCCAGGCGAGCGCGTCGAGCAGCACGTGGCTGCCGTGCGACAGCGCGATCGCGCGCGGGTCGTTCGCGCTCGCCGACGGGTCGCGCGCGTCGATGAGCGCGATCGACAGGCCTTGCGTCGCGCTGCGCCGTGCGAGCCAGCCGGCGAGCGCGAGCCCGACCGGGCCGGCGCCGACGATGGCGAGATCGTAGTCCGGGGTGGCCGGGGAGGAGTCGGTCGTCATCGGAAGTCGTGAATCGGATGAAACGGTTTGCGCGGGCGCCGTCATGCGGCGCGCATCAGCGCCTCGATCTCGGCCGCCGCGACGGGCACGTCGCGCGTGATCAGCTCGCAGCCGTGCTCGCGCACGATCGCGTCGTCCTCGATGCGGATGCCGATGTTCCAGTATTCGGGCGGCACGTCGTCGGCGGCCCGCACGTACAGGCCGGGCTCGACGGTGAGCGTCATGCCGGCCTTCAGCGTGCGCCACGGCAGCGCGCCCTTGTCGTCGCGCGCGGCGAGGCGTTCGCGATAGTCGCCGCAGTCGTGGACGTCCATCCCGAGCCAGTGGCCGGTGCGGTGCATGTAGAAGCGCGCATACGCGCGCTCGGCGATCACGTCGTCGACGCTCGCGAAGCGCGCTTTCGGGATGATGCCGGTGTCGAGCAGGCCCTGGGCGAGCACGCGCACCGCCGCGTCGTGCGGCGCCTCGAACGGCACGCCCGCGCGCGTCGCGTCGATCGCGGCCTGCTGCGCGGCGAGCACGATGTCGTACAGCGTGCGCTGCGCGGGCGAGAAGCGCCCGCTGGCCGGGAACGTGCGGGTGATGTCGGACGCATAGCCGTCCAGCTCGCACGCGGCGTCGATCAGGATCAGGTCGCCGTCCTGTGCGACGGCATTGCCGGCCGGGTAGTGCAGCACGCACGCGTTCGCGCCGGCCGCGACGATCGAGCCGTATGCCGGCGCCTGGGCGCCGTAGCGCCGGAACGTGTAGAGCAGCTCGGCCTCGAGCTCGTATTCGCGCACGCCGGGCCGGCAGGCCTGCATCGCGCGGCGATGCGCGAGCGCCGAAATGTGCGCGGCGCGCATCATGATCGCGAGTTCGTGCTCGTCCTTGACGAGCCGCATGTCGTCGAGCAGCGGCGTGAGGTCGAGCATCGCATCCGGTGCGGCGACGCCCGTGCGCGCCTGCGCGCGCACCGCGTCGAGCCAGCGCCCGAGCTGGCGGTCGAAGTCGGCCGACGCGCCGAACCGGTAATGGACGCTGCCCGCATCGGCGAGCAGGCGCGGCATTTCGGTGTCGAGCGCATCGGCGGCGAACGCCGCGTCGAAGCCAAACGTGTCGCGCGCGGCGTCCGGGCCGTAATGGAAGCCTTCCCAGATTTCGCGGTCGGCGTTCTTCGCGCGGCAGAACAGGATCGACCGCGGCGCATCGTGCGCGGCGGTCGCGTCCAGCACCAGCACGGCGTCAGGCTCCGCGAAGCCGGTCAGGTAATAGAAATAGCTGTCGTGCCGGTACGGGTAGCCCGTATCGCGGTTGCGCAGCACTTCCGGCGCGGTGGGGACGATCGCGACGCCGCCGCCCGCCGCACGCAGCGCGGCAAGCACGCGCTCGCGGCGCTGGCGGTAGACGTCGACGGCGATGACGGAGTCGTTCGGCGAATTCATCGTGAGATTGTAGCGCCGCCGCGCGCGGCGCGTGAGAGGCGGGCGGGGCAACGCGCGGGGGCGGCTAAACGGCTGTTGCAAACCATCCACAGGCCGGATTGGCGATTTTCTACGGTATCGCGCGGCCCGGTTATGATCGGCGACAACGTATACTCTTGGCGGTACCTTTACTAAGGCAGATGATGAAATTAATCGGTTCGCTCAGCAGCCCCTACGTCCGAAAGGCGCGAATCGTGCTGGCTGAAAAGAAAATCGACTACAAGCTGGAGCTCGAGAACGTCTGGGCGCCGGATACGAGCATTCACGCCGCGAACCCGCTCGGCAAGGTCCCGTGTCTCGTGATGGAGGACGGCGCCGCGGTGTTCGATTCCCGCGTGATCTGCGAATACGCCGATACCCTGTCGCCGGTCGGCAAGCTGATTCCGCCGTCGGGCCGCGAGCGCGTCGAGGTGCGCTGCTGGGAGGCGCTCGGCGACGGCGTGCTCGACGCGTCGGTCGCGATCCGCGTGGAGCACACGCAGCGCGAGCCCGAGCATCGCAGCGGCAGCTGGATCGCGCGCCAGCAGCGCAAGATCGACGACGGTCTCGTCGCGATGTCGCAGGGCCTGGCCGGCAAGCCGTGGTGCGTCGGCAATCATTACACGCTCGCCGACATTGCGCTCGGCTGCGCACTCGGTTACCTCGACTTCCGGATGCCCGAGCTGAATTGGCGCGAGCGCCATCCGAACCTCGACAAGCATTTCGCGAAGCTGGCGCAGCGCCAGTCGTTCATCGACACCGAGCCGCAGTGACGCGCTGGCGCGCGCCGCCGGCGGCCGTGCATTCCGCAGACGAAAAACGCGCCCCTCGGGGCGCGTTTCGTTTTTGCGGCACGGCCGGAGCGGCACGCGGTCACTCGATCGACGCGTAGACGGCGTCGCCGAGCGTGAACGAATCGCTGCGCGCGAGCGGCCACCACTTGTCGTACAGCGAATAGCCGCAATGGCCGCCGTCGAGCAGCGCGCCGGGCTTCAGGTATTTCAGCAGTTGCGACATCAGCCGGACCTCGTGCGCCGACAGGCGCTGCACGATGTGATGCGCGCGCAGCTCGGACGGATGCGACAGGCCGGCGGCCTGCACCAGCTCCTGCAACGCATGCAGCGTGTTGCGATGGAAGTTGTAGACGCGTTCGGACTTGTCCGGCACGACGAGCGCGCGCTGGCGCACCGGGTCCTGCGTCGCGACGCCGGTCGGGCAGCGGCCGGTGTGGCAGGTCTGCGCCTGGATGCAGCCGACCGCGAACATGAAGCCGCGTGCCGAGTTCACCCAGTCCGCGCCGATCGCGAGCGTGCGCGCGACGTCGAACGCAGTGATGATCTTGCCGCTCGCGCCGATTTTCACGCGGTCGCGCACGCCGATGCCGACGAGCGTGTTGTGCACGAGCATGAGCCCTTCCTGCAGCGGCACGCCGACGTGGTCGGTGAACTCGAGCGGCGCGGCGCCGGTGCCGCCTTCCGCGCCGTCGACGACGATGAAATCGGGCACGATGCCCGTCTCGAGCATCGCCTTCGCGATGCCGAAGAATTCCCACGGATGGCCGACGCACAGCTTGAAGCCGGTCGGTTTGCCGCCGGACAGGTTGCGCAGCCGCTCGACGAATTCGAGCAGGCCGCGCGGTGTCGAGAATTCCGAGTGCGTGGCGGGCGAGATGCAGTCCTGGCCCATCGGCACGCCGCGCGTCTCGGCGATTTCCGGCGTGATCTTCGCGGCCGGCAGCACGCCGCCGTGGCCCGGCTTCGCGCCCTGCGACAGCTTCACCTCGATCATCTTCACCTGCGGGTCGCTCGCCTGCTTCGCGAACTTGTCGGCATTGAACGTGCCGTCGTCGTTGCGGCAGCCGAAATAGCCGGACGCGATTTCCCAGATGATGTCGCCGCCGTGCTCGCGGTGGTATTTCGACAGCGAGCCTTCGCCGGTGTCATGCGCGAAGCCGCCTTTCTTCGCGCCGAGGTTCAGCGAGCGGATCGCGTTCGCGGACAGCGAGCCGAAGCTCATCGCCGAGATGTTGAAGATCGACAGGTCGTACGGCTTCGCGCGGCTCGCGCCGACGCGCACGCGGAAATCGTGGTTCGCGAGTTTCGTCGGCACGAGCGAATGGCTGATCCACTGGTGTGCGACGGCCTTCACGTTCAGTTCGGTGCCGTACGGGCGGTTGTCCGCGACGTTCTTCGCGCGCTGGTAGACAAGGCTGCGCTGCGCGCGCGAGAACGGCTTCTCGTCGGTGTCGTCCTCGACGAAATACTGGCGGATCTCCGGCCGGATGAATTCGAACAGGAAGCGCAGGTGGCCCCAGAGCGGGTAGTTGCGCAGGATCGCATGGCGGTCCTGGTTGATGTCGTACAGGCCGAGCGCGACGAGTGCGGCGGGCAGCGCGATCCACAGCCAGGAGAGCGCGTGGCGCGACGCGAGCGCGACCGTTGCCGCCAGCAACAGGACGGCGCACCACATCGCCAGATAGCGTCGTGAAAACATGGGGACTCCGTAAGCATGTCGGGGAGCCGCCATGCGTTCGTTGCGCGTGGCGGCGCGTCCGCGCCGCGGCGGGATCGTGTCCCGCCGGGCGCGGCGTGCCGCAAGTCTAAACCGATTGTCGGTCAGCGTGCTTCGGCGAGTGTGCCCGTGCCGCCGGCGATCGGGGTCTGTCCCGGCCGGTCGGTCGCCGCATGTTCGATGATGCCGCCGCCGACGCAGATCTCGCCGTCGTACAGCACCGCCGACTGGCCGGGCGTGACCGCCCATTGCGCCGCGTCGAAGGTCAGCGAGAAGCGTTCGCCGCCGGCGTGCGCGAACGCGCACGCGGCGTCGGCCTGCCGGTAGCGGGTCTTCGCGCCGCAGCGCACGCCGTCGGCGGGCGCTTCGCCCGCGACCCAGCTCACGTTGCCAGCGACGAGCTGGTGCGACAGCAGCCACGGATGATCGTGGCCCTGCACGACGTAGAGCGTGTTCGACGGGATGTCCTTCGCGGCGACGAACCACGGCTCGCCGCTGCCTTCCTTGCTGCCGCCGAGGCCGATGCCCTTGCGCTGGCCGAACGTGTAGAACGCGAGGCCGATGTGCTCGCCGACCGTCTTGCCGTCGGGCGTCTTCATCGGGCCGGGCTTCGTCGGCAGGTAGCGGTTCAGAAAGTCGCGGAACGGCCGTTCGCCGATGAAGCAGATGCCGGTCGAGTCCTTCTTCTTCGCGTTCGGCAGGCCGATCTGCTCGGCGATCTCGCGCACCTTCGTCTTCGGGATCTCGCCGATCGGGAACATCGTCTTCGACAGCTGCGCCTGGTTCAGCCGGTGCAGGAAGTACGACTGGTCCTTCGTGTGGTCGAATGCCTTCAGGAGTTCGAAGCGACCGTCGCGCTCGCGCACGCGCGCGTAGTGGCCGGTCGCGATCGTTTCCGCGCCGAGCGACATCGCATGGTCGAGAAACGCCTTGAACTTGATCTCGGCGTTGCACAGCACGTCCGGGTTCGGCGTGCGGCCGGCCGAGTATTCGCGCAGGAATTCGGCGAACACGCGGTCCTTGTATTCGGCGGCGAAGTTGACCGCCTCGACGTCGATGCCGATCAGGTCGGCCACCGACACGACGTCGATCCAGTCCTGACGGGTCGAGCAATACTCGCCGTCGTCGTCGTCTTCCCAGTTCTTCATGAACAGGCCGACGACGTCGTAACCCTGTTCCTTCAGCAGCCAGGCGGTCACCGACGAATCGACGCCGCCCGACATGCCCACTACCACGCGTTGCTTGCTCATTTGTCCACTGCCTGACGTTCGAATGCGTCCGGCCGCGGCGCGACCGAATGCGTATGCACGAAATCGAGCGGAATCCGCCGCCCGGCGAGATAGTCGTCGACGCAGCGCATCACCGCGGGCGAGCGGTGACGCTCGCTGCACGCGCGCAGCTCGTCGGCGGTCATCCACAGCGTGCGGACGATGCCGTCGTCGAGCCGGTGCCCGGCGACCGGCTCGCCCGCGGTGCCGCAGAACGTGAAGCGCAGGTAGGTCGCGCCGGCATTGCCGGGGCGCTCGTAGTGCGCGAGGTACACGCCGACCAGCGCTTGCGGCTCGAACGGATGCGCGGTTTCCTCCAGCGTTTCGCGGATCACGGCGTCGGCGAGCGTCTCGCCGGCTTCGAGATGGCCGGCTGGCTGGTTGACGCGCAGGCCGCTCGACGTTTCCTCCTCGATCAGGAGAAAGCGCCCGCCGCGCTCGACGATGGCTGCCACGGTCACATGCGGAGTCCAGATTTCGGGTTTCATAGGCCGGCATTTTACCGGTTGCGCCGGGGGGCTGCCCGGGGCGCGGCACGGGCGGCTCCGGAAGCACCCCGCCGGTTGGCTGTGCGAAGCGCGCGCGTCTGTCAAGCCGCGACGCGGGGGGGTGTTGCTTGATCGAACACCGAATTCTGGCGCGTCACACGCTTTCGGTTAAAGTGGCGCGTGAAAGCCGTTGCTCTTGAGCCGGTATGCCAGCCGTTCCGGCTCTTCGTCGCAGTAAGAATCGAAAGAAAGATAACTGTAACTGTGGAGGAAACGACGATGCATATCGGAGTGCCTGCTGAAACGCGGGCGAACGAGGCGCGCGTGGCCGCGACGCCGGAAACCGTCAAGAAATACGCGGCTGCCGGCCACCGCGTGAGCGTCGCGAGAGGGGCCGGCGTGCCGGCCAGCTATCCCGACGACGCGTATGCCGCGGCTGGCGCCGAACTGACCGACCCGTCGGCCGCGTTCGATGCCGACATCGTGCTGAAGGTCCAGGCGCCCGCCGAAGCGGAGATCCCGCTGCTCAAGCGCGGCACCGTGGTGATCGGCATGCTCGATCCGTTCAATGCCGAACAGGCCGCGCGGCTCGCCGCCGCCGGCGTCACCGGCTTTGCGCTCGAGGCCGCGCCGCGCACCACGCGCGCGCAGAGCCTCGACGTGCTGTCGTCGCAGGCCAACATCGCCGGCTACAAGGCGGTGCTGGTCGCGTCGGCGCTCTATCCGCGCTTCATCCCGATGCTGATGACGGCCGCCGGCACCGTGAAGGCCGCCCGCGTGCTGATCCTCGGCGCGGGCGTCGCCGGCTTGCAGGCGATCGCGACCGCGCGGCGCCTGGGTGCGGTGATCGAGGCATCCGACGTGCGGCCGGCGGTGAAGGAGCAGATCGAATCGCTCGGCGCGAAATTTCTCGACGTGCCGTACGAAACCGATGAGGAGCGCGAAGCGGCGCAAGGCGTGGGCGGCTACGCGCGGCCGATGCCGCCGTCGTGGCTCGCGCGGCAGTCGGCGCTGGTGCACGAGCGCGCGATGCAGGCCGACATCGTGATCACGACCGCGCTGATCCCGGGCCGCGCCGCGCCGACGCTGATCACCGCCGAGACCGTGCAGTCGATGCGGCCGGGCTCGGTGGTGGTCGACCTCGCGGCGGGACGCGGCGCCGAGGCCGACGGACGGTGCGGCGGCAACTGCCCGCTGACGGTCGCCGACCAGGTGATCGTGCATCACGGTGTCACGATCGCCGGCTATACCAATCTTGCCGCGATGGTGCCGGCCGACGCATCGGCACTCTACGCGCGCAACCTGCTCGACTTCATGAAGCTGATCGTCACGAAGGAAGGCACGCTCAACATCGACCTGACCGACGACATCGTCGCCGCGACGCTGCTTTGCCGTGACGGCGAAGTGACGCGCAAATAAAGGGAGGAGACCTTGGAGATCATCAATCACACGGTCGTCAACGTGATCATCTTCGTGCTGGCGGTGTACGTCGGCTACCACGTCGTCTGGAACGTCACGCCCGCGCTGCACACACCGCTGATGGCGGTGACGAACGCGATCTCGGCGATCGTGATCGTCGGCGCGATGCTCGCCGCCGCGCTCACGGTCGGCGGGGTCGGCAAGTTCTTCGGCACGTTCGCGGTCGCGCTCGCGGCGGTCAACGTGTTCGGCGGCTTCCTCGTCACGAGGCGGATGCTCGAGATGTTCCGCAAGAAGGAGCCGAAGGCAGCGAAGGAGGGCGCGCGATGAGCATGAACGTCGTCACGCTGCTGTATCTCGTCGCGTCGGTGTGCTTCATCCAGGCGCTCAAGGGGCTGTCGAACCCGAAGAGCGCCCGGCGCGGCAACCTGTTCGGGATGGTCGGGATGGCGATCGCGATCCTCACGACCGTCGCGCTCATCTTCAAGCAGGCCGCCTGGCTCGGCGCGAACCTGCCGCTCGGCCTCGCGCTCGTGCTCGGCGCGCTGGTGGTGGGCGGCGCGGTCGGCGCGTTCGTCGCCGCGAAGGTCGAGATGACGAAGATGCCCGAGCTCGTCGCGGCGATGCACTCGCTGATCGGTCTTGCGGCGGTCTGCATCGCGTATGCGGTCGTCGCCGAGCCGGCGGCGTTCGGGCTCGTGCCGCAGGACGCCGTGTCGGCGAACTTCATCCCGTACGGCAATCGCGTCGAGCTGTTCATCGGCACGTTCGTCGGCGCGATCACGTTCTCCGGCTCGGTGATCGCGTTCGGCAAGCTGTCGGGCAAGTACAAGTTCCGGCTGTTCCAGGGCGCGCCCGTCGTGTATCCGGGCCAGCATCTGCTGAACCTGATGCTCGCGCTCGCGATGCTCGGCTTCGGCGTGCTGTTCGTCGTCACGCAGTCGTGGCTGCCGTTCGTGATCATGACGGCGCTCGCGTTCACGCTCGGCGTGCTGATCATCATCCCGATCGGCGGCGCGGACATGCCGGTGGTCGTGTCGATGCTGAACTCGTACTCCGGGTGGGCGGCGGCGGGCATCGGCTTCTCGCTGAACAACGCGATGCTGATCATCGCCGGGTCGCTGGTCGGCTCGTCGGGTGCGATCCTGTCGTACATCATGTGCCACGCGATGAACCGCTCGTTCTTCAACGTGCTGCTCGGCGGCTTCGGCGCGGAGGCGGGCAGCGCGGCGGTCGCGGGCCAGCAGGAGCAGCGGCCGGTGAAGTCGGGCTCGGCGGAGGATGCGTCGTTCATGCTCGGCAACGCGGAATCGGTGGTGATCGTGCCGGGTTATGGTCTGGCCGTCGCGCGCGCGCAGCACGCGCTGAAGGAGCTGACCGACAAGCTGGTCGAGAAGGGCATCGACGTGCGTTACGCGATCCACCCGGTCGCGGGGCGCATGCCGGGCCACATGAACGTGCTGCTCGCGGAAGCGGAGGTGCCGTACGACCTCGTGTTCGAGATGGAGGACATCAACAACGCGTTCGGCCAGACCGACGTGGTGCTGGTGCTCGGCGCGAACGATGTGGTGAACCCGGCGGCGAAGAACGATCCGAAGTCGCCGATCGCGGGGATGCCGATCATCGAGGCGTACAAGGCGCGCACGGTGATCGTCAACAAGCGGTCGATGGCGTCGGGGTACGCCGGGCTCGACAACGATCTCTTCTACATGGACAAGACGATGATGGTCTTCGGCGATGCGAAGAAGGTCATCGAGGACATGGTGAAGTCGGTCGAGTGAGCTAGCGGGCGCGCGCGGACGGCGGATCGCCGTGCGCGCCCGGAATGCATCGCGGCGGCCCGGTGCGATGCGCGGAAGCAGCGCGTCACTGCTTCGACGCGGTCGCGGCCCGCAGAAAATCCGCGAGCCGCCTGCCTTCCTGATCCGGAAACGCCTCGCGCATTGTCAAGTCGTCCATGCGCGCGACGTCGAAATTGCGGAAATCCTCGCGCAGTTCGCACCACGCGCCGATCGTCCAGCGTCCCCCCCAGTACACGAGCCCGAGCGGCCAGACGCGCCGTTGCGTGTGCGCGTCGAGCCGGTCGCGGTACGCGAAGCTGACGACGTGCCGCGTATCGACTGCCTGATGGATCGTGTCGACCTTCGCGGCAAACGTGTCGTCGATGTGAAACGACGGCGCGAACACCGGCAGCCGGTCGAGCGCCGCGCGCTTGTCGGCGGGCATGGCCGACGCGATCTTCGCGAGCGCCG
>NZ_JGVW01000023.1 GCF_000687455.2 Burkholderia sp. lig30
CGACATCGGTTCGTTCGACGGGCACTTCGCCTTTGCCAGTGACGGCGCGATGCGCATTCCCGATTCGGTCCGTTACTGCGTTCACGCGTTCTCGATCCACGAGCAGCGCATGAGCTTTCCGGTCGATTCGATCCGCGAAGCGGGGGGCGCTTATCCGCTCGGCATCCGCCATGAAGTCGCGTACCCCGGCGTGCATTCGGATGTCGGCGGAGGCTATGCGCCGAATGAACAGGGCAAGGGGCGTGATCCCGACCAGGGCGATGGCGGCAAGCTCAGCCAGATTGCGCTGCACGACATGTACGTTCACGCGCTCAAATACGGCGTGCCGATGATGAAGGGCGACGAGATTCTGTCCAGGGCGGATTTCAAGGCGGAGTACATCGCGCAGGGCGCGATCGACGAAGAATGGAACCGGCTGTACGGAAAGGGAGGCATGCAGTGACGAATCAATGGCGAGTGGCGGTGACCGGCGTGCTGTCGGCGCTCTGTCTGTCGTTGGCTGCGTGCGCAGGTGGGCAGCCGAATGCAGTAGAACCGATAGATGTTCCTCACCCGGTGAAGCTGGGGGGTGGCATGGATGTTCTCGCACTGAACTATACGCCGTGGTACATCCACACGTTTTCGATGGTGGGGCCGCCTGGGAGCGGTATTCGCGGCGGGGGGCCGAACGTAATGCCAATCAAGGCGGATGGCCGTCCGTCCGGAGGAGGCGCGGCGGTCTGTTGCATGCGCTATCCCATCGAATGGCAACCGGAATTGAAGCTGACGGTGCGCTGGCTGGTGGACAAGAAGCAGGATGGGAAAACACGCGGCTACTGGTACAAGGCGGAGAACGTGCGGATCGCGCCGTACAACGGAGCCAATGCGAACGAGGCGTGGGGCATCTTCCTGCCTGGCGATCGGGTTCGCGTGATGATTACTGATGGCAATCGCGACGGCGGCAACAATCCGAACAACCGCCCGGCGGATAACGATCCCTATATCGCGCAGGGCGTGATCGACGAAGAATGGAACCGGCTGTACAGAAAGGGGGGAATGCAATGACGATTCGATGGCCAGAAGCGATGTCGGAGGGTGGCCGGCTGCCGCTATCGCAAAGCGAAGACGCATTCAAGTTGGGCGCGCTGCGGATGCATGACGAAACCCGGTCGTGCCGGCAGACATTGCAGATCAGCCTGTTCTTTGACGGCACGAATAACAA
>NZ_JGVW01000024.1 GCF_000687455.2 Burkholderia sp. lig30
GGGTGCGGGTGCGGGTGCGGATGCGGATGCGGATGCGGGGAAGCCGGATCGCGCCGCGAACTACGCGCCGCGCGTGAAGCGCCGCGCGATCAGCAGGGGCAAGCGCAGCAGGCTCCCGAACACGAGCCGCACGTGCATCCACGTCAACAGCACGTTGTCGCGCCCGTAATGGAAGTGGGACACGCCGCCCTCGTCGGCGCGGTAGTAGCGCACGGGCGCATCGAGCCGGATCGGGCGCACGCCCGCCCAACACAGCCGCACGGCCGCTTCGGGATCGAAATCGAAGCCGCGCATCCATCGCTGCCGATGCATGATGGCGGCCAGCGGCGCGGCCGGATAAAGGCGAAAGCCATACAGCGAATCGCCGATGCCCGCCCATAGCGTCTCGATGTCCGCACACACGTTCGACAGCCGTCGCGCCCGCACGCGCAACTTCGGCGCACTCGCGTCGAATTGCGGCACCCCCAGCACCATCGCGTCGGGCGCCGCCTGCGACGCCGCCATGAATGCCGGAATCAGGTCGGCCGGATGCTGCCCGTCCGAGTCCATCGTCAGCACGTGCGTGAAGCCGCGCGCCACGGCGGCGTCGAGCCCGGCGAGCACGGCCTCGCCCTTGCCCCGGTTGGCCGGCAGAACGATCACGTGCAGCCCCGGATCGCGCCCGGCCATCGCCTGCAGCCGCTCCGCGCTGCCGTCGGTGCTGCCATCCACGACCACCCAGACGGGATTCCAGCGTTCACGAGCGCGGCGCACCGTTTCGTCGACCTTGAAGCCCGGGTTGTAGCTTGGAATCAGGACGAGATGAGTGGACGAGGCGTGGGTCGTGGGCATGGAAACGGCCAATTGCGGTGAAAGTGAAACCTGATGGAATTCTAGGATTTTCCGGCAGCTCGGCGCGGCCGGCATTATCGTGCCGGGGACAGGACGAACGCCCGGCCCCGCCGCGTTACGCGAGCCCGCCATTCACCGACAGGACTTGCCCCGTCACATAGGCCGCCGCATCCGACACCAGATACGCGACCATGCCCGCGACTTCGTCGGGCCGGCCGGCACGTCCGGCCGGCACGAGCTGCTTGATGCGCTCGGCGGGAAACGCGTGCCCGGCCATCGGCGAATCGATGATGCCCGGCGCCACCGCGTTGACCGTGATGCCGCGCGACGCGACCTCGAGCGCGAGCGACTTCGTCGCGCCGATCAGGCCGGCCTTCGCGGCCGCGTAGTTGACCTGCCCGCGATTGCCGGTGACGGCCGCGACGGACGCGATATTGACGATCCGTCCCCAGCGCGTGCGGATCATCGGCAGCAACAACGGCTGCGTGACGTTGAAGAACCCGTTGAGCGACACGTCGATCACGCTGCGCCACTGCTGCCGCGACATGCCGGCCATCGGCGCATCGGCGTGGATGCCGGCGTTGTTGACGAGGATCTGCACGGGCGCGTCGGCCAGCAGGCTTGCGATGGCGGCCTCGGCCGCATCGGCGTCGGTCACGTCGAACGCGATCGCGTGCGCGGCGCCGCCCGCCGCGACGATTCGCTGCGCGACCGTCTCGGCCTGCGCCAGATTGCGGTTCGCGTGCACCCAGACCTCGTGGCCGGCCTTCGCCAGCGCTTCGCTGATGGCCTGCCCCAGTGCGCCGCTGCCGCCCGTCACGAGCGCGCGCATCGACTCCTCCTCCCGTTCGCTTTCCCTGCCGCCGCGGCCAGGCCGCATGCCGTCCCGTGCCGCGCCCCGCTCGCCATCGATCCCGCCGCCACCGCGCCGGCCTCCGGCGCAACGCCGTACCGCGCCAGTGTGCACGCGTCTCGTGTCACGCCGATAACAGCGCCCGGAGCGCGATCGGTGCGCGGCGCGCGCCGTTATCGCACGCGATGCGCGGCAACGTAGGCGGCGAGCGCGCCGAGCGTCGCAAAAATCCTTTCGTTATCCGGATTGTCAGAGCGCAGCTCGAAGCCGTATTTCTTCGAGATCAGCAGCGCAATTTCCAGAATGTCGATGGAGTCGAGCCCGAGGCCTTCCCCGTAAAGCGGGGTATCGGCGGACACGGCTTCGAGTCGGATGTCTTCGAGATTCAGTTCGCCGACGATCAGTGCGGCGAGCTCTCTTTCCAGTTCGTTCATGATGCTTGCAAACAGGCAGCTCACGGCAACGGGATGCAAATGGAAACGGCGACGCCGGCGCGCGGATCGCGCATGCATGTCACTGTCCGCTGCAGTCCGCCGGCTACTCCGCCCGCGTAATTTGGGGATCATTCAGTAGAATTCAGGCGGATTCTAGACGAAGGGTCCCGGCGCGTATACCGAGAAAGGTTACAGAGGGTCGGGCGGGCAACGCCCCGCATTTTGGGACGCGAACGCGGGGGACGCTTGAGCGGCTTCGCGCCGGATTGAATCGGGTGCGCCAGGGGCCGTGCGCGCAGCCATACAATCAGTTACAAAACCCGGCACCGCGCAGCCGGACGGTACCCGGGGAGCGCCCTAAAATGGGGACTTCGCGCATCCGCCCGGATGCCCGTCCGGGCATGACATTAATATGACGATTTCACGCCCGGCGACCGTGCCGCGCCCCACTCCGCTTTGACGTACCCAGCCATGCCGTGCATGCCTTTTCTCCCCGCGCCCGACCGCCCCGATGCCCGCCGCCATGCCGCGCCGCAGCCGCGTGCGGTCCGGCGCCCGTTTGCCGGGAGCGCGCGATGGGCACGTTGAGCGGCGTCGCGCGCGGCGCGGCGGCCTTCGCCGCGGTGACAGGCTATCAGGCGGCCGCGCATTACGCAGCCGCCACGCCCGGCGCGCACGGCCTGGGGCTCGCGCTGGCGCTCGTGCCGCCGCTCGCGATCGCGCTCGCCGGCGCCGCGCGGTCGGCGCGGCGCACGTGGCTGCTGCCGCTATGGGTGCTCGTCTGCGCGGCGCTGTGGCTCGGGCGCGCGCCGCTCGCGCGGCATTTCGCGTGGGGCCTGTATGTCGAGCATCTGAGCTTCAACCTCGCGATGGCCCTGCTGTTCGGCCGCACGCTGGCGGCCGGGCAGGTGCCGCTCTGCACCCGGTTCGCGACGACGATCCACGGCGCGCTCACGCCAGCCGTCACGCGCTACACGCGGCGCATCACGGCGGCGTGGACGGTGTTCTTCGTCGCGATCGCCGGCGTGTCCACGCTGCTGTTCGCGACGTCGTCGACGGTCGCCTGGTCGACGTTCGCCAATTATCTGGCGCTGCCGCTTGTCGCTGTCATGTTCGTCGCGGAGCATGCGTGCCGGCGCTTC
>NZ_JGVW01000025.1 GCF_000687455.2 Burkholderia sp. lig30
CACGCCTGCAATCCGTGATGAACGAATGGTGAAACTCATGCAATCGATTCCCAGTCCCGACGCAGCGCGACACGCGCAACCGGCCGCCACGGCCCGTGTGAAGAACGACGCGTTCGTGCGCATCGAAAACGTCGTGAAGAAATTCGGCGACAGCACCGCCGTCGACAACGTGAACCTGACGATCGCGAAGAACGAACTGTTCGCATTGCTCGGCAGTTCCGGTTGCGGCAAGTCCACGCTGCTGCGCATGCTCGCGGGCCTCGAGACCGCGACCTCCGGCAAGATCTTCGTCGACGGCGAGGATCTCGCGACGCTGCCGCCGTACCGCCGCCCGGTGAACATGATGTTCCAGTCTTACGCACTGTTTCCGCACATGACGGTGGAGTCGAACGTCGCGTTCGGGCTGAAGCAGGAAGGCACGCCGAAGAACGAGATCGCGGAACGCGTCGCCGACGCGCTCGCGCTCGTGCAGATGAGCAAGTACGCGAAGCGCACGCCGCCCCAGCTGTCGGGCGGCCAGCAGCAGCGCGTCG
>NZ_JGVW01000026.1 GCF_000687455.2 Burkholderia sp. lig30
GGGTTTGCCGAACGCTTACGGGCATCGGCAGTTTCGACGTGATCTTCCTGCGCAACGTGATGATCTATTTCAGCGCTGAGACCAAACGCCAGATCGTCGCACGCATTGCCGCGCACCTCAAACCGGACGGCCCTCTGTTCATCGGCCACACCGAGAGCCTGCACGGCGTGAGCACGGATCTGCATCCGGTGCGCCGGCCGTCTACCGCAAGCATCCGGCGCGAGCCCGAGCTGATCTGTCAGGAAATGTCAGCTTTTCGGCCTCGCCGATCTCTATCATCGACGCTCGAGTAGGACTCAAGTCGGGGCGCGTGGGTGCCAGCGCCGCTCGCGGTGCCGTGCGCCGTCAACCAGGTCTCCCAGCAGAACGCGTATGTCGAGCGATTCAACCGGACCGTGCGGTACGAATGGCTGTCGCAGTAACACTGCGAGGAACTGGACCACGTGCAGAGCTTTGTGACCGACTGGATGTGGACTTACATCACGGCCTCCCGAACATGGGCTTCGGCGGATTTGCGCCAAAACGGGACCTGGCCGTGGCCGCGTAGCTTCCATTTCTGAACCCCATGGAAAACGCGGGGATTAGCAAACAAACAATATTTAAGGCCAGTATGAAAAGATCGATCTCGTATCCGAAGGCGAACGCGCTCTCGCTCGCCATTGCTGCAGCACTGACGAGTGTGGCACCGGGCATCGCGAAAGCGCAGTCGACTCCGACAACAATCAGCACCCCGCAGACCGGTCCGTATGATGCGCAGAACAATACCGACATCACAATCACGAGTGGAGGGGGCATCTCGGGTGGTCCGACCGGCATTGTCGTTGGCACGGCCATTTCCGTCGGTACGCTAACCAACCACGGCACGATTGGCGGCATAGGTGCCAACGGCACCAACGGCACCGACGGCACCAACGGCGCCAACGGCACCGACTTCGGCGCCCGCGGAGGCGACGCCACCTCAGGCACTCCCGGCCGCGACGCAGGCAACGGCACGGGTATCGATAACGCCGGCACGATCAGCGTGCTGATCAACAACGGCAAGATCAGCGGCAATGGCGGAAACGGCGGTATCGGCGGTAATGGCGGTAACGGCGGCGATGGCGGTCCCCCGGGGGGCGGCTATGGTGGCGGCTGGAGCGGTAACGGCGGCAGCGGCGGTTCCGGCGGCAACGGCGGCAATGGCACGGGCATTAACAACACCGGCACGATCGGCGAGTTCACCAACGGCAGTACCATCAGCGGCACCGGTGGCGACGGCGGAACTGGAGGCGTCGGTGGTACCGTCCCCAGCATGGGCGGCTTTAGCGGCTTCGCTGGAGCCGCCGGCAAGGCCGGCAACGGCACGGGCGTTAACAATGCCGGCACGATCAGCACATTGACCAATACCGGTACCATCAGCGGCACCGGTGGCAATACCGGTACCGCCATATTTAGCAATAACGGCGGTGCCGGCAACAACGGCGGTAATGGTACGGGCATCAACAACGCCGGCACGATCGGCGCGCTGACGAACAGCGGTAGTATCAGCGGCGCCGGCGGTGTCAGCGGCAACGGTGGTAATGGCGGTAATGGTACGGGCATCAACAACGCCGGCACGATCGGCGCGCTGACGAACAGCGGTAGTATTAGCGGCGCCGGCGGCGCCGGCGGCGCCGGCGGTGCCAGCGGCAACGGCGGTAGTGGCGGTAATGGTACGGGCATTAACAATGCCGGCACGATCAGCACATTGACCAACACCGGTAGCATCAGCGGCACCGGCGCAAATGGCAGCGGCGGCGGTGGTGGCACTGGCATCAGCAACGCCGGCCAGATCGACGCGCTGACCAACAACGGCAGCATCGCCGGTACCGGTGCCAACGGCGGCGCCGGCAGCAACGGCGGTAATGGTATGGGCATCAACAACGCCGGCACGATCGTCACGCTGACGAACAACGGTAGTATCAGCGGCGCCGGCGGCAAAGCCGGTAGCGGCGGTGGCGGCTTCGGCGGCTTCGGCGGTTTTGGCCCCGTGGACGGTTTTGGCGTTGGCATCAACAACACCGGTGCGATCGGCTCGCTGACGAACAGCGGCGTGATTTCCGCATTGTCCAACTACGGCACGATTGGCGGTGCCAATGGCGCCACCGGCATCCATAACAGCGGCACGATCGGTTCGCTTGCCAACGGCGGCATCATAAGCGGCCGCGATTACGCGATCTACAACGCCGCGAGCGGCACGATCGGCCCGATCACGAACTCAGGCGTGATTGCTGGCAACATCAGCAACGCCTCGAGCAACGATCTGACCATCGCCGGGGGCAGCTACACGCAGTTCGGCACGCTCACGGGCAATGGCGGGGCGACGGGGCTGATCACCAATAGCGGGTCGAATGTGGTGTTCGGCTCGGGCAACCTGTTGCTGAACGACGCCATCAACGTCGGTAGCAGCCACAGCGTGAACAACACGGGCGCGACGCTGCAGGTCAATGCGCCGATGACGATCACCGGCAACTACAGCCAGGGGGCCGCCGCGACGCTGCTGTCGGGCGTCACGTCGGCCACGAACTATGGCGAGCTGGTGGTCAGCGGCAATGCGTCGATCGCGGCGGGATCGTCGGTGGGGCTGAAGAGCCTGGGCTACGCGTTCGCGCCGGGCCAGCGCTTCATCGTGGTCGATGCGGCGGGGACCGGTTCGTATAACGAGGGCAGCCTGCACTATTCGGCCACCGGCTACAGCGGCTCGATCATCGGGCAGAACGTCGGCGTCGATGGCCACAGCGATCTGGTGCTGTGTCTGGGCAGTTGTCCCACCACGCCGCCGAGCGGGCCGACGGCGGCGGCGACGCTGGCCACGCCGACGCACGCGAATGCGCCGAACTCGGTTTCGTCGATCGGCGGGGTGCTGGGGTACAGCGGATACAACCCGAACCTGATGAACCTGCAGAACGCGGTGATCGCGACGAACACCTATGGTTCGACCGCCGCGGCCAACCGCGCGGGCGCGCAGCTCGCGCCGATGCATCCGTCCGCCGGCATGCAGGCGGCGGCTGCGCCGACCTTCAGCGTGCTGGCGGTGGTGGCCGCGCATGCCGACAGCCTGCGCGTCGCGCAGGCCGATGGCGCCGGCGGGACGGAGTCGGGCATCGCGACCGGCGAGGGGGCGCCGCCGTGGGGCGTCTGGGGCCAGGGGTTCGGCGGGCATGCCGGGCAGGGCGCGGTCGACCGGGTCGACGGCTACAGCGCGAACTACGGCGGGCTGCTGTTCGGCGTCGACCGGCGGGTCAACGAGCGCTGGCGTGCGGGCGGCGTGTTCAGCTACAGCAACACGCTGATCAACGGCACGGAGAACAGCGCCGGGCAGTCGACCCGCGTGAACGGCTATGGCCTGATGGGCTACGCGAGCTACACCGGTGCGCCGTGGTACGTGAACCTGAGCGCAGGGGTGGTGCAGCAGCGCTACGACACGACGCGCCAGATCGACTTTACCGGGTTCTCGGGCGTGGCGAACGGCCAGTTCAACGGTCAGCAGTACGTCGCGAGCGTCGAGGGCGGCTATCCGCTGGCGGTGGGCAACTTCACGGTCACGCCGCTAGGCAGCGTCACGTACAGCTACCAGCACCAGGACAGCTACACGGAAAGCGGCGGCAATGGCGCCGCGCTGTCGGT
>NZ_JGVW01000027.1 GCF_000687455.2 Burkholderia sp. lig30
CTTCCAGCGCGGCAGCCGCGCCTGGATAGACTTTGTTCATCTGTATGTCCCTTCCTCTATGGAAACCAGCGAAACCGGATTTGCGCGCCGGCGTGGCCCGCCGCATCATTCTAAGCATGCCGCACGAAGCCTGCCGCAACGAAGCGCCATCTTCTTTCTTGTATGCCGCGGCACGTGGCCGCGACGTATCCGGAAGGGTACGATGCGGCGCGAATGCGGCACAATACGCAAAACTACATAAGCACTAGCCGCCGGTATTACCCATCGTTCGTCCGCGTCCATGCCCCCTCTCGACTACCAGACTGCCTTCCACCTCGCGCCGATCGGCCTCGCGATGTCGCGCGACCGGATCATCGAGGACTGCAATGACGAAGTCGCGGCGATCTTCCGCTGCGCACGCGCCGACCTGATCGGCCGATCCTTCGAAGTGCTGTACCCGTCGTCCGACGAATTCGAGCGGATCGGCGAGCGCATCTCGCCCGTGATGATCGCGAACGGCAGCTATGCGGACGACCGCATCATGAAACGCGCGAATGGCGAGCTGTTCTGGTGCCACGTGACGGGCCGCGCGCTCGACCGCACCGCGCCGCTCGCCGCCGGCGTCTGGACGTTCGAGGATCTGAGCGCGACGCGGCGGGTCGCCGTTGTGCTGACGCCGCGCGAGCGCGAGATCGCCGCGCAGCTCGCAACCGGCAAGACCAGCAAGCAGATCGGGCGGGTGCTCGACATCAGCTCGCGCACGGTCGACATCTACCGCGCGCGCCTGATGCGCAAGTATGGAACGGGAAATACGGCCGAACTGCTGCAGCGTCTGCTCGGCCATTGAGGGTTGAAGCGATGGCGGCGCCCGGCGAGGATGCGCGCCGGGCGCACGCCCGGGCAGGGAATCGCAGCCCGGGCGGCGCGCGTCAGGCGACCTTTGCCGCGAGCGAGCGCTCGATCGTGTCGCGCAGCAGGTCCGGCAGCGGCACCGACTTGCCGAGCGCGTAGTCGACCCATACGCAGCGCGCGTTGCCGCGCGCATAGACGTGATGCAGGTCATCGGCGCGGGTCAGTTCGAAGCCCGTGTCGAAACTGCTGCGCCCCGGCTTGGCCACCGTCATCCGCGCGATCACGTCGCCCGGATAATGCAGTTGCTTGAGAAACTCCATCGACGCGGTGACGACGACCGGCCCCTGCCCCTCGCCATTGCCGCCGGCGATGCCGAGCGCCTCGAACCACGAAATCCGCGCCTGCTCCATGTAGCGGAAATAGACCGTGTTGTTCACGTGTCCGAACGCATCCATGTCGCCCCAGCGGATCGGCATCGACATTTCAAAAACGGGGGTGTAGTGGCTCATTGCAGTCTCAGTCTTCTTGTTCCAGGTCGCCGGTCAGGCGAGGCCGAAGCCGTCGTCCGCCGAGATGATCGAGCCGTTGATGAACTGCGACTCGTCGGCCGCGAGCAGCAACAACAACCCGTCGAGATCCTGCGGCTTGCCGACGCGCCGGCGCGGCAACATCGATTGCAGCTTCTGGCCCTGCTCGGTTTCCCACAGGTAGTGATTGATTTCCGTGTCGATGTAGCCCGGACAGATCGCGTTGACGTTGATGCCGTGGCGGCCCCACTCGAGTGCCATCGCGCGCGTCATGTGCACGACGGCCGCCTTGCTCATCGCATACAGGCCGATCTGCGGAAACACGCGCAGCCCGGCGACCGACGCGATGTTGATGATCCGGAACGGCGGTTTCCCGTTGCCGTTGCTGCGCATCATCATCCGCTTCGCGACTTCCTGTGCGACGAAGAATGCGCCGCGCGTGTTGGTGTCGAACACGAATTCGAAATCCGCTGGCGTCACGTCGACGAGCTTGTGCATCGTCGACACGCCGGAATTGTTCACGAGGATGTCGATCGTCCCCGCTTCCGTCTCCGCATGCGCGACGGCCGCCTTGATGCTCTGGACGTCCGTGACGTCGAGCGACACCACGTGCGCCGCGCCGCCCGCCGCCTCGATTTCCGCGCGCAGCTCCTTGAGCCGCTCGACGCGCCGGCTCGCGAGCACGACTTTCGCGCCCGCCTGCGACAGCACCTGCGCGAAACGCTGACCGAGCCCGCTCGAGGCGCCCGTCACCAGCGCGACCTTGCCTTCCAGATTGATCGACCGACCCATCGCACCCCTCCTGACGTCGTCTTGCCGCACCGGACGACGTGGCCCATGCGGCGTTAACCTAACACAAAAATAGAACGATCGTGCTAATCTGTTCGCATTATGTTGCGGCGATCGTTTCGTTTCGCCGACAATACGATCCCGAATAAAAGCATTCTAACGGTTAGAGGAACGTCAATGACCCCCGCAAGCCTCATCGAGCAATACGGTCCGCGCGAATCCATGGAATACGACGTCGTGATCGTCGGCGGCGGCCCCGCGGGGCTGTCGGCGGCGATCCGGCTGAAGCAGCTCGCCGCCGAGAAAGGCGCCGAGATCGGCGTGTGCGTGCTCGAGAAGGGCTCCGAAATCGGGGCGCACATCCTGTCCGGCGCGGTGATGGACCCGCGCGCGATCACCGAGCTGATCCCCGACTGGAAGGAACAGGGCGCGCCGCTGACCGTCGACGTGACGGAAGACCGCTTCCTGTTCCTGTCCGAGACGGGCGCGAAGGCGGTGCCGAACTGGGCGCTGCCGGCCAACTTCCAGAACCACGGCAACTACGTGATCTCGCTGGGCAACGTGACCCGCTGGCTCGGCCAGCAGGCCGAAGCGTTGGGCGTCGAGATCTTCCCGGGCTTCCCGGCTGCCGAGATTCTCTATCACGACGACGGCTCGGTGAAGGGCGTCGCGACCGGCAACATGGGCGTGGGCAAGGACGGCGAGCCGACCGAGAACTTCCAGCTCGGCATGGAACTGCACGCGAAGTACACGCTGTTCGCCGAAGGCTGCCGCGGCCACCTCGGCCGGCAATTGATCTCCAGATTCAAGCTCGACGCGAACGCCGATCCGCAAGCCTACGGGATCGGCATCAAGGAACTGTGGGAAATCGATCCCGCGAAACACAAGCCGGGCCTCGTGATCCACACGGCCGGCTGGCCGCTGAAGTCGGACACCTACGGCGGCTCGTTCCTGTACCACATGGACAACAACCAGGTGGTGGTCGGCTTCGTGGTGGGCCTCGGCTACACGAACCCGTACCTGTCGCCGTTCGAGGAGTTCCAGCGCTACAAGACGCACCCGGAAATCCGCAAATTCCTCGAAGGCGGCAAGCGGGTGTCGTACGGCGCGCGCGCGATCACCGCGGGCGGGCTGCTGTCGCTGCCGAAGACGGTGTTCCCGGGCGGCGCGCTGATCGGCGACGACGCGGGCTTCCTGAACGCGTCGCGGATCAAGGGCAGCCACGCGGCGATCAAGACCGGCATGCTGGCGGCGGAAGCGGCGTTCGACGCGGTGCAGGCGGGCCGCCACAGCGACGAGCTGAATGCGTATCCGGACGCGTTCAGGCAGTCGTGGCTGCACGACGAGCTGTACCGCGCGCGCAACTTCAAGCAGTGGATGGCGAAGGGCCTGTACCTCGGCACGCTGATGGTCGGGATCGAGCAAAAGCTGCTGGGCGGCAACGTGCCGTGGACGCTGCACCACCAGCATGCGGACCACGAGATGCTGAAGCCGGCGTCGCAGTGCACGCCGATCGAGTATCCGAAGCCGGACGGCAAGCTGACGTTCGACCGGCTGTCGTCTGTGTTCATCTCGAACACGAACCACGAGGAGAACCAGCCGGCGCACCTGACACTGAAGGATGCGAGCGTGCCGGTGAACGTGAACCTGCGCACCTACGCGGGCCCGGAGAGCCGGTTCTGCCCAGCGGCGGTGTACGAGTTCGTGAAGAACGACGACGGCAGCGACCGGCTGGTGATCAACGCGCAGAACTGCGTGCACTGCAAGACCTGCGACATCAAGGACCCGACGCAGAACATCGTGTGGGTCACGCCGGAAGGCGGCGGCGGGCCGAACTATCCGAACATGTGACGCAATGCACGGCGCCGCGCGATGCGGTGCTGCCCGGCGACGCGGAAAACGAAACGGGGCGCTGCTCGATGCAGCGCCCCGTTTTTCATTGCCGCGACGCGAGCGATCGCAGCGCGCGGCAACGGCCGCATCGCCACGCCCGATCCGGCCCGCCCCATCTCTCCGAAGGAGTACCTCTTCATGAGAGTTGCTTGCGCGTTATTGGCCGGGGATCGTTGACCGCGTTCCCCCATCCCGACTTGACGGAGATCAATATGAGTTCCCTCCCTGACAGCGCCCAGGCGGACTTTTCCGCCGCGCAGGGCGAAACTGCCGGACTGCAGCGCAAGATCAGCTGGACCGGCGCCTTCTGGGTCGCGAGCGGCGTCCCCGCGCTCGTGCTCTTCTCGATCGGCTCCATCGCGGCCACCGTCGGCAAGCCTTCGTGGATCATCTGGATGATCTCGATCCTGTTCGGCTTCGTCCAGGCGTTTTCTTACGCGGAGATTGCGGGCCTGTTCCCGCACAAGTCCGGCGGCGCGTCGGTGTACGGCGCAATCGCGTGGGTGCGCTACAGCAAGTTGCTCGCCCCGCTGTCGGTGTGGTGCAACTGGTTCGCGTGGTCGCCCGTGCTCGCGATCGGCTCGGGCATGGGCGCAGGCTATGTGCTGAACATGCTGTTCCCGGCCACGGCCGCGATCAACACCTGGCAGATCACGCTGCTCGACCTCGGCTGGCTCGCCGGCGGCCTGTCGCTGCGGATCAACGCGACCTTCGTGATCGGCGCGGTCATCCTGCTCACGACCTTCGCCGTCCAGCACCGCGGCATCCTGCAGGCCGCCAAGCTGCAGATGATCCTCGCGATCGCCGCGCTGCTGCCGCTGCTGCTCGTCGGCGTGTACCCGATCCTGAGCGGCGACCTGCCCAAGGCGCACCTGCTGCCCCTCTACCCGCTCGCGAAGGACGCGGCCGGCCGCGTCATCGACGGCACCTGGAATCTCGCCGGCCTGCAGCTGATGGCGGGCGGCCTCTTCATCGCCGCGTGGTCGACCTACGGCTTCGAGACCGCCGTCTGCTACACGCGGGAATTCCGCGATCCGCGCCGCGACACCGTGAAGGCGATCGTCTACTCCGGCCTGCTGTGCCTGGTGTTCTTCACGATGGTGCCGCTTGCGTTCCAGGGCGCGCTCGGCCTCGGTCAGCTCGTCACGCCCGAAGTGAGGGACGCGGCCGGCAACGTCACGCAGGCGGCGGTCTACGACGGCGTGCTGTCGCCCGGCATCGCCAGCGGGATGGGCGTCGCCGAGGCGATGACGCAGATCGTCCACGTCGGCAACTGGGGCGAGTACATCCTGAAGCCGATGCTCGTGTTCGCGCTGGTGCTCGCGATCATGACGTCGATGGCGGGATCGTCGCGCACGCTGTATCAGGCGTCGGTCGACGGCTGGCTGCCCAAGTACCTGTCGCACGTGAACGAGAACGGCGCGCCGACCCGCGCGATGTGGACCGATCTCGGCTTCAACCTGTTCCTGCTGCTGATGTCCGACTATACCGTCGTGCTCGCGATGTCGAACGTCGGCTACATCATCTTCAACTTCCTGAACCTGAACGCCGCGTGGATTCATCGTCTCGACCGCGCGAAGTGGACGCGCCCGTTCCGCGCGCCGCGCTGGCTGCTCGCGGCCGGCACGCTGCTGTCGTTCGTCAACCTCGCGCTGATGGGATTCGGCGCCGACGTGTGGGGCAAGGGCACGCTGGTGTCGGGCCTCGTCTTCGCCGCGCTGATCCTGCCGGTGTTCGTCTGGCGCCACTACGTGACCGACAAGGGCCGCTTCCCCGACCGGATGATCGAGGACATGGAGCTGACCGCCGGCGGCGTGCAGCCGCGCAAGGCCGGCTACCTCCCGTACGCGACGCTGGCGCTCGGCGTGCTCGTCGTTGCCGTCGCGCACTGGATCGCGCCGTAAGCGGGCGGCGCCGAAACAGGACGGCGCCCGGTCAGCGGCCGGGCGCCGTGAGACAGGCGGCCCGGCCCGAGCCGCGCAAAGCGGAACGGGCCTAGCCTAGCCTAGCCTAGCCTAGCCGG
>NZ_JGVW01000028.1 GCF_000687455.2 Burkholderia sp. lig30
CCCGGCCAGGGCGATGGCGGCAAGCTCAGCCAGATTGCGTTGCACGACATGTACGTTCACGCGCTCAAATACGGCGTGCCGATGATGAAGGGCGACGAGATTCTGGACAGCGCGCAAATGCGAGCGGATTTCGCGTTATCTCCCGGCACGATCGAAGCCTTCAACGGCTGGCTGAAGACCGCAGGGCCGATCGGCCGCATGGAGGACGCGATCGGGCACGGCATGGCCGACATGCTGGCATGGCGCGCGTTGCGCGCGCAGCCGGGCACGCAGGATTACGTGACCCATCAGGCATTCTTCCTCCAGGCCGAGGAACACCGCATGACGCCTTACAAGGTGGAAAAAGGCCTGGACGAAGCGAAGAAGACCGATCCGCAGCTCCGGGCGCTCCATGCGAAGCTGGCGCAACTGCAGCAGCAGAAGTCCACGGCAACGGCCAGCCAGCAGTATCCGGCCAACATGCCCAGGATCATGGAGCTGGACGCGCAGATCGCGGCCACGGAAACGGAGATCACGCGCCGCACGGAAGCGCTGTGCGGCGAAGTGGCCCATCCGAAGGCCGGGCCGGACGCCGAGGATGCCGCGCCGGCGCGTCCCGGCGAAAGCGTATGGGACGTCACGACCAATGAGCAGACCGACCTGCGCGAGGGGGCGGAAGAGATGCGCCTGCTGCTGGGCTACCTGCATCCGGACGAACGGGAAACGAAGTGGAAGGTCACCGCCGCCGTGCGCGTGAACGATGCGCCGCGGAACGCATACCCGGCCCCCGCGACGACGACCACCACACTGTCGGTGGCACGCGAGCAGCCCGGCAGCGATTCGCCCACGGTCACGCTCGCCGAGAGCGGCGTCCTGCTTGCGTCCGTCTGGAGCACGGTGTGCAGGAATTACAGCCCATCCCATGACATCGTGGCGGCGCCCGCGCGCGGCGTGGTCCACTTTCTGAAAAAGCATGCGTCGACGGAGGCGGCCAACCGGCTTCAGAAGGCGGTCGTTACGTTGCTCGACGACTATGTGCACGACAGCCGGATCTGGTTCCGCGTTCCCTGGTTCCACGAATACGTGCCGGGTGGCTATGGCTGGCCGCGCGTGATCTTCGAGGGCGGCAAAAAGCGGATCGCCTATCTCGGCATGGC
>NZ_JGVW01000029.1 GCF_000687455.2 Burkholderia sp. lig30
CGCGCGGCGGCGTGCGCCGCAATCGCACCGACCGGCTGATCGACGATCTCGAAGCGATCCGCCGCGCGCTCGGCATCGAACGATGGGGCGTCGTCGGCGGTTCGTGGGGCGCGGCGCTCGCGCTCGCCTATGCGGGGCAGCACCCCGAGCATGTCGCCGGCGTCGTGTTGCGCGGCCTCTTCCTGACGTCGAAACGCGAAGTCCGGCGCCTGTTCGTGACGTCCCGCACGCGCGCGCCGCGTCGCACAGCCGCTTCCAGGCGCGCGGCGCGCGCGTGCGGGACGTCACGAACAGGCGCCGGACTTCGCGTTTCGACGTCAGGAAGAGGCCGCGCAACACGACGCCGGCGACATGCTCGGGGTGCTGCCCCGCATAGGCGAGCGCGAGCGCCGCGCCCCACGAACCGCCGACGACGCCCCATCGTTCGATGCCGAGCGCGCGGCGGATCGCTTCGAGATCGTCGATCAGCCGGTCGGTGCGATTGCGGCGCACGCCGCCGCGCG
>NZ_JGVW01000030.1 GCF_000687455.2 Burkholderia sp. lig30
CCGTATCTCGGCTACCAGACCAACCTGATCTACTGGCTCGCGAACGTGCTCGGCAACGTCGGCCTCGCAGTCGCCGGGCTCGGCTACCTCACGCATTTCTTCCCGATGCTGAAGGATCCGCTCGTGTTCGCGCTCGCGCAGATCTTCGTGATCTGGCTGTTCACCTACGCGAACATCCTCGGGCCGCACGTCGTCGGCAAGGTGCAGTCGGTGACGACCCTGCTCGCGCTCGTGCCGATCATCGGGATGGCAGTGTTCGGCTGGTTCTGGTTCAGCAAGGACGTGTATTTCGCCGGCTGGAACGTCACCGGCGTCAGCGGCCTCAGCGCGGTCGGCGCGACGCTGAACTTCACGCTGTGGGCGTTCATCGGCGTCGAGAGCGCCTCGGTGTCGGCGGGCGTCGTCGAGAATCCGTCGCGCAACGTGCCGATCGCGACCGTCGGCGGCGTCGTGCTCGCGGCGGTCTGCTACGTGCTCAGCTCGACCGCGATCATGGGGATGATCCCGAACAAGGCGCTGCTCGCGTCGAGCGCGCCGTTCGCGGACGCCGCGCGCCTCGCGCTCGGCGACACCGCC
>NZ_JGVW01000031.1 GCF_000687455.2 Burkholderia sp. lig30
CGCGGCCGTACAGCTTGCCGTTCTCGAACTTGGGCGTCCACGGGCCGAGATCGGCGCGCCAGCCGTCGAATTCCGGCTGCTTGTCGAGGTGGCCGTACAGCAGGATCGTGTCGGTGCTGCCCGCGCGCGTGGCGGGCGTCTCGAAGAAGATCACCGGCGTGCGCCCCGGCAGCCGGACGATTTCGAGCGTCAGGCCCTTGACGGGCTGGCGCTCCGCCCACTGCGCCGCATCGGCGACGACGCGCTCCAGGTAGCCGCGCTTTTCCCAGTCGGGGTCGAAAGCCGGACTCTTCGCGGGAATCGCGATGTAGTCGGTCAGCGCGTGCAGGATTTCATCGTTCCATTTGCGCTCGACGAACGCGGTGAGCTTGTCGTGGTCGAGGACGGGGGCGGTATCGACGGTGGGCATGGTGGCGACGGGAATCGTGGCGACGAAAACCACGATCATACGCCGCTGCGCGTGCCAGGCGCGGCGTCGAGAGAAACGGTGTCCGCATTTGGAATCGACGAGTGCAAGCCGTTATTACCTAAACGGACGCGTTTGCCTTGATGTCGAAGGCTCCGGTAACCACGCCTCTGCTGCTGCCTTGCTCATTCTGGAGCGTGTATTCCTGCTTGACCCTGGAAAACGACAGCCGCACCTGTTCGTAGCTCGCGGACATTTCAACGCTCGTGACGATGACGTCGCTCATCGTGATCCGGAGGAAGTCAAACGGAACGCCACCTGCCTTTCGCATGGTCAGGACAACCGTGGGGATGTGTTTCCCGGTCAGACAATACGACATGAGGTTGGGGCTCGCCCGGTCAATGTTGTGAAAGAAGACAAGATCTTCAACCGTAGCCCTGCCAGCTCCACCACCTGAACCCGACATCATTGACGATTGCTGCGACATCTTCCACGTCCAGTTTTCGACCTGAATCTCGTCAGGATGTGCCGCATCCCGCGATTCTCCGGTGATGCCATCGATTTTTATAAAGACGTCATTTGACATTCGAGCGGTTCCGATTTCGTTTGTTGATCAGGATGTTCGCCAGCCAAACTACCGAGATAGCCGGCAAGAAGGAGAGCAAGAGCGATGTATCGATGAGAGAATCGCCGGGCTCCGCATCGCGATATATTCCAAGCCATGACGTCGCTCGGGAAATGATGATTTCCCCGGTTTCCGAAAACACCATGCGGCCGACCGGAAGCGCGAGCGCAAAGGACAGCCCGACCACGCACGCAATATTGACAAGGATTTTCTTGAATTTCATTGAACGTCGACCGTTCCATATGCGAACCCCTTGCCGCCGGGAATCGCGAGCGGCGTGGCACCCAAGAGGCGCGCCCTCAGCCGGTAGAAGGCGGGAGGATCGGCGAGCGTAATGCACCCTTCGCTGATATTCGCGAGGCCACGCGGATGCAGCCTGAAATGCCCACGCCCGATTCCGTTTATAAACGTCCAGTCATCGATATTTCCATCGTCCCGATAGAGCGCAAACCATTTCCCGCGATCAGTGTGATTGATGAAGTCCATGAAAAAATCACGAATGTGCGTGAACAGGCCACCCGATCCGCGATCCACGATGTAATAGCGCCCCGGAGGCAATGGGCCATCACCGGGCATCGCTACGGCGGCGGGATCGTTTTTCACACCGTCCTTTCCCGAGAACGCATCGAAGTCACCGACTCCATCGCAATGCAGCACCGACATTGGCTTGTTGTTAAGGCGAAATGTGCATCGAACGGGCATGGTGGCCACCCCTTCCTAAAAACTGCGACACTATGCCGAGCCTCCTCAAAAAATCAAGGATTGCTTAATTTGAGATAGAGGTGGATCTGGATATTGATCGACAGATGCCGATTGCTAACGGTCATGCCAGACAGGAAGCGCGCCCGGGGCCGGCAAGAGCGTGGCG
>NZ_JGVW01000032.1 GCF_000687455.2 Burkholderia sp. lig30
CGCGATCGTGCGCAACAGCCGGAACGGCTCGCTGGTCGGCTGCGCCGTGAAGTCCGCCTCGCAGCGGTAGCACTGGCCGGAACCCGACGCTTCGCCAATCTCCTCGATCGTCAGCGCGCAACCGATGACCGCATACTCCCGGTTGGCCGCGTTCTGCGGATAGTGCGACAGCACGAATGTCTGACCGGTGACGACGCCCCGCAGGTTGCCCTTGCCATGGGCCCTCAACCCCTGGCAGCGCCACGCCTGCATCTGCACCAGCGTCAGGTACTCCGCCTCCGTGCGCGGCGCGTTGTGATCGCCGGACAGACCCGCCGCGCCCGCTTGCGGCTGCGCGTAATCGCCCCACGAATAGCGCTCCTGATGCGCAAGCCCCGTGTCGCGGGGGTCTTCGCGCATCGCCTTCAGGTCCGCGCGCGGCAACGTATAGTCGTAGTCGACGCTCGTCACCGCGCCCGTGGTCAGCGCATGGGAAACAGAGAAGTCATGAATGTGTTCCTCGTCGATCCGCCGGCCGCTCGGCGGGTCGTAGCGAAGCGCGGCATAGGCGTCGCCGAGCGGCTTGAGCGCGCCCATCGAATCGCAGAGCACGAGCCGATGCTTGCCGTCGCCATGCTCGAAGAAATAGTAGATCCCCCACTCTTCCCACAAGCGCTGCAGGAACGTCCAGTCGCTTTCGAAGTGCTGGCGCTGAATGTCTCGCCTGGGCCAGGCCTTGTTCGGCCGAGGGGTCGTGAGACGTTTCTCGACCGGGAACGGATACGCCGAGAGCACCGCGTCGGTGATCTCGATCACGGACTTGTCCTGGAAGATCCGGCAGTCGCAGTTCTTCGTCGCGTGCCAGAGCCACGGCCGCAGCGTGAGCGCATACACGATCGAACGCGCCTCTTCGCGCACGATCGTCGCATCGCTGACGACGCCGGTGATCTCGCGCGTGCCCGCGCCGATGTTCGCCATCCCGGCATCGCCGGCCAGACCGGGGATGAAATGCCCCTTGCCCTCGAGCTGGATCGAGACGGTCACTTCGGTGCCGATCAGCTTGTCGAGATCGACGTTCGCCGCGACGCTCTGCGAGAACTCGAGCGCATCGGGGGTCTTCAGCTCGAGCGTGTACTCGAACAGCTCGCCGATCGTTTCGCCGCCGGTGAGCTTCACTGGCGCCAGGATCGGGCGGTCGCCGTACATCGGCAG
>NZ_JGVW01000033.1 GCF_000687455.2 Burkholderia sp. lig30
TAGAGGTGCGCGCCGGCGCGCGGTTGACCCACATCAACGGACTCGTCCCGGCCGTGCGCTTGACGTGGGTCAACGCGCCGGCCGCGCCGCGGCCCAATAGTGAACGACCGCCCGCGGCCGCACGCCGGCGGATCGCGCGACGCGCGCGCTTGCCCCGAGCACGCCCCGCACTCGACACACGGGGTATCGCATAACGGAATGAATCATGGCCCTGATAGCGAATCTGGACGGCGCGCGCGACCAGTACCGGCTGTGCTTCGTGCGCGCGCCGTGGGCGTATTTCACGTGCCTGCCGCTCGACGAGCAATGCGGCGAGAGCTGGGCGGCGGTTCCGTACCAGGACGTCGCGAAGCCGCCTTACAGCGACTCGCGCACGCAGATCCTCAAGGTCGCGTTCGACGGGCCGCTGCTGCCGCCCGAAGCCGGCCGCCTCGCCTGTTCGTGCAGCGTCGAGCAGATCAACAACGGCGCGGCGCCGTGGCTGCGCAGCGAGAATTTCTTCGACGGCCGCTTGCTCGTCGTGATGGGCGGCGCGACGCTGCAGACGTTCGTCGAAACGATCGAGTCGGCGGGCGGAAGCGTGTACGGGCCGCTCGGCTGGGCCGAGTTGCCGCCGTGGGTCCCGCCGGACGCCCCGGGCGACCCGGATTAGCGGCCGGCGCGACCTCTCCCGCGACAACGCCCGGCCTCGCGCTGCGCAGCCGTCCCCTCAACCGCCGTCGCCCCATCCGCCGCCGAGCGCGACGTAGAACGCGACGGTGTCCTGCAGCCGCTGCGCGACCGCCTGCAGCCATGCGAGACGCGCCTGGTGGTACTGGCTGTCGGCGACCAGCAACGGGATGTAGCCGGTGATGCCGGCGCGATACCCGGCGTCGGCGAGCTTGAGCGCATCGGCGGCCGCGGCGAGCGCGCGGGTTTGCGCATCGAGCGCGGCCGCGTCGTTCGCGAGCGCGCGCAGCGTGTCGGCGACCTGCGAGAACGCCGACAGCACCACCTGCCGGTAGGCGGCGCCGGCTTCGTCGTAGGCGTCCTGCGCGGCGCGCCGCTGATACCAGAGCGTGCCGCCGTGAAACAGCGGCGCGGTGAGCCCCGCGCCCACGCTCCACGTCTTGCTGCCTGCCGCGAACAGGTTGCTCGCGACCGTGCTGTCGAAGCCGCCGGACGCGGACAGCGTGATGCTCGGAAACAGCGCTGCCGTCGCGACGCCCACCTGCGCGCTCGCCGCGTGCAGCTGCGCCTCCGCCTGCAGGATGTCGGGACGGCGCCGCACCAGCGTCGACGGCGCGGTGTCCGGCAGGTTCGCCGGCAGCGCGATGTGCGCCAGCGACACGGCCGGCGCCTGCCAGTCGGCCGGATACCGCCCGGCGAGCAGCGCGAGCAGGTCGTCCGCCTGCGCGCGCTTCTGCGCGAGCGCGGGCAGCGTCGCCTGCAGCGACGCGAGCTGCGTCTCGAGCGTCAGCACGGCCGCGTACGCGGTCGCGCCGGCTGTCACCTGCGCGCGCGTCAGGCGGACCTGCTCCTGCAGCAGCGCGACCATCTCGCGCGTCGCGTCGATCTCGTCGCTGTACGCGGCCCGCGCGATCATCGTGTTGACGACGTTGGCGCTCAGCATCAGGTACGCGCCCGCCAGCGCCTGGCGCTGCGCGTCGACGTTCGCGGCAAGCCCCTCGACCTGGCGCCGCTCGCCGCCCCAGATGTCGAGCGTGTAGCTGACGGTCGCGGACAGCGTGAACAGGTTGAAGATCGTCGGCGGCAGGCCCTGCCCGGTGCGCTGCGGCGAATATTGCTGGCGCGACGCGCCCGCCTGCGCGTCTACCTGCGGAAAGAAGATCCCCGCGCCGGCGCGCAACGCGTGCTCGCTGCGGCGCAGGGTGGCGTGCGCGCCGGCGAGCGTCGCGCTGCCGACGAGCGCGTCGTCGACGGCCGCGTCGATCGCGCGATTGCCGAATTGTGTCCACCAGTCGCGTGTCAGCGCGGCGCCTTCGGCCAGCGCCTGCGTCTGGCCGCCGCCGCGCCATGCCGTCCCGGCCGCGTCGCCGTCGGGTACGTAGCGCGACACGGATGGCGGCGGTGGCCGCGAGAAATCCGGCCCGACCGCGCAGCCCGCAAGCAACGCGGCGAGCGCCAGCGCGCCTGCGCCGAACCTGGCGGACGCGGCCCGGCGCATACGCGCGCCGCTACTTGCCGGCGATGTAGACATCGACGATCTGCCCCGGGAAAAGCCGCACGTCCTTGCGCGGCACCACACGGAAAATCACCGGCAGCACCCGCACGTCGACGCGCTCGGTGCGCTGGTCGGACAGCTGGATCTTCGGCGTGACGTACGGCTGCACCCGGTCGAACGCGAGATCGGCCTCGACCGACGTGCCGCGCACCTGCATGTGCGCCTTCAGCGACTTCGGGTCCGGCAACTGGTGGATCAGGATCTCGTCGACATAGCAGCGCACCTGCAGGCGGTCGCCCGGCGTGCCGAGCACGATGGCGGGCGCGTTGCCCTGCGAATAGGTGTCGTGGACGCCCTGCGACGTCAGGTACGAGCCGAGCGCCGCGTTCATCGCGAGCACGACGCCGTCGGCCGGCGCGCGCAGCGTATAGCGGGCGAGCAGCGCGGCGGACGCATCGGCCGCCTTGCGCAGCGCGATGGCCTGCGCCTCCTGGTTGCGCACGTCGTAGCTCCACGCGCCAGCGCGGGTGAGCTGGAACTGGCGCGTCACGACCTCGAGGTTCGTCGCCGCGACGCGCACGTTGTTCGCGGCGGTATCGAGCGTGTCGCGGCTCACCGCCTTCGGGTCGATGTCGAACGCGCGGCGCTGCTTGTCGTATTGATCCTGAGCCAGCTTCAGGCTTGCCTGCGCGGCCTTCACCTGCGCGCTCGCGACGTCGAGCACCTCGCGGCGCGGCTGCGCCTTCAGCTCGGCGAGCAGCGCGGCGGCGGCATCCGCCTGCGCGGCAAGTTGCGCGGCGGTCGCCCGCTGCACGGCGTCGTCGATCGTCAGCAGCGCCTGCCCCGCCTTCACCGCGTCGCCGTCATGCGCCAGGATTCCCGTCACCGCGCCCGTCACGTCCGGATAGACGTTGACGTTCTCGCCCGCGGGCTGCGCGCTCTCGACGATCCCGATCGCATAGACGCCGCGCGCGTACGGATTGGCGGCCGGCCGGAACACCGGCGGCTGCGGCGGCTCACGCCGGCTGTACACCCACGCGGCGCCGAGGCTCGCGAGAAAGCCGATGAACGCGATCACGAACACGAGCTTCTGCTTCATCGCACGCCTCCGCGGTCGATGCCGTTCAGCTTGCCGTCCTCCATCCGCAGGATCCGGTCCGCGTACTCGAAGATCCGGCTGTCGTGCGTGACGATCACGATGCAGCGCTTGTCGTTCAGCACGTCGTGCTTGACGAAATCGATGATCACGCGGCCGGTGTCGCCGTCGAGCGACGCCGTCGGCTCGTCGAGGATCAGCAGGTCGGGCTGGCTGACGATCGCGCGCGCGATCGCGACGCGCTGCTGCTCGCCGCCCGACAGCTTTACCGGCGGCAACCCCGCGCGATTCTTCAGGCCGA
This sequence comes from Burkholderia sp. lig30, assembly GCF_000687455.2. Classification (GTDB taxonomy): domain Bacteria; phylum Pseudomonadota; class Gammaproteobacteria; order Burkholderiales; family Burkholderiaceae; genus Burkholderia. The sequence goes on from NZ_JGVW01000033.1 coordinate 3,562, forward strand.
CGATGTCCAGGTAGGTCAGCGCCTCGGCGATCGCATCGTCCCACGGGCGGCGCCGCAGGATCAGCGGGATCGCGACGTTCTCCACCGTCGTCAGGCGCGGAAACAGGTGATAGTCCTGGAACACGAAGCCGATCCGGTTCAGGCGGAATTCGGCGATCGCGTCGTTCGGCTGCTGCCACAGGTCGACGCCTTCGATCGATACCGTGCCGGATTCGGGGCGCAGGATTCCCGATATCACGCTGAGCAGCGTCGTCTTGCCGCTGCCGGACGGCCCGACGATCAGCAGCATCTCGCCGAAGCGCGCCTGCATCGACACGTCGCGCAGCGCCTGCGTGCGCGCGTCGCCTTCGCCGAACCACTTGTTGACGCCGCGCGCGTCGATCGCGATGCCGCCCACGCTCACCCCCGGAAGATGTCGAACGGCTCGATGCGCAACACGCGCCGAACGCCCATGTAGCTCGACAGCGCCGCGATCACGACCACCATCGCGAACGCGAGCCAGAGATTGCCGTACGTGATCAGCGCCGCGTAGTCCGGAATGCGCAGCTTGGCGAGCGTGATCAGCATGACGCACAGGCCGACGCCGAGGCCATAGCCGGTGAGCGCGGTGAAGGTTGCCTGGAACAGGATCATCGCGACCAGCTCGCGATTTTTTGCGCCGATCGCCTTCAGCGCACCGAATTTCTCCAGATTCTCGAGAATGAACGTGTAGAACGTCTGCCCGGAAATCGACAGGCCGATGATGAAACTGATCGTCGTCATCAGCAGGATGTTGGTGCCGAGACCGGTTTCGTACTTGTAGAAACGCGAGATGCGCTCGACGAACTCCTCGCGCGTGTAGGCCGCGTAGCCGAGCGCATTGACCACCGCCTTGATGTGCGGGATCGCGGCCGCCGATTTCGGCTCGACGAGGATGTACGACGTGGTGAAGCGCGTCGACGGGATGTACTGCACTGCGCGCGTGTAGGTGGTGTAGAGCGTGGGCGTGCCGAACAGCCCGCTGCTCGCGACCTTCGCGATCCCGACGATCACGCCGCGATGGTCGTTCAGCTCGAAATCGGTGCCGAGCTTCGGGTATTCGAGCTTGCGGAACTCGGTGTCTTCGATCGCGATGAAGCCGTTTTCCGCGTAGATGTCCTCGATGCGCCCCTGCAGCATCGTCGGGCGCCCGAGCAGGCTGGCGTCGTCGAGGCCGATCACCGTCACCGCCTGATACGTGCCGCTGCGCAACTTCACGAGCGCCACACCCGAATACAGCGGCACCGCGTACTTGACGCCCTCCGTGCTGCGCACCGCGTCGAGCACGTAATCCGGCATGCCGATGCTGTTGGCGATCGTCTGGACGGCCGGGTCCATCACCCAGACCTTCGCGCCGATGTTGATCACCGTCGACGACGATTTGTTCAGGATTCCGGAGAACAGCGAGGTCATTTCGACCATCAGCAGCACCGCGAACGTGATCCCGACGATCAACGCGGTGAACTTGGCGCTGTCATTCACGAGCAGCTTGAACGCAAGCCGCAGGATGCCTTTCATGATCGCCCCGCGCAAACGGGACGGCGCGTGTCAGCGCTCGTCTTTGGCAGTGGGATTGAGCAATGCGACGAACGCGGTAATGCCCGCCGCAAGCGCGATAACAGCGTACTTGAACACACGCTGGTTGTCGAACAGGAGGCCGTGCACCGCGCCGCCAAGCGCCCCGAGGGCGATAAATACGCTCACCGCAGCGAGCACGATCCGGTATTGCTTTCGTATCATCAAGGTCTCCATCCAGACGGCCGGCGGTCGCTGCCCGATGTCTTGAAGGCGACGGGGGGCGTTCCGGTGCGACTGCCGGAGGCAGATGTCATGATCGCTGCTTGGGCTGACGGGGCGTTGACATGGGTCAATTGCGGGGGATCGGCCCTGGTTCGGGAACACGGGATGGCGCGAGGATGCGGGGGGCTGCGGCCGGGATGCCGCGTCGTGCGCGGCGGAGGCGGGATGCGGCCCGTGCGCGGGGGCGCCGGACGGCAGCCCGTGCGCGGAGGCTGGCGCTTACGCCGTGCCGGGCTCGACCGCCGCGCCCCGCTCCGCGAGCAGTTCGCGCAGGATGCTGCGGTGGCAACGCCGCTCGTCGTCGCAGTAGCAGCCGATCGAGAAATGCGTGGTGGCGGACAGCGCGGCCAGCACGTCCAGCACCTTCGCCGGATCGCCATGGTTCATTTCCGCGCGGAACTTGCGGGCGAACGCGCGCCAGTCCGCATCGGTCTCGGCGGCCTGGGCCTGCGTGACCAGCTCGGGGCTCGGAGAGAGCGTCGGCAGCCATACGTCGTAGTAGTCGCGCGACGCGAACTCGGTTTTCGGCACGCCACGCGGCGGCCGCCGCACGGTGCCGATCCGCAGGCCCTCGTCGGGCGCGCGAGGCGAGCCCAGTTGCACGATTCGAATGGTCATTTGCGGTGCGCTCCTTCGACTTGAGGTTTTCGTCGCACATCGTACCGCGGCGCGGGCGGGCGCGACAGGCGTGCCGCACGCAGGGTGGGGGTGACCATCCCATTGAGTATTCGTCGTTGCGGTCCATGCCTTTGGAGATTCTGCGCCCGCTTACTCCGATTGTTCGGGTGATCCTGCCAGTCAATTCGTGCAAGGCTGCTTTATCGCAGCGGCACGGATCGCTACATTCTGGCTCATCGCCGGCCGATTGCTTTGTGGAGGTCAAGACGCCGGTTCCAATCGACAGTGCGATTTACGCTGAGGGAAACATCATGGGCAAACTTGCAGGAAAGGTAGCCGTTGTCACGGGCGCGTCGAAAGGTATCGGTGCCGCTATCGCGAAGGCGCTCGCGGCCGAAGGGGCTTCGGTGGTCGTCAACTACGCGAGCAGCAAGGCGGGTGCGGACGCGGTCGTGTCCGCGATTGCTACGGCCGGAGGGAATGCGGTTGCCGTAGGCGGCGACGTGTCGAAGGCCGCCGATGCGCAAGGTATTGTCGACAAGGCGATCGAAACTTACGGTCGCCTCGACATACTCGTCAACAACTCTGGCGTCTACGAGTTCGCGCCGATCGAAGAGATCACGGAGACGCAATACCGCAGGCAGTTCGATACGAACGTGCTCGGCGTGCTGCTCACCACGCAGGCGGCCGTCAAGCATCTTGGCGAGGGCGCGAGCATCATCAACGTCAGTTCGGTCGTGACGACCGTTACGCCACCGGCGAGCGCCGTCTATAGCGGTACGAAGGGCGCAGTGGATGCGATTACCGGTGTGCTCGCACGCGAGCTGGGACCGAGGAAGATCCGCGTGAACGCGATCAATCCCGGCGTGGTGGCGACCGAGGGTACGCACAGTGCCGGGGTCATCGGATCGGATTTCGAGGCCGTTGCGGTCGGCCAGACGCCACTCGGCCGCGTGGGACAGCCGGATGATATTGCGTCGGCCGTCGTTTTTCTTGCATCGGACGATGCTCGATGGCTGACGGGGGAGCATATCGTCGCCAGTGGGGGAATGCGGTAACGCGGGTTGGCGGAACTCGCCCCTGGGTCAGGCGCCCAGCTACGAGCTTGACGCAAAAGTACCGGCGCGCATTACGCTGCCTGCCTGTATGGCGAAACGCGCGTCGTCGTCAATCACTTCGTGCCGCGCGTTGCTGTGCGCACTGGCGACGTTGAACACCGCCACCGCCTCGCGCAGGCCGCCTGCGCCGCCAGCCAGCGTTTGCGCGGCGCCGGCCACCTGCTCGACGAGCGCTGCGTTGCGCTGCGTCGCCTCGTCCATTTCCGTCACGGCGCGATTGACCTGTTCGATATCGCTCTTCTGGGCGGCACACGCAGTCGCGATATTGCCCATGATGTCGGTGAGTTCATGCACCGAGCGCACGAGTCCCGAGATGCTCTCGCCCGCATCCGCAACGAGGCGGGACCCCGCCTCGACATGCCCGACCGATTCACCGACCAGCGCCCTGACCTCCTTCGCCGCATCCGCGCTACGCTGGGCCAGCGTGCGCACCTCGCCGGCCACCACGGCGAAGCCACGCCCCTCGGCGCCGGCACGCGCTGCTTCGACCGCCGCATTGAGCGCGAGGATGTTGGTCTGAAACGCAATGCCCTCGATGACGCCGATGATCTCCGCGACACGCGCCGAGCTTCCCGCAATGTCCTCCATGGTCGATACCACGCGCCCGACCACCTCGCCGCCCCTCCCCGCCGCTTCACAAGCGGCACGGGCGATGCTGCTGGCATGCGCCGCATCGGCCGAGTTTTGCGTCACGGCGGCGGTCAGTTCGGCCATGCTGGCCGCGGCCTGTTCAAGCGCTGCGCCCTGCTCGTCGGTGCGCTGCGAAAGATCCGTATTGCCGGCCGCGATCTCGCCTGCGCGCACCGCGATTGATTCCGCCGAGGTCTTGATCTGTCCGACGATCGACATGAGCTGCAAGCGCATCGATTCGAGCGAGGCCATCAGACTGCGACTGTCGTTCGGCCGAAGCGCCACCGCCACCGCGAGGTTTCCGCCAGCGATTTCGCCGGCGAGACGCTGCGCGTCGCCCGGATCGGCGCCGAGCTGCCTCAAGATGCTGCGCGTAATCAGGATCGCAGCCGCCACGCCCGCGCAGAGCGCCGCTATCACGGCGGCCACTGTGACCACCGCAAGACGCGACCACGTCGCGGACGCGGCATCCGCCGCATCGCGCGCGCGGCCCTGCTCAAGCGCGAGCAACTGGTCCAGCGTGGACAGCCATGCGACCTGCTTCGGCCTCACTTCGTGCACGAGCACTTTTAATGCCGCATCCTGATCATTGGCAAGCGCCCAGTTCATCGCCTCCTTCTCGACGAGCGGCAATGTCTGCGCCTCCTGGTCACGCAGCGCGGCGAAAAGGCGGCGCTCTTCCCCGGTGGTGAGCGGCGAGGCGTCAAACAGACGACCCAGCGCGCGATAGTTTTCAGCATAGGAAGCCTCCTGCGCCTTGATCGCCGACTGTTCCGCCGTGACATCGCTTTCATTGGTCATCACAGCCATGTTGCGGATGGCGATGGCGATACCGCTCACCGCACTGCGCAGGTTCGTCGCGCGCATCGTCTCGGCGTCGTGGATGAGCACGATGTCGTCCAGCTTGCTGCGAATGCTGGCCATGCCGGCCATGCCGACCACGGACAGGGCGACGAGCATGGCGAGCACGACGCCGAAACCGGCTGCCAGCCGGGTAATAACGCGGGTTTGAGCCATTTTGATCACCGTAGCGTTCAGAGCCGCGGAGGCGCGTCGGGCCGTCCGGCGCCGCCGACCTGTGTTGGGCCCCGCATCGCAGATCGCCCGGAAAAAGCAAATCTGCATGCAACGCGAGAGATTGAATGAGAATCGGGATTCAGCCTGCGCGACTCAATGCGCAATTGCCGGCCCTGCAAGGGCGCCCCCGCATGCGCAAACAATTCTTCTAATGGTTTTCGGAATCACGAATGGCCTGCTTGTTGCGCCGGTTCTCATTATTGCCCCGAGTATTCGAAGACCGCGCATCGCGATGCGGTGCTGCGTCCATTGTTCTTGAGGGCTCATGCTATTGCAGGCCATGCAGTGGAAATTAATGTATTTTTTTTGTTTTCAGTCGTTCAGACCGGCACTCCCCGATTTTCGATACCGTGAACCCGAGTCCGGCAACGCATTGATTTTCAGCGAGAAGCGACAGCCTGAAAAACCGCTTAAGTCGATTCGAGTCCAGATGGCGCCCCAACGCGTAAAGAAAAATCCCTGAAATTCGTCGGGGCTCTTTTCCCTTGGCACTCGACGGTCTCTGGAATCAAGTGCAACGTTTCGCTGATCCGGCGGCCGCCAATTCCATGGCCATGGCCTCCCAAGGTGTTTTCCAACACGACACAGCCTGCTACGCAACCGACCTTCGTCACGCTTTCGTCGGGAAGATTGCTGTCTATACAACAAGACCGTCGACACGCATTCCATTTTTCCCAGCCAGACCCCGCCTCACCCGCATCCATCGCCAGCATTGGCGCTCCCCGACTCATCCTCAGCGAAAACCCTACTTCCTCCCAATATTTTGATTCCGTATCTTGTATATACAACTCGCAGGCACAGCACCTCGTGTTGAACCCGCCACCGTCCTCCTCGGCGGCACCCAACCACCCTTCGGGAACCTTACGTCAATGAAGAAACTTGCCCTGTGCATGGCGATCCTGGCGATCGCAACCTCCGCCTCCGCGAAGGACTGGTCCACCGTCCGGTTCGGTGTCGATGCGAGCTACCCCCCGTTTGAATCGAAGAGCGCGGACGGCAAGCTGGTCGGCTTCGACATCGACGTGGGCAACGAGATCTGCAAGCGCCTGAACGCGAAATGCGTCTGGGTCGAAAGCGCGTTCGACGGCATGATCCCGGCGCTGAAGGCACGGAAGTTCGACGGCGTGCTGTCGTCGATGTCGATGACGCCGCAGCGTGAAGCGCAGATCGCGTTCTCGGCGAGACTGTTCCACACGCCGACTCGCCTCGTCGCGAAGAAGGGCTCGACTGCCCAGCCGACCGCTGATGCGCTGAAAGGCAAGACGGTCGGCGTCGAGCAGGGCTCGATCCAGGAAACCTATGCGAAGACCAGCTGGGCGCCGAATGGCGTGAAGGTCGTGTCCTACCAGGACCAGGACCAGGTCTATGGGGACCTGATCGCGGGCCGTCTGGACGCGGCGCTGCAAGACGCCGTGCAGGCGGACATGGGCTTCCTGAAGACCGCGCGCGGCGCAGGCTTCGAGTTCACGGGCGGCGACCTGAGCGACCCGAAAGGGACGCTCGGCCACGGCGCCGCCATCGGCCTGCGCAAGGAAGACACCGACCTGAAGACGAAGATCGACAAGGCGATCGCCGACATGATCAAGGACGGCACCTACAAGAAGATCGAAGGCAAGTACTTCTCGTTCGACGTGTACGGCTCCTGACAGCCAACGAGCCATCATGCAAACCCAGACCCATCCGTTGATTTCCCCGACGCTCGGCACCGAGCGTCACTTGACCAGCTTCCACTACGGCCCGGCCGGCGGGCAGAAGATCTACATCCAGTCGTCGCTCCACGCCGACGAGCTGCCGGGCATGCTGGTCGCATGGGAGCTCCGCAAGCGCCTCGACGCGCTCGAGGCGGCAGGCAGGCTGCGCGGCGAAATCGTCGTCGTGCCGGTACCCAATCCGATCGGCCTCAACCAGCGGCTGCTCGGCCAGCTGATCGGCCGCTTCGAAACAGGCACCGCGGCCAACTTCAACCGCAACTTCCACGATCTGGCCGAGCTCGTGATCCCGCGCATCGAGCCTCGCCTGACCGGCGACGCGCAACAGAACCTGCTCGCCGTGCGCGCCGCCATGCGCGAGGCGCTCGACGAGCAGACGCCGGCCACCGAGCTCGAATCGCAGCGCCTCGCGCTGCAGCGTCTGTCGTACGACGCCGATGTCGTGCTCGACCTGCACTGCGACTTCGAAGCCGCGATGCATCTGTTCACGAACCCCGACTTGTGGCCCGATGTCGAGCCGCTCGCGCGCTATCTCGACGCGAAGGCCTCGCTGTTCGCGCTCAATTCGATCGGCAATCCATTCGACGAGATTCACAGCTTCTGCTGGTCCGAGCTGCGTGCGCGCTACGGCGAGCGCTATCCGATTCCGAACGGCTCGATCTCGGTGACGATCGAGCTGCGCGGCCAGTCGGACGTGACCTACGCGTATGCCGAGCGCGACGCGAACGCGATCGTCGAATACCTGACGTACCGGGGCGTCATCGACGGTACGCCGGCCCCCTTGCCGCCACTCGAGTTCGCGGCCACGCCGTTCGCCGGCACCGAGTCGCTCCGCGCGCCGATGTCCGGCGTGCTCGTGTTCCGCACGCCGCTCGGCGTCCGGGTCGAGCCCGGCCAGGAGATCGCCGATGTCGTCGACCCGCTGACCGGGCGCGTCGCCACGATCAGGAGCGCCATCGTCGGCGTGCTGTATGCGCGGCACCGCACGCGCTTCGCCACGGCGGGGATGGAGGTCGCGTCCATCGCCGGGGCCAAGCCGATTCGAAGCGGCTCGCTGCTGCCGAGCTGAGCGCTTCGCCGGCCGTCAGGTCGAGGTCGGCGAAGCGGTTTCTTTTCGCCGGATCGGAACGAAACCCACTTGCAGGCCGAAAAGCTTCGCAATGCTGTTGAGCGAATCGACGGTCGGATTGCCGGTCCCGCGCTCGATGTCCTGGATGACCCGACGGCTCACGCCCCGGTGCGCGGCGAATTCCTCCTGTGTCAGGCCGGTCATTCCGCGCATCGCCTTCAAGGCCTCGGGAATGCTCATGTCGCCCCGCTCGATCCTTTCATAGAAGGCGCGGCGCAGGGTGTTCTGCTCGTCACGGGTCAGCGGGTTCCGACGGGGCATGATGGGGCTCTGGCGGTTAAAGGGCGTTCAGTTGTCGGACCTGCGCATCGATGGACTGTGTCAGGAACGCGATGATGTCGCGGTCGACGCCCTGCTCTTCCATGATGTCGGGCAGGCGTTCGATCTGCGCGCCGAATTGACTCATTCCGAGCGCGAGCATCCGGCGTTCGTGGTCAGGTACAGGCAATGCCGCAAGCACGTCGCCCCAGTCCGTCAGCTCAACCCGGGTATCGGGGTGATACCACCTGAGCGTTCGGGGCACGCCTTCCGGGTCCAGGTACATCGGCGCGAAGTCGAACAGGGGCGTGAGCCGGACCTCGCCGTCGATGAGTTGCACGGCCGTATTGCGCGCGTGATTGTCGGTGTTGCGCATGGCAAGATTGAGCACGTCGCGCTTGATGAATTCGAGCGTTTCGGCGACGGGATCGGTCACGACCTGGCGAATCCCGGCGACCACCTCGAAAAGACTTGGGCGCCGATCGAAGCCGGACAGCCGCAGAATCGACGCCACGCTTTCCTGATGGAGTCGCACGACTTTCCCGTCGCGCGCGATCCGGTCGAAGCGCGGAATCAGCAGAACGTCCCCGTGAAGGGTCGGCAAATCCGCATGCGTGCGAATACCGAGCGCAGCGGCCACCCGCATATACGCCGCTTCATTGCGCAGAACCTTCTCGTCGGCCGCACTCTTCCCGCGCGGCAGTTTCGCGATCAGATGCCGGGTAGCATCGGCATCGGGCAGAACCGCATCGCCGTGCAGCAGGCCCGCCCGATCCCGCGTCAGGAGATATTTCGGCGCAGCGCCCTGGACACCCGTGGTGCCTGTGCCCAGCATCCCGTGCAAGCGCATCCTTTCCGTGAATTCCGCGCTGCGCCCGGTGACATCGTCGATCGTCATGCCGGGCAGGCCGCGCGCGTCCGGGTGCCGCGCGACGTGCGCCTCAAAGTAGTCGACCGCTTCTGCGACCCGAATGCGGCCGACCGGATTGAAGGCGCCCGCGCAGATCAACGGAAAGTCCGCTTCAGGACCGTCCGGAAGTTGCAGCTCGCCCAGCAGGAATCGGCGACCGCCCCCCTGCGGGACGAGATCGTAGAGGAAGGCTGGCATGGTCCGCGCCGTGCGGATGTCCATATCGACTGGCTCGGCCAACGATAGCGGCGCGTCCATATGCTCGACGGCATACATCACCTGGAAATTCCATTGGCAAAGTCCACCGTCGAATTCGATCTGGGCGCAGTCGACCCAGCGATCGTCCAGAAAGATCTGTAGGGTGCAATCCATGAGGCGTCTCCTTGTGCCTCATAAATGTAGCACAATGAGGCGGCGAAGTGCCCATATGCTTCTTATAAGCGCTTTTTTGAGGTTCATCCATGTGCGGGCATCCTGGCGCGTGCGGAAGATCCTCGGGTTCAGCGCCTACTCACCATCCGCGACATATCGGGCCACAAGCGTCATCGGCCCGGTTTCCCCGATATCGACCCGCACCGTGTGGCCACTGCCGGGCGCGACATCGCAGGCTTGCCCTTCCATGTTGTCCATGCGAGTCAAGGTCACGTCGCGCGGGCCGTCCGGCGTCACGATCTCCAGCACGTCGCCAACGGCAAAACGATTCTTCACGTCGAGCGTCGTCAGCCCGGTCGCCGCGTCATAAGCCAGCCATTCGCCGACGAACTGCTGACGCGCGTTACCCGAGGATCCGCTGGCGTAGTTCTGATAATCCTCGGAGCGATGCCGCTGCAGGAAGCCGTCGGTGTAGCCACGATTGGCGAGGCCGTCGAGGCGGCCAATGAGCCCCGCGTCGAACGGGCGGCCGGCGACCGCGTCGTCGATGGCGCGCGCATAGAGCTGTGCGGTACGCGCGACATAGTAATGCGACTTGGTGCGACCTTCGATTTTCAGGCAATCGACGCCGATATCGACCAGTCGCTGCACATGCTCGATCGCACGCAGGTCACGCGAATTCATCAGATACGTGCCGTGTTCGTCCTCGGACAGCTCCATCCATTCGCCGCCGCGGCGCGCTTCTTCTTCCAGCAGATACACGCGATCCGCTGCCGCGTGGCGCGGCACGTGTTCGCCTTCAGCCGTCAGTTCCGATTCGGTCATGCGATAGCTCCAGCGGCACGCGTTGGTGCAGGTGCCCTGATTCGAGTCGCGGTGATTGAAGTAGCCGGAGAGCAGGCAGCGGCCGGAATATGCGATGCACAACGCACCGTGCACGAAGACTTCGAGTTCCGTATCGGGGCAGCGTTGGCGGATATCGGCGATCTCGTCGAGCGAGAGTTCGCGCGACAGGATCACCCGCGATACGCCGATCGAATTCCAGAAACGGACGCTGGCGTAGTTGACGGTGTTGGCCTGCACGGAAAGGTGGACCGGCATGTCGGGCCACGTCTCGCGGACCATCATGATCAGCCCGGGGTCGGCCATGATCAGCGCATCCGGGCCAAGGGCCACCGCATCGCTCAAGTCCCTGATGAAGGTGTCGACCTTGCGGTTGTGCGCCATCAGATTGACGGTCAGGTAGAAGCGCTTGCCGGCGGCCCGGCAGGCTTCGATGCCTTCGCCGAGGAAGCCCGTGTTGCGGAACTCGTTGTTGCGCGCGCGCAGGCTGTAGCGTGGCAGGCCCGCGTACACCGCATCGGCGCCGTATGCGAGAGCGTAGTTCAAGGCGCGCAGCGAGCCGGCGGGGCTGAGGAGTGTTGGGCGCTTCATGGCGTAGGTTTGCGGAACAAAACCCGTAAAAATACCAGCGCTTTGTCGGGCACTCTTTGCGCTAGCGCATGCTGGCGCGTTGTTTTCGGCGCGTCGCGGAGATCGGATCGGCCCCGCCTGCAAGCGCTGCAGTTAAAGCGGGCTATCGGCCACATCCGCTCGTCCGCCGCCGCGCATGGACGGGCACTCAAGCGACCGCTCTACCTCGGGAGCGGCATTCGGGTTATCGCAACTGCGTATGACCGTAAAGGTCAGGTGCAGCCGCCCACGCCGGACGGCAGTCGGCCATGACGAGCCCTTATCCCGCGCGACGGCCTGCCGATTTCTGCCTGGCTCGTTTGCGGCATTGCACTCAATCGGCACTAAAGCACCTACCTACTCGCGGCAAATACGCACGACCGTCAAATCTCCCAGCAACATGGTTGTATCGCGCAACCATATTGTTGTACGATGCAACCATATCGATGAGGAGATTCCGCAAATGAGCACCGATCCATCCCTAATTGAAGAAATTCGTGCAGCATCGCGCATGATGGTCCGCGAATTGGGGTTCATGCAGGCTACCTTGGCGGGCACCGACTATTCTCCTTCGGCAGTACATGCGTTGCTGGAAATCGGGGCAAGCGGTTCCATGACGGCGGCTCAACTCGTGCAGGTTCTGGGGCTCGAAAAATCCAGTGTCAGCCGGATGGTGGGCAAGCTCATCCAGGCCGGGGAACTGGGGGAAGCTGCCGGTGATGATGATGGCCGCGTCAAACAGTTATTCCTGACAGAACAAGGTAAACACACGGTTGCGGAGATTCACGCCTACGGCCGAATGCAGGTCACAACCGCGCTTGAGCAGTTGAACCCGTCGCAGCGGCAAGCGGTGGCCCAAGGGCTAAGTGCATACGCTCAAGCCCTGACGGCCTGTCGCCTCGGAACGGCTGAGGCCTCACCTCGTTCGATTCAGGTCAGCTCGGGTTACCGGCCGGGACTGGTCGGGCGCGTGGCCGAAATGCACGCCGCGTTCTATTCCCGGCACTCCGGTTTCGGGCAGTTTTTCGAATGCCAAGTGGCCAGTGGCGTAGCCGAGTTTGTCGGCCGCCTTGACGAGCCGTGTAATGAAATCTGGGCGGCGACTCAAAATGACCGGATTGTCGGCTCCATCGCCATCGACGGGCAGGACTTGGGCAACAACCAGAGCCATCTGCGCTGGTTCATTCTGGACGATGGCTGCCGTGGAAGCGGAGTGGGTCGCCAGCTGCTGGCAGAGGCCGTGGCCTTTTGCGACAGGCAACGATTCGCTGCCACCCAACTCTGGACGTTCAAGGGGCTGGATGCCGCACGGCGGCTTTACGAATCTTTCGGTTTTGAGCTGGCGCACGAGGAGCCGGGCAATCAGTGGGGAAGCACGGTGATCGAACAGCAGTTCATTCGCCGGGGAACCCGGGCTTCCTCATAACGGTGGTCTGGCTGGATATAGATACTCGAGCAAGATTCTGCCGCGCTACGCGAAGGTTTGGGAACTTGGAGTTTCTCCATGTCAACGATCCATTCAGGGTTCATGTCTGCGGTCCGGGCCCCGGACGGTCGCCCGAGTAGGTCCAACGGCATCGTGGGTCCGGATGCGGCCAGTTTGGGACATTCGACACCGCCTCCTATATCGTCGACAATCACACTCGCGCATGAGGGGGAACAGTGAATCGATTGGGACGTGATGAGCCGCTGCCACAGCAAATGCAGGGTCGCTGGGTAAGTGCCGATGATCTGCATTCAGCACTAGTTGTCGACGGAGGCGAGATTACCTGTTTCGGGGCGGTTGTGAACTATGATCACAAGGTGGTAATCGAGGAAAACGGTGCCTTTAATGTGAGCCTTGGTATCAACGATGAATCGCGTCTTGACGACTTTCAGCGCGAGAATATTGCTGGCCTCCTCATAACGCCCGAAGGACGCTTCCTTGCCTACAACGTGAGATTCGGGCTGGAATTTGTGCGTCCGAGTTGCTGAGTGACAGATGTCCTCGGCCCCTCGCTTCTGCGCGGAAACGGCGCGCGGCATCGGGCGCCGGGCGGTGAGCTTTGACCATTCGACCTCGTCAACTCCACTGCGTTCGGATTGAGCTTCGCTATACGGAACAGCCGATTAAGGGGTATCAATGACCTCAGAAGTTGAAGTACTTGCCGAGATGCTTCGCGAAGCGGAAAAATTGCTGCGCTTGTACGGCCAAATTCATTGGGCAGATTGGTTGGCCAAAGATGCGAGGCTCATTCTCCTCCATGATGGCTACGGCGTGGAACACCTACTGTCGGCATACGGGGGGATGGGCAGCCTCAACGATGTTGTCCTTCAGCGGACCAGCGACGAGACCGGAGTGTTGGTCCCCCACGACGACAATGAGCGCTTCGACGAACTTCGATGCGAGATTTATGACCTTGCGAGAAGACTCAATAAATGGGTGAATGCCAGTGACTGAACGCTACAGTCCGGACACCCTGCGAAGAACGGCGACGCTTATCCAAGAGCGATTTAATATCTCGACCGCCCGCTCGAACCAACTGGCTGCCAAAGCGCTGAACGGGATTGATGCACATGGACTCGATCCTGACGATTGGGATACGGTGGTGGCCACTGTCGATGTCGTCGTTCGAGCCTGGATTTCCAGCGGCGCTGGTCGGTAGGCAATTCATTGGCGAAAGACGACTAGGTCAACAGCGCGGATCAAATCATCCACTTGACCAAGTTCCGTATCGGGAATCTCTGTACGACGATCTGCTCGCAATGCTCGTAAGGCTTCACGAAGTGCACCCCAATCGTCGGTTAGGCCACTCGTCAGTGGCCATGCTGAGAGTAAATGTCGCAAAGGGCGAACAGCACGACGTTCGCACCACGCATCAAACAGCTCGGAGCATCCTGCATTGATTTCGTCTGGCGACATTGACTTGTACGCAATCAGCCGGGGTTGTTGACTACGCTGCCAATGATGCAACATTTTGAACGACCGCTGTTGGGCGAGTTGAAGGTCCCTTACGGGTCGACTACGGAAATTCGAGGCCGAGTCGCGAAGCATGATCGTCGTCGGACGACGAACTTCCGGGTTCGGCCATCTATGGACATCTGACCGCGCGCTCAGGCGGACATTCGAACGTCGGCTTCACTCAGGTACCGGACCGCTCCTCCGATGATCATGTTTGTCGCGTCATCGGCCTTGCTGGCCTTCGGGTATCGGTGCTGGTCAGGCCGCGTCAGGTCGCTTTCAGGACATTCGGGACTTCGACGCCATGGACGAGCATGTGCTTCCCGCCCGTCGCGTTTCTCTGCTGAAACGCTTTTGACGCGAGTTGGAGGCCGAAAATCCGGAATCCTTGAGTCGGCGGCCATGGTGTGATTCATGCTTGTATCGAAATCGCTTGGCCGGTGAGCCAACGATCCAGCCGGGGCTTGCGTCGATACATTAGTTGTTGCCCCGCCCACACCACCGAATTCGCCTTCTCGGCTACCGGGCGAGTAGCGCGATTCTGCCCGAAGGAGTGGGCAATGCCATCCGAATGCAAGCGATCCGGCGTGGGTTATTGCATTTCCCGCGCCGTGATGATCTTCGCCCTGATATCTTTTCAGGCCTGCCAGCCGGCCTCGGCCTACGCGCTTGCCATACAGGATCTGGGTACGCCTTCTGGTGGGGACTACAGTTCTGCTGGCGCGATCAACGATAGCGACCAGGTGGTCGGCGAATCGGCTTCCGCGGTCGACTATACCCGCGCATTCCTGTATCAGGACAGAAACATGATCATGGGCGCAGGAATCGGCGCCGCAACAAAACTCTTCCGGGTGAACCCACGGACAGGAAATCGGGTCGTTTTAGGTGACTCCGGTAATCCGGCACAGGGGCCTGCGTTTAGCGCGATTGATTACCTTGTAGTCGTACCCGACAAGGCAGGTGAAGAGGCACCCTGAATCATATCGATCCCGATTTTCTTAATCTTCATGATGACGCCGCCTCTCGTTCAGGTGGTGGCTTTGACACTTCCACTTTGGTACATCGATGCCGTTTTAGGTGGGGGCGTCCATACCATTAGACGCCAGCATTAACTCTACATACATAGTAGTTCCCGCACCAACAAAAAGGAGTTTGCCATGCCAAAAGACACCAGGATTGTAACGCTGACAATCAGCGTGCTGCTCGCAATGGCGCTTGAGTTCGGCCATAGCCCTCCATCACATGCCCAAGACTCTTTGTATATTGGCGATAACGGTGACAGTACCGTGAAACGCTTTCGCTCCACCGACGGTCAGTACCAGGGAACCTTTGTGAAACAGTCGGTAGGCGGTTTGCGCGGGCCTATGGGACTGGTCTTTGCGGGGCTCGGCGAATTGATTGTTTCGGACCAGAACGTTAATACCTCAACCAACGGCGACATTCTGGAGTACGACCAGAATGGCCTCGTAAATCGGATCGTCACCAACGGCGACCCGAATGCGCCGGGCGTGCCGCGCGGCATCATTGTTGGTATCGACAACAGTACCCTGTTCGTGGCCGAGTTCAGCACTGAGTCCCGGCAGTATAAGCCGGTACTCCCTGGACGGCTGTTGAAATACAAGAATGACGGGACTTTTATCGGCGCCTATGCTCCGCCCGCTGCCACGCCACTTGGGACGTGTAGCCTACCAACCCCGAACTCCCCGGGTGAGTTCCACCCTCGCGGCGTTGTGGTCGGGCCGGATGCCAGACTTTACGTGTCCAACTATCCCTGCACCGCAACGCGAGTCGGAGGGCAGGTTCTGCGCTTCACCCTGGACGGTCAATTCGTCGACGTCTTCGTTGACAGCGTAAAT
Organism: Burkholderia sp. lig30; assembly: GCF_000687455.2. Taxonomy (GTDB): domain Bacteria; phylum Pseudomonadota; class Gammaproteobacteria; order Burkholderiales; family Burkholderiaceae; genus Burkholderia. The sequence continues at coordinate 19,450 of NZ_JGVW01000033.1, forward strand.
GACCTCCAACGCCCAGAAGGGTTGGTATTCGGGCCGGATGGCAACCTCTACATCACCAGTTTCAAATCGGGAGCGACCGGCAACGACAAGATCCTGATTTTCCAAGGTCCTCGCGGGGGCACGCCTGGCGCCTTCGTGGACCAGATTAATCTCGACCCACCCGGTGTGTCAGACACCGCCCGCTCTTATGCGCAAGCTCTCCTGTTCGGCCCGGACGGCAAGCTTTTCGTGCCGATCACAGGGAACGGGCCGGATACTGGATCGGTGCGTCGGTACGATGTGAGCACGAAAGCATACGACGTGTTCGTCGCACCGATGGCGAGTGGTGGCCCGCTGCAAACGCCTTACTACCTTACCTTTGGCGGGACCAACCGCAGCACCCTCACCTACCCCACCCCTAACCCGCCGGGGCCCTGAGCCTTTGACAGTAGGCCAAACAGCTTGATGGCCCCTCCAACCCACGCGCGCCCACTCACTGCGACGACCACCGAACCCACTTCACATTGCGTAGGCAGAAACCCAAAACCCCTTGTTGTTCCCCCACTCCGAAGGGCTGATGCAGGTCGGCTTCGGCCGACCGCATCAGGCGGAAGTCGGCCATCTACGGCCCTTCACCAGAGCGCTCATACGGACACTCAAACGTTAGGTCCGCACTGATAGCGGCCCTTTGCCCGTCAATCATCTACGCCGTGCTACGGTCTGATCCTTGGGTTATGCGGATGGTTTACCTATGATCAATCCAATTACAACGGGGACACATCATGGCAACGAAATCGACGAAGACGAGCAAAACCGTGAAGCACGCAGCAGGCGAAGCTTTGAGCAAACCCACGAGTGTCACAAAAAAACAAGTGCAAAAGCTCGCGGGCTCAGTAGAAGCTCATATCCAGCCGCGGAAGAAAACGAAGAAATGATTTGCGAGTGCAAACCTCTTTGTGCTGGAGACTATGTAATCAAGCGAATCGCTGAACCCATGGCTGCCGGCATCTCCGGCGCTTCGGTGCCTATCATCCGCGACCGGGGTATCCCCGACGTTGCAGAACAAAGGTTGCCGGCGATGCGCTATTTTGCGACCGAGGCAGAAGATTGCTTGGAAGGCGCTCGGATTGGCACGGCGCCCTCGTCGTTGTAAGTTCGCTGCGGGGGGGCCTAAGATAACTGCAATACATATGAATCGGTGAAAAAAATGGCATCTACCCCAAGTGATGTTGATAAGGCGTCGAATGAAAAAGAGCTCGATCGCGTCAAGTGGGAAGCCGAAAAAGCATTTCGCGATCGTGAAGTTTCCGTGCAGGAAAAAGCTCAGTCGACCCAAGAGGCCCAACTTGACCTGCAAAGGAAGGAACAAGCGGCGTCACGTTGGCGAAGCCCGTTGGTTGTCGCAATTCTAGCCGCTGCCGCTGCCGCAGGCGGCAACGCCATCCTCGCTTACACTAACGCGCACTTACAACGGGCTGCTGATTCGCAGAAGTCGGAGCAGGCCCGAATCCTGGAAATGATCAAAACAGACAATCCTGACAAAGCAGCCGAGAATTTACAGTTTTTGCTTGACTCTGGGTTGATTAGCGAGCCCTCTACTGTCGCAAAGCTGAGCACTTATCTCAAGAATCGCAAACAAGGGAGCGGTGCGGCTTTGCCGGCTGCGGGTGGGGCCGCGCCTCCGGAAACAACCAATCTCATCAATCAGCTTGAAGGTATCACCAGTGCGACCGCTTCGGGCGCCAAATTTGCCGATGAATTGTCGTTGAGGACCAAGCTTGCCCGCGCGATCATTACATACGCTGTTGTCCAAGGAGGAATTTCACGCGCTCGGCGTATTGCTGAAATGACCACCGCCAATCTGAAAGGAAGTCCCGCGACTGGTATCGACGAAAAGACGTGGATAAACGAATACATGAATGTGGAAGCACAGACAGGCTCGGAATTTGTACGCCAAGTGCAATCACGATCCATTCTGAAATTCCAGGATCTCGTGCGGAAAAACGACTGGGATCTCAAAAATTACTCACCAGACGCCCCCTGAAGCCAGGTTACGTACGGTCACAGCTCGCTCATGGCCGTCCTCGACATTCTCGTCAGAAAACGAAATCGGAAGGCTGACCGATTATCTGAATGAGCCTGATGGCCGTTCTACCTCGGAAGCTGTCCTACGCCTGAGGTGGCAATCAACGGCAGTAATGGGTCGATTCTGTTGAAAAACTCCTTTTCTCGTGCCGCGGGACTGGCTCGCGAAAAATCGACCTCTCAGATCGCCCTACAAGCGCCTCGTGAGCATCGGTTGGGGGTAAGAGGACCCCCAAAAACCTCGCCGTAGCCGTGGTCGAAGAGTTTTTCAACAGAATCGGTCGACAAGCGCCTCTCCCCGAAAATCCACGAAAAAAGCCGAAAAAAAACCGGCTGCCGTCCCGATGACGGCAGCCGGTTTTTCGCGGCAGGACGCGGGCGGCACACTGCCCGCCCCCTCATTCAAACGCCGCTTTTCAGAACCGCAGCGATCGCGTCGGCAACCACCCCGACATTCGCGTCGTTCAGCCCCGCGACACACATCCGCCCCGAGCGCAGGATATACACGCCATGCTGCTCACGCAGCGCCTCAACCTGCGATTCCGCGAGGCCCGTGTAGGTGAACATCCCCCGCTGCTTCACGTATCGCGTCAGCGCTTCGCCCCGCACGTGGTCGCGCAGGCCGTCATGAATCGACTGACGCATCTTCGCGATGCGCCGGCACATCGACGCCAGCTCCTGCTCCCACGCCTTGCGCAGCTCCGGCGTGTTGAGCACCATCGCGACGATCTTCGCGCCGTGGATCGGCGGGTTGCTGTAGTTCGAACGCACCGCGCCCGCAAGCTGGCCGAGCACGCGGTCGGCCGCGTCGGCGTCTTCGCAGATCACGCTCAGGCCGCCGACACGCTCGCCGTACAGCGAGAAGTTCTTCGAGAACGAGTTCGCGACCAGCGCCGGCAGCCCGCGGCGCGCCAGCTCGCGCACCGCGAACGCGTCCGCGTCGAGGCCCGCGCCGAAGCCCTGATACGCCATGTCGACGAACGGCAGCAGCTCGCGCGCCTCGAGCACGTCGATCACCTTCAGCCACTGCGCATCATCGAGATCGACGCCGGTCGGATTGTGGCAGCACGCATGCAGCAGCACGATGCTTCGCCGCGGCAGCGCGTCGATCGCCGCGAGCATCGCGTCGAACTTCAGGCCGCCCGTCGCCTCGTCGTAGTACGGGTACGTGTTCACCGTGAACCCCGCCCGCTCGAAGATGAAGCGGTGGTTTTCCCAGCTCGGATCGCTCAGCCATACCTGCGCGTCCGGAAAGTAGCGCTTCAGGAAATCCGCGCCGATCTTCAGCGCGCCCGAGCCGCCGAGCGTCTGCACGGTCGCGATGCGCCCCGACGCGCGCGCCGGGTGGTCGGCGCCGAACACGAGCGCCTGCACCGCGTCGCGATACGGCGCCATGCCGACCATCGGCAGGTAAGGCTTCGGGCCGATGTCGCGCTGCAGCGCCGTTTCGGCTTCCCGCACGGCCTGCATGACCGGGATCTTGCCGTCGGCATCGAAGTAGATGCCGATGCTCAGGTTGACCTTCGCGGTGCGCGGGTCTTTCTGGAAGTTTTCGTTCAGCGTGAGGATCGGGTCGCCGGGATAGGCGTCGATGTGTTCGAACATGGCTTTATCGGACTCAATGAAAAATCGCGTTGACTGCCTTACTGCGGCTGGGCCGGCGCACGATCACGCAGCGCGTAGCCGGCATTCTTCTGGCGGAAGCGATACCCGATGCCGAGCGCCGCGAGCCAGACCGGAATCAGGTAGACCGACAGGCGCAGACCCGGCGTCAGGTACATCACGACGAGGATGCCCGCCATGAACACCAGACAGAGGTAATTCGTGAAAGGATAGCCCAGACTCTTGAAGCGCGTCTCCTGTCGATCCGCACGCTTGGCCTGGCGGAACTTCAGGTGGATCAGGCTGATCATCGCCCAGTTGATGATCAGCGCCGATACGACGAGGCCCATCAGCATCTCGAACGCCTTGCCGGGCATGAAATAGTTGATCAGCACGCACGCGGCCGTCGCCAGCGCCGACGCGCCGAGCGCCGCGAGCGGGATGCCGCGACGGTTCACGTACAGCAGGCCCTTCGGCGCGTTGCCCTGCTGCGCGAGGCCGTACAGCATCCGGCTGTTGCAGTACACGCCGCTGTTGTACACCGACAGCGCGGCCGTCAGCACGACGACGTTGAGCACGTTCGCGACCACGTCGCTGCTGAGCGCGTGGAAGATCAGCACGAACGGGCTGCCGCCGGACACGACCTTCTCCCACGGATACAGCGACAGCAGCACGCCGAGCGCGCCGATGTAGAAAATCAGGATGCGGTAGATCACCTGGTTGGTCGCCCGCGGGATGCTGTGCTGCGGATCGTCCGCTTCCGCCGCGGTGATGCCGACCAGCTCGAGCCCGCCGAACGAGAACATGATGCCCGCCATCGCCATCACCAGGCCGGACACGCCGTTCGGGAAGAACCCGCCGTGCTGCCACAGGTTCGCGACGCCAGCTTCGGCGCCGGCATGGCCGGACGCCAGCAGGTAGCCGCCGAAGCCGATCATGCCGACGATCGCCACGACCTTGATGATCGAGAACCAGAATTCCGTCTCGCCGTACGACTTCACGCTGGTCAGGTTGATCGCGTTGATCACGACGAAGAACACCAGCGCGGAGATCCAGGTCGGCACGCCCGGCCACCAGTACTGCACGTAGATGCCGACCGCCGACAGTTCGGCCATGCTGACGAGGATGTACAGCACCCAGTAGTTCCAGCCGGACAGGAAGCCGGTGAAATGGCCGCAATACTTGTCGGCGAAATAGCTGAACGACCCGGCGACCGGCTCGTCGACGACCATCTCGCCGAGCTGACGCATGATGAAAAACGCGACGACGCCGGCCAGCGCGTAGCCGAGCAGCACCGACGGCCCCGCCATCTTGATCGTCTGCGCGATGCCGAGGAACAGCCCCGTGCCGAGCGCGCCGCCTAGCGCGATCAGCTGGATGTGGCGATTCTTCAGCCCGCGCTTCAGGCCGTCGTTCTCTTGTCCAGAAACCATGTCTTCTCCACTCTGTCCGCCTCCCGGGGAAGCGGCGCGCCTTCGGTGTGCCGGGCGCTGTTTTGCTCTGCCAGCGGCCGTTCGTGGGGCCGCCGGGTTGGGGACTGCCGATTCTCATGCCGGGCATCCGCCTCCGCCGTCACGCGCGAACCCGCCGCCTGACGGGCCGCCGGATGCCGCGCACGCCGCCAGCGGCGGTCGCACACGAAAATCGGCGCCCAGTTTAGCGTTGCCGCGACGAAATCGGGTTTCGTAAGCCCTTCATGCAAACCCTACATTATGAGATAAGATTGCATGCAGGAGACAGACTAGGAAACAAAAATGCCTGAAGCCGATCTTGACCGGATCGATCGCCACTTATTGGCCATCCTGCAGGAAAACGGACGCGCGACGAATCTCGAACTGGCGAAGGCCGTCGGCCTGTCGCCCGCGCAGACGCTGCGGCGCCATCGCCGCCTCGAGGAAATCGGCGCGATCCGCCGCTACGAGACGCGCCTCGACCCCGACACGCTCGGTTTCGGCGTGACCGCGTTCGTCCACGTGACGATGGAGCGCGGCCACATCCGCGACCTGTCGAAATTCCAGAAATTCGTGTCGGATCTCGCGCAGATCCAGGAATGTTTCTCGGTAACGGGCGACATCGACTATGTGCTGAAGGTCGTCGCGCACGACCTGAAAGGGCTGTCGACGTTCTTGCTCGAGACGCTGATGCGCATTCCCGGCGTGAGCGGCGTGCATTCCAGCGTGTGTCTCGACGAAGTCAAGTGCACCAGCGCGATGCCGGTCGACGCGTGACGCACGCGGGCGCCCGCAACGGGATTGCCGGCGCCGCCGGCCGGCTCGCGCACCGGCGAAGCCGCATCGGGCGGGCGTGACGCCGCCCCGCGCGGCCACTCCGCGTCAGCGCGTCACTGCGTCAGCGACGGATAACTGACGCGCTCCGGTTCGCGCCGCATGATGACCTCGCCCGCCCGGATCGACAGCATCGCCTTCGCCTGCCGGCGCAGCGCGTCGTAGTCGCTGTCCGCGTCGAGCACGACGAGGTTCGCGGGCCGCCCGGCCTCGATGCCGTAGCGCTCGCCGAGATGCATCGTCTTCGCGCTGTGGCCGGTCACGAAGTCGAGCGAGCGCCGCAAGTCGTCGTAGCCCATCATGTGGCAGATGTGCAGCCCCGCGTCGAGCACGCGCAGGATGTTGCCGTTGCCCAGCGGATACCACGGGTCCGTGATCGAATCCTGCCCGAAGCACACGTTGATGCCGGCGCGATCCAGCTCCGCGACGCGCGTGACGCCGCGCCGCTTCGGGAAGGTGTCGAAGCGCCCTTGCAGATGGATGCTCTCGGTCGGGCACGAGACGAAGTTGATCCCGGAGCGCTTGAGCAGGCGGAACAGCTTCGAGCAATACGCGTTGTCGTACGAGCCCATCGCGGTCGTATGGCTCGCGGTCACGCGCGCGCCCATCCCGCGCACCCGCGCCTCCTCGGCCAGCACCTCCAGAAAGCGCGACTGCGGATCGTCGGTTTCGTCGCAATGCACGTCGACCAGGCAGCCGGTGCGCTCGGCCAGGTCCATCAGGAAACGGATCGAGCTGACGCCCTGCTCGCGCGTGTTCTCGAAGTGCGGAATGCCGCCGACCACGTCCGCGCCCATCTCGATCGCCCGCGCCATCAGCGCACGCCCGCCGTCGAACGATTCGATCCCCTCCTGCGGAAACGCGACGATCTGCAGGTCGATCAGCCCGCGCGCCTCTTCCCTGACCTCCAGCATCGCTTCCAGCGCGGCGAGCGACGGGTCGGTCACGTCGACGTGGGTGCGGACGTGCTGGATGCCGTGGTCGCGCAGCATGCCGATCGCCGCGTGCGCGCGCGCCTTGGTGTCGTCGCGGGTGATCGTCGCCTTGCGCTCGGCCCATCGCTCGATCCCCTCGAACAGCGTGCCGCTCATGTTCCAGGCCGGCTCGCCCGCCGTCAGCACCGCGTCCAGATGGATGTGCGGCTCGACGAGCGGCGGGATCACGAGGCGGCCGCCCGCGTCGATGTCCGCGGCGCTCCACGGCTGCGCCGCGCCGGCGCCGCCCGGCGTCAGCGGGCCCGGCTGGGCGTCGACCCGGGTAATCGCGCCGGCGGCGGTGGCGATGGTGAACAGGCCGTCACGGCCGCGCAGCGTTGCATTGAAGAGGTTCATGTCCGTTCCCGGCGTCGGATGCGAGGCCCGCGCCGCGCGGTGGGAGCGCCGCGCGGGCCGTCATGTTGAGTCCGGGCAGATTATCAGGAAACGAATCGACATATTCCGTGGGCGACGCGTGCCGCCAATGTTGTCGGTTCTGGAACGCAGCCTGACGGGAAACGGACTTTTTGCAGGCCCTGCGGCTCCGTAGACTTTCATCGACCGTTCGAGCGCATCGGCGCAACGAACCGCATCCAATGACTGGAGGAGAGCCGTGAAATCGTTTGTTGCCGCTGCCGCCGCAGCCATGCTGCTTGCCGCGCCGGTCGCCTCGTTCGCGCAATCGTCGGCGCCGCCGGCCACGCGCGCGCAGGTGATCCAGGAGCTGAAGGATCTCGAATCCGTCGGCTACAACCCCGCGCGCGGCGAGGCAGGCGACTACCCGAACGACCTCATGGCCGCCCGGCAACGCCTCGACGCGAAGCGCCTCGCGCAGCGCGACAGCGACGAAGCCGCCTACGGGCCGGCCGAGGCAGTGCACGTGGAATCAGGCAGGCCCGCGAACGCGGCCCTCATGCGGGCGCAATGAAATGCGGCCCGCCGCCCGTGCGCGAGACCACGCGCGGGGCAGCGGCAGGCCGGAACGAAAAGGCAACGCCGAACGCGCGTTCAGCACGAAACGGACAGTTCGCTTTCCTGCTGCGGAAGCTCGGGTTGAGACTGCGCATCGATCGCCGACAGCATCGCCACGTCGCGCGCGACGACACCCGGCACGTGCGTGCGCAGGAACTCGACCCAGGTGCGGACTTTCGCGTCGACGAAGCGGCGCGACGGATACAGCGCATAGATGTTCATTTTCTGCAGGGTGTGACCGGGCAGCACGCGCACCAGCGTCCCGTCGCACAGCGCGTCGATTGCCGCGTAGAGCGGCAGCATGCCGATGCCGATCCCCTCGCGGATCGCGAGGGCAAGCGATTCCGCGGTATTGGTCTGCACCGGGCCGCTGACGTGGATCTGCTCGACGCCGCCCGCGCCTTCGAGCAGCCACTCGTGCGTCGGGAACGCCGGTGTCTGCAGCGTCAGGCAGTCGTGCTCGATCAGCTCCTGCGGGCGCTGCGGCGCGCTGTGGGTCCGCAGGTAATCCGGCGATGCGCACAGGATGCTGAAGGTCGAACCCAGCAGGTGCGACACCAGCTCCGAATCCTGCAGCGACGACGCGGTCACGACGGCCATGTCGCTCGTGCCGTCGAACAGGTCGGGCATCCGCTGCGACAGCGTCAGCTCGACCGACACGTCAGGGTACTGCTGGCGATAGAGCGTCAGTGCGGGGAGCACGTAATGGTGCCCGACGCTCGCGAAGCTGTGCATGCGCAGCACGCCGGCCGGCCGCTCGTGCGCGCAGCTCGCCTCCTCCTCCGCCTTGTCGACATCGGCGAGGATCTGGCGGCAGCGCCGCAGATAATTCTCCCCGGCGGACGTCAGCGCCAGCCGCCGGGTCGAGCGGTTCATCAGGCGGGTCCGCAGCCGTGCCTCGAGTTCCGACACCGCGCGCGACATCGCCCCCGTCGTCGAATTCATCGATTGCGCGGCAGCGGTGAAACTGCCCGCCTCGACGACGCGCGCGAACACCCGCATGTTCTGAAGCGTATCCATTTCTGATAGAAACCTGCTGTAGAGTCGATATTTTCCTTCACTCCACGCGTGACATTGTTGCTCTGGCAGAAACTGTCGTTTCCCGGTCGCCACGTTAATGCAAAAGCGGCGCGCTCCTACAATCGGCGCCTCCCCTGTCGAACCGGTGCGATCGTGCAGGCCAGGCCGCATTGCCGCGCCGCCGTGCGTACCGACCCATTTCATGAAGCCACAGTCCGTGATTGAGCAACATTCCGTCGAATTGCAACGATGGGCGAAAAGGCTCGATCTTTTCCGGAATCTCGCGCGCGACTGGGCGACGAGCGACGGCCTGATCTGGCTGCACATGTTCAAGACGGTCATGGCCGCGCTGATGGCGATGGGCATCGCGATGCGGCTCGAAATGTCCCAGCCGCGGATCGCGATGACCACCGTGTTCGTGCTGATGCAGCCGCTGAGCGGCATGGTCTTCGCGAAGAGCTTCTACCGTGTGCTCGGCACCTCGGTCGGCCTGGTCGCCGCGCTCGCGCTCGGCGGGCTGTTCGCGCAGCAGCCCGAGCTGTACATGGCGGGCATCACGCTGTGGATCGGCGGCTGCATCGCGCTGGCCGTGCGTAACCGCCACTTCCGCTGGTACGGCTTCGTGCTCGCCGGCTATACGGCCGCGCTGATCGGCCTGCCGGCCGTGATGACGCCGAACGCGCTGTTCCAGTCCGCGCTGACCCGCGCCGGCGAAGTCGCGGTCGGGATCTTCTGCTCCGGCGCCGTGAGCGGGCTGATCCTGCCGCTCAGCTCCGCGAAGGCGCTGATACGCTCGCTGAACGCGCGGCACCTCAAGTTCGCGACGTTCGCGGCCAGCGCGCTTGCCGGCAATATCGAGCGCGGCATGTTCGAGCGCCAGTTCGCCGATTTCGTCGACCAGATCGTCGGCTTCGAATCCAACCGCGCATTTGCGTCGTTCGAGGACCCGCACATCCGCGCGCGCAACCGCCGTCTCGCGCGCCTCAACAGCGAATTCATGAACGCGTGTACCCGGCTGCACGCGCTGCACCAGCTGTCCAAGCGGCTGCGCGCGAACCAGGTCGACGTGGTGCTCGACGCGCTGACGCCGTATGTCGACGAGCTGGCGCAACTGATCGCCGCGTTGCGCGACGAGCTGAAGAAAGGGCCGGCCCGCCCGGGCGGTGCGCTGGCCGACCTGCGGCAGTTCCACAACGCGCTGCCCAAGCGGGCGCGCGCGTCGCGCCGCGCGATCGAGGATCACGCGGCGGGCGGCCTGCTCGATTTCGACACCGCGGTCGAGCTGATGTACCGCTTCACCGGGGAATTCCTCGGCTACACCGACACGTATGCGTCGCTCAGCGAGGACAGCCACGCGTTCGAGCGCTCCGTCACCCAGTACGCGCTGAAGACGAACCGCTATTTCGTCGGCTTCACGTTCCTGCGGACGATCATCGCGGTCGGCGCGATGAGCGCATTCTGGATCGCGTCGGAATGGCCGAGCGGCTCGCTCGCTGTGATCGGCACCGCGATCGCGTGCGCGCTCAGCTCGACGTCGCCGCGCGCGCCGAAGTTCGTCGCGCAGATGGCGGTGGGCGCGGCGGGCGCGACGCTCGTCGGCTATCTGTACCTGTGCTACGTGTACCCGAACATCGACGGCTACCCGCTGCTGTGCGCGATGCTCGCACCCACGCTCGGTTTCGGCGCGTTTCTCGCGATGCGGCCGGGCCTGTCCGGCTACGGGGTCGGCTTCGCGGTGTTCTTCTGCCTGCTCGCGGGCCCCGACAACGTGATCTCGTATACGCCCGACCTGCTGATCAACAACGGCCTCGCGGTGGTGATCGCGATGCTCACCTCGTCGATCGTGTTCGCGGTGGCGTTCCCAACCCACATGCCGTGGCTGATGGGCAAGATCACGCACGACCTGCGGCGTCAGGTGGCGCTCGCGTGCGACGGCTCGCTCACAGGCCTCGACCAGCGCTTCCAGTCGAGCACGCACGACCTGATGGCGCAGCTGCGCACGCTGCTCGTCAAGCGTACCCGCCAGCATCGCGATGCGCTGAGCTGGATGCTCTCGACGCTCGAAGTCGGCCACGCGGTGATCGACTTGCGCGCGGACCTCGACGCGTTCACGTCCGTGCACCCGGAGCCGACGCTGCGCTGGGTCGAGGCGATTCATCTCGTGCTGCACACGCTGCCGCAGTTCTTCGACGAGCCGACGCCGAGCCATCACGCGCGCACGCTGAAGTCGGTGAACCTCGCGATCCGCGCGGTGCAGCACACCACGCACGAGTGGTACCCGATTCCCGAGGAACGCCACAGGATGCAGCGCATCATCGGCTGCCTGCACTTCATCCGCAGCGCGCTGATCGACAAGGACGCACCGTTCAACCGCCGCCGCTGATGCCGCGTACGCGACATCCTTCTTCGGTGAGCAAATAAGCTATCCACTCCAGGTGATTAATCTTTAGGCAGTGCAAGCCTATAGTTTGATCGCCGCCACCAAGACGGCGTCACCTGGAGAGAATCGAATGAAGCCGCTGCACCTCGCCCTCGTTGCCCTGTCGCTGTCTGCCGCCGTCGCGCACGCGCAATCGGCTCCCGCGGACAACGCCACGCAACAGGCGAACCGCACTGAGTCCGTCCAACCTGCCCACGGCCGCATCGAGCGCCGCCCGTCGGCCCAGTCGAGCAAGGACGATCCGAATGCGTGCGTCGGCCCGGTGAGCTTCTGCAACATCTATTTCGGCAGCTGAGCATGACCTCGTTCCGCGACGAGATGGCCCGGAAAGCGCCCACGGGGCTTTCCGGCTTCCGCCGGATCGACACATCCCGCCCGCGCCGCCTCGCCTGACGCGGCACCTTTCCGCCTCGCCCCCCGCTCGTCCCGCCGCCCCGGTCGCCCTCCGACCGCCCGCAGTCCATCCAGCAAAGCGTTGTTCCTGATGCGTCGAATCGCGTGACGCGCATGCCGCCCCGAGCCTCTCATGCGTCGAACCGCGTGACGCGCACGCCGCCTCGCGCCTGTCCGCGCGCATGACTGGCCAGCACCCGTAGCCGGATCAGCCGAGCACCACGGCCGCCGCGCCGATGACGCCGCCTCTGGCGTCTTTCCCCCGGCACAACTGCGCTCCCGCCGATTCCGGAGCCGACCCCGGGAAACTGTGCTCCCGCCGCCTCGGCCTGCTCTGTCCCGTCGGCAACTGTGCTCCTGCCGCGTCGGCCGATGTGTGCCTGCCCGCCTGCGTCGAATCCCCCTAATCTCTGACCATCGCGCACGCCTGCCGTCATCGGCGTCATTCCACACACCGGGCATGGGCTCTGCGCACGGCAGCGCACGCACCGCATCCGAACGACTTTATTTCGTCTACCCGCCATGATCGTCAGACCCGCACCCAACTGGTTTCGCATGCTGTTCGTCTGGCGCGGTTCGGTGCTGCAGGCGATCATTCCGCAACTGGCCTTCATGGCGCTGATCAGCGTGCTCGCGATGTTCACGCACGGCCGCCTGTTCGGCGAGAAAATCCCGCTGAACACCGCGCCGTTTACGCTGTGCGGCGTCGCGCTGACGATCTTTCTCGCGTTCCGCAACAACGTCAGCTACGAGCGCTTCTGGGAAGCCCGCCGCCTGTGGGGCAACCTGCTGATCTGCTCGCGTGCGCTGACATCGCAGGTGCTCGCCTACACGCCGGACGATCCGGCCGTGTTCGACCGCGCCGCGTTCGTGCGGCTGATGATCGCCTTCGTCTACGCGTTCAAGCACCAGCTGCGCGGAACCGACGCGACCGCCGACCTCACGCGACTGCTCGGCCCGTACGCGGCGGCGGCAGCGACCGGCCGCATCTTCACGCCGATCGCACTGCTCAACGAAGCACGCCACCGCATCGGCGACCTGAAGCGCAGCGGCGCGCTGTCGGACAGCCAGCTCTGGGCGATCGACACGCAGCTCAACGAACTCGGCTCCGCCGTCGGCGGGTGCGAGCGGATCGCATCGACGCCGATTCCGTTCGCGTACGGCGTGCTGCTGCACCGCACCGTCTACGCGTATTGCGCGTTGCTGCCGTACGGGCTGGTCGACTCGATCGGCTTCGCGACGCCGCTCGTCTGCACGTTCGTGTCCTACACGCTGATCGCGCTCGAAGCGATCGCCAGCGAGATCGCGCAACCGTTCGGCGTCGCGCCCAACAATCTCGCGCTCGACGCGATGACGCGCAACATCGAGCGCGCGCTCCTCGATCTGTGCGGCGAGACTGCGCCGCCGGAAACCCGGCCCGATCTGCGCTATCGGCTGACCTGACCTGCCCGAAAGGAAATCGCATGCTGACCCGGACCCTCGGACCGATCGTGAACGCCATCGCCCCCGCATTACCCGCGGACGCGGCACCCCGTCGCGCCCCGCTCTCCGCCATCGTGAATCCCGCCGACCGGCTCGACCGCCCGCTGCGAGACCTGCGCCTGTCGGTCATCGACCAGTGCAATTTCCGCTGCACGTACTGCATGCCCCGCGACGTGTTCGACGCCGGCTACCCGTTCCTGCCGTCGTCCGAGCGGCTGTCGTTCGAGCAGATGGTCCGGACCGCGCAAGCATTCGCGTCGCTCGGCGTCGAAAAAATCCGCATCACCGGCGGCGAGCCGCTGCTGCGGCGCGGGCTCGAAACGCTGATCGAACGGCTGGCGGCGCTGACGACCGCGAACGGCAAGCCGATGGAAATCGCGCTCACGACGAACGGCACGCTGCTGGCGGAGAAGGCGCGCGCGCTGCGCGACGCCGGGCTCGGCCGCGTGACGGTGAGCCTCGACGCGGTGGACGACGCGGTGTTCCGGCGCATGACCGACGTCGACGTGCCGGTGTCGCGCATCCTGCACGGCATCGACGCCGCGCACGCGGCCGGGCTCGCGCCGCTCAAGGTCAACACGGTGATCGAACGCGGCGTGAACGACAGCCAGATCCTGCCGCTCGTCCGCCTGTTCAAGGGTTCCGGCATCGCGGTGCGGTTCATCGAGTACATGGACGTCGGCGGCGCGAGCTTCTGGTCGAGCGCGAAGGTGCTGACGGCCGCGCAGACGCGCGACATCGTCGAATCGGCGTTCCCGCTGATCCCGGTCGACACGCCCGAACGTGGCGGCACGTCGGTCAATTACCGGCACGCGGACGGCTCGGGCGAAGTCGGCTTCATCTCGAGCGTCTCGCAGCCGTTCTGCGGTTCGTGCACGCGGGCGCGCGTGTCGGCCGACGGTCAGCTCTATACGTGCCTGTTCGCGACACAGGGCACCGACCTGAGGCCGTGGCTGTCCGAGGCCGCATCCGCCGCGCAGCTCGCCGACGCGGTCCGCGCCGTCTGGACCCGCCGCGACGACCGCTACTCCGAGCGTCGCGCGACCCGACGCAAGCCCGGGTCGGGCAAGGCTTACCCGACCGTCCGCATGTCGCTGGTGGGCGGCTGATGGCCGGCGCGTCCCGCGCGCCATCGCGCGACGAACACACGATGCGGCGATGGGGTTGACGCAGCCTCCGCACGCATCGACATTGACAGCAAGAGGCCCCGCATGAAACTGACCATCAGATACTTCGCGAGCATTCGCGAACAGCTCGGCATCGCTCAGGAAGTGATGACCATCGACGCGCCGGCGCTGAGCGTAGACTCGCTGCGCACGCTCCTCGCGTCGAGAGACGCGCGGGCGGCCGATGCGTTGCACCCCGGCCGCCCGGTCCGGACGGCCATCAATCAGGAAATGGTCGCCGGCACGTTCGTGCTGCGCGATGACTGCGAAGTCGCGTTCTTCCCGCCGGTCACCGGCGGCTGAGACGCGCGCGGCCGGACAGCGGTTCGGCGGTTCGCCGCCCCGCGCCGCACGCCTTCCGGGCGTCAGCCTGCGCGGCCGGAGCCGGCTCCCGCCACCGTCTCGCAGAGCGCGCGCCCCGGCCCGGTCAGCGTGGCCATCCCGCGCCCTTCCTCGTCGATGTCGAAGTCGGCCAGGCCGGCCGACTTCAGCATCGTGAGCGTCCGGCGCAGCGTGCTCATCGGCAGCGCGGCGCGCTTTGCGAGCTTCGCCAGCGTCCACGGCTTGCCGGAACCGTCGGCGGACGCCATCCAGAGTTGCTCCAGAACCACGGCGACGACCGGGTCGAATTCGGCGTCGGCCGCCTGTCCCGATTGCGGTTCGTTCATGTTCGCCCTTCCTGTACAGCAGTTGCGACAGCGCCGATTCTAGCCGCGGCGCGCCGGCCCGCGCCGGCCTGACACGCGATCCGCATACTGTGCTCGCCGCGCTGCCCGCAAGCTGTGCTCCTCCGATCGGGCCGCACACCGGCACGCGCCGCGTCAGCCGGCCAGCGTCGAGACCAGTTTGCCGACGGTGATCACCGCCTGCTCGATGTCGCCGGACCACGGGCTGCTGTAGTTCAGCCGGATGAAATTCCGGTACGCATCCGAGGTCGAGAACATGTAGCCCGGCCCGATCGTGATGCCCCGCTCGAGCGCGAGCTGATACAGGCGCATCGAATCGACCTTCGGCGGCAACTCGATCCACAGCACGTAGCCGCCCGCCGGGCAGGACATGCGGGTGCCGTCGGGAAAGAACCGCGACACCATCGCGCGCATCAGGCTCGCCTGCTGCGCGTAGGCCTTCCTGACCCGCCGCAGCTGATGTTCATAGCCGTCCCGTTCGAGGTATTCCGCGATCGCGAGCTGCGGAATCGCCGGCGTCGCGAGGGTGTTCAGGAACTTGAGCTTCTCGACCTGATCGCGATAGCGGCCCGGCAGCGCCCAGCCGATCCGGTAGGCGGCCGTCAGGCTCTTCGAGAACGATCCGCAATGCAGGACGAGCCCCCGGGTATCGTAGGACTTCAACGTGCTCGGGTGCGTGTCGCCGAAATACAGCTCGTTGTACACGCCGTTCTCGATGACCGGAACGTCCTTCTTCGTCAGCAGCTCGACCAGCTCGCGCTTGCGCGCGTCCGGCATCTGAAAGCCGAGCGGGTTCTGGAAGTTCGGCATCACCATGCACGCGGCAACCGGCTGCGATTCCATGATCGCGGCGAGCGCCGCGATGTCGATGCCGTGCTCCGGATGCGTCGACACTTCGATCGCCTTCATCCCCATCCGCTCGATCGCGTGCAGCATCGCATAGAAGGTCGGCGATTCGACGGCAATCACGTCGCCGGGTTTCGCGACCGCCTGCAGGCACAGGTTGATCGCCTCGGTCGCGCCGATCGTGACGACGATCTCGTTCGGATCGACCGGCATGCCGTTTTCGAGGTAGCGCCGCGCGATCTGGCGCACGAGCGCCGGCGTGCCGGGCGGCAGCGCGTCCGTCACGCACCAGCGCGTCTTGTCGCGGCCGGCCGCGTACGCGTAGCGGTTCAGTTTTTCGAACGGAAACAGGCTCGGATCGGGATACGGCGAGCCCAGCGGCACCGCATCGTCGGTGCCGATCGCGCGCAAGGTCGACAGCACCAGCCGGCTCACGTCGACCGACGACGACGTGGCGATCGGCCTGGTCGGCTGGAGCTCGCGCAACGGGCTTTCGCCGTCGCCGCTTCTCAGGCTGACGAAATAGCCGGACTGGGGCCGGCTCTCGACCAGGCCGCGGCTCTCCAGCAGCAGATACGCGTGAATCACGGTGGTGATGCTGAGCCGGTGCTGCTGGCTGGTCTGCCGGACCGACGGCACGCGATCGCCGTAGCTGTACACGCCTTGCCGGATCAGTTTCTCGATATCGTCCGCCAGCTTTTCGTAAAGTTTCATCGCCCCCCTTCCCCGCGCGACGGTTCGCAGTCTGGCCTGCTGCGGCGTCCGGTCGCGGCACAGATTCCGCGCCGCCGAGATGCTAACAGAACTGTGCTCTTGCGACCCCGCCGGATGTGTGCGCCTTCGCGCACCCCGTCTGCGCTTACGATTCCAGCCAGTGAACATTTCGCGCGGCGAGTCCCGGGTGTCGGGGCTTGGCGACGGGTCGTCAATGGAGCCAACGCCATGGAAAAGGCAAAACCGAAGGGCAAGATCGAGGAATACCACCACCCCGCCGCCGGCTGGGGCGCCCTCAAGTACGTCGCGATCAACCTGATCAAG
The DNA here is from genome assembly GCF_000687455.2 of Burkholderia sp. lig30. Classification (GTDB taxonomy): domain Bacteria; phylum Pseudomonadota; class Gammaproteobacteria; order Burkholderiales; family Burkholderiaceae; genus Burkholderia. Next base: position 36,418 of record NZ_JGVW01000033.1, read on the forward strand.
GAACGGGTCGCGGGCGGCAACTATCGCACGCTGTTCAGGCAGAACCAGCCGGACGGCTTCGATTGCCCCGGCTGCGCGTGGCCCGACCGGCAGCACGCGTCGACCTTCGAATTCTGCGAGAACGGCGTGAAGGCGGTCGCCGCCGAGGCGACCAGCAAGCGCGTCACGCCGGCGTTTTTCGATGCCCACACCGTCGAGGAACTGATGAAGCAGACGGACTACGAACTCGAGCAGCACGGCCGCCTGACCGAGCCGATGGTATACGACGCCCGCACCGACCGCTACCGGCCGATCGCGTGGGACGACGCGTTCGCGCTGATCGCGAAGCACCTGCAGGGGCTCGACTCGCCGCACGACGCGGCGTTCTACACGTCCGGCCGGGCCAGCAACGAAGCCGCGTTCCTGTACCAGCTGTTCGTGCGCATGTACGGCACCAACAATTTCCCCGATTGCTCGAACATGTGCCACGAAGCGACGAGCCGCGGCCTGCCGGCCACGGTCGGCATCGGCAAGGGCACGGTCACGCTCGACGATTTCGAGCGGGCGGACACCATCATCATCTTCGGCCAGAACCCCGCGACCAACCATCCGCGCATGCTCGGCGAACTGCGGGAGGCGTCGCGCCGCGGCGCGACGATCGTGTCGGTCAATCCGCTGCGCGAGCGCGGGCTCGAACGCTTCGCGAGCCCGCAGCATCCGCTCGAAATGCTCACGTTCGGCAGCACGAAGATCGCGTCGACGTTCATCCAGCCGAAGCTGGGCGGCGATTTCGCGCTGATCAAGGGCGTCGCGAAGCATGTGGTCGAGCTCGACGACCGGGCCGTCGCCGAAGGCGGCGAGCGCGTGATCGACGTGGATTTCATCCGCGAGCACACGCTCGGCTTCGACGCGTTCGCCGACGACCTGCGCGCCGAAAGCTGGCCGCTGCTCGAAGCCGAATCCGGCGTCGCGCGCGAGGACATCGAGGGCCTCGCCCGCATCTACGCGAACGGCCAGCGCGTGATCGCGACCTGGGGCATGGGCATCACCCAGCACAAGCACTCGGTGCAGACCGTGCACCTGCTGTCGAACCTGCTGATGATGCGCGGCAACATCGGCCGCGAAGGCGCGGGGCTCTGCCCGGTGCGCGGGCACTCGAACGTGCAGGGCAACCGCACGGTCGGGATCGAGGAGAAGCCGTCGCATGCGTTCCTCGATCGCCTCGGCCGGGTGTTCGGCTTCGAGCCGCCGCGCGGGCACGGGCTCGACGTCGTCGAAACGGTCGCGCACATGATCGAAGGCCGCGTGAAGGTGTTCATCGGCCTCGGCGGCAACTTCGCGATGGCGACGCCCGACACGCTGCGCACCTTCGACGGCCTGCGCTCGTGCGCGCTGACCGTCCACATCACGACGAAGCTGAACCGCAGCCACCTGGTCCACGGCACCGACGCGCTGATCCTGCCGACCCTCGGCCGCACCGAGATCGACACGCAGGCCGGCGTCGCACAGGGCGTGACCGTCGAGGACTCGATGAGCATGGTCCACATCTCGTACGGGATGAACAAACCCGCGTCGCCGCACCTGATGTCCGAGACCGCGATCGTCGCGAACATCGCGCATGCGACGCTCGGCGACGCGAAGGTCGACTGGCTCGGCTACGCGCGCGACTACGCGACGATCCGCGACGCGATCGAACAGGTGGTCGAAGGCTTCGACGACTACAACGCGCGCATCGCGCATCCGGGCGGCTTCCACCTGCGCGTGGCGTCGCGCGAGCGCGACTGGGCGACGTCGACCGGCAAGGCGAACTTCGTCGTGCACGCGATCCAGCAGGACACGCCGATCGCGCGCGCGAAGCACATCCACGGCGAGCGCCTGATGACGCTGATGACGACCCGCTCGCACGACCAGTACAACACGACCGTCTATGCGCTCGACGACCGCTATCGCGGCGTGTTCGGGCAGCGCCGCGTCGTGTTCATCCATCCGGCCGACATCGCGATGCTCGGCTTCAAGAATGGCGACTGGGTGGACATGACCACGGTGTGGAACGACGGCGTCGAGCGCCGCGCGAACTATTTCCGGCTGGTCGAGTACGACATTCCGCGTGGCTGCATCGGCGCGTACTACCCGGAAACCAACCCGCTCGTGCCGCTGTCGAGCGTCGGCGACGTCTGCAACACGCCGACCTCGAAGTCGATACCGGTGCTGCTGCACCGCTCGTCCGAGCCGGCCGCCGTGCCGGCGTTCTGACGCCCGCGCCAGCCGGGCGCAGGTTCCCGCCGATAGCGGGCTTGCGCGGGCCGCCGGAAGGCATCGCTCAGGAACGGGGCAACGCGCGTTGCCGGCCGCGTCCGCCCCGGGGACGCGGCCCCGTCACTCGAGCTCGATGTCGCCGCCGAACGCGACCTTCAGCTTCAGGCCGGCGACTTCCAGCGTGATCGTGGCCGGCAGCGTCTCGCTCCCCGTCACGTCGCCGCTGGCCGCGGCCTGCGCGACCGCGTGCTCGATCTCGCGCTGCGCGGCGATGCCGAAAGACTTCAGCAGCTTGCGAATGCTCATGTTCAGCGTTTCGTCGTTCATGCTCATCTCCCGTTTTCCGTGAAAGCGCTCGGCATCGCCGGTGCGCGCTTCGATTCTGGCAAACGCGGCGGCGCGCGTCATCGGGAGCATCACGTATGGGGAGCTGCGCGCCTCGCTCTGCCGGCCCGATCCCGTGCGCCCACCTGGCCCGCGCCATCCATTGATCGGACGATAGCCATGGCCATGCGTGGCGACGGTCGCGCTTCGACGAAAGGCCGTCGCAGCGACGAAAACCGCCTATGGTTGAGAAGGCGACCGGCGCCGCGCGCGGCCGGCCTCAACGTCGGCCCGAGAACAAGGAGACCATCATGAAAGCCGTGCTTTTCGCCTGCTCGATCCTGCTGGCCGCCGCATCGGCCAGCGCCGTTGCGCAGGAGACCCCGGCGATGCCCGCCGGCGGCGCGCTCGTCGCCGCGAACGGCATGACGCTCTACACGTTCGACAAGGACCCGGCCAATGCCGGCACCAGCGCCTGCACCGGCGGATGCCCGAGCCTGTGGCCGCCGTACCGGGCGAGCGCGACCGACCATCCCGCCGCGCCCTATTCCGTCGTCCGGCGCGACGACGGCAGCCTGCAATGGGCCTACAAGGGCAAGCCGCTGTATTTCTTCTCGCAGGATCAGACGAAAGGCGACCGCAAGGGCGACGGCTTCAGGAACATCTGGCACGTCGCGGCGCCCTGAGCGCATCGCGCGCCCGGACGCCCGACATGCGACGGCCCGGCCGGATCGCCCGGCCGGGCCGTGTGCCTGCGCGTTGGCGCGCGCGATGCCCGCCGCATGGCGAGCGCCGCGCGCGATCGCGGCCGCGCGTCAGCGGCTCGACGGGAAGCTGAACACCGTCCCTTCGCGCACGCCGGCCGACGGCCAGCGCTGCGTGATCGTCTTGCGCTTCGTGTAGAAGCGCACGCCATCCGGGCCGTACGCGTGCAGGTCGCCGAACAGCGAGCGCTTCCAGCCGCCGAACGAGTGGTACGCGACCGGCACCGGCAGCGGCACGTTGATGCCGACCATGCCGATCTGGATGTTGTCGCTGAAGAAGCGCGCCGCCTCGCCGTCGCGCGTGAACAGGCAGGTGCCGTTGCCGTATTCGTGTGCATCGATCAGCGCCATCGCTTCGCCGAGCGACGCGACGCGCACGACGCCGAGCACCGGCCCGAAGATCTCGTGCTGATAGATCGGCATGCCCGGCTTCACGTGGTCGAACAGGCACGGGCCGAGGTAGTAGCCGCCGTCGTGGCCCGGCACCTTCACGCCGCGGCCGTCGACCACCAGCGTCGCGCCCGCCGCGACACCCGCCTCGACGAAGCCCGTCACCTTGTCGAAATGCTGCTGCGTGACGAGCGGCCCCATGTCGACGCCCTGCTCGACGCCCGGGCCGACCTTCATCTTTGCGATTTCGGCCTGGATGCCCGCCACCACCGCATCCCCCGTCTCGTCGCCGATCGCGACGACCAGCGGAATCGCCATGCAGCGCTCGCCGCACGAGCCGTACGCCGCGCCCATCAGCGCGTTCACCGCGTTGCCGATGTCCGCGTCCGGCATCACGACCGCGAAGTTCTTCGCGCCGCCGAGCGCCTGCACGCGCTTGCCGTGCGCGCAGCCGGTCGTGTAGATGTATTCGGCGATCGGCGTCGAGCCGACGAAGCTCACCGCCTTCACGCGCGCGTCGGTCAGGATCGTGTCGACCGCTTCCTTGTCGCCGTTGACGACGTTCAGCACGCCCGGCGGCAGGCCGGCTTCCAGCGCCAGCTCGGCCATCCGCAGCGTCGACGACGGCGTGCGCTCCGACGGCTTCAGCACGAACGTGTTGCCGCACACGACGGCCATCGGCCACATCCACAGCGGCACCATGATCGGGAAGTTGAACGGCGTGATCCCGGCGACGACGCCGAGCGCCTGGAACTCGCTCCACGAGTCGATCGCGGGGCCGACGTTCTTGCTGTGCTCGCCCTTCAGCAGCTCGGGCGCGTAGCTCGCGTATTCGACGTTCTCGATGCCGCGCTGCAGTTCGCCCATCGCGTCGGCGAGCACCTTGCCGTGCTCGGCCGTGATCAGCGCGCACAGCTCGTCCGCATGCTCCTCGAGCAGCGTCTTGAAGCGGCTCATCACGCGGGCGCGCTTCAGCGGCGGCGTGTTGCGCCATGCCGGAAACGCGGCCTGCGCGGACGCGATGGCCGCCTCGACGGTCGGCTTGTCCGCGAGCATGACGCTCTTGTTCGATGCGCCCGTGGCCGGATCGAACACCGGCTGGACGCGGCTGCCGCCGTCGACGCGCTTGCCGTCGATCAGGTGGCCGAGAGTGGAGGTGACGTTGCTATCGTGTTTCATGATTCGGATTCGCTCGTGATTCGGTAATCGGGGGCGTGCCGCGCACGGCTCACTCGACTGCGTTCAGCGCGTCGGAGAGCGCGTTGACCAGGTTGTCGATCTCGCGCTTTTCCGCGATGAACGGCGGCGCGAGCTGGATCGTGTCGCCGCCGTAGCGGACGTAGAAGCCCTTCTCCCAGCAACGCATCGCGATTTCGTACGGACGGCGCGCCGGCTCGCCCGGCGCGGGCGCGATCGTCAGGCCCGCGGCCAGCCCGCAGTTGCGGATGTCGACGATGTGGCGCTGGCCCTTCAGGCCGTGCACCGCCGCCTCGAAATGCGGCGCGAGCTCGCGCACGCGGCCGATCATGTCTTCCTTCACCAGCACGTCGAGCGCCGCGACGCCCGCCGCGCATGCGACCGGGTGCGCCGAATACGTGTAGCCGTGCGGGAATTCGAGCATGTATTCCGGGCCGCCCGCCGCCATGAAGGTGTCGTAGATCTCCTTCTTCGCGATCACCGCGCCGAGCGGCTGCGCGCCGTTCGTCACCTGCTTCGCGACGTTCATGATGTCCGGCGTGACGCCGAACGCCTCGGCGCCCGTCATCGCGCCCGCGCGGCCGAAGCCCGTGATGACTTCGTCGAAGATCAGCAGGATGTCGTGCGCGGTGCAGATGTCGCGCAGGCGCTGCAGATAGCCCTTCGGCGGAACGACCACGCCGGCCGAGCCCGAGAACGGCTCGACGATCACCGCCGCGATGTTCGATGCGTCATGCAGCGCGATCAGGTCGAGCAGGCGGTCGGCCAGCTCGGCGCCATGCTCCGGCAGGCCGCGCGAGAAACGGTTCTCCGGCAGCTGGGTGTGCGGCAGGAAGTCCGCGTCGATGCCCTGGCCGAACAGCTTGCGGTTCGGCCCGATGCCGCCGACCGAGATGCCGCCGAAGTTCACGCCGTGGTAGCCCTTCTCGCGGCCGATCAGGCGCGTCTTGGTGCCCTTGCCCTTCGCGCGCCAGTATGCGCGGGCCATTTTCAGCGAGGTGTCGGCCGATTCCGAGCCGGAGCCGGTGAAGAACACGTAGTCGAGGCCGTCCGGCGTCAGTGCCTTGAGCCGGTTCGCCAGCTCGAACGACTTCGGATGGCCGAACTGGAACGCCGGCGCGTAGTCGAGCTGCGCGACCTGGCGGCTCACCGCCTCGGTGATCTCGGCGCGGCCGTGGCCGAGGCCCGTGCACCAGAGGCCCGACAGGCCGTCGAAGATCTTGCGGCCGTCGGCGTCGGTGTAATACGCGCCCTGGCCGGACACGATCATCCGCGGGTCGGCCTTGAACTGGCGGTTGGCCGTAAACGGCATCCAGTGCGCGTCGAGCCAGGCGGCGTCGGTGCGGAGAGCTTCTTCTTGCTGCGGTGCGGTCTGAACGGTCATGTCGGTCGGCGCGGCGCGCCCCTCGTCGATGAAGATGTTGCGCATTGTCGGGACGCCAATTAGTCTTTTGAATATCGCAATATCAATGTTCACTTGCGCAATCATGCAAGCAAAGAAACCGAAGAGCCGGGCGCTGCTCGGACAGCTCAGCGACATGGACCTGCGGCTGTTGCGGGTCTTCAAGGGCGTCGTCCAGTGCGGCGGGATGGCGGCGGCCGAGCTGGAGCTGAACATCGGCATCTCGACGATCAGCCGGCACGTGAAGGATCTCGAAACGCGGCTCGGCCTCGTGCTGTGCCGGCGCGGCCGCGCGGGCTTCACGCTGACGCCCGAGGGGCAGACCGTCTACGAGGAAACGCTGCGGCTGCTCGCGTCGATGGAGGCGTTCCGCAGCCGGATCGACGGGATTCACGACCGGATGGGCGGCGAGCTGCACGTCGCCGTGTTCGACAAGACGGCGACCAATCCGCACGCGCGCCTCGGCGACGCGATCCGCCAGTTCGCCGACGAAGCGCCGGACGTCGCGCTGAACCTGCACGTCGCGTCGATCAACGAGGTCGAGCGCGGGATCATCGACGGCAGCTATCAGGTCGGGATCATTCCGGCCCACCGCAGTTCCGGCAGCCTCGTCTACACCGACCTGTTCGACGAGCGGATGCGGCTGTACTGCGGCACGCAGCACCCGCTGTTCGACGCGCCGCACGGCCGCCTGACCTGGAGCGCGATCCGCAAGTATCCGTTCGCCGGGCTCGGCTATCACTCGCCAAACATGGAGCTCAGCCACCGCGCGAAACTGACGCGCAGCGCGACCGCGTCCGACCAGGAATCGATCGCGACGCTGATCCTGTCGGGGCGCTATCTCGGTTTCCTGCCCGATCATTACGCGGAGAGCTTCGAGCACAAGGGGCTGATGCAGGCGATCGCGCCGCAGCGGTTCCACTATGCGTGCCGGTTCGTCAGCCTGCTGCGGCGCTCGCCGCGGCCGTCGCGGGCCGCGCTGCTGTTCCAGTCGTGCCTGGATGCGGCGCATGCAGCCGGCAAGCCGGGCTGATCGGGTGGATCGCGCGCTGCCCGCATCGCCGGGCAATCCTTGCGCGCGCAATGGTTATCGGGCAGACCGGCGCGGCAACAGGCACAATACAGGCCGATCACGCCGGCCGCACACCCGTTCGACATCCGAACAGGATGACGTCGCAGCGCCGGCAGCCGCTCCTCCGATGCCGTCATGAACCACTCGATTCCCGATCCCGCCGTCACTGCCGCGCGCGTGCCGAACTCGCCGCGCTTCCTGCTGTTCATGATCTGCCTGTTCTCGTCCGCCGGGCAGCTCGCGATCGACATCTACGTGCCCGCGCTGCCCGCGATGGCGCGCTTTTTCACGACGTCGCCGCAGGCGATCCAGTCGAGCGTGTCCGGCTACATGGCGGCCTATGCGTTCGGCCAGCTCGTGTTCGGGCCGGTTGCCGACGCGTACGGACGCAAGCGCGTGCTCGCGTTCGGGCTCATCGTCTACACCATCGGCTGCCTGCTGTCGCTCGGCGCGCCGAACCTGGAGACGTTCATCCTCGCGCGCTGCCTGCAGGGCTTCGGGATCGCCACCACCAACCTGCTCGCGAAGGCGATCATCACCGATTCGTTTTCCGGACAGGCGCTGATGCACGCGTTCACCTACATGTCGATCGCGTGGGGGCTCGCGCCGATCGTGGCGCCCGTGATCGGCGCGCACCTGCAGACGTGGTTCGGCTGGCAGGCGTGCCTCGTGTTCCTGCTCGTCTACTCGCTCGCGATGTGGGCCGTGCTGTGGCGCTATCGCGAGACCTTGCGGCGGCCGGTGCGTCTCGAGCCGCGCACGCTGATGACGAATGCCGGAAAGGTGCTGTCGAGCCCGGTGTTCCAGAGCTGCTTCCTCGCGCAGGGGCTGTGCTACAGCATCCTGCTCGTGTTCAACATCATCGGGCCGTTCATGGTGCAGAACACGCTGCACAAGCCGCCGACCTACTTCGGCTACCTCGCGCTCGGCATCGGGATGATGTATTTCCTGGGCGGCCTGTCGAACCGCGTGCACGGCCCGCGCCTGCCGTCCGCCGAGCGGCGGCTGCATGTCCTGACGCGCGTGATGGCCGCCGCGTCGATCGCGATGCTGGTGCTCGCGCTGACGGTCGGCCTGCGCATCTGGACGCTCGCCGCGCCCGTGCTCGTGATGGGGTTCTGCGCCGGCGCGATGTATCCGACGCTGATGGCCAAGGGCAATTCGCTGTTCCCGCACATCGCGGGCCTGACGAGCGCGATCCTCGGCTGCGCGCTGCTGCTCGTGTCGTCGGCGATGATGGGGCTCGCCGGCTTCGTGTCGGTGCAGGTGCTGACGCCGCTCGCGGTGTTCTTCGTGATCCTCGCGCTCACGGTCGTCGTGATGGTGACGAAGCTGCTGCGGCATCTGGCGCAAACGCAGCCCACGGCCGTCGTGCGCGGCGGCAGCGAGGCGGCGTGAGCGGCGGATTCACCTTGGCGGCGTGACCCGCGTGAGCGGCGGCCAGGCAGCGAAGCGGCATGAGCCCGCCGCCCGCTCGGCATCTATGCGCCGCTCTGCGATAATGCCGGCTTCCGCGATCCTCGCCGACTCCTTGCCGCCATGACGTCCGCTCCGTTCCCGACCGACCTGCCACCGATCTCGTGCCTGCCCGGCGACACGCTGCCGTGGCTGCCGATGAGCCCGGACCTGCCGGGCCTCGCGATCAAGTATCTGCACATCAATGCGGCCGAGGACACGCTCACCGCGCTGCTCAGGATGCCGGCGGGCGGAACGCTGCCGCGCCACCGCCATGACGGGCAGGTGTTCGTCTACACATTGCAGGGTGCGTGGCGCTATCTCGAATACGACTGGGTCGCGCACGCAGGCTCGACGGTGCTCGAACCGGCCGGCTCGGTCCATACACCGGAAGCCCTCGGCGACGCCGGCTCCGACGTGATCACACTCAACGTGATGCGCGGCGATCTCGTGTTGCTCGACGACGACGGCCAGGAAACCGCACGGGAGAATTGCCGCGTCGCGCTGCTGCGGCAGCGCAAGCATGCGCGCACGGCGCCGGATGCCGCTGCGCCGTTCATCACGCGCTGAAAGCGGCGGCGCGCATCGTTCGGCGCGGAATCGCACGCGATACCGGGATGTGTCCGACCGGCGCAAGCTCCGGGCCCAAGCCGTCGCGCTGCGCGCGCGTGGGCGAGCAGCGCCGCTGCCTCGCCCGCGCATTCGCGCCGTGCGTCAGTCGTCCGTGCCGGCCAGCGTCTGACGGCGAGGCAGCGCCGGATACGGTTTCGCGCCCTTGATGCCGGACCACAGCACTTTGTTGTATCTGGCGGGCGGCACCTGATCGGCCTCGTCGAAGTTGAAGCCGGCGGTCACGCGATCCCAGTAGGCGGCGTCGTGCGTCGGCCTGACGTCCGGACCCTGCGCGAACCGCACGCTGCCGTCCGGCTCGGACAGCGCCAGCGTCGTCGTCTTCAGGACGGTCGAGGCGGTCGCGTCGTAGGTCCATGCACCGGACGCGTGGATGTCGAAGACGTCCGTCATCGGCCGCTGATACGCGGTGTTCAGGTTGATGTGCTGCGTGCCGAGAATGTCTTCGATCGTCCGCAGCACATTGACCTGGCTGTAGCGCGTGCTGACCACCGCGCCTTGCTTCACGTACGGTCCGACGACATAGCTCGTCGCGCGATGCGAATCCACGTGATCCGGGCCATCCTGGCAATCGTCTTCGGTGACGATGATCAGCGTGTTCGCCGCATACGGGCTGTGGGCCACGGCCTCGACGAGCCGGCCCACCGCGAGGTCGTCGTCGGCCTGCTGGGTTTCCGGCGTGTTGACGCCGGCGAGCGCGGTGCCGAAGCTGCCCGTGTGGTCGTGGCTGAAGCGAACCGTCGACAGGCTCGGCAGGTTGCCTTGCGCGACGAACTGGTCGAATTCGCGCTTCCACTCGTTGTAGCGCCAGAGATCCGGGTAGTTCTGGTCGTAACCGCGGAAGTAGAGGTCGGTGAGCGCGGCGAGCGACGTGTCGAGCGGCGCGACCTGCACGATGCCCGCGCCGAATGGATTCGATACCGGCGCGCTCTGGGTGCCGATGCTGCCGATGTTGTTCACCAGAAAGCCGTAATTGCGCACGGTGCCGCCGGCTTCGAGCACCGCATTGAAGATGTAGCCCTTCTGGATGCCGAACGGCGCATCGGAGGACGCATGGTCGCCGGTGCCCGCCAGCAGGTTCGCCGGCCCGCCGGCCAGCCCGCCCGCGCCGCTGCTGTAGGCGCCGTTGGTCGCGTGGTCGCGGTCCGCGACAGTGGCCAGATTGACCGGCACGTTGCGGTTCGACCCTTCGGACTCGTAGGACAAGCCCCGGTTCACGGCCGCGTAGTTGATCTGCTGGGTGATCGTTTCGGTATTGGTCACGCGGCCCTGCAACGCCCATGACCAGCCGTCCATGCTGCCGTCGCCGGGGTCCATGAAATTGTCCAGCGTGACGAAGCCGGTCGCCAGCCGGTGGAAGTTCGGCGTGATGTTCCTGCCGAACATCGCCAGCTTCGGATCGGCATTCGCACCGTTGTGCAGGTCGCCGAGGATCTGGTCGAACGTGCGGTTTTCCTTGACGATGTAGATGACGTGCTTGATCCGGTTGCGCAGGAACTCGATCTTCCGCTCGCCGCGCTCGGCCGGGTCGTCCGAATAGAAGTTGTTGCGCGCGACGATCTCCGTCAGCTGGTGGAGCGCGTGCGCGTCGGGCACCCTGGCGCTGACCAGCGACGCGCGTTCGAGCTGGAACTGATACTGGTTCGATGCTCTCGCCGCCGCAGCCGCCGCCGCATTGCCGCCCGGGAAGGTGACGCTGGTGACGAGTTCCGTATGACCATACAGGTGGCCCGGATTCGCGCCCGTGACGCTCTTGCCGTTCACGATATACATCCAGCTTCCGTCGGCGCTGAACGTAATGTCGTGCGGCTCGTAGGCCGTCGGGATCAGGCCCGTGACCGTGTTCGCGCTGTGACCGGTCAGCGGGATCACAGCGACCGAGTTCGCGCCGGAATTCACCGCGTAGAGCGTCCTGCCGTCCCGGGAAAGCGTCACCGCGAAGGTTGCCGCGCCGGTGTACTTCGACCCGCGCAGCAGGTGCGCCGGACCGCGCGCATCGATCTTCGCGGCGACCGTGTTGCTCGCGGTGTCGATGATCGCGACCTGGTCGGCGTTGTCCTGCGCGACGTACAGCCGGGCTTGCGCGGCATCGAGCGTCATCCCGAGCGGATTGCCGTCGAGTTTGATGCGCTTGACCAGGTGGCCGGCGGTGGGCGACGAGATGTCGACCACGACGACTTCGCGATCGCGATCGGACGACACGTACGCGGTGCCGTTGCCCTTCACGACCACCGCGAACGGAAAAGTCCCGCCGGCGCCGCCGTTCGTGCCTTCATTGTTCGCGCGATACGGGCGAAGGTCGTGCTCGTAGCGCACTGTCTGCGTGGCGGTGTCGATCACGCTGATCGAATCGTTGTAGTTGTTGGCCACGACCAGCGTCTTGCCGTCGGCGGACAGTCCGAGGCCGCCGGCATTGGGTTGCACGCCCAGCCCCAGGCCCAGGCCCGCATGACCCAGCGCGATTTTCGCCGACTGCGACCACGCGCCGCCGGTGCGGCGATACACATACACGGCATCGTCGACGCCGCCCGCCGCGTAGAGCGTGCCGCTGTCCGGCGAGAAGGCCAGGCCGACGTGCGCGTTGGCCTGCTTGATCACCTGGGTCAGCACCGGCCGGGTCTTGTTGGCGCCCTTCACGTCGTACAGGAACAGGTATTGCGTCGAGTTTGCCGTGTCGACGTTGCCGTCGGGCAAATAAAGCGAATTCTGGCCGGCGCACAGCACCGCGAGCGTCGTGCCGTCGGGGCTGAGCTGCGAGCGCACCGCTTCGCCTGCGACGAAGTTCGGGTACGCGGGCAGGCCCGGGTTGAGCGGCTGCAGCACCGCGCCGTCGAGATGCCGGGGCGTGATGTACTGCCCCGTCGCCAGCGGTATCCCACGACTGTGTTCCGTGAATCCTCTTTCGTCGTCTGAATCGGCACGCGCCCCCTGTATCGCAAGCAATACGGCAGAGGCGACGACGCACAACCTGAATGCGCGTTCGAGCGGATGATTCCTCATGACTGCTCCTTGAAGACGACCGGACGGGGTCGGGGGGCGCGAGATGGCGAGAGGCGGACGGCGTATTACAAGAAATAACAAGCCGTACTGAAAGATAGTGACCGGACATGACGACGACGGGACAGCTATGTGTCCGGGTCGAGTCGGTTGAATGAATCCGATGAATAACGTCATTCGATCGACGCGATCGCGACGGAAAGCATGTCACCGCCGCGCCGCGCCTTCTTTCTGGCCTGCGCCGTGTTCAGCCTCGATCCCCCCTGCGGCGCGAGGGCGTCGACAAGGTGTCTTCCGTGAGCATTCCACTGCGATTGAAGCGGGGCAGACATCGACCATCTCGTCGATGAATTCCCGTGATGGATGAAAGCGGCGGGCGGCGCCGGCCGCGCCCGCCGCGCTGCATTCAGCGCTGCCGCGCCGGCTCGCCTTTCACGCCGAGCATCAGCGCCGCGCCGCTCGCGAGCAGCAGTGCAGACAGCAGGTAGACGGCAAGATCCATGCTGCCCGTGCGGGTGCGGATCAGGCCGATCACCCACGGGCTCACGATCCCGCTCGTGATGCCGATGCTGCTGATGAGCGCGATGCCCGCCGCCGCGGCCTTGCCGGACAGATAGCCGGTCGGCACGGCCCAGAAAATCGGCAGCGCGGCGAAGATCAGCGTCGCGGCGATCGACAGGCACGCGAGCATCGCGGCGAAGCTGTGCAGATGCAGCGTCAGCGCGGCGAGCGCGATCCCGCCGCCGACCGTGCAGAACGCGAAGTGCTTGCGGCGCTCGCCGGTGCGGTCCGAGCGGCGCGCGATCACGATCAGGCCGACCGCGCCGATCGCATTCGGCACCACGGTATAGAGGCTGACGGCCACCACATCGGTGATGCCGAAGTCGCGGATCATCAGCGGCATCCAGAAGTTGAGCGTCAGCGACGCGCAGGTCAGCGAGAAGTAGATGAACGCGAACAGATAGACGCGCGGGTTCAGCAGCGCGGCAGCAACGCTGCGCGTGTCGTGCGCGTGGTCGCTGCCCTGCCCTTGCGCGCACAGCGCGGCGATGCGCTCCTTTTCGGCGGACGTGAGCCACGAGGCGTCCTGCGGGCGGTCGACCAGATAGCCGAGCGCGACGAACGCGAGCACGATCGCGGGCGCGCCTTCGATCGCGAACATCCATTGCCAGCCGTGGAGGCCGAGCACGCCGCTCATGTCGCGCATGATCCAGCCCGACATCAGCCCGCCGAGCACGCCGGCGACCGCGACGCCCGCGAAGAACACCGAGATCACCGCCGCGCGCCGGCTGGCCGGGAACCAGTAGGTCAGGTACAGCACGATGCCGGGAAAGAAGCCCGCCTCGAACACGCCGAGCAGGAAGCGCATCGCATAGAAATGCGACGGCGCCGACACGAACATCATCCCGGCCGACGCGATGCCCCACAGCAGCATGATCCGCGTGAAGGTCCGGCGCGCGCCGAATTTCGCGAGCAGCATGTTGCTCGGCACCTCGCAAAACACGTAGCCGACGTAGAACACCGCCGCGCCGAGGCCGTACATCGCATCGCTGAAACCGAGATCGTGCTTCATCTGCAGTTGCGCGAAGCCGATGTTGATGCGGTCGAGGAACGACACGACGTAACACAGGAAAAGGAACGGGATGATCCGCCAGGCGATCTTGCGGAACATCAGTTGCTCGTCGGACGCGCACGCGGGCGCCACCGCCGGGCCGGCAGGAATGGATTGGGGCATGTCTCTCTCCAAACGGGCCGCGCGCGGATCGCGCGGCGGTCTCCGAGGCGTCGTTGCGCCTTCTTGTGAGCGGATCGGGGAACCACGACGAGGCGCCCGTGCGGGCGCCTCGCGGCGGGCGCGCGTCAGTTTTGCAGCGCGGCCCACATCTCCTTGTCGCGCGCCGCGGTCCAGATGCGCGGATGTGCGATGCCGCTCGCTTCGTCATACGCGCGCGACACGTCGAACGGCAGGCAGTGCTCGTAGATGAACACGTGGCCGAACTTCGGGTCCATCGCTTCGCGCGTCAGCGCCATCGAGCCCTTCAGGTCGAGCTTGCGCTCGACCGCCTTGCGGCCCTGCTCCAGCAGCGTCGTGACGAAATCCTTCGTGTAGTCGAGGCCCTGGTTCACCTCGGCCGGGTTCAGCAGCGCCGGGCCGCGGCCGGGCACGAGCTTCTCGGCGTTCAGCGCGCGCAGCGCCTCGAGCGTCGCCGGCCACTGTTCGAGCTGCGCGTCGCCGCAATAGCAGGCCGCGTCGTATTCGACCAGGTCGCCCGAGAACAGCACCTTCTGCGACGGCAGCCAGACGATCGTGTCGCCCTTCGTGTGGCCCGCGCCGAGATGCATGATCTTCACTTCGAGCTTGCCGAGGAACAGCGTGATCTCGCGCTCGAACACGAGCGTCGGCCAGGTCAGGCCCGGCACCGTCTCGACGCCCGCGAACAGGCGCGGGAAGCGCTCGATTTCCGACTTCATGTCGGCCTCGCCGCGCTCGACGATCATCTCGTAGGTGCCGCGGCTCGCGATCACGTTCTGCGCGCCTTCCTCGAAATACGCGGACGCGCCGAGCACGCGCACCGCGTGGTAGTGCGACAGCACGACGTGCTTGATCGGCTTGTCGGTGACGCTGCGGATCTTCGCGATCAGGTCCTGCGCCATCGCGGGCGTCGCGGTCGTGTCGACGATCAGCACGCTGTCGTCGCCGATGATCACGCCCGAATTCGGGTCGCCTTCCGCGGTGTATGCGTAGGCGTTTTCGGAGAGCTGGGTCCAGGTGATTTCTTTCGCTTCGAGATCGGCCTGGGAGGCAAATGCTTTGGACATGTTCCGTTCCGTGGCTGCACGCCATGTGTTGGGGGTGAATGGATCATCGTCCCGGGCCTATAATTTGTCAATAACAAGTTTGCTTGTTATTTACTAATGCGGGTAAACGCGCGGGCTGGCGCCGATATGGGTGTCGGATACCATGCGGGTGTTTCGATACGGGGTAAGCACATTGTTGAAAGACCAGGAGCGCGCGGACCGCGCGGCAGGCGACGCGGCGCAAAAGGCGCAGCGCGGCATCCAGAGCGTCGAGGTGGGCGGCCGCCTGCTCGACGCGCTGGCGCGGCAGCGCAAGCCGCTCGGCCTGAGCGAGCTGGCGGCGGACGCCGGGCTGTCGACCGCGCAGGCGCACACGTATCTGGTGAGCCTCACCCGCCTCGCGCTGGTGAAGCGCGACGCGATCACCGGCAATTACGAGCCGGGGCCGCTGTCGCTGCGGCTCGGCCTGATGTCGATCGAGCGCCAGCCGGCCTACCGCGCCGCGCTGCCGCATGCGGCGCGGCTCGCCGACGCGATCGGCTTCAGCGTCGCGCTGTGCGTGCCGGGCGCGCTCGGCCCGACGATCGTGCGCTACGAGCGCGGCGGCTATCCGCTGCACGTCAACCTTCACGTCGGCTCCGTGATGTCGCTCGACGCCACCGCGACGGGACGCGTGTTCTCGGCGTTCGGCGACCCGCTTCAGCGCGCGGCGATGGCCGAAGCCCAGGCGGGCGCGCCCGGCGCGCTCGCCGGCGGGAACGGCACACCCGCGGCCGATCCGGATGCCGCGCGTCGATGGCAAGCGCGCATCGACGAGATTCGCCGGCGCGGCATCGAGCGCAGCATCGACCTGCCGAGCCCGGGCGTGAGCAGCATGAGCGTGCCGGTGCTCGATGCCGACGGCCGGCTGCAGCTCGCGCTGACGGTGATCGGCTCGACCGGCTCGATCGACGTGGCGTGGGACGGCCCGGTGGCCGCCGCGCTGCAGGACGCGGCGCGGCAGGCCACGCACGCGCTCGGCGTGCCCGACGATACGCCGCCGGGCACGCCGGCGGTGGCGCGCTGCCCGCCCGCGCTGGCCGACGACGCGAAGGCGCAGCGCGGCATCAACGCGCTCGACAACACCGGCGACCTGTTGCTCGCGCTCGTGTCCGCGGGCCGCGCGCTGCCGTTGCGGGATCTCGCGGCGGCGGCGGGCATGCCGGCCGCCAAGGCGTTTCCGCACCTCGTCAGCCTGATCAAGATCGGCCTGTTGAGCCGCGACGACGCCGGCTGCTTCGATGCCGGGCCGCTCAGCCGGGAACTCGGGCTGATCGCGATGCAGCGCGTGTCGCCGACGCGCGACGCGGAGCCGGAGATCGTCGCGCTGGCGGAGGCGACCGACATGAGCGTCGCGGCGGCGATCCTCGGCCCGCTCGGGCCGACCGTGATCCGGCTGGAGGAAGCTGCGCGGCCGCAGCATTTCAGCCTGCGCGTCGGCACGGTGATGTCGCTCGTCAACACGGCGATCGGCCGGACGTTTGCCGCCTACGTGCCCGAGGACGTGCTCGCCGACCTGCTGCCGGGCGAAGCGGTCCGGCTGGCGGGCCGCATGGCCGAAGGCGACGCGCCCGCCGGCACGGGCGATGCCGCGCTGTCGGGCGACGCGTACCGGGCCCGCCTCGCGCGGATTCGCGCCGAAGGCATCGACGACGCGTTCGACGCGCCAGTGCCGGGCATCGCGACGCTGGCCGCCCCTGTGTTCGACCACACCGGCAGCGTCCGGCTCGTCATCGCGGTGATCGGCGCGTCGCGCGGCTTTGCGCGCAGCCGCGACAGCGAGACCGCGCGGCAGCTGCTCGCCGCGACGCAGCGCCTGTCCTGGCGGTTCGGCTGGATCGGCGCGGAATGACGACCCGCGACAATGCAACAAATCGTCAGATGCTATAGGGTAGCGGCTGGATCGTTGGACAGGCCCGCAGTGCCGGGTACGCTGGAATGAAGCAAGCTGTGACCCGCCTGCGGCGCATCATCGCGTCGATCGGCCTGCATTGGTACTTCGCCGTCCTGCTCGCGCTCGACGGCTTCATGGTGGTGCGCCCCGTCATCGACCGGGCCGGCCTCACGCTCGACGACACCTGGCTGGCGAATGCGCTGCGCCTCGTCGACAGCGTGGGCCTCGTCGTGCTGCCGCAAGTGATCGTCGCGGTCGGCCTCGCGACGATGGCGGTCGGCATCCTGCTGCGCGCCCGAGTGGCCTGGGTGCTGTCGATCGTGCTGCTGGTCGCCGCCGCCGCGATCAGCCTGCTCGGCGGCTACCGCGACCATACCGTCTTCGTCTATACCGGCGTGCTGGCCGGCGCGCTGCTCTACTACTGGCGCCACTTCGACCGCGCGAGCATCGCGGCCAGCAGCCTGTTCGCGATGCTCAGCATCGCGTCGCTGCTGATCTATGCGACCTTCGGCACCCTCTATCTCGGCGAGGAGTTCGCGCCGCCGATCCGCGACCTCACCACCGCCGTGTATTTCTCGATCGTGTCGATGTCGACCGTCGGCTTCGGCGATATCGTGCCGCATACCACTACCGCGCGCCTCTTCACCGCGTCGGTGATCGTGCTCGGCATCACCGTATTCGCGACGTCGATCAGCGCGGTCATCGGCCCCGTGATCGGCGGCAACCTCAAACGAATCGTCAAGGGAGGCATTTCGAACGTGATCCGCAAGAATCATTACCTGATCGTCGGCGCGACGCCCGTCGCGCACAGCGTCCACGACGGCCTGCGCAAGCGCGGCTACGCCGTCACCGTCATCGTGTCCGGCAACACCGAGCACAACTATCCGGCGGGCACCGACCTGGTCGTCGGCGACGCGACCGACCACACAGTGCTGGAGCGCGCCGGCGCGACGACGGCGCGCGCCGTGCTCGCGCTGCGCTCGGACGACGGCGAGAACGCGTTCATCATCCTCGCGATCCATGCGCTGGCGGCGTCGGTGCGAACCGTCGCGCTCGTGAACCACGGGCGGAACCTGGAGCGGCTGAAGCTGCTCAAGCCCGACATGGTGTTCTCGCCGCAGCAGCTCGCCGGCGAATTGCTCGCGAGTACGCTCAACGACGAAGCGATCGACAAGTCGATGATCTCGCACCTGCTGTTCAGCACCGCGGACGAGGATTGAGTTGACGCGCGAGGGTCGCAACGCCTGAGGCTTGATGCCTCAGGCTGGAGGCGCGAGGCGCGAGGCTGGGGAGCTGGGGAGCTGGGAACTGGGAGCTGGGAGCTGGGAGCCCCGGAGCCCCGGAGCCCCGGAGCTGAGACTGGAAAGCTGAGAGCCGACGCAAATGCACGAACGGCCCGGCCGCCGGAGCGGGATGCTCCCCGGCGGCCGGGCCGTTCGCGTGTTGCGCCGGGCGGCGGAAAGCCGCCCGGAACGCGGGTGGTATTACTTCGCCGGATCGCCGGCCAGGTCGATCGCCTTGTCCGAGCCGACTTCCGTGCGCAGCTGGAATTTCTGGATCTTGCCGGTGGACGTCTTCGGCAGCTCGCCGAAGCGCACGACCTTCGGCAGCTTGTAGCTCGCGAGCAGCAGGCGGCAATGCGCGATGATCTCTTCCTCGGTCGCCTGCATGCCGTCGCGCAGCTCGACGAACGCGCACGGCACCTCGCCCCACTTCGGGTCGGGCATCGCGACGACCGCCGCCACCGAGACAGCCGGATGCCGGTACAGCGCGTCTTCCACCTCGATGCTCGAGATGTTCTCGCCGCCCGAAATGATGATGTCCTTGCGGCGGTCCTTGATGCGGATGTAGCCGTCCGGGCTCAGCACGCCGAGATCGCCGGTGTGGAACCAGCCGCCGTGGAACGCCTCCTCGGTCGCATGCGGGTTCTTCAGGTAGCCCTTCATGCAGATGTTGCCGCGGAACATGATCTCGCCGAGCGTCTCGCCGTCGGCGGGCACCGGCGCGAGCGTATCGGGGTCGAGCACCGTCGCGCCCGCCTGCAGGTGGTAGCGCACGCCCTGCCGCGCGTTGACGCGCGCCCGTTCCTCGTCGGACAGCTGATCCCAGTGCGCCTGCTTCGCGCACACCGACGCCGGGCCGTACACCTCGGTGAGGCCGTACACGTGCAGCAGGTCGAAGCCGATCTCCTTCATCTTCGCGATCACGGACGGCGACGGCGCCGCGCCCGCGACCATCGCGTGGACGGTGTGGTCGATCCCTTCGCGCAATTCGGCCGGCGCGTTCGCGATCGCGCTCTGCACGATCGGCGCGCCGCAGTAGTGGGTGACGCGCTCGTTGCGGATCAGGTCGAACACGGTCTTCGCGTCGAACCGGCGCAGGCAGACGTTGACGCCCGCGCGCGCGGCGACCGCCCACGGGAAGCACCAGCCGTTGCAGTGGAACATCGGCAGCGTCCACAGGTAGACGGCATGCTTCGGCATGTCCCATTCGAGGATGTTGCTGAGCGCGCCGAGGTACGCGCCGCGGTGGTGATAGACGACGCCCTTCGGGTCGCCCGTCGTGCCGGACGTGTAGTTCAGCGCGATCGCTTCCCATTCGTCGGACGGGCCGACCCATGCGTAATCGGGGTCGCCGCCTTCGAGGAACGCCTCGTAATCGGTCGCGCCCGCGAAGCGGTCGTGGTCGGCAGGCGCCACGTCGGCGACGCTGACGATCTTCAGGCCCGGCACTTCGAGCGCCGCACGGTGCGCGAAGTCGGCGTACTCGGTGTCGACGATCAGGACCTTCGCCTCGCCGTGACGCAGCATGAACAGGATCGACGGGATGTCGAGCCGGGTGTTGAGGGTATTGAGGACGGCGCCCGCCATCGGCACGCCAAAGTGCGCCTCGACCATCGCCGGGATGTTCGGCAGCAGCGCCGCGACCGTCTCGCCGCGGCCGACGCCGGCCTGCACGAGCGCGCTGGCGAGCCGCCGCGCGCGCGTATAGGTCTCGCCCCAGGTGCGCCGCACGTCGCCGTGCACGATGGCGAGCCGGTCGCCGTAGACTTCCGCTGCGCGCACCAGGAAGTCGATCGGCGACAGCGGAACGTAGTTTGCGTCGCGCCGGCCCAGCCCTTCCTCGAACATCTGCGTCATGATCGTGTCTCCTGCGAGGCGTGAACGCCTCGAATTGGTTTGATGTGGTTCAATTCGAAATAGCGTACCGGGCGCTATTGTGAGCCGTCTGTCATCGAAACGACAGAGTTGCCCGCACGGCATCCGTGTTATCCCTACCTTCGCCCACCCGTATCCATGCACGACGACGCTCACGCCCCCCTTGCGACACCTGTCCAGGAGGTGTTTCCCGCCCCCGGCCCGTTGCCTGTCCTGTTCGGCCAGTGCGCATGGTTCCGCACGCTCGCGCCGGAGCACCAGGCGCTCGTGCTCGCACAATCGCACGCGGAATGCCGCGAGGCGGGCGACTACGTCGCGCGGCGGCTCGCGCCGTCGGAATACTGGATCGGCGTGCATCAGGGGCTGCTCAAGCTGGCGATCTACAACGCGTCGGGGCGCGGCTGCACGTTTTCCGGGGTGCCGTCGGGCGGCTGGTTCGGCGAAGGCAGCGTGATCAAGCGCGAGCCGCGCAAGTACGACGTAATCGCGATCCAGCGTTCCGTCGTGCTGCTCGTGCCGACATCGACCTTTCATGCGCTGCTCGACGCCAGCCTGCCGTTCAGCCGCTTCGTGATCCATCAGCTGAACAACCGGATGGGCGAATTCATCGCGTCGATCCAGAACAGCCGGCTGCTCGACGTCGATGCCCGCGTCGCACAGTCGCTCGCGCAACTGTTCAATCCGGATCTGTACCCGGACACCGGCCGCTCGCTCGCGATCTCGCAGGAGGAGCTGGGCATGCTCGTGGGGGTGTCGCGGCAGCGGATCAACCAGGCGCTGCAGCAGCTGGAACGACTCGGCGTGCTGCGCCTCGCGTACAACCAGATCGAGGTGCTGGATCTGGCACGGCTGGCGCGGGTGGGGATGGAGCAGATATAAGCCGGGCACGGCGCTCAGGCCCGATCCGGCCGGATGTGCGCCCCCCGCCCCCGGCCGCACCCGCAGGCGTGTGCGGCCGGGGGCGCGCGCGAACCTGACAATTTCGCCAGTTTCGTGTCAGCGATACGCACCCCACGCGCGCCTATCATGCGAATGACTTTTACCTTCGTCTGACTGCCGCTCCCCCGCCTGCTCTCTCCATGTGGATCGTCAATCTCGCGCTCAAGCGCCCCTACACGTTCATCGTGATGGCCATCATGATCCTGCTGGCCACCCCGCTCGCGCTGATGCGCACCCCCGTCGACGTCCTGCCGTCGATCGACATTCCGGTCATCAGCGTGATCTGGAATTACAACGGCCTGTCGGCAAAGGAGATGACGAGCCGCATCACGGCGGTGCATGAGCGCGTGCTGACCACCACCGTCAGCAACATCGCGCACATCGAATCGACGTCGCTGCCCGGCGTCGCGGTCGTCAAGGTGTTCCTGCAGCCCGGCGCGAACGTGCAGACCGCGATCGCGCAGACCGTCTCGTCGGCGCAGGCGATCGTGCGCCAGATGCCACAGGGCGCGACGCCGCCGCTCGTGATCACCTATTCCGCGTCGAGCATCCCGGTGATCCAGCTCGGCCTGTCGAGCAAGACGCTCAGCGAACAGTCGCTCGCGGACATCGCACTGAACTTCCTGCGCCCGCAGCTGATCACGATCCCCGGCGCGCAGGTGCCTTACCCGTATGGCGGCCGCTCGCGCGTGATCTCGGTCGACCTCGACCCGCACGCGCTGATGTCGAAGGGACTGACGCCGGCCGACATCGTCAGCGCGGTCAACACGCAGAACCTGGTGCTGCCGACCGGCACGGCGAAGATGGGCGCGACCGAATACCGGGTCGAGACCAATGCGTCGCCCGACACCGTCGCCGCGCTCAACCGCATCCCGGTTCAGACCGTCAACGGCGCGACGACCTACCTCGGCGAAGTCGCGGCCGTGCGCGACGGCTTCTCGCCGCAGACCAACGTGGTGCGCCAGAACGGCCAGCGCGGCGTGCTGGTGTCGATCCTGAAAAGCGGCGACGCGTCGACGCTCAAGGTCGTGTCCGACCTGAAAGCACTGCTGCCCAAGGTCGAGCCGACGCTGCCCGACGGGCTCACGATCGCGCCGCTGTTCGACCAGTCCGTGTTCGTCGATGCCGCGGTGCACGGCGTGATCCACGAGGCGCTGATCGCCGCCGTGCTGACCGCGATGATGATCCTGCTGTTCCTCGGCAACTGGCGCAGCACGGTGATCATCGCGGTCTCGATCCCGCTGTCGATCTTCACGTCGCTGATCGCGCTGTCCGCGCTCGGCGAGACGATCAACATCATGACGCTCGGCGGGCTCGCGCTCGCGGTCGGCATCCTGGTCGACGACGCGACCGTGACCATCGAGAACATCGAGCGCCACCTGCATCTCGGCACCGGGCTGCGCGAGGCGATCCTCGACGGCGCGGGCGAGATCGCGATTCCGGCGTTCGTGTCGACGCTGTGCATCTGCATCGTGTTCGTGCCGATGTTCTTCCTGACGGGCGTCGCGCGCTACCTGTTCGTGCCGCTCGCCGAGGCGGTGGTGTTCGCGATGCTCGCGTCGTACGTGCTGTCGCGCACGCTGGTGCCGACGCTCGCGCTGCTGCTGTTCCGTGCGCCCTCCAATGACGCGGCCTCGCGCCCGCCGTCGGGCTTCGCGCGGCTCTACCATCGTTTCGACCACGCGTTCGAGCGCCTGCGCGCCGCGTACATGGTGCTGCTGTCCGTGCTGCTCGTGCGCCGCCGCTTCTACGCGTCGTGCTTCCTCGGCTTCTGCGTGCTGTCCACCGGGCTCGTGTTCGCGCTCGGCCGCGACTTCTTCCCGAACGCCGATTCCGGCAACATCCGCCTGCACATGCGCGCGCCGACCGGCTACCGGATCGAGGAAACCGCCCGCCTCGCCGACCAGGTCGAGCGCGTCGTGCGCGAAGTCGTGCCGCCGGGCGAGCTCGGCACGATCGTCGACAATCTCGGCCTGCCGGTCAGCGGCATCAACCTGTCGTACAGCAATGCGGGCACGATCGGCACGCTCGACGGCGAGATCATGATCTCGCTGAAGCCCGGCCACGGCCCGACGCAACGCTACGTCGAGCGGCTGCGCGCGCTGCTGCCGCAGCGCTTCCCGGGCATCGAGTTCTTCTTCCAGCCGTCGGACATCATCACGCAGATCCTCAACTTCGGGCAGCCCGCGGCGATCGACGTGCAGGTGCTCGGCAACGATCTCGCGAGCAACATGGCCATCGCGAGCCGCCTGATGAAGGAAATCAGGCAGATTCCCGGCGCAGTCGACGCGCACATCCTGCAGCGCAACGACGAGCCGACCCTGGTGGCCGACATGGACCGTACGCGCATGCAGCAGCTCAACCTCTCCGCGCAGAACGTCGCGCAGAACATGCTGATCTCGCTGTCGGGCAGCTCGCAGACGACGCCCGCGTTCTGGGTCAATCCGAAGACGAGCGTGCAGTACCCGCTCGTGATCCAGACCCCGCAATACCAGATCGGCTCGGTCGACGACCTGCTCGGCACGCCGGTCTCCGCGGGCGGACGCAGCGGCGCGCCGCTGCAGCTGCTCGGCAACCTGGTGCAGATGAGCCCGGGCGTGAACCCGGCCGTCATCAGCCACTACAATATCCGCCCTGAGGTCGACCTTTACGTGAGCGTCGAGGGGCGCGACCTGGGGTCGGTCTCCACCGAGATCGAGCGGCTCGTCACCGGCGCGCGCGCGACGCTGCCGCGCGGCACGGAGGTCACGATGCGCGGCCAGATCGACACGATGCGCTCGTCGTACCTCGGCCTCGGCGCCGGCGTCGCGATGGCGATCGTGCTCGTCTACCTGCTGATCGTCGTGAATTTCCAGTCGTGGCTCGATCCGCTGATCATCGTCAGCGCGATGCCCGCCGCGCTCGCCGGCATCGCGTGGATGCTGTTCATCACCGGCACGCACCT
This sequence comes from Burkholderia sp. lig30, assembly GCF_000687455.2. Taxonomy (GTDB): domain Bacteria; phylum Pseudomonadota; class Gammaproteobacteria; order Burkholderiales; family Burkholderiaceae; genus Burkholderia. Next base: position 60,657 of record NZ_JGVW01000033.1, read on the forward strand.
GAGCGTGCCGGCACTGACGGGCGCGATCATGACCGTCGGGGTCGCAACGGCAAACAGCATTCTCGTGGTCTCGTTCGCGCGGGAGCGGCTCGCGGCCGGCGCGCCGCCGCTGACCGCCGCGCTCGAAGCCGGCGCGACCCGGATCCGCCCGGTGCTGATGACGGCGCTCGCGATGATCATCGGCATGGTGCCGATGGCGCTCGGCCTCGGCGAAGGCGCCGAGCAGAACGCGCCGCTCGGCCGCGCGGTGATCGGCGGGCTGCTGTTCGCGACGGCCTCGACCCTGCTGTTCGTGCCGCTCGTGTTCGGCGGCGTCCATGCGCGCCTCGCGCGGCGCCGCGCACGCAAGGCCGGCGCCTGATCCTGATTCGCTTATTGACCGGTTGATTTCATGGAAGAGAAACATCACAGCTCCGTCGGCATCCACGTGGACGAATCCGGCCTCGACCTCCCCGCGCGCGCGACGGTGTGGCGGCGCGCGCGGATCGTGCTGCTGGTCGTCGGCGTCCTGCTCGCCGCGGGCGCGGCGCGCACGGTCATCACCAACGTCGTGAACCGCAACCGCCTCGACGCGATCACCGCGCAGAACGCGCGCCAGTACGTGCTCGTTGCACGGCCGTCGCCGGCGGCGAGCGACGGCGCGCTGACGCTGCCGGGCACGCTGCGCGGCTTCGTCGAGGCGCCGATCTATGCGCGCGCGAGCGGCTATGTGCTGCGCTGGCAGGCGGACATCGGCGCGCACGTCAGGCAAGGCCAGCTGCTGGCGGAACTGGATACGCCCGAACTGAACCAGGAACTCGCGCAGGCCAGCGCGCAGCGCCAGCAGGCGCAGGCCGCGCTCGCGCTCGCGAAGACGTCGTTCGAGCGCGCGCAGCAATTGCGCCAGCGCGACGCGGTCTCGCAACAGGAACTCGATGATCGCCAGGGCGCGTTCAACCAGGGCACCGCGAACCTCGCGGCCGCCGACGCGAACGTGCGCCGGCTGACCGAGCTGAAATCGTTCCAGCGCGTCGTCGCGCCGATCGACGGGATCGTCACGCAACGCAATATCGACGTCGGCGATCTCGTCAACGCGGGCAACGCCGGCGCCGGCCGGTCGCTGTTCACCGTCGTGCAGGCCGACCGGCTGCGCCTGTACGTGCAGGTGCCGCAGGCGTACGCGCCGCAGGTCAAGACCGGCCAGCACGTGAGCGTCACGCAGGCGGAGCTGCCGGGCCAGCGGTTCGACGGCACGATCACGCGCACCGCCGAGGCGATCGACGTCGCGACCCGTTCGCTGCAGATCGAGATCACGCTGCCGAACCCGGACGGCCGGCTGTTGCCCGGCGCATTCGTGCAGGCCGCGCTGTCGATCGCGCCGGCCGGCCGGCTGTCGAT
>NZ_JGVW01000034.1 GCF_000687455.2 Burkholderia sp. lig30
GCGCGGCTGCCGCGCTGGAAGGGATCGTCCATGACGGGCAGACCTTCGCGGTTGGCGGTTTCGGCCTGTGCGGCATTCCCGAGGCGCTGATCGCCGCGCTGCGCGATACGGGCGTCAAGGGCATCACCTGCATCAGCAACAACGCCGGCGTCGACGGCTTCGGGCTTGGCCTCCTGCTGGAGACGCGCCAGATCAAGAAGATGATCTCGTCGTATGTCGGCGAGAACAAGGAATTCGAGCGTCAATATCTGTCCGGCGAACTGGAGCTGGAATTCACGCCGCAAGGCACGCTGGCGGAGAAGCTGCGGGCCGGCGGCGCGGGCATTCCCGCGTTCTTCACGAACACCGGCTACGGCACGTTGATCGCGGAAGGCAAGGAAACGCGCCAGTTCGGCGATCGCCACTACGTGCTCGAGCCGTCGCTGACGGCCGACGTCGCACTCGTCAAGGCGTGGAAGGCCGACAAGTCGGGCAACCTGATCTATCGCCGCACCGCGCGCAACTTCAACCCGATGTGCGCAATGGCGGGCAAGATCACGGTCGTCGAGGTCGAGGAGATCGTCGAGAACGGCGAGCTCGATCCGGACCAGATTCACACGCCGGGGATTTTCGTGCAGCGGATCGTCCTGAACGCGACGCCCGAGAAACGCATCGAACAACGCGTCGTCCGCGCGAAAGGAGACTGACATGGCTTGGAATCGTGACCAGATGGCCGCGCGCGCGGCGCAGGAACTGCAGGACGGCTTTTACGTGAACCTCGGCATCGGCCTGCCGACGCTCGTCGCGAACCACGTGCCGGAAGGCGTGGAAGTGTGGCTCCAGTCGGAAAACGGCCTGCTCGGCATCGGCCCGTCGCCGACCGAGGACGAAGTCGACGCCGACCTGATCAACGCCGGCAAGCAGACCGTCACGACGCTGCCGGGCTCGTCGATCTTCTCGTCGGCCGATTCGTTCGCGATGATTCGCGGCGGCCACATCAACCTGGCGATCCTCGGCGCGATGCAGGTCAGCAAGTCCGGCGATCTCGCGAACTGGATGATCCCGGGCAAGATGATCAAGGGCATGGGCGGCGCGATGGACCTCGTCGCCGGCGTGAAGCGCGTCGTCGTGCTGATGGAGCATGTCGCGAAGGGCGACCAGCACAAGATTCTCGACGCGTGCAACCTGCCGCTGACGGGCGTGGGCGTCGTCAATCGCATCATCACCGATCTGGGCGTCATCGACGTCACGCCGGACGGCCTCAAGCTCGTCGAGCTGGCCGACGGCGTCAGCGTCGACGAGATCAAGGCGAAGACGGGCGCG
>NZ_JGVW01000035.1 GCF_000687455.2 Burkholderia sp. lig30
GCCGGCGACGTCGCCGGCCGACGTGTACGCGCTGCTGATCGGTATGGCGGGCGAACTGTCGACGCATCTGCGCACCGACACGCGCAGGCCGCTCGACACGCACCCGCCGTATCAGCATGCGGCGCCGCACCTGTGCCTGAAGCCGGTCGTCGACGACACGCACCGGCTGCTCAATGCCGTGCTGGTCCGTAGCGCGCAGAGCATCACGCTCGAGGATCGAGGTCACGGCATGCGCAACGCGGTGGTCGATCCGGTCGACATGCAGGGCTTCACGGCGCTCGTGCTGGCCGTGCATGCGGCGATGCCGCCCGATGTGCTGAAGCAGCAGTTTCTTGCGCAGGCGAAGGCCGGGCCTTCGGACAAGCTGCCGGGCCTCGTTCGCAGTCATTTGCCGGGCATCGGCTTGCAGGCGCTGCCGGTGCCGCCCCGGCAGATCCCGTTCAATGCTGGCTACATCTATTACGAGCTGACCCAGGGCGGGCCGCTTTGGGAGGAGGTCGCGCGCCACGGTGGTATTGCGCTGCACGTCGCGGGGGATTTTCCGTCGCTCAAGCTCGAATTGTGGGGCGTACGCGCATAAGCGCGACTTAAGTGAGGATATATGTTCAAGAAGGTTGCGGTAACGATCACCTATTTGATCTTCCTGGCGATATTGTCGGGTTGTTTTCGCGTAAATGGTTGGAAGTAAGGTAGGACATCCGTCACATCTCGAATACATGACAGATGATCAATGATCCGATCGATTCAACGGAGATCCCGGAATGGCTTTGCTTGATGTACCACGGACGTTGTCGGTTTCCGGCGCTGCGCTGCCGATGTACGGCGACCGC
>NZ_JGVW01000036.1 GCF_000687455.2 Burkholderia sp. lig30
GCACCTCGCGCACGACCTTCGCGCCCAGCTCGGTCGGCGGGAAATCCTTGAGGCCGCCGCCGAAATCGCCGATCGCCGTCCGCACGCCGCTCACCACCACCACTTCACGCTGCATGTTGCCTCCTCATCCTCGTCATGAATGAAAAAAACGTGTAGCCGGGCGCGCGTGGCGCACGCACGTCAGCCCTGCATCAGGCGCTCGACCGCGTCCTTGCGCGGAATCGGCGCGGTCGCGCCGATTCCGCGCAAGGACGCGGTCGAGCGCCTGATGCAGGGCTGACGTGCGTGCGCCACGCGCGCCCGGCTACACGTTTTTTTCATTCATGACGAGGATGAGGAGGCAACATGCAGCGTGAAGTGGTGGTGGTGAGCGGCGTGCGGACGGCGATCGGCGATTTCGGCGGCGGCCTCAAGGATTTCCCGCCGACCGAGCTGGGCGCGAAGGTCGTGCGCGAGGTGCTGTCGCGCGCGCAGGTGTCGGGCGACGAGGTCGGCCATGTGGTGTTCGGCAACGTCGTGCACACCGAGCCG
>NZ_JGVW01000037.1 GCF_000687455.2 Burkholderia sp. lig30
CTTGATCCTATAACCAGTCTGTTTCGGCAGCCGTTAGCGCTTCAGCGCTGATGGATGACCAACGCAGAGCATCGAGCAGCGCAGCTGATCGGTGCGGCGCGCGGTGTGAAGCACCGGCGCGCTGGTTAGAATTCTCGTGTGCGATACACACAACCCAAGATTACTGCTTCTTCCGGATTGGTCGCGCTGCGAAGCACCGCGACAACCCCTTTTGCCTGATGACCATAGCGAGTCGGTCCCACCCCTTCCCATCCCGAACAGGACCGTGAAACGACTCTACGCCGATGATAGTGCGGATTCCCGTGTGAAAGTAGGTAATCGTCAGGCTCCCCCAAGCCAGAAACCCCCGCCCGACCAGGCGGGGGTTTTTGCATTTGCGGCCGGGAAATCGATGGTCGGGAAATCGGCCGGCCCGCGTAGGCGCACCGCACCCGGCCCGGCCATCGCGCCGCGCAACCCGGCAACCCGGCAACCCGGCAACCCGGCAACCCGGCAACCCGGCAACCCGGCAACCCGGCAACCCGGCAACCCGGCAACCCGGCAACCCGGCAGCGGGACCGGGGCCCGCATATGGCCCTCCTGGATTCCCGCATCCATTCGCCGTTGCTCACCCGACCGCCACATCTCCCGTGCCGCTCATGTCCTGCCGGCACCTGCTCTGGCGAAGCGGCCAGCGCGAACACCCCGCAGCGACCGTCTACCCGCCCGGCACCGCGTCGTTCGCAGGTGAGCGCGCCCTCAGCAGGCGGTCACCGCCATTGCGCGTCGGCCGCCCGCCTGGCTTTTCGTCCGATCGTCACGCCTGCCATCCGCTGGAGTCGGCCGCCGTCGCGGGCCACTCCCTTTCGCGCCACGTCGCTATGCACGCCCCTAATGGGAACCGGCCGTTCCGCGCCCTCGCGTTCCGCTGATGAGCGTGTGGCGCGCGGAGCTTCACCGTCACCCGGCCCGATCCGAGCGCCTGGCGGCCTGACCTGACCGGACGCATCCCCCTTGGGGCAAGACCCCTCGAGTTCGATGCCGTGACCACATCCCCCAGACGAAAGCCCGCGCGCCAGTGCGATGGCGCGCATATGTCAACAAGTTCGCGCTTTGCCGATCATCGAGCATCGTTCTGCATCGATTCTGTTTGCCGGTGGTGGGGCGACGTCTCCGGCAATGCGCCCGTCGAGGTGGCTACGCGCGACGGTTCGCACCCAGGGGCGCGGTCCGCCGACTCAGGCAGTTCACATCAGCATCGTCAGGAGGATGAGCCTGCTCCGAAACACCTTCGAGGTGATTCGACGCGGTGTCTCAGGCACGGCGCGCAAGCTGGCTTGTTGCCTGCGCACCTTCGTTACCCACGGGGCTGTCACTGGGAGCAATCGAGTGACGGAGGGGCATGGCGCCGACGGTAGCGTCGGGCGCGAAGCTGCGGCACCTGTTACGAGGAGCTCGGACGCGACGGCGAAATTCGATGCGCCTTGACGCCGCGAGCCAGGCAGGTACGGCGGAACCTCAGGCTCCCCCGCCCGGAGGAGTTGAGGTCAACCGCTCCGCCCCGATACCCGGTAGCCCGCGCACGCAATCGTGCGCAGTCGACTATTCGGAGATTCACCGCCCCGGCGCTTGGAGAGTCCGGGGGGGATTTCTCGAGTAGCCTCACAAGCGTTGCCGATAGGGCGGGCGTTGTGCGCATACACCACGCCAGCTTACATGGACTCCGGGAGAAAGCGTGAAAAGCAGGCGCCCGACCGACGGGCGTTCCGGGCCGGGCACGACGTTCGATTTATCGAAGCGGCCGAGCGCGCTTAGCCCAAGCTTCCGGGGCGTGCACGACGGCATGCGCGATCGCCATCCAGCGGCCCTCGGGGCGGATCCTAAGCTCGACCGGGCGGCATCGAAGGCGTTCTTCCGGACTGGATCGTAGCGGCGCAAGTTGCTGTTTCTTGGGGAGGGCGGCGGCGAAACGCCCGGTAAGGCGTCGGAGCGCAAGCGAAGCAGTCACGATGCTCGTGCGAATCGCGGCGCCACGTGCTTTAACGTCGCAATCCGGCGCGTCCGGCCGTTGGGCACGAAATTTGCCGTTTTTTTGGGTTTCCCACTTGGCATGATGGCGCGAACGCCGTAAGATAGCGGTCTTCCAGTTTTCGGTGCGGATCTCGGTCTGCAGCGGAACTCGGATACTGACGAAGGTGCGGACATCGAGGTGGCGGCATCATTCACAGGCTCGCCGGTTGCGGACAAGTCATCGTCCCGGCGGTGTGGCGGTGAGGGTTGAAGCGCATCGAGCAGGCGCTCTTGAAGAGAATGAAAATAATCTTCTCGATGTGCTTGACACGAGTTTGATGTGCCATCATAATCGTCAGTTCTCTACGGAGGGGTGCCCGAGTGGCTAAAGGGGGCAGACTGTAAATCTGTTGGCTTACGCCTACGTTGGTTCGAATCCAACCTCCTCCACCAAGACATAAACGCAGAGCGGTAGGGAATCGTTAGTAGCCCGCGCGGGTGTAGCTCAATGGTAGAGCAGAAGCCTTCCAAGCTTATGACGAGGGTTCGATTCCCTTCACCCGCTCCAGTTCGTGCAGTTTGAAGCTTTGAAGCGCCCATGTGGCTCAGTGGTAGAGCACTCCCTTGGTAAGGGAGAGGTCGGCAGTTCGATCCTGCCCATGGGCACCAACAAGTAGTCAGTGTCTGTTTGCGCGCGGCGCAACATGTGAAATTCCTTTCGGGAGTTGAAAATGGCCAAGGAAAAATTTGAGCGGACCAAGCCG
>NZ_JGVW01000038.1 GCF_000687455.2 Burkholderia sp. lig30
ATCGCCGACGGCGCGATGCGCGAGCATGGCGAGAACCGGATTCGCCCCGACGAGGAGTGGCATCGCGTGCAGATCATCGAATGGTGGTTCGAACGGCTGGCCGCGTTGCCGCTCGTCGAGCGCGAGCGGCTGATCGATCGCGTGATCGAGGCCGACGAAGCGATGCAGCCGCTGCTCGACGCGTATCTGCATGACGAATACGCGCACACGGCGCTCGTGTTCGGCGCGGATATCGCCGAGTACCGTTCGATCTACGACGACTGGCGCCGCGAAATTCTGGCGCGCCTGACCGGCCGCACCGATCTTGGGCCGCTCGTGCCGCTGACGGGCGAGCCGGTTCGCCAGGAAGCCGTCGCATGAACGATCCTCGTGGCCTGACGGCGCTCGCTCCCGAAGCGGGCGCGGCAACCGATGCGCAGGCGCTGGCGCGACTGGTCGATGCATTGCGCGAAAGCGCCGCCGTGCGCGACCGCGCGGGCGGTCATGCGGCGCGCGAGAAGCAATGGATCGCCGATGCCGGCCTGCTGACGCTGGCGGTGCCGCGCGCGTATGGCGGGCAGGAGGCGGACTGGCCGTCGATCTACGCGATCGTCCGGCAAGTCGCGCGCGCCGACGGCGCGCTCGCGCATCTGCTCGGCTTCCAGTGCCTGCAGGTGGTGAGCGTCGATGTCTGGGGGAATCCGGCGCAACGCGAGCGCTACCTGCGCGGCACGGTCGAGCACCGGTGGTGGTGGGGCAACGCGGTCAATCCGCTGGATACGCGCCTGATCGCGACGGCGACGCCCGACGGCGGCTACCGCCTCGATGGCGTCAAGGGCTTCTGCTCGGGCACGCGCGGCTCGCAGCGGATGACGGTGTCCGCGCACGACAGCGCGACCGGAAAGCCGGTGTTCGGCGTCCTGACGACGGCGCAGGCGGGCATCACGGTCAACGAAGACTGGGACCCGATCGGCCAGCGGCAGACCGATAGCGGCAGCGTGACGTTCGACGGCGTGACGTTGTTGCCGGAGGACGTGCTGCATCGCTCGGAAGCGCCGCCGACGCCGCGTGCGACGCTGCGCACGCTCGTGTCGCAGCTCGTGCTGACGAACCTGTTCGTCGGCATTGCGGAAGGCGCGCTGGGCGAGGCGCGCGAGTACGTGCTGCGTCATGGGCGGCCGTGGCTGAATGCGGGCGTCGAGCGGGCGAGCGACGATCCGTACACGCTCCAGCGCTTCGGCGACATGCGCGTGCAGGCGGTCGCCGAAGCGCTGGAGCGT
>NZ_JGVW01000039.1 GCF_000687455.2 Burkholderia sp. lig30
GCCGGCCCGATCGGGCCGGCTCAGCCGCCCTTCGGCCGTTGCTGCTGCAGCAGCTCGCGGGCAGTGTTCAGCACGCCGTCGGCGATCTTGTTCGCATCGATCGACAGCGTGCCGTTGTTCAGCGCGTCCTTGATCGACTGGACCAGGCCGACGTCGATGTCGGCGTTGCCGGACGCCGCCGACGTACGCAATTGACCGGACAGGCCGGACAGGTTGACGGTCGCGTCGCCGCTGCTCGCGCCCGCGGCGCCAGCCGGCGCACCGGCCGTCGCGGCCGCGCCTTGCTGCGAGCGAGCTGCGCCGGCGCCGGCGCTGGCGCTCGTCAGCGAGCGGGAGCTCTGGGAAGAGGTGGAATCGACTTTCACGATGGTTTTCCTGAACGGTTTGACCCAGATAACGGCATGCGCGGACCAAACTTTAGCATGACGCCATTGGCATAAACCTCAGTCGAAACAACCTCTTGCGTCGTCAGAGCGGAATTTCCACCGTCCCGGCATCCTTGACGATCGCAGTGACGATCTGTCCCGCCGCCATTCTCACCCTCACCTGCTGGCCGGGCGCCGCGTTGTTCATCACGCTGCCCTCGGTCGAAATCGTGAAACCCGGCCCGGCGGCGACCACCCGGACGGTCTGGCCGATCGACACCGACGCCGCGCTCTTCAGCATGTCCTGCCGCAGCGGCAGCCCGGCGGCCACGCGCGCGAGCGCGGTCGCGCCGACCGCCTGCGACGGATCGGTGATGACGGCGAGCGGCAGCACCGTCAGGTCACCGTCGCGCGCGACCAGATCCGCCGCGGTGAGGGCCTCGCCGGGCGCGATCTGCCGCGCGGCGACGTAATAGGTTGCCGTCACCGACACCTTGGCCTGCAGATAGATCGTCCACGGCCGTTCGCCTGCGCAGCGCACGCCGACCGTCGTGCGGCCCCAGAGGCGCGCGCCCGTCGGCAGGAACGGCTCGAGCGTCGTGCAGGCGGCGAGGCCGCGCGGAAAGGCCGCCGCGACGCTCACCGTCGTCTTGCCGGGCAGGCCGGCGGTCTGCTGCTGAAGGAATGTGGTGGCGGCGCGCCGGATCGCTTCACCGTCCTGCTGGCCGGGTGCTGCGGCGGGCGCGGCGGGCGCGGACGCGTAGGTGGCGCCGTTGCGCGGCGCCGGCAGGCGCGCCGAGGCGCCCAGCGGGGCCGCGGCGCGTGGCGCGGCGGCGGATGACGCGGGCGTGCCTGCGACGACCGTGACGATCTGGCTCGGGTCGGTGGCGCGCCGGGCGGCGTAGGTGGTG
>NZ_JGVW01000040.1 GCF_000687455.2 Burkholderia sp. lig30
CGACGCGCCCGCCGTTGTCGATTCCGCGTTCGCCCTGATGCACCAAGGCTTCGCAACCCTGTTTTCCTCGACGTGCTTCGTATAACGCATAATTTTTTCCCAGACGCGGTTTTGAGCCGTAAGACGCGAGCTCCTCACTTCCTACTTCGACTGATCGTCGTTCTTCTTGCAACTCTCGCGCGCCTTCTTGCAGCTGTTGTCGAAGGGCTTAATCTTCAGCATATGAGCTTGAGACGCGTATCCGCCTACCGCCGCCACAATGATGCCGAGCATAAAGACGCTTTTAGATATAACCGCATCAAGACCATTTAGCGCCGAGCCGACAACCATGCCAATACCAGCAACCACAAGCATCCCTCTAACCCACTCCTTCAAATTCCCATCCTCGATCAGCTTCATCTAACTCACCTATTGATCTGATTCTTTACCTGCTCAGCCGCCGCCGAATTCTTCCAAAGCTCAAGAACCTCGTTAATGAGTGGGCTGTAGAAAGGCAGCCGATCCATAACGGGCTTTGCAGCCATATCAGTCGAAAAAACCACTGTGAACGCTCCAAGATCTGGTCGAAGAACCTGCTCAATTGCGCTTGCACCAAGGCCAACCGCTGATGCCGTAGTTCCCACTGTGGCGGCGGCCTGACCAGCACCAGGGATCACTGACATTGCACCGGC
>NZ_JGVW01000041.1 GCF_000687455.2 Burkholderia sp. lig30
GCCGCGCCAGCCGTCCGCGACGATTCGAATCGAATGCACACCGAGGAAGATCGCCAGGCCGAGAATCAGGACGAGCATCGGTTGTCCCCTTCAGGAGCAGGTTGCGTGAGGAATCGCAGTGCCGTGCGCGCCGATCATGAACGCCGGGCCGGCGCGTGGAAACCGCCGCTTGTGAAAGTCAGCGTGCCGAAGCGATCACGTCGGCCACCGCCGCCGTCAGTTTCTTCGCGTACGGCACGTGCAGGAACTCGTTCGGCCCGTGCGCGTTCGACTTCGGCCCGAGCACGCCGCAGACCATGAACTGCGCGGCCGGAAAACCCGCCTGCAGCACGTTCATCAGCGGGATCGTGCCGCCGAGGCCCATGTACGCGCAGTCCGCGCCGAAGTGGCGGCGCGACGCGACGTCGAGCGACGACGCGAGCCACGGTGCGAGATCCGGCGCGCTCCAGCCGGTCGCCGCGCCCGCGTCGGGCTTGAACGTGACCTTCGCGTTGTACGGCGGATCGAGTTCGAGCAGCGCCTTCAACTGCTGGACGGCCTGCGCGGCATCGACGAGCGGCG
>NZ_JGVW01000042.1 GCF_000687455.2 Burkholderia sp. lig30
CTCGACGGCAGCCCGACGATCGCGCAGGCGCAGGCCCGCATCGCAAAAGCCGCGTCGTACCTCGAGTCGTCGCGCGCGACGCTGCTGCCGAAGGCCGAAGCCAGCTATTCCTGGACCCGCGAGCTGTATTCCGGCAACGCCCTGTTCCCGCCCCCCTACGGCGGCCAGTGGTACAGCGAGAACAACGTGCTCGCGAGCGCGTCGTGGGACCTCGACCTGTGGGGCAAGAACCGCGAGCGCCTGCGCGCCGCCGTCTCGCAGGAGAAGGCCGCCGAGGCCGATATGCAGCAGGCGCGCATCACGCTCGCCGCGTCGGTCGCCCGCACCTACAACCAGCTGGCGCAGCTCTATGCGCTGCGCGACATCGCTCAGCGCGAGATCGTCAACCGCCAGACCGTCGGCACGATCACCGACGGCCGCGTGTCGGCCGGCCTCGACACCAACGTCGAGCGCCAGACCGCGCGCGGCAACCTCGCGACCACCCAGGCGTCGCGGTCCGACCTCGACGGCCAGATCACCGTCGTGCGCTACCAGCTCGCCGCGCTGCTCGGCAAGGGGCCGGACCGCGGCCTGCAGATCGCCGCGCCGGTGCTGAGCCCCGGCGGCGCCGTCGCGCTGCCCGCCAACCTGCCGGCCGACCTCGTGTCGCGCCGCCCCGACCTGGTCGCCGCGCGCTGGCAGGTCGAGGCCGCGATGCACGACGTGAAGGAAGCGAAAGCGGAGTTCTTTCCCGACGTGAACCTCGCCGCCGGCTTCGGCTTCGATGCGTTCGGCTGGGGCCGTTTCCTCAAGTTCGCGAGCCGCCAGGCGCAGTTCGGCCCGGCGGTCCACCTGCCGATCTTCGATGCCGGCGCGCTGCGCGCGCAGCTGAAGGGCCGCTACGCCGACTTCGACCTGTCCGTCGCGAACTACAACCAGACGCTGACCGGCGCGCTGAACGACGTCGCGACGCAGGTCGCGTCGATCCGCGCGATCGACCGGCAGCGGGACGACGCGCAGCGCGCGCTCGACGCGTCGACGCGCGCGTACGAGCTGGCCGTGATCCGCTACCAGGCCGGCCTGTCGCCGCAGCTGCAGGTGCTGAACGCGGACAGCAACCGCCTCGCGTCGGAACAGACCGTGATCAACCTGAAGATGCGCCGGCGCGACATGCAGATCGCGCTGATCCGGGCGCTCGGCGGCGGGTTCGACGCCGCCGGCACGCGCCTCGCGGCCCCCGAGGCCGCC
>NZ_JGVW01000043.1 GCF_000687455.2 Burkholderia sp. lig30
GCCGTCGCGACGGCGAATGCGCACAGGCGCGACAGGCAGGGGCGCGGGAGTCGGCGTGATGCGGTCATGCGTCAGGAATCCTTGGTGACGGGCAGGTCGGCGCACGCGGGGGCGTCGTCGCGGCGGCGCGCGCCGGCATCCTGCCAGAAATCGAAGTAGTTGAACCAGTTGTATGGCGCGGCGCGGCAGTAGCGTTCGAGCAACTCGACGTAGCGCGCGAGCGCGGCCTGCACCGCGGCGGCGCGCGCGTCGCGCCGCACGCCCGAGAAATCGGCGAGCGGCTCGAAATGAATGTCGTAGCGATTGCCGCCGCGATACAGGCCGGTCATGAAGATCACCGGCCGCCCGAGCATCGCCGCCATGTGGAGCGGGCCGAGCGGAAACGCCGCCGGCGCGCCGAGAAAATCCATGCGCTGCGTCGATGCGTCGGCGCCGCGCAGCAGCGTGCGGTCGGCGAGCATGCCGATCATGCTGTTGCTGTCGAGATGCTCGCGCACCTTCAGCATCGCATCGACGCGCCCGAGCCCGATGACTTCGGGTGTGGCGGCGGGATTGACGGCGGCGAGCGCCGCGTTGATCTTGCGCGCGTTCTCCTCGTACATCGTGATCACGACGCGCAGGTTCGGCCGGGTGCGGCCGAGCGCGCGGATCACCTCGAAGCTGCCGAGATGCGCGCCCATCAGGAGCGCGCCCCGCTCGCCGGCAAGCGCATTCTCGACGAACGCCTCGCCGTGCACGCGGATGTCGAACAGGTCGAAGCGCTCGTTCATCAGGTAGACGCGGTCGTGGATCGTCGTCGCGAACGTGAACACGTGCCGGTACACGTCGCGCCAGCGCGCGGGACGGCCGAGCACGCGGCGCAGATAGTCGCGCGACGCGCCGCATGCCGCTGGCGAAAACAGCACGAAATACGTGGCGATCAGATGCAGCACGAGACGGCCGGCGGGCCGCCCGAAGCGCAGCGACAGCCAGGTCATCACGCGCAGCAGTGCGAGGTTGCTGCGTTCCTGGCGCTGGGCCCATCCGGTGCGCTTCATGGCTGTGCCGTGTCCTGCGTGGCGGGCGGTGCGGACAGCACGCCGCTCGCCACCTCGCGTTCGCCCGCGCGCACCGTGAAACGGATCGCGCCGCCTGCCGTCGCGTCGAACGCGAGCGCGAGCGATTCGCCGGGCGCGGCGGGGCTCGGGAATTTGGCCGAGCCGAGCCGCCATGCGTCGAACGGCCGGCCGAGCGCCGCGCCGATCGCGCTGATCGCATGGTCGAGCAGCACCACGCCCGGCACGATCGGGCGCCCGGGGAAATGACCGGCCAGCGCGGGATGGTCGGCGCCGATCGTGAAGCGCATCGCGCGCATGCCGGCTGCGCCGGCGTCGCGCGCGTGCCGCGCGACGAGTGCCGCGAGCACGTCGCGCGGCAGTTTGCCGGTCTCGTTACGCGGCAGCGCATCGACGAACAGCAGCGGGCGCGGCATGAACGCGGCGTCGATCCGCTCGCGCAGCGCGCGGAGCAGGTCGGCGGCCGGCACGTCCGGCGCGACGACGAGCGCGACGAGGCGCGTGACCGGCTCGCCGCCTGCGTCGCGCGCGCCCGGCGCGTCGTCGTCGGGCATGAAGAACACGCCGTCTGCGACGCCCGGTATCGCGTTGAGCTGGTGGTTCAGGTAGCCGAGCGAGGTTCGCTTGCCGGCGATGTTGACGAGATCGGCCTTGCGTCCGTGCATCAGGAAATGGGCGTCGTCGAGCGGTTCGAGCGCGTCGCCCATCGGCACCGGCGTCTCGACGTGGCCGCCCGACACCCAGAACGACGGCCCGCTGTCGTCGTCGTGCGCGCCGGCGCGCGCTTCAAGCCGGATGTCCGGGAAGAGGTGCCAGGTCGCGCCCTCGGCGGTCCGCCGCGTCGCGATCTGGCCGGTCTCGGTGCTGCCGTAGATTTCGATCAGCGGCGCGGCCAGCCGCGCCTCGGCCTCGCGCGCGAGCTTTTCCGACAGCGGCGCGGTGGCCGACAGCACGAGCGATGCGGGCGGCAGCGCGTGCCCGGACGACAGCAGCGCGCGCAGATGGATCGGCGACGTGACCAGCACGCGCGGCTGCGGCACCGCGTCGAGCTCCGCGCGGATGTCGACCGGATAGAACGGCTGCCGGTTGCTGAACGCGAGGCCGCCGATCAGCGCGAGCAGCACGGTCGACTCGAACCCGTACATGTGCTGCGGCGGCACCGTGCCGACCAGCGTGCACGGGGGCGCGCCGGCGCCGACGAGGCCCAGGCGCGCCGCCGACGCGCGCACGCTTTCGACGAGAAACCCCCAGGTCTTGCGGTGCGGCACCGGCGTGCCGGTCGAGCCCGACGTGAACACGTACGCCATGATCCGCGCCGCGTCGATCAGCGGCACGCCGGCCAGCGTGCTGTCGCCGGCGCGGCCGGGTTCGACCTCCGCCGCGGGCTCGGGGTAGCGGAAGCGCGGCAGGTCGATCGCGCAGTCGGGCGAATCGTGCACGCAGATTGCATCGGGCGCGAACGCCGCGAGCTGGCGCACCATCTCCGGCGTATGCGTCGACGGCAGCAGGCTGATCCTGCCGGCGACGAGCGTTGCGCACAGGCTGACCGTGAAGCGGTAGCGGTCGCGGCACACGTTGAACACGTGGCCGCCGGCCGGCAGCGCGGCGGCCACCCGTGCGACATCCGCGAGAAACGCGCGCACCGGTACGGGCACGCCGTCGCGCCAGGCGATGACCTGGTCGGGCGACGAATGGAACACCAGCGGATAACTCGTCATGACTTCAGCCAAAACGAAAGCGGCGTGCCGGTGACGCGGGCGGGCCGCGCGTCGCGAAACGTGGATGCCTGGTTCATGGCGCCGGCTCCGCGCGCGCCTGCGTCGACTGCCGGTACGCGCGAATCGCGTCGAGCATGCGTGCCGGCGCTTC
>NZ_JGVW01000044.1 GCF_000687455.2 Burkholderia sp. lig30
TGCTCGACGACGGCGAGCACGCGTTCCTGCGGCATTTCGCGGCGCTGCCGCAAGCGTCGCGCGCGCTGCTGGTGCGGATGCTGATGCGCAAGGGGCCGGATTTCCGCGCAAGCAAGCTCGTCTACGACGAGATCGGCTGCACGCTTGCGGCGGCCGCGCCGCTCGTCGAACTGGGCTGGGTCGATCCGGCGCCGCCGCTGACGCTCGACGACATCTTCGACCTGACGACCAAGGCCGAGCTGCTGCGGATGTTTCCGACGCTGGCCGGCTGTGCGTCCGCGCGCAAGCCAGACTGGCTCGACTACCTGCGCGCCGATGCAGATGCCAATGCCGATGCCGATGCCGATGCCAATGCCGATGCCGCCCGGCCGTTCGGCGCCTGGTTTCCCGACAGCGGCGATCGCGTGCTGCGCGTGACGGTCGGCGCGCAATGCGACCGCCTGCGGCTGATGTTCTTCGGCAACCTCCATCAGGACTGGACCGAATTCGTCCTCACCGATCTCGGCGTCTTCCAGTACGAGAGCGTGCCGCTCGCGTCGTCGTCGCGGGCGTTCCAGCGGCGCGAGGACGTCGATGCGTATCTGGCGCTACACGCGTGTCGCGACGCGCTCGATGCATGGCCGGACGACGTGCCGTTCGACCCGCTGTTCGCCCGGATCGACGCGGTGACGTGCGGGCAGGCATGGCTCGCCACGCGCCGCGCGAAGCTGCTGTACGGGCTCGGCCAGTGCTGCGAGCGGCGCGAAGCATGGCCGCTCGCGCTGACCGTCTACGCGCGCAGCGGCTGGCCGGGCAGCCGGCACCGGCGGATGCGGGTGCTGGAGCGCTGCGGGCGCGACGGCGATGCGCTCGCCCTCGCGCTCGACGCGCGCGCCGCATTCGAAAGCGACGAGGAGCGCCAGCGCGTCGAGCGCATGCTGCCGCGCCTGCAACGGCGTCTCGGTCACGCGGTGACGCGCGCGGCGGCGGCCGCCGCCGCGCCGCGCGAAACGCTCGTGCTGGCGCGCCCGGGCGAGCCGACGAGCGTCGAATTCGCCGTGCGCGACCATCTCGCGCTGCCGGCGGCGCCGGCCCATTACGTCGAGAACACGCTGATCAATTCGCTGTTCGGGCTGCTGTGCTGGGACGCGATCTTCGCGGCGGTGCCGGGCGCGTTCTTCCATCCGTTCCAGCGCGGGCCGGCCGACCTGCACGCGCCCGATTTCGCCGCGCGGCGCGCCGACACGTTCGCGCAGTGCTTCGCCGAGCTCGGCAGCGACGCGTATCGCGACACGATCCGCCGCCATCATGCGACGAAAATGGGGCTTCAATCGCCGTTCGTGTTCTGGGGCGTCCTGAGCCCGGCGTTGCTCGACGACGCGCTGGCGTGCCTGCCGCCCGCGCATCTGCGGCTCTGGTTCACGCGCCTGCTCGCCGACATTCGCGCCAACCGCTCCGGGCTGCCGGATCTCGTCCGGTTCTGGCCGTCCGAGCGGCGCTACGAACTGGTGGAAGTGAAGGGGCCGGGCGACCGCCTGCAGGACAACCAGACGCGCTGGCTCGCGTACTGCATCGCGCACGGAATGCCGGTGCGCGTGATCGACGTCGAATGGTCGGACGACGATGGCGCGCCTGTCGAGGCGGGAGGCGCCGCATGAGCTACGTCGTCGCGGTGCGGGCGATGTGCGCGTTCACCGCGCGGCGCGGCGACCTCGACCTGCGTTTCACGCCCGCGCCGACCGCGCTGGAAGGGATCGCCGGGCACGGCGCGGTGACGTCGCGGCGCAGCGGCGGCTACGAGACCGAGATCGCGTTGAGCGGCGTGTGGCGCACGCTGACGGTGCGCGGCCGCGCGGACGGCTACGACCCGGTGGCGAACCGGCTCGAGGAGATCAAGACCTATCGCGGCGATCTCGACGCGATGCCCGCGAACCACCGCGCGCTGCACTGGGCGCAGGCGAAGGTGTACGGACACCTGCTGTGCGAGGCGCGCGGGCTGGCGGAGCTGACCGTCGCGCTCGTCTATTTCGACATCGACGCGGAGCGCGAAACGCGGCTGACCGAGACGCTGCCCGCGAGCGCGCTCGCGGCGTTCTTCGCCGAGCAGTGCGCGTGCTTCGTCGACTGGGCCGAGCGCGAGGCCGCGCACCGCGATGCGCGCAACGCGGCGCTGCGCGCGCTGGCGTTTCCGCACGGGCGCTTCCGGGCCGGCCAGCGCGAGCTGGCGGTGGCCGTGTACCGCGCCGCGCGCGACGGGCGATGCCTGATGGCGCAGGCGCCGACCGGGATCGGCAAGACGCTCGGCACGGTGTTTCCGCTGCTCAAGGCGTGCGGCGAGGACCGGCTCGATCACGTGTTCTTCCTCACCGCGAAGACGCCCGGCCGCGCGCTCGCGCTCGACGCGGTCGCCACGCTCGGCGGCGGCACGCCCGCGCTGCCGCTGCGCGTGCTGGAGCTGGTCGCGCGCGACAAGGCGTGCGAGTACCCGGACAACGCGTGCCACGGCGAATCGTGTCCGCTCGCGCGCGGCTTTTACGACCGCTTGCCCGCGGCGCGCGACGCGGCATTCGGCGGCGGCATCCTCGACCGCGACGCTGTGCGCGCGGTCGCGCGTACGCACGAGGTCTGTCCGTATTACCTCGCGCAGGAACTGGCGCGCTGGTCCGACATGGTGATCGGCGACTACAACTATTACTACGACGGCAGCGCGCTGCTGTACGCGCTCGCGCAGGAGAACCAGTGGCGGGCCGGCGTGCTGGTCGACGAGGCGCACAACCTGCTCGACCGCGCGCGCAAGATGTACAGCGCATCACTCGATCCGTTCGATTTCGCGGCGGCACGCGATGCCGCGCCGCCGGTGCTGCGCAAGGCGTTCGAGCGGCTCGGCCGCGCATGGCGCGCGATCAATCGCGCGCAGGACAGCCGTTACGCCGCAGGGCCGGCGGTGCCCGGGCCGCTGCTGTCGGCGGTGCAGAATCTCGTCGCGGCGATCGGCGAGCATCTGGCCGACGCGCCGCGCGCGAGCGGCGATGCGCTGCTGCGTTTTCATTTCGATGCGCTGCAGTTCGCGGCGCTGGCGGAGGCGTTCGACGACGCGTCGATCTTCGACGTGACGCTGCACGGCGAGCCCGCGCCGCAACTGCCCGGGATCGGCGGCGGGGCGCCGGCCGCGCGCAGACGGCGCGTGATGTCGACGCTGTGCGTGCGCAACGTGATCCCGGGCGCATTCCTCGCGCCGCGCTATGCCGCCGCACATGCGACCGTGCTGTTTTCCGGCACGCTCAGCCCGTTCCATTTCTATCGCGACACCCTCGGCCTGCCGCGCGACACCGGCTGGCTGGACGTCGACGGGCCGTTCCGCGCCGAGCAATTGACGGTGCGCGTCGCGAGCCACGTGTCGACGCGCTGGCGCGACCGCGACCGCTCGCTCGCGCCGATCGCAGACCTGATTGCCGCGCAGTACGCGCAGCGGCCCGGCAATTATCTGGGTTTCCTGAGCAGCTTCGATTACCTGCAGCGCGTCGTCGCGCTGATGCGCGAGCGTCACCCGGACGTGCCGGTGTGGGAGCAGGCGCCCCGCATGGACGAGGCCGAGCGCGACGCGTTCCTCGCGCGCTTCGCGCCGGGCGGGCGCGGCGTCGGTTTCGCGGTGCTGGGCGGCGCATTCTCCGAGGGCGTCGATCTCGCCGGCGAGCGGCTGATCGGCGCGTTCATCGCGACGCTCGGGCTGCCGCAGGTCAACGACGTCAACGAGCAGATGCGGCGCGCGATGGACGCGCGGTTCGGCAACGGCTACGACTACATGTACCTGTACCCGGGGCTGCAGAAGGTCGTCCAGGCAGCCGGACGGGTGATCCGCACCGAGCACGACGAGGGGGTGGTCCACCTGATCGACGACCGCTACCGGCGGCGCGAGGTGCGCGAACTGCTGCCACGCTGGTGGCGGATCGGTTGAGCGCGGGGCGCAGGGATCCGCCGCGCGACGTCGTCACAGCACGTTGAGCATCGTGAGCGCCGTTTCCTGAAGGTGCGGCAGCACGCGCCGCACGGCGGCCTCGGTGGTTTCCGTGCCGATCGGCATGTTCGTGCTCAGCGCGGCCACCACTTCGCCGTGACGGTTCTTCAGCGGCACCGCGATCCCGCGCACGCCGACCTGCAGTTGCTGTTCGATGACCGCGTAGCCGTCGACGCGCGCCCGGTCGATCTGTTCGAGCAGCCGCGCCTTGTTGGTGATCGTATGCGGCGTGAACGGCGGGAGCTCGGCGGCGTCGAGCCACGCGCGGACCGCGTCGCGGTCCGGCTGGTGCGCGAGCAGCACGACGCCCGGCGAGGTCAGCGGCGCGGGCACCCGCGCGCCGAGCACGAAGCCCGTCGTCATCACGCGCGACACGCCGTTGCGCGCGATGAACACCAGATCCCATTCGTCGAGCACGCTCACATAGGCGGATTCGTTCAGCGACGCGCTCAACTGCTGCAGATAGGGCTGAACCAGGCGCGGCAGGCGGGCCGAATCGAAATACGACCAGCCGACCCGCAGCACGCGCGGCGTGAGGCCGTAGAGCTTGCCGTCGGTGTACACGTAGCCGAGCGATTCGAGCGTCAACAGGTACCGCCGCGCGGCGGTGCGGGTGAGGCCGGTGCGGGCGGCCGCCTGCGTGGGCGTCATCCGCGCATGCTGGCTGTCGAACGCTTCGAGGATCATCAGGCCCTTTTCGAGGCCGGCGATCCAGTCGCGCTTGTCGAGTTCGGCTTTTTTCATGCAGGCAAGACCATCGTGGAGTGCGTTATTCGCTCAGGGGTGAGCGATTATCGCGCAGATTCGTGCGACGTTCGCGTGTTCGCGAGGGGGCGCGTGGGATGGTTGTGCGGATCGCCGATGGTTTCGCGGATCGGGCAGCGGGCGATTCGTGTGCGCGCTGCGTGCGTCAGGCTGAATTAGTTTCCGTAGAGGTCAAACGACTTGAGTTGTTCGACGATATCGGCGGATTTCTTCTCGACCAGCCTGGCGGCGTCCAGCAGCCCCTGGTGGTAGTACTCGCCCCGCATCGTATCCACGATGCTCTCCGCGACCGAGATAACCTTCGCATCTTCCGCGCGGACTTTCAGGTCTCTCTCGAGAAAGGTCTGGATCATGGTGGTTATTCTCACGATGTTTTCCGTTCGTTTTTCGTCCATGGGGCAATCCTGAAGGCCAAGAAGGTGTAAATGAGGACGCGCTTCTTGCGCGACCGTCTCGGGCGCGACATCGCGTGCACGACCTGGCCAGGCTAGGGGCGTGCATGCACACGATCAATAGGATCATTCTGAATTTGTGCGGTGCCGGGCGTCGAAGTGGTGCCCCGCGGCACGTGAGCCTGGAGCGGTGCGTTTCCGTCAGGCGATTTCAGCTCATACCGGCTGCGCGTCCGCGAGCACCTCGGCCAGGAACGTCGGCGGCAGGTCGGCTGGCGTGAGCAGATCGACATGGACGCCGAGCAGCGTTTCCAACTCGTCCTGCAAGCCGCCCAGGTCGAACAACGTGGCGCCAGGCAGCGCGTCGACCAGGAGATCGAGGTCGCTGCCGTCCCGGTCGGTGCCATGCAGCACCGAGCCGAAAACGCGCGGATTTTAGGAACAGTACGATCGACATTTACCTGATGATTTGCTTAACTCGTGCGCATCTGACGGCATCTCGTCCGTAGCGGCAACGCGGGCGGTCGTGCCGGTTGGGAAACCTAACGACAGCGGCGCTATGCGAACCATTCAGGATGTGCTCCAGCACCGGAGCGCAATCGTCACCCAGCCTTTCCATCTCGAGATCGCGACGCTGCAGTCGCCGGTGTCCGTCTTCTCGTTCGTCCTGAACGAGGCAATGAACACGCCGTTCCTGGCGGACATCACCGCCACCTCGCCGGACAAGCGTATCGACGGCGCGGCGGTGGTCGGGCGGCCGGCGATCTTCACGATCGAGGAGTACGCGTCGGTGCCGTCGATGCCGGGCCTGATCGAGCCGGTGCGCCACGCGGCGCGCACCGTGCATGGGATCGTCACGAGCTGGACGCGGGTCAAGACGAGCCGGGACGAGGCGACCTACCAGCTGCATCTGAAGCCGCGCCTCGCGCTGCTCGGCGAGGTGCACGATTCGGCGGTGTTCCTCGATCGTTCGTTCCGCGAGCTGCTGACCGACACGATCGTCGATCGCGATCTGTTCGATTCCTACGACGTCGAATTCGATCTGGACGGGCTGGACGAGAAAGTCGAGCAGACCGTGATGTACGAGGAGACGGTCGCGAATTTCATCGATCGGCATTGCCGACGTGCCGGCGTGTATTACTACTTCAGGCAGGCCAGGAAGGACGACGGCCCGCAGCGCGACACGCTGGTGCTCAGCAACACGGCCCGCGGCTACATGCGGGCGCTGGAGGTGCCGCTGCTGCCGAATTCCGGCCTCGTCAGCTGGCACGAGGCGATCCTGACGCTGGCAGTGACGCGCGCGCTCGTGCCGCAGACCGTGCGCGAGCGGGATCACAATTATCGGCGGCCGGACGATCCGCTGCAGGTCGAGTCGATCGTCGCCCACGACGACCGCTCGGTGTTCGGCAGCGTGAACCGCAGCAACGAGCATTTCCATACGGTCGACGAAGGGCAGGCGCTGGCCGACGCGCGGCGCGACGAACTGGTCACGCGGCAGACGCGCATCACCGGCACCAGCAACGTGATCGGCATGACGCCGGGCATGGTGGTGCGCGTGACCAACGACACCGTGCCCGAAGCGCCGTACGGGATCGTGATCACGAAGCTCGTCACGACGGGCAGCCGGAAGCAGTCGGTGACCAACACGTTCGAGGCGATCCCCGCGCACCTGACGTACCGGCCCGAGTACGATCCGCCGAAGCACTGGAGATGGATCGGCGGGACGCTCATCGGCACGATCGAATCCGGCGACGACGAGCCGTATGCGTGGATGGACGAGCATGGCCGCTACCGGGTGAAATTCCAGTTCGCGCGGCACAGCGGCAAGCGCGGCACGAACAGCATGCCGCTGCGCCAGCTGCGCACGTCGGCATCGTTTCACGGCGGCTTGCACATTCCGTTGCTGCCGCGTACCGAGGTCCGGATCATCGCGACGCAGGCGAATTGCGATCGCTTGCTGATCGCGGGCGCCGTCCACGACTACGCGCGCCGGGATCTGGTGCACGGCAAGGAGGGGTGGTACAGCCGCACGGTGTTCCGCTCGCCGCTGCTCGGCAACAAGCTGCGCTTCGAGGACCTGAAGGGGCACGAGGGCGCCAAGCTCGCGTCGGTGTTTGCGAAGTCGTCGGTGTCGCTCGGTTATCTGGTCGACAGCGAGAAGCGGAAGCGCGGCGAGGGCTTCGAAGTGGCGACGCAGGGCTGGGGCACGGTGCGTGCGACGAAGGGGCTGTTTGTGTCGGCCGATTCGTTTGCGAATCCCGATGCGCCGCATCTCGACATGCAGGCGGCGTTGACCCAGCTTCGGGCTGCGCTCGCGGAGGCCGATACGATGCGCGCCGTTGCCCAGCGCGCGACGGCGGAGCTGGCGGAGGTCAAGGCCCAGCAGACCCAGCTCGAAACGGCGTTCAAGGACCTGCAAAAGGCGGTTCTTCTGCTGTCTGCCCCAGACGGTATCGGTGTTGTTACGCCCAAGAGCATTCAGCTCTCAGGCGGCGAGAATTTGGCCGTGACGGCTGTCGCGAATGCCGATTTCAGCGTCGGTCGTAGTTTCACGGTGGCGTCCGGGCGAGCTGTTTCGCTGTTCGCGAACCAGAACGGCATCAAGGCATTGGCAGCTAATGGCAAAGTCGATGTGCAGGCGCAGCATGGCGAGATGAGCCTTGTCTCTCATGACGGGATGAGCATCGCGAGCGCCAACGGCCGAGTGACCATCACGGCCAAGGAAGAAATTCTACTTGTATGTGGCGGGTCGTATCTGCGCATCACGCCCAGCGGTATCGAGGACGGCACGCGCGGCGACCGGACAATCTATTCGGCATCCTACCAGAAGCTCGGTCCGAAGGGCGTGTCGGCGGCTATTCCTGCGCTACCGGCGATGACGGGGGCATTCAATCAGGCGTTCGTCGTGCGCTGGACGGGCACGCAGATTCCGGCAGGCAATGCAAAGTACCAGCTGTTTTCAGACGGGACTCTGATCGCTGAAGGAATAACCAATGAAAAGGGCGAGACCTCGTTGACCAACAGTCACGTGCCGCAGGATGCGGTACTCAAGCTTCTGGGCGATTGAACATGGCTGAAAACGAAAATCCGAAGGTGATCGGCGTCTTCCATTCCTACATGACGCCAGCGGGCTACACGCAGCGGGCCGATGCAGAAATCGGCAAGTGCGACCTCAACGTGCCGCCCGCGGCTGATTCGATCATAGGCGAATGCGAGTACTACTATCGCCCGCTGAATTGCGGCTACACCGAGACCGTCGAAAAGATCAAGCTCTCGAATGCGTCTTCCGCAGCCGCGTTTGCTGCGATGAAGGTATTTGCGCGTGATTTCAATCCCTGGAAAGACGTCGAGATCATCGAACGTCTCTTGAAGCGCCGCGAGAAGCTGATTCCGCCGAACTGCACGGATTCCGACTGGTCGCGGCACAGCAATTTCATGATGAGGCACATCGGCTGTGGACACAAGCCGCCGTCGTATTACATCAGCTACGGGTATTACTACTGCTCGAACTATGGAGCGAGCCTGAAGCCCCGTTTGAGCGAGAAGGGGAAAGACTGGCTGGATAACGCGCGGTGGGCGCTGCAGAAGTACATGGGAAAGGGTTTGATGCAGAACATGCAGGGGGATGTGATCAAGCTGGCCAGCAAGAGTCCTCGTAATGGCAAGTTCGAGATGAAGATGCCGCAGTACCAGCTGGAAGTAAGCGAGGAGAATTTCAAGAAATTCGCATTCAAGACGCACCCCCTCGCCTATCTGGACGGTGGTCTGGCCTGGTTGAATCCGATCGATATGGCTTTGATTCTGAGCGGCCCCGCCGCCGAAGAATGGGGAGACGTGGACACCTACAAGCAGGTCACATCAAGCATGTCAGGGGCCTTGAAGAACTATGGCGGCGCAATCAGCGATGAATCGAGCGAACTCGTGAATCGGGCATTGAACCGGCTGATGAACAAGTGACATGCGCCCATCCTTCTGGAAGACCTTGCTGGCCGGGCTGACCCTGGCCACCGTAACGATTTATGGATACCGAATCATGACGACACCAGGCTGGAGCACCGTCTCGACAGAATTCATGAAAGCGGATCAGCCCTATGGCGGTGGCGCATTCGTTCTGCGCGGCAATGAAGTCATGACACTCAAGCTGGCCGGTCCGGCCATCACGTTCAAGCCAAGGAGCGAGCGTAAGAAACCCGACGTCGCGGAGCCGACCGAGCCGTGGATGAACAACTCCCACGAAAGACTCAACCGATCTACGGTGAATTTCCTGCGGGGCACGCTGGAAGGCGGGATGACCCGATCGTTCCAGCAGCCGGCCCAAGGCACCGCATGGTGGTATTCGAAGGACTGGAACACGATCTACGTCGCGACTGACTGGATGGACTATAAGATTCCCGAACCGGAGAATGGACTGTCACCTCACATTGCCAAGCTCTGGCGAACGGTTGATGGGGGCCGTACCTGGTCGGAACTCGATTGGCCGGAGGACCGCAACATCAATCGTCTGTACTTTCTCGATTCGCAGCGCGGCTACGCGATCGGCTGGGGGCCGCACGTCTGGCGCACGGCCGACGGCGGCCGGTCGTGGCAGGAAATCCCGCCGCCGCCGATGGCCACCGATGCCAGCAAGCCACGGCAGCGGTTCAGCGCGATGGACCTCGGCCCGGACGGCACGCTGCGCGTCGCCTATTACGTGCCGATGCTCGGCAAGATCCAGCTGTCGAGCGTGGTGTACCGGCTGCGCTGGGAGGCAGCGCAATTCGAGCAGGATGTCGTGCTGCCGGATCAGGTTGTCGTCCAGCTGGGCTCGACCCTCGAACCGCCGGGCTATACCTACTCGATCTACGCGCTGTCGAAGTTGGGTCCTCCTCGCGACTGGAATGACCGGAACGACAAGGGGAAGCGCACCGGGGCGATTTCGACGTGGGCCAACTACCAGACGCCGCCGGTCACGCAACTGCACACGTTTGACGAGCGTTACAAGGTTGGGGGTCTTGGCGTGGGAAAGCGTGGCCTGCTGCTCGTCTACGCGAGCGACACCAATCGCGCGGGTGCGCCGCATGACATCACGTTCTACAGCAGCGACTTCGGCAAGTCCTGGAACGACGTCGATGACGGGATCAGCCAGGGTGGCTGGTTTGATCGCGAAACCAATACGCAATATGCGCTTTATGCCTACACGCTCAAGAAACGTGCGTTCTGAATGGGGCGGCTTGATCGCTGCGGCCATGCTCGTGTTGTCTGGTATGGCGCACGCTGGCACGGACAAGCGGTGCTTCGAAATCGCGTCAAGATGGGCCGTGCCGGGAAACATCCCGGCGAGCAACACCGCCTATGCGGTCTATGACCGCCACCGGCGGGAGCTCTACCGTGGCCGTACCGACGACAAGGGCATCGCGCACATCTGTGTCGCTCGGCTGCCGAGCGACGCAACGATGCTTCTTGATCCCGACGGCAATTCGGCAACGCCTATGCCCATATTCGAGGAAAGCCCATGAGCCGTCGCCCATACATCCGCAACGGAGACCGAACCAACGTCGGCGGTCAGGTCGAAACGCCGGATCGCAAGGATAGGCTCGATGGCCGCATTGCGGCCTACGAGGATGATCCGGTCTGGTGCCCGGAGTGCAAGACCTATGGCCGTATTGGCTGCATGGGAGAGCGGCTTCCGGAATTCGGCGCGGGCGGCAAGCGGTCGGCGCTCGCCGATGATCTGTGTCTGTGCGAGTGCCGACCCAATCCGGTACTGATTCCGTCGCAGACGGCCTCGTTTTCCGGGAGGTAAGCGCCATGCTGGCACACGATTCGACCGATATGCCTGCGGGCGCTGCACTTGGGCTGCACGACGATGCCGGTTGATCTGAAGCAGATTGGGCCGCCCAAACAGTATCCGGCACGTGGACCCGGGCTACGCGTATGGCTTGTTGTCTGGGTGGTATGCGTGCTGCTCGTCGATGGGGCCGTGCTGCTACTGTGGCCCAAGAGCACACCGGCGCAGGGCGCGTGGTTCTGGTTGCTGATTGCAGGTCTGCCCAACGTGGTTTTCTTCGCACTCGTCGCGTGGAACCGGGCTCACTATGAGAGCCAGCATTTGCATGCCCTGTATTACAACGACCATCGCGAACGGCGTCGCCGGGAATTGATCGCCGAGGGCCAGCGGTTCCTGCATGTGCTGGGCTACACCTATCAGCTCCCGCTGAAGCGCGGAGCGTTTGCCCAGACCGTGGCCGAGGGAGAGAGCGTGTTGAAGGCCCAGCCGCTGCGCGACGGCAGCACGATCATTCGCCATCTTCGTCTGCCCGACGATGCCGAGCACGACACCTCCGATCCGCGGCTCGCGCAGGTGCTGCAGCGGTCAACGCTCGCACGCGAAGGCAAGCTCCATGCTCACTTGCTGGCGCCGCTGGTCGACATGATCGAGGCACTGGTCGCGTCGGGCGTTTCGCCGGCGATCCGGTTGGTCATCACGGATGGTGAGCCAGTCGAATCGGCATTGGAGCAGATTCACATCGTGATGGGCGCTTTTCACTTGCCGGCATTTGAGCGCAAAGCCATTCCCGGAAGCGGCGGCCTGATGCTGATCGACGAATGGCTGGATGCGAAGGAGCCGCGCCCATTGTTGGTCATTGCCACTGCATTGCATGACGTGCCACCGGAAGAAAGCACCGAAGGCGGCGTTGCCATGCTGCTTGTACCGGAATCCCTTCGCCTGCCGCAGGGAGTCGCCCCATGCGCGACGTTCTACCGCCCTGTTTCGAGGTTGGCCGATGAGTTGGGGGAAGGCATTGCGCTCAGCATGCTCTGGGGTAAGGCCGCGCCTCCAGCCATTGAACACGCATGGGTGACAGGATTTGCCGAAGACCAGCATACGCTGATCGGCGAAGCGTGTCGCCGCACGGACCTGGCGCGTTTGACGACCTACGCGTCCCGCTACAACCCGGATCGGGTCGTCGGTCATGCGGGCGTGGCCGCCGGCTGGCTGGCTGCCGCAGCGGCGTCGGAATGCGGCGCCGCTTGCCCTCAACTCATTCTGAATCGTGCGTCGGCCATGCAGGCCGCGATCGTGCACGCGCATCCAGTTAAAACATGAAAACAGAACCGACTATTACCCCGGACAGCATTGCCGAACCTTCCCCGAAACCCCGTCCTCTTGCTGCATGGGGATTTCCGGCGTTTGTCGTGATTCTTGGTGCGTTCGCGCTGGCAATTGTCTGGGTGAACGGCGCGGCAGTGGGTTTGCCGTCGACGGACGCGCGGAAGACAGCCAGCCTGTGGATCGTCGGCGTGATGTTCGGCGTTGTCCTGCTTCACGGTCTCGTGTCGCGCGTGGGCGCATACGAGTTGGCGGGTGCGACTTTTCGGACACGTTTCGGCGCGGATGCGAAAGCGTCGGACGCCGTGCCGACTTCGAAACGCGATGCCCGCCTGCAATTTCTTGTCGACGAGTTGCGCACGTCACACGGCTGGCGCTGGCGCAACCGGACCCGCTGGCTGCTGGTGAACGGCGCGGACGCGCTGATCGAAGGCGTCGCGCCAGGCCTGAAACGCGCGGGCGCAATGCCGGTCGGCGATGTGATCCTCGTGCACGCCGCGCCGGACGGCATCGACGCAGCGCAATGGCGTCGCCAGATCCGGCAACTTCGACGCCGCCGGCCCGTCGACAGCTTGATTCAGGTGGTGCGGCTGGAGGAGGGCAGCCGATCCGGCGAGGCACTGCCGCGCACGCTGGCCGGGCTCGCCACGGATCTCGGCTGGGCCGCGCCGGTCACGTTCCTGCACGCGGTGCCCGCGCAGGGCAGCCAACCCGACACATTCGACGCAATCGGCGCGTTTCCCGGTCCGGCACTCAAGGGCGCG
>NZ_JGVW01000045.1 GCF_000687455.2 Burkholderia sp. lig30
GCGGACGCGTCGCTCGACACGTTGCTCGGCGGCACGGATGCGCGCGGCCTGTTCTCGGCGGCGCAGACGGTGCCGGGCCTCTATACCCGCGCCGCATGGGACGGCGTGATCGCCGCAGCGATCGAGCGGGCATCAAGCGCGCGCCACCTCAGTGGCGACTGGGTGCTGACAGGTTCACAACCGGCGCCGACCGTCGCCAACACGCTTGCGCAGGGCGCGGCCGCGATCGACGAACAACGTGCGGCGGACGCGCTGAAACAGCGGCTGACGGCGCGCTATTTCGCCGACTACACGGCCGCCTGGCAGCGCATGCTGAACAGCGTCCGCTGGCAACCGGCGTCGAACCTGAACGGCGCGATCGAGCAGCTGGCG
This sequence comes from Burkholderia sp. lig30, assembly GCF_000687455.2. Classification (GTDB taxonomy): domain Bacteria; phylum Pseudomonadota; class Gammaproteobacteria; order Burkholderiales; family Burkholderiaceae; genus Burkholderia. The sequence goes on from NZ_JGVW01000045.1 coordinate 373, forward strand.
CGCGTGGCCGACGCGCAGACCTCGCCGCTGATCGCGTTGATGAAAGCGGTGCAGTTTCACGCGCAGGCGGGCCGGCCGTCGCAGGCGCTGACCGACACGCTGGTGCGCAAGGCGCAAGGCCTGATCGGCGGCGGCGCCCCATCCGACGCGCCGGCCGTCCATCCGCTCGACCCGCCGTTCGGCCCGCTGCTGGCGCTGATGGGCGACGCCGGCGCGACCGCGAAGCCCGCCGACGGCAAGGGCGGCATCCCGCCGACCGTCGCGCTGACCGGCGTGAGCCTGTCGCGCTACCTGACGGCCGTCACGACGATGCGCCTGAAGCTGCAGCAGATCGCCGCCAGCGCGGACGCGCAG
>NZ_JGVW01000046.1 GCF_000687455.2 Burkholderia sp. lig30
GCCGTGCAGCGCCTTCTTCGGGCGCACGACGTCGCGCAGCGTGCCGTCGACGCGAAAACGCACGACCGACGCGTTCTCGAACGGCTCGATGTGGATGTCCGATGCCTGCTCGCGGGCCGCCTGCGTGAGCAGCGCGTTGATCATCCGGATGATCGGCGCGTCGTCTTCCGATTCGAGCAGGTCCTCGACTTCGGGAATGTCCTGCATCAGCCGCGACAAGTCGACTTCGCCCTCGACCTCGCCGACCACCTGCGCCGCGCTGCCGTCCTGGCGCGCATAGGCCTGGTTGATCGCCAGCGCGAGCTCGTCGGCCGGCACGCGATGCACGGCGACCGCGCCGAAATTGCGCGCGACCTCGGCAAGCGCGGCCTCGCTCGTGCGCTCGCTGATCCACACCTCGAGCGTGTCGTCGTGCTGGTGCGCGACGAGGACCTGCCCGTTCTTCGCGAAGCCGTAGGGCAGCAGGCGCGCGGCGACGGGCGACGGCGCCTGGCGCTCGGCCGGCGCGTCGTCGCGGGTGGGCGCAGGCACGCCGGTCACTGCGGCGCTCCCGGCGTGGCCGTCAGCGGCGGCGACACCACCGGCTGCCGCGGGGCGCTCTGCGGTTGCGCGGCCGGCGGCTGCGGTTGCAGCGGTTGTGGTTGTGGTTGCTGCGATTGCGGCTGCGCGGGCTGCTGGGGCGCGGCCGGCTGTTCGCGGCGCATCTTCGAGAGGTCGAACAGGTTCAGCGTCGAACCGCCCTGGCTCGGGCCGAGCGGCATCGGCGGCACAACCGGATCGTCCTTGTCGCGGATCACGTTGTTGTCCGATCGATACGCGCCCGTCACGCCCTGGATGTAGTCGTAACGGTTCGCCGAAATCGCCTGTGCGGTGTCGCGGTCGTTGATGATCACCGGGCGCAGGAACACCATCAGGTTGGTCTTCTGCCGCTGCTTGGTTTCCGAGCGGAACAGCTGGCCGAGCCACGGGATGTCGCCGAGGAGCGGCACCTTGCTGTTCGACACCTGGTAGTTGTCCTGCATCAGCCCGCCGAGCACGATGATCTCGCCGTTGTCCGCGAGCACCGTCGACTGGATCGAACGCTTGTTGAAGGTCGGGCCCGCCGGGTTGGTCGTCGTGTTCGAGGTCCCGCTCACGACCGACGAATCCTCGGTATACAACTGCAGCTTCAGGATCCCGCCGTCGGTGATCTGCGGCTTCACGTGCAGCGTGAGGCCGACGTCGCGGCGGTCGTAGGTGTTGAACGCGGCGTTCGTGGTGCCGCTCGTCAGGTTCGAGTACGAACCCGTCGCGATCGGCACGTTCTGGCCGACGACGATCTTCGCCTCCTCGTTGTCGAGCGTGATGAGGTTTGGCGTCGACAGCACGTTCGCGTCGCTGACGCCCGCGAAATACTGCAGCAGCGCGCCGAGCCCCTGCACGCCGAACATGTTGCTCAGCCAGCCGATATTGAGGCCCTGGGTGAGGTTCTGCGACAGGCCGAGGAGGCCCGCCTGGCCGCCGGACGCGACCGCCGCCGACAGCGGCAGGATATTGCTGCCGGCCACGCTGCCCGCTGCGCTCGCGAGGTTCGTGCCGGCCAGCAGGTTGCCGTTCGCGACCTGCCACTGGATGCCGAGGTTGCCGGCCGTCGTCGAGTTCAGTTCGACGATCAGCGCCTCGATGTAGACCTGCGCGCGACGCGCGTCGAGCTGGTCGATCACCGTGCGCAGATTGCGGTACACCAGATCCGACGCGGTGATGATCAGCGAGTTGGTCGCCGCGTCGGCCTGGATCATGCCGCCCGGCTGGTTGTCGTCGCCCTTGTCCTTGTCGCCGCCAAGCAGCCCGCCGGTGCCGAGTCCGCCGCCCGTCGAGCCGCCGCCGTACGACGAAGACGACGAGCCGCTCATCGACGACGGCAGCGGCGGGGTGCCCGCGGTGCCGGTCGAGAAGCTGCCGGTTGCGCCGCCGCCCTGGTTGAACGCGTTCGCTTCGTTCGAGGTGGCCGACGCGCCGGCTTCGCCGGTCTTGCCGAGCATGCCGCGCAGCGTCTTCGCGAGCTTCACCGCGTCGGCGTTGCGCAGCAGCACGACGTGCATGTTGCCGGGCTGATTGGTCGGCGCGTCGAGTTGCTGCGCGAGCCGCTTCGCGGCCGCGAGGCGCGACGCGTTCGACGCGCGCAACAGCAGTGCATTGGTGCGCGGATCGGCCGTCACCGACACCTTGAGCGTCGCGTCGCTGTTGCCGATCGCGCCCGGGTCGAGCAGCTTCGACAATTGCGAGGCCGCGTCGAGCGCGTTCGCATTCCTGAGCGGCACGATCAGCACCTGCGCGCCGGCCGCGTTGTCGACGCCGGCGATGATCTGCGCGATGCGGCGCACGTTGTCCGCGTAGTCGGTGACGACGATCGTGTTGTTGGCCGGATACGCGGCGACAGTGTTGTTCGGCGAGATCAGCGGACGCAGCACCGGCAGCAGGTTGTTCGCCGATTCGTGGCGCAGCTCGAACACCTGCGTGACGATCTGGTCGCCGCGCGCCTGCGGCGCATTGCCGATGTAGGTGGGCACGCCCTGCAGCTTCGCGTCGGCCTCGGGCACGACCTTCAGCACGCCGTGATCCTGTACGAGCGAGAAGCCCTGCATCCGCAGCGCCGACTGCAGCGTCTTCAATGCCTGGTCTTCCGGCACCGGGTGTTCGGCGACGAGATTGAGCTGCCCCTTGACGCGCGGATCGACGATGATGGTCTTGCCGGTCGCGGCGCCGATCGCGCGGGCAACCTGGTCGATGTCCGCGTTGACGAAGTTGAGCGTGACCTGCGCGTGGGCGGCCTGCGCGACGACGATGCCGGCAACGACGACAGCCGTCGCGATTCGACGCATTGCGAAGTGTATTCTTGTCATGGATGAATGGGTCGATGCCGGCTCTGACCGCATCCGGCGATGTTGCCTGGATCCAATTCTGCTAATCACGACATTAGCAGTTTTTCATGTCCGTAGTATCTCGACGAGCCGAAGACTGCCTCACTTGCCACCTTCATTTCGCCGTGCGTATGCCGGATGTAAGCGCGCCCGCCGCGTGGCACCCGCTGCACTGCTTCGATGCTTCAATTCAAGATGAATTGACACGGAAATGCGGTATAACCGGCAAGCCGTAATTACCCGCAATCCGGAGCAATACCTGTCGTCACGGGACTCCCTGCCGGTATGATACGAGCGAGGACGCGCACAGCGCGCGAATTCCGGACACGGGTTTTCCCGCCCCCGGTTTACTCCCGGCCCCCTGACCCGATGAGACGACGGCTCGGTTCGATCGCGATAATCGCCGCCGGCGCATGGCTCGCCTGCGCGAATGCGCGCGCCGACTGCTTCGACGAGGCCGCGAAGTACCAGAAGGTCAATCCGCTGATCCTGCGCGCGATCGCGTGGCAGGAGTCGCGCAACCGGCCGGACGCGCTGAACCGCAACCTGAACGGCTCGACCGACTACGGCCTGATGCAGATCAACTCTGTGCATCTGCCCGCGCTGTCGCGTTACGGCATCGGCCGCGACACGCTGATGGAGCCGTGCAAGAGCGTCTACATCGCCGCCTGGCACCTGCGCCAGAAGATGGACCGGTACGGCAACACCTGGCAGGCGGTCGGCGCGTATCACTCCGAAACGCCCGCGTTGCGCGACACGTACGCGAAGCAGATCGCCGCGATCCTCGCGCAATGGAAACTGCTGCCGCAGCCGCGGTGACCCGTCCCGCACCGCGCGCCTGACGCCGCTCGGGGCCGCTGTTCACGCTCATGCGTGACGCCGCTCAGGCCGGCGAGCGCGTGTTTGATGCACAATGCGGGCTCACGCCGCAGCTTTGCCCCGCGCCCGGCCCCGTGCCGATCGCGCCCCGATTCGGCAGCGCCGCGGCCGCTTTTCATTCTTTCTGTTGGTGCGAACCGCAATGAACCAGCCGTTGCCCGTCACCGTGCTGTCCGGCTTTCTCGGCGCCGGCAAGACCACGCTGCTCAACCATATCCTCGCGAACCGCGCGGGCCTGAAGGTCGCCGTGATCGTCAACGATCTCGCGGCGGTCAACATCGACGCGTCGCTCGTGCGCGACGCGCAGGCGCTGTCGCATGTCGAGGAACGCCTCGTCGAGATGTCGAACGGCTGCATCTGCTGCACGCTGCGCGACGACCTGCTCGTCGAGATCCGCCGGCTCGCCGAGGACGGCCGCTTCGACGCGATCCTGATCGAGTCGACCGGGATCGCCGAGCCGATGCCGATCGCCGAAACCTTCACGTTCGTCGACGAAGACGGCACGTCGCTCGCCGAGCTCGCCCGTCTCGACACGCTCGTCACGGTCGTCGACGCGTTCAATTTCCTGCGCGACTACGGCTCGGACGACGCGCTCGCCGAGCGCGGCATCGCCGCGACCGACGAGGATGACCGCACGCTCGTCGAGCTGCTGATCGAACAGATCGAGTTCTGCGACGTGCTGGTGATCAACAAGGCCGACCTCGTCGGCGCGGACGCGCTCGCGCGCCTGCAGCACATCCTCGCGCGGCTGAATCCGCGCGCGCACCAGGTCGTCGCGACGTTCGGCGACGTGCCGCTCGGCGAGGTGCTGCACACGGGTCGCTTCGATTTCGACGCCGCGGCGAGCGCGCCGGGCTGGCTCGCGTCGCTCGAGCATGCGCACGACGACGCGCATCCGCACGTCCACAGCGAGGCGGACGAATACGGGATCGGCAATTTCGTCTACCGCGCGCGCCGTCCGTTCCATCCGGCGCGGCTGTGGGCGCTGCTGCATCAGGAATGGCCGGGCGTGCTGCGCAGCAAGGGCTTTTTCTGGCTCGCGACGCGCAACGGCATCGCGGGTTCGCTGTCGCAGGCGGGCGGCGTCTGCCGGCACGGGCCGGCCGGCTCATGGTGGGCGGCGCAGGATCGTGCCGAATGGCCGGACGACGGCGAGCTGCTCGACGAGATCCGCGCGGACTGGCACGGCGAATTCGACGATGCGTCGATCGGCGATCGCCGTCAGGAACTGGTGCTGATCGGTGTCGATCTCGACGCGGCGGCCTGGCGCGCAAAGCTCGACGCGTGCCTGCTGACCGACGCCGAGTTGGCGCTCGGCGAAGCGGGGTGGGCGGCATTCGACGATCCGTTCCCCGCATGGGATGTCGACGAGCACGACGACGATGAGCACGGCGACGCGCAGATCCTGCATCGTCCGTAATAAAAAAACCCGCCAAAATGGCGGGTTTTTTCATGAACAGGCGCTGAACTTAACGCTTGTTGACGGCATCCTTGAATGCCTTGCCAGCCGTGAACTTGACCGTCTTGGCTGCCGGGATCTTGATCGTTTCCCCGGTCTTCGGGTTGCGGCCGGTGCGCGCTGCGCGCTTGCCCGAACCGAAGCTGCCGAAGCCGATCAACTGAACCGCGTCACCCTTCGACACTGCCTTCTTGATGACTTCGAGAAGCGTGTCCAGCGTTTCGCCGGTTTGAGCCTTGCTGGCGCCCGTCTCAGCGGCGACGGCGTCGATCAGTTCCTGTTTGTTCATTAAAAGGTTCCTTTTTCAGGTTAGGTTGACACGGACAGCGCGAACGCGCCGATTATACGTGCGCGAACCGTGCCGTCGATAGTTGAAGCCGACGGTACAGCGCCGAATCCTGGCCCACGCGAGCGGCCGTCCGGAATCCCGGACAACCGCCCCGCGGTGCGGCGGTTGCTATGATAGCGCAGCGCAAACCCAATAACGGCAAGGGTTTCAAAGAATTTAGCCGGGTAGTCGCCGACCGCAGCGCCGACTACCCGTTTTTTTGATCCGCGGCAACCGGACAGGATACGCAGCCGAATTCCCCCGCGCGACCGGCCGTTGGTTTTTTCCAACGGCTGGCCGGGCGGGGCCGCGCAACGCCTTGTCACGCTTGGCCGCCACGTTTTTTGTTTCGCATGCCAGACCGACTCGTACCCGCCACGCTCGCCTTCGGCGACGACGGCACGCTCGTTTCGCCCGCCTACGGCGACATCTATCACAGCGCCGCCGGCGCGCTCGCGCAGGCGACTCACGTGTTCGTGCAGGGCAACGGCCTGCCCGGCCGCTGGCAGGGCAGGCGCACGTTCACCATCGTCGAGACCGGCTTCGGCACCGGCTGCAACTTCCTTGCGACGTGGTCCGCATGGCGCGACGATCCCGCGCGCTGCGAGCGGCTGCACTTCGTCTCCGTCGAGAAGCACCCGTTCGCACGCGAGGACCTGCGCCGGGCCGCTTCGCACTTCGTTGCCAATACAACCATATCGGCCGACGTCGATGCACTCGCCGACGCATGGCCGATGCTCGTGCCCGGCCTGCACCGTCTCGAATTCGACGGGGGACGTGTCGTGCTGACGCTCGTGTTCGGCGACGCCCTCGCGATGCTGCCGAAGCTCGTGCTGCGCGCCGATGCGTTCTATCTCGATGGCTTCGCGCCGTCGAAAAACGCGGACATGTGGTCGCCCGACGTGTTTCGCGCGCTCGCGCGGCTCGCCGACGATCACGCGACGTTCGCGACGTATTCCAGCTCGGGCGCCGTCAAGCACGCGCTCGAAGAAGCGGGCTTCGCGTCCCGGAAAGTCGACGGATTCGCGGACAAGCGCGCGATGCTGGTCGGCGAATTCGCGCCGCGCTGGCGCATGCGCCGTCACGAACCGCCACGCGCGCTGCCGGCCGCCACCCGCAGCGCGATCGTGATCGGCGCGGGCATGGCCGGCTGCGCGGTCGTCGAGCGGCTCGCCGCGCGCGGCTGGGACGTCACGCTGATCGAGCGCCGTGACCGGATCGCGACCGAAGCGTCGGGCAATCCCGCCGGCGTGTTTCATCCGTTGATGACGCGCGACGACAACGTCGCGAGCCGGCTCACGCGGGCCGGCTTCCTGCATGCGCTCGCACGCTGGCGCGCGCTCGAGCAGGCGGGCCACGCGTTCGGGCGCAGCACGCGCGGCATGATCCACCTCGCGGAATCGGATGCGGATTTCGAGCGGATGCGCGCGGCCTTCGACGCGCTCGGCGTGCCGCCCGACTATGCGTGCCTGCTGAGCGCGAACGACGCGCGCGCGCGCCTGAAGCTCGCGGTCGCGCACGGCGGCCTGCTGTTTCCGCATGGCGGAGCGGTGCAGCCTGCCGCGTTGTCGGCCGCGCAATGCGCGGCGGCCGGTGCGCGCGTGCGGCAGCTGACAGGCACCGAAGTCGCGCGGCTCGAACGGCACGGCGAAGGCTGGCGCGCGCTCGACGCCGACGGCCGCACGCTCGCCGAAGCCGCGGCCGTCGTGCTCGCGAACGCCGGCGATGCGGTGCGGCTCGCGAACCTGCGGCACGCACCGCTGCAGCCGGTGCGCGGCCAGCTCACGCTGCTGCCGCCCGGCACCAGCGCGCCGCTCGACTGTCCCGTGATCGGCGACGGTTACGCGGTGCCACTCGCCGACGGCACACTGCTCGTCGGCGCAACGTTCGAGCCCGACGACGTCGATCCGGCGCTTCGGCCCGCCGGTCATCGGGAGAACCTCGAGCGCGTCGGGCGCCTGGTGCCCGGCCTCATCGGCGACGTGCGCGACGTCGATGCACTCGCCGGCCGCGTGGCGTTCCGCTGGGTGACGAGCGACCGGCTGCCGATGATCGGCCCGCTCGCCGACGAAGCGCAGACGATTGCCCGCGCGGCGGCGTTCAGCGGTGCGAAGGCGCGCGATCTGCCGCGCACCGGCGGCCTGTTCGGCGCGTTCGGCTATGGCTCGCGCGGTCTCGTATGGGCGGCGCTCGGCGCCGAACTGATCGCGTCGCAACTCGAAGGCGAGCCATGGCCGCTCGATCGCGAACTCGCCGAAGCCGTCGATCCCGCCCGCTTCCTGATCCGCGCATTGCGCGCGAGACGGGTGAGCACCCCCAACTGACCTTTCTCACCATTGCCGCACAGAGCACAGCACAGTTGTCCACGCCAGTCTGTGGATAACCGTGCTGAATCGGTGCGCGCTCCCTGTGCAATCACAGTGGACGTATTCTGGGTAACTCCGCACAGCTGTGAAACGGGGGAAAAGTTGCTCATCGCAACCCGCTGTGCCCACACAGCCTGTGCAAGCGGTTGTGCGTTCGACAACGCATTGAATCGTCGGCGTAAACCACAGTTATCCACTGTGCTGTGTGGCCCTTGTTAACTTCTACTACGTATACATACAGGTAAACCATTGAATCAAAAGGCCACCCGGCCTCGGGGGCCGGCTGATTGGCCAGTCGAACGGGTCCTGTCCCGAACACCTGTGGCACAATCGGCTTTCTTCCCGCCTGTGCGGCACTGCGCCAGGCAAGCATCAACGGAACGGTGCGCGAGATTTCGAATCTGAATCTTCGAAGTCGCGCAGTCCCTTCACACACCACGCCGACAATCCAGATCGGCACCCTGGACGACTCGACCGCCGGACGGCGGAGCAGGCGGTTCCCATGTCTTGCTGTCGTACACAACAATCACATTCGGGGCGACCTTCGGCTAGCGCGCGCCTTATCCTTTACGCATGACCCCGCGTCGCTGGCGGTTGCTTCCAAAGGAGAAGTCACCACGATGAAGTCGGCGTTCTCATTTCTGCCAAGCTGGCCGCTCACGCCGGATGCCGTGTTCTGGGCCGGGCTCGTGCTGTTCGCCGCGGGCCTGTGCGGCGAGCTGTGTTATCGCGCGTGGCGTCTGCCGCGCATCACCGGCTACGCGGTGATCGGCCTGATCGCCGGCACGTTCGGTTTCGGTGTGATCAATGCGCGCACCGACGAAACCTCTCGCCTGCTGATCGACGTCGCACTCGGCCTGCTGCTGTTCGAGCTGGGCAGCCGGCTCGACCTGCGCTGGATTCGCCGCAATCCATGGTTGATCGCGTCGAGTCTCGCCGAGGCGACGCTCACCTTCGTGCTCGTGCTGTTCGTGCTGCTCGGGCTCGGCCTGTCGGGCATGGTTGCGCTGGTGGTGTCGGCGATCGCGATCGCGACCTCACCGTCGATGGTGATCCAGCTGAAGACCGAACTGCGCGCGGAAGGGCAGGTGTCGCAGCGGCTCATCACGCTGACCGCGCTCAACAGCGTGTACGCGGTGGTGCTGACCAAGCTCGTCACGAGCTGGCTTCACCAGGAAGCGTACGGCAACGTGTTCGCGACGGTGCTGCAGCCGCTCTACCTGCTGGCCGGCTCGTTCATCGTCGCGTACGTGGTCGCGCGCGCCTGCATCTACCTGTTCCGCCACATGACCGCGACGATGCGCGACGAGCATTCATTCGTCGCGCTGTTCGGCCTGGTGATGATCGCGATCGCGGCCGCGCAGGCGCTGAAGCTGTCGACGCTGCTCACGCTGCTGCTCGCCGGCATCATCGTGAAGAACCTCGAAGCGCGCCCGCAGTTGTGGCCCGAGCATTTCGGCACCGCGGGCTGGCTGCTGACCGTGGTGCTGTTCGTGCTGACGCTCACGTCGTTCTCGTGGAGCGACGTCGCGACGGGCGGCCTGTTCGCGTTCGCGCTGATCGTCACGCGGCTCGTCGCGAAGCTTGCCGGCGTCGTCGCGTTCGCGAAGCCGAGCGGCATCGAGCTCAGGCAGGGCGTCGCGCTCGGGGTCGCGCTCACGCCGATGTCCGCGCTGGCCTACCTGCTCGTCGACGACACCTACCAGCAATATCCGAATTTCGATCCCCACCTGCGCGCGGTGATGATGTGCGCGATTGTGGTGTTGCAGCTCGCCGGCCCGTTCGTCGTCTACCGATGCCTGTCGGCGGTGAACGAGCGCCGCGACAGCAACTGACCGGCGCCGCACGGCGCCACCGCTACCCGGACACTGCCATGGCACTCGAAACATTCGTCAATTCCGAGCCGTTCACCTTTGGCGTCGAGCTGGAGATCCAGATCGTCAACACGCACAACTACGATCTGACGAAAGCGGCATCCGACCTGATGCGGCTGATTCAGGGCGAGACCTTTCCGGGCAACATCACGCCGGAGATCACCGAAAGCATGATCGAGCTGTCGACCGGTATCTGCCACACGCACGAGCAGGCGATCGGCGAGCTGCACGCGATCCGCGACGTGCTCGTCAAGGCGGCCGACCAGCTCAACGTCGGGCTGTGCGGCGGCGGCACCCATGCGTTCCAGCAGTGGAGCGAACGGCAGATCTTCGACGCGCCGCGCTTCCAGTACATTTCCGAGCTGTACGGCTACCTCGCGAAGCAGTTCACCGTGTTCGGCCAGCACGTGCATATCGGTTGCCCGGACCCGGACAGCGCGCTGTTCCTGCTGCACTCGATGTCGCGCTTCATTCCGCATTTCATCGCGCTGTCGGCGTCGTCGCCGTACGTGCAGGGCGTCGACACGGGCTTTCAATCAGCGCGGCTGAACTCGGTGTTCGCGTTTCCGCTGTCCGGCCGCGCGCCGTACGTGCTGACCTGGAGCGGCTTCGAGGAATACTTCATGAAGATGGTGAACACGGGCGTCGTCAATTCGATGAAGGACTTCTACTGGGACATCCGGCCGAAGCCCGGCTTCGGCACGATCGAGGTGCGCGTGATGGACACCCCGCTGTCGGTCGACCGCGCGGCGGCGATCGCCTGCTACATCCAGACGCTCGCCCGCTACCTGCTGACCGACCGGCCGCTCACGCTGTCCGAAGACGATTACCTCGTCTACACGTTCAACCGCTTCGAGGCATGCCGCTTCGGGCTCGAGGGCACCTGCGTGAATCCGCAGACGGGCGCGCGCCGCACCATCGCGGAAGACATTCTCGACACCATCGACCGGATCGCCCCGCACGCGGAGGCGCTCGGCTCGCGCGCCGCGCTCGACGAGATCGGCGCGCTCGCGCAGGCGCGCGTGAATGACGCATCGTGGCTGCGCACCGTGTTCAAGCAGGAAAAATCGCTCAACGAGACCGTCCGGCAGCAATGCTTACGCTGGCGGGAATGAAAATATGTTTTTCAAATAGACGGCTCGACCGACAAGGGTTTCGCTTTATCGCGGATTGCTCGATACGAACGCGCTAATCGCCGCCAATCCCGGCGAAACCCTGTGGATAACAAGATATTCCCCTGTAAAGTCAAGGGTGTGCGGGGTGTACAACCATGTGGATCAGGGTTGTATGACAGCGCGAGGAACGGGGCGAAATGATTTTCATCTGACCCGCTTCGGGCCTGCCGGGAATCCGCGCACAGTCGATTTGGCTGGTTGTTCAGCCGTTATCCACAGATTTGAATGGATAACTTAGCTGTACGATTTTCTGCTGTCGCTTAGAATGTCGGCGTTGCGAACGTTGGCGCCGCGTCACGCGCCGATCGCCGCAGCAGCGACCGCCGCGTGTGCCTCGTGACGGCCGCGTCTGGCGCGCTTAGCTGAGCGCGTCGTTTTTGAGATAGAAATTCGATCTCCACACTATGGCCGTTCCGATGCAAGGGCGGCGGCAAAGCGAAAAGACTATGAGCGAAGGCGTTTACGGGAACGAAGCTGCGGGACGAGTGACCCACAGTCTCCTGCGGTTGAGTACGGCCATGCGAAGCCAGGCATGGGATTGGGCGGAAGGCGCCGGCCTGACGCCGACGCAGGGCGAGATCCTCGTGCTGTTGTTGCAACGCAAGGGGCCGATGCGCCTCGGCGAGATCGCGCGCGAGACCCAGTTGACGGCCGCCACGACGAGCGACGCCGTCAGCACGCTGGAGAACAAGGGCCTGGTCGAAAAGCGCCGCGCGCTCGACGACGGCCGCGCGCTTGCGGTGCGTCTGAGCGCACGCGGCCGCAGCGCCGCGAAGAAGGCGCTGCAGTGGCCTGACTTCCTGACCCGCGCAGTCGGTTCGCTCGGCTCGGACGAGCAGGGCGCGCTTTACCGCGCACTCCTGAAGACGCTGCGCGAGCTTCAGATGGAAGGCACCATTCCTCCGCACCGCATGTGCCTGACGTGCGCGCACTTCCAGCCGTCCAAGGCGGTGAAGAAGCCCGCGCATTATTGCGCCGCGCTGGAGCTGACGCTCAACGACAGCGATCTGCGCCTCGATTGTTCGGTGCACGAAGAAGGCGACGCAGCAACGCAAAAGAAGATCTGGAAGATTTTCGCGCAAGCGTAATGTGACGTGACGTCCGTCGATCGACCGGGAGGCCGATGATGAACGCTGAAGTGGTGGCGATCCGCCACGTGCATTTCGAGGATCTCGGCAGTTTCGAGCAGGTGCTCGGCGAGCGCGGTCGACGCGTGCGGTATGTCGACGTCGGCGCCTCCCGGGTCGAAGTGCTCGACGTCCTCGCGCCTTCGCTGCTCGTCGTGCTCGGCGGGCCGGTCAGCGTATACGACGACGCGCAGTATCCGAGCGTCGCGCCGCTCGCGGCGCTCGTGAAGCAGCGGGTCGATGCAGGCTTGCCGATCGTCGGCATCTGCCTCGGCGCGCAGTTCATTGCCCGTGCGCTCGGCGCGCGGGTCTATCCCGCCGCACACAAGGAGCTGGGCTGGGCCCCGCTCACGCTCACCGACGCGGGCCGCGCGTCGGCACTGCGCCACCTCGACGGCGCGGCGACCTCGATGCTGCACTGGCACGGCGACACGTTCGACCTGCCCGGCGGCGCCATCCATCTCGCCTCGACGCCCGCATGCCGCAACCAGGCGTTCGCGTGGGGGCAGCACGTGCTGGCGCTGCAGTGCCATCCGGAAATCCGCGCGGATCGCTTCGAGCCCTGGCTGATCGGCAATGCCGGCGAGATCGTCGCGACGCCGGGTGTCGATGCCCGGCAATTGCGCGACGAAACCTCGCGGTTCGGCCCCGCGCTGGAACGGGCCGCGCGCCGCATGTTCGCCGAGTGGCTCGACGGCGTCGGGCTTTGATCGCGCTTCCCTGCGTTCCGTAACTGCCCGGCAGGCTTCCTGCGCGGGTCGCCCCCGCGTGCTACGCTCAACCGCTCCTTCGTCCCATCCTTGCGAGCGGCCCATGACAGCGCTGTTTTCTCCCCTCACGCTGCGCGGCGTGACCCTGCCGAACCGGATCGTCATCTCCCCGATGTGCCAGTACTCCGCCGAGCGGGGTGAGGCCACCGACTGGCACATGATTCACCTCGGCCATCTCGCGCTGTCCGGCGCCGGCCTCATGTGCATCGAAGCGACCGCGGTCGAACCGGACGGGCGCATCACGCACGGCGACCTCGGCTTGTGGGACGACGTCACCGAGGCCGCGCTCGAACCGGTGCTCGCGGCGATTCGCCGCCACTCACCGGTTCCGGTCGCGATGCAGCTGTCGCACGCGGGGCGCAAGGCGTCGAGCGCGGTGCCGTGGAAGGGCGGCCAGCTGATCGAGGTGGCGGACGGCGGGTGGCTGCCGCACGCGCCGTCCGCGCTGCCGCACCGGGACGGCGAGACGCCGCCGCTTGCGCTCGACACGCCGGGGCTGAACCGTATCCGCCGCGCGTTCGAGGCAGCCGCGAAGCGCGCGGCGCGGCTCGGCATCGATGCGCTCGAAGTGCATGCGGCGCACGGCTATCTGCTGCATCAGTTCCTGTCGCCGCTCGCGAACCGGCGCGACGACGAATACGGCGGCTCGCGCGAGAACCGGATGCGTTTTCCGCTCGAGATCTTCGAGATCGTGCGCGCGGCGTTTCCGGACGACCGTCCGGTCGGCGTGCGCGTGTCCGCGACGGACTGGGTCGAAGGCGGCTGGGAGCTCGACGACACGATCGCGTTCGCGCATGCGCTGAAGGCCCGTGGCTGCGACTGGATCGACGTGTCGTCGGGCGGCGTGTCGCCGTTGCAGAGGATCCCGCTGTCGCCGGGCTACCAGGTGCCGTTCGCGCAGGCGGTCAGGCGCGCGGTCGGCATGCCGACGGTCGCGGTCGGCCTCATCACCGATCCCGTTCACGCGAACCGGCTGATCGCGGACGGCGATGCCGATTGCGTCGCGATGGCGCGCGCGATGCTCTACGATCCGCGCTGGCCGTGGCATGCGGCCGCGCAGCTCGGCGCGTCGGTGACGGCGCCGCCGCAATACTGGCGCTCGCAGCCGCGCGAGCACGCGTCGCTGTTCGGCGACATTTCGTTCGGGCAGCGTTGAGCGCGGCGCGCACGATGTTGAACGAAGCAATCCCGACCGTGTAGGATGCGGGTGGTTCGTCGCATGTCCACGCGCGGCGCCCGACGGCGCCGCGTTTTCGTTTGGCGCGTGCGCGCAGTGCGGCCGCGATCGCGGCCGTTTCCGGTTTCAAGTCGTCATCACAAGGATTCGTTCGATGAGTTCACGCAGGATCGCGGTGCGCCGCTCGGGAATACACGGCAAGGGCGTGTTCGCCGTGGCGCCGATCAAGGCTGGCGAGCGCGTCATCGAATACAAGGGCGAGCGAATCTCGTGGAAGGAAGCGCTGCGGCGCCATCCGCACGATCCCGAGCAGCCGAATCACACGTTCTATTTCGCGCTCGACGAAGGCGGCGTGATCGACGGCAAGGTGAAGGGCAACAGCGCGCGCTGGATCAACCATTCGTGCGCGCCGAACTGCGAGGCCGAGGAAATCGACGGGCGCGTGTTCGTCCACGCACTGCGCGATATCGAGCCGGAAGAGGAGTTGTTCTACGATTACGGGCTCGTGATCGACGAGCCGCTGACGAAGAAGCTCAAGCGCGAATACGCATGCCACTGCGGCACGGAGCGCTGCCGCGGCACGATGCTCGCGACCGCGTCCGACGAATCGAAAAAGAAGAAAAAGAAGAAGGACGCGCCGAACGGCAAGAAAAAGGCGAAGTGACGCGCGGCGGGGCTCGCCGCACGTCCGGTGCCGTCAGTGGGCCGATGCCGCCGCCGGCGCGGGGCTGGCCGGCTGTGAGCCCGGCGCGGCGAGCGGCACCCGCACCACGAACCGCGAGCCGCCTTCGGCCGCATCCGTATAGGTGATGCTGCCGCCGTGCATCGCGAGGATGTCGTGCACGATCGCGAGGCCGAGGCCCGCGCCCGTCTCGACGCCATTGCCGTTTTGCGCGTCGCCGCGGAAGAAGCGCTTGAACAGGTCCGCCTGCTGGCTGGCCGGCACGCCGGGGCCGTTGTCCTCGACGACGATTTCCGCCGCCGGCGCGCCCGATTCCAGCGTCACGCGCGACACGTTCACCGTGATCCGTGCGCCCTTCGGCCGTGCGAGCGGCACGTACTTCAACGCATTGTCGAGCAGGTTAGCGATCACCTCGCGCAGCAGCACGGGGTTGCCCCGCACGACGAGCGGATCGTCGCCGGAATCGTCGCTGCGCTGGAACCCGAGGTCGACGTGCGCGGCCAGCGCGCGCGGCACCCATTCGGCGCCCGTCTCGAACGCGAGCGCTGCGAGATCGACGTCGACGAAGCGCGCGGCCTGCTCGCCCGGCTCGGCGCGCGCCAGCGACAGCAGCTGGTTCGACAGCCGCACCGCGCGATCGGCCGCCGCGCGCAACTCGCGCACCGCGGCCAGCGTCTGCTGCGGGTCGCGCGCGACTGCCGCCTGTTCCGCATGCAGCTTCACTGCGGTCAGCGGCGTACGCAGCTGGTGGGCGGCATCGGCGATGAACTTGCGCTGCGCGTCGAGCGCGGTTTTCAGGCGGCCGAGCAGCGCGTTCATCGCGCTCGTGAGCGGCCGGATCTCGAGCGGGATATCGGTTTCGTCGACCGGTTCGAGCGAGGTATGGGTCTGCCTGTTCAGCGAATCGGCCAGATGCGTGAGCGGGCCGAGCTGCTGGTTGACGACGCGCCACACGATGCCCCATCCGGCGAGCAGCAGCAGCAGCAGCGGCATCATGATCGCGACGAGGAATTCAGCGGCGATCCGGTAGCGGTGCCGCACCGGCTGCGCGACCTCGACGACCATCGGCTTGCCGCCGTCGACTTCCTCGACGCGCACCTGCGCGACCCGCACCGCGCGGTTGTCGTATTCCGCCTCGAACACGTACGCGTAATGCATGCGCCGCACGCTGGTGCCGCGCAGCGGCAGTTTCGGATCGCCGGCGAGCTCCTGTTCGCCGTCGCTGATCCGGTAGATCAGTTGTTCGGCGGGGTCGGAGAACATCGCTTGCGCGAGCGGCGGCACGGTAAACGGCGCGTCGGGGCCGGCAATCTGGATCTGCCTGGAGATTGCGGTCGCGAGATCGGCGAGCGAACGGTCGATCACGTGCTGCGTGTATTGCCACGCGAGCCAGTAGGCAATCAGGCCGCTCATCAGCGCGAGCATCGACAGCGGCGCGGCGAGGCGCCGCAGCAGCGAGCGGCGCAGGCTGGTCACAGCCGGATCAGAAGACATCGCGCGAAAAAAGGGAAAGAGCGCCGCTCATGCGGGCGGCGCGGTCGGTGACGTGGCGGCGCGGGCCGGGAGACCCGTTTGGGGACGGCCCGTTTGGGGACGGCCCGCGCCCGCCGGGCCGTCAGACGCTCGCGGTCTGGCGGATTTCCTGCAGCAGATAGCCGAAGCCGCGCACCGTGACGATTTCGACGCGGCACTGCTCGAGCTTCTTGCGCACGCGGTGCACGTAGACTTCGATCGCAGTGTCGCCGAGATCGCCGCCGAAGTGCGTCAGGTGATCCTGCAGCTGCGCCTTGCTGACGACGCGGCCGTGACGCAGCAGCAGCATTTCGAGCACCGCGAATTCGCGCGGCGACAGCTCGAGCGGCTTGTCGTCGTTGAAGATGCGGCGGTCGACGCCCGACAGGCGCACGCCACCGAGCGACACCTCCGGACGCGGCATGTCGCTGTGCGGGCCGCTGCGGCGCATCACCGCGCGGATCCGCGCTTCCAGCTCGGCCGGCTCGAACGGCTTGAGCATGTAGTCGTCGGCGCCGGAGTTCAGGCCCTGGACCCGGTCGTTCAGTTCGTCGCGCGCGGTCAGCACGATGACGGGCGTGTGGCGGTTGGTCTGGCGGAAACGGGTCAGCAGCGTCATGCCGTCGATGCCGGGCAGGCCGAGATCCAGGATCACCAGCTCGTGGCGGTTCTGCGCGAGCGCCTGCTCGGCGAAAATGCCGTCGTGCACCATGTCGACGGTGAAGCCTGCCTGCTCGAGGCTGCTTTGGATACCCCGTGCGATGGGGCGGTCGTCTTCGATCAGAAGGAGTCGCATGAGGGTCGCTCAAGTACAATGGGTTGGCGGTTCAGGCACGCGGACAACACGACGCCGTTTCCACAGGGACGCCGCGAAGCCTGACGTCAAGCAAGGCGGCCAGCGAACGAACCAATCCAGCCATGTCCGATATTTCGATCCACGACCTCGAAGCCGCGATCAATTTCTGGCGCGCCCGCTCGCCGTCCAGCGGCGACGAACTCAAACTCTGCGAAGAGGCTAGCGCGCTCTCCAAGCCGTATGCGCTGCTGATTGTACAGCGCCAAACCTCCGTGGGACTGGAAGGTTTGGACCCCAAGGCGCGGAAAGCATGGGACGCTTACGTTCGCCTTAAGGATGGCTTGGAAAGCTGAAGGCTTTCGCTTCATTCATCCTAGAAAACGTTTAGCGAAATGAAAAGTTGACGTGCCGCGCGCGATCGGCGCGCGGCCGTTCTCAGGCGGGTTTCGCGTGGCTCGCGGCCGCGTCGATGAATTGGGCGAGCTGGATGTCGCGCTCGGTCAGGCCGTCGGCGTCGTGCGTCGACAGCGTCACGTCGACGCGGTTGTAGACGTTGAACCACTCCGGATGGTGATTCATTTCCTGCGCCTTGATCGCGACGCGCGTCATGAAGCCGAATGCCTCGTTGAAGTCGGCGAAGCGCAGGCTGCGCTGGATCGCGTCCCGGCCGGGCACGGCCGTCCACTGCGGCAGCGTGTCGAGACGGGTCTTGCGTTCTTCTGATGTGAGCTTGTGGATCATCGTGCACCTCGTTCGGTATCTACGGCGCCGCGCGTGTCGCGCAGCACTGGCACCGATCATTCTTCCATAGTTGTGTGTCAGGCGTCGGCGCCGGTCGGCCAGCCTTCGCGCGTGCCGCGATGCAGCACGCGGTCGGTGTCGAGCACGGCGCCTGCCGGGTGCTCGGGCAGGCCCGCCAGACGATCGGCGAGCGCGCGCGCGTCGACGTCGGCCAGCGCGAACAACTGCGCGAAATCGTCGATCACGAAGTAGGTCTTCTGGAACGTGTCGATCCGGTACTTCGTGCGCATCACGCGTTCCAGGTCGAAGCCGAGCCGGTTCGGTGCGGTGCTGTCGAGACAGTAGAGGCTCTCACCCTTGCTCGAGACGATGCCGGCACCGTAGATCGCGAGGCCGCTCGCATGGCGCGCGTCGCGGATCAGTCCGAATTCGACCGTGTACCAGTAGAGCCGCGCGAGCAGCGTGAGCGCCTGCGGATCGTCGGCGACGGTGAGCGCGGCGCGCCCGTACGCGTGCAGGTAGTCGGCGAACACCGGGTCGATCAGCAGCGGCACGTGGCCGAACAGGTCGTGGAAGCAGTCCGGCTCCTGCAGGTAGTCGAGCTGGTCCGGGCGGCGCATCCACCAGGTGACCGGAAAGCGCCGGTTCGCCAGATGCTCGAAGAACACGCGATCGGGCACGAGGCCCGGCACCGCGACGATCTCCCAGCCCGTCGCCGGCTTGAGCTGGCGATTGACGTCGGCGAAGGCCGGCACGCGGTGCGCGTCCACCCGGAGTTTCGTGAGGCCGGCGACGAACGCGTCGCACGCGCGGCCCCTGAGCAGCGCCGACTGGCGCGCGTAGAGCTGGTTCCACACCGCGTGATCGACCTGGCCGTACTGCGCGAGCGGCTGGTCGATGGTGAAATCGGCACGGGTTTCGAGACCCGCGTCGAACTGTTCCTGCAGTTTCGCGGTGACGACGGTGGACATGAGCGGCTCTACGTTGAAGCGGTTGGGATCGATGCAAGTGTAGAGCGGCAGGGGCGCGGATTGGGCGCAAAGTCTCTGGTAATTGTCGTTTTGGTGCGATAATTGCGCGCAAATATTCTATTTCATGCGGGGAAATCTCATGTTGGAACTCGATCACTTCGATCTGGCGCTGCTGGAGGTGCTGCAGCGCTCTGGCCGCGCGACGCATCAGCAGCTCGGCGAGGAGGTGCCGCTGTCGCCGTCGCAGATCGGCCGGCGGCTGCAGCGTCTCGAGGCCGCGGGCGTGATCGAGGGCTATCGGGTGATGCTGCGGCCGGAAAAGCTCGGGCTTGGCGTCACCGCGTTCACCAGCCTGAAGCTCAAGCACCACGGCGATTCGATCATCGAGCAGTTCCAGCAGCAGATCGACGTGTTGCCCGAGGTGCTGGAATGTCATGCGGTGGTCGGCGACGCCGATTACCTGCTGCGCATCGTCGCGCCCGACCTGAACGCGCTGTCGTCGTTCGTGATGAAGAAGCTGATGCGGGTGCCGGGCGTCGACAGCGTGCGCTCGAACATCGTGCTGACGACCTTCAAGCGCAACGGGCCGCTGCCGCTCGCACATCTCGCGCCGGGCGCGGCCTGAGCGGCGGGCGTGACGCGAAGCGTCGCAACTTTGTCATCATCAGCGTGGCTCATATCGCGCGAACCGGCCAGCGCGGGGCGGGGCCGCGCCGGCGGCTCGACGGTGAGTCGCGGGAATTGTCACGAATCACCCCACGCGCGGGGGGCACGGCGCACGCGCGCGCATGCGGCCGCCCGTTCGGCTGAGCCGTCCGGTGTGCCCGTCAGTTCGCCCATTGCGCGTCGATCAGCCGCCGCGCGGCCGCGATGGCCGGCTCGTCACGCCGCGCGGCGAGCGTCACGAACGTCAGTTCGGTCGGCACCGTCACGCGCTCGACGATCGTCAGCGCATGGGCATGCGCCTCGGCCAGCGCGGTCGAATCGCGCGCGAGCGTGAGGCCGATGCCCGACTTGACGAGATCGAGCATCGACTGTTCCTGATCGACTTCCGCGACCTTCACCGGTTGCACGCGCGCGTCGGCGAAGCGCCGCGACAGCAGCCGGTGATGCGCGGACGCCGGCGGCGTCCAGATCCACGGCAGCGCCGCCAGCGCGCGCCAGTCGTGCGCGCGCTGCACCCGTTCCCGCCAGCCCGCCGGCGCGAGCACGCGGTACTCGAAATGCGTGAGCGTGATGGTATGAAACAGCTCACCGTCGCGCGGATCATCCTCGCCGGGCCGGCCGATGTAGTAGCCGGCGTCGAGCGCCTGCGCACGCACTTGATCGAGCACCCAGCCTGACATGCCGTGCCGCAGCGCGGTCTCGATCTGCGGGTGGGATTCGACGAGCGCGCGCAGGAAGCCGCCGAGGCGCAGGAAGCCAGGGTCGAGGATCGTGCCGATCCGCAGGCATCCGCGCACTTCATGGCGCAGCGCGGCGGCGGCGCGCTGCACGTCGGCCGCGGCCGCGAGCGCACGCTCGGCATGCGGCAGCAGCGTCTGGCCGTCGCGCGTCAGCGCGAGCCCGCGGGACGTTCGCACGAACAGCGTGACGGCGAGCGTCTCCTGCAGATGCTTGATCTGCAGGCTGACGGCCGGCTGCGTCAGGTGCAGCTGCTCGGCGGCGCGGGTCAGGTTGCCTTCGCGGGCCACCGCGGCGAATGCGCGGAGCAGGGTGAGATCCATGTTCGTGATATGAGCGCGGCTTATAACGCAGTTCAGCATAACTCATTGGATCGGTGCGGGACGCAACGGGTACGCTTCACCGGAAACAGGGTTCGACGAATCCGGCAACTCCCGGTCGCGGTCGGCGATGTCGCCCGGGTGCCGATCGAGCGGCTCGCACCGCGCGTGAAGGCGATCAGGATCACGAACCGAATGGGTGCGGCCGGATAACAAACGAGGGGACAGGAGACAGAACGTGAACGTTCAACGAACGCTGGAAGGGGAATTCGATTACGTGATCGTCGGCGCGGGCACGGCCGGCTGCGTGCTGGCGAACCGCCTGACCGAAGATCCGGACGTGAGCGTGCTGCTGCTCGAGGCGGGCGGCAAGGACGATTACCACTGGATCCATATCCCGGTCGGCTATCTGTACTGCATCGGCAATCCGCGCACCGACTGGCTCTACAAGACGCAGCCGCAAGCGGGCCTGAACGGCCGCGCGCTCGCGTATCCGCGCGGCCGCGTGCTCGGCGGCTCGTCGTCGATCAACGGGATGATCTACATGCGCGGCCAGCGCGAGGACTACGACAACTGGGCGCGCGAAACGGGCGACGCCGGCTGGTCGTGGGACAGCGTGCTGCCGCTTTTCAAGCGCAGCGAGGACCACCACGCGGGTGCGAGCGACGCGCACGGCGCGGGCGGCTGCTGGCGCGTCGAGAAACAGCGGCTGCGCTGGGACATCCTTGAAGCGTTCGCTCAGGCCGCGCAGCAGACCGGCATTCCGGCGACCGACGATTTCAATCGCGGCGACAACACGGGTGTCGGCTATTTCGAGGTGAACCAGAAGCGCGGCGTGCGCTGGAATGCGTCGAAGGCGTTTCTGCGTCCGGCGCTGTCGCGGCCCAATCTCACCGTCGTCACCGGCGCGCACGCGCAGCGCGTGATCTTCGACGGCAAACGCGCGTGCGGGGTCGACTATCGCGGCGGCGGCACGGACTTCGTCGCGCGTGCGCGCGCCGAGGTGCTGCTCACGTCGGGCGCGGTCAATTCGCCGCAATTGCTCGAGCTGTCCGGCATCGGCGACGGCGCACGGCTGCAGGCGCTCGGCATCGGCGTCGTGCACGATCTGCGCGGCGTCGGCGAGAACCTGCAGGATCACCTGCAGTTGCGGATGGCGTTTCGCGTGCAGGGCGTGCGTACGCTGAACACGCTGTCCGCGCACTGGTGGGGCAAGCTGGCGATCGGCGCCGAATATGCGCTGCTGCAGCGCGGGCCGATGTCGATGGCGCCGTCGCAGCTCGGCGCATTCGCGAAATCCGATCCGCATGATCCGCGGATCACGCGCCCCGATCTCGAATATCACGTGCAGCCGTTGTCGCTCGACCGCTTCGGCGAGCCGCTGCACCGCTTCAACGCGTTCACCGCGTCGGTCTGTCACCTGCGTCCGTCGTCGCGCGGCAGCATCCATGTCACGAATGCCGATCCCGGCGTCGCGCCCGCGATCGCGCCGAACTATCTGTCGACCGACGACGACCGTCATGTCGCCGCGAACGCGCTGCGCCTGACGCGCCGGATCGCGTCCGCGCAGGCGCTCGCGCGTTACCGCCCCGAGGAGATCCTGCCGGGGGCGCGCTACCAGAGCGAAGCGGAGCTGGCGGATGCGGCGGCGGCGGTGGGCACGACGATCTTTCATCCGGTCGGCACCTGCCGGATGGGGCGCGCCGACGATCCCGGCGCGGTGGTCGACAGCCGCCTGCGCGTGCGCGGCGTGGCCGGGCTGCGCGTGGTCGATGCGTCGGTGATGCCGTTCATCACGTCGGGCAACACCAACTCGCCGACGATCATGATCGCGGAGCGCGCAAGCGACCTGATCCGCGCGGATCGGCGTGCGGCGCGCACCTCCACGCCCCCGTTCGCCAGTCTGTTTGCCGGGCCGGCATAAACATGCAGATCGTATTAATCATTTACGGGATGTGCGGCGCGTCAAATACGCCGGATTCCATATCGAATATCGCGCGACATACACATTGCATGATACTCGCCGGGTTTTTGCCGCGTTATCGCGCATTAATCGAATCGGCAAGCGGCGGCGCCGTTACGGGCCGTGCCGCAGCGGCTCGCGCATGTGACAGGAATATTGTGTAAAACCGCAGTTCGATCCGATTGATATGGCGGGCTGCCCTATAAGTGCAAATCCCGATGATTGCACTGCACCAAGGGCGCGACAATGTTCCGCAGTGTGAATGCGCGCGGGTGCCGGAGATCGCCGGCGCTGCGCGACAGCGCGCCGGGGGCAGCCGGTTCATCCGCTGAAATTTTCGCGGCCGCTGGCGCGAATCCTCTCAGTGCTTCGCCTGACTTCGTACGGAAGGGAACATGATTCTCGGCGACACGATTCTCGAAACACGCGGACTGACAAAAGAGTTCAAGGGCTTCACCGCGGTGAACGGCGTGAACCTGCGCGTGCGGCGCGGTTCGATCCATGCGTTGATCGGCCCGAACGGCGCGGGCAAGACGACCTGCTTCAATCTGCTGACCAAATTCCTGACGCCGACGGCCGGCCAGATCGTCTTCAACGGCATCGACATCACCGACGAGCGGCCCGCGCAGATCGCGCGCCGCGGCATCATCCGTTCGTTCCAGATCTCCGCGGTGTTTCCGCACCTGAGCGCGTTGCAGAACGTGCGCATCGGCCTGCAGCGCGCGCTCGGCACCGAGTTCCATTTCTGGCGCAGCGAGCGCTCGCTGAAGGTGCTCGACGACCGCGCAATGGATCTGCTCACGCAGGTCGGGCTGACCGACTTCGCGCACGTGCCGACGGTCGAACTGGCATACGGCCGCAAGCGTGCGCTCGAGATCGCGACGACGCTCGCGATGGAGCCGGAGCTGATGCTGCTCGACGAACCGACGCAGGGCATGGGCCACGAGGACGTCGATCGCGTGACCGCGCTGATCAAGAAGGTCGCGAACGGCCGCACGATCCTGATGGTCGAGCACAACATGAACGTGATCGCGGGCATCTCCGACACGATCACCGTCCTGCAGCGCGGCGAGGTGCTCGCCGAAGGCTCGTATGCGGAGGTGTCGAAGAATCCGCTGGTCATCGAAGCGTACATGGGCAGCGCCGACGCGGCGCTCGCGGGGGCGCACGCATGAAGCACAGCGAACGGGAGGAACGCGAATTGAGTGGTGTCGAAAGCGGCACGCCCGCGCTGGCGATCACGGGCCTCGAGGCCTGGTACGGCGAATCCCACATTCTGCACGGCGTCGACCTGACCGTGCACCGCGGCGAGGTCGTGACGCTGCTCGGCCGCAACGGCGCGGGCCGCACGACGACGCTGCGCGCGATCATGGGCCTGACCGGCCGCCGCAGCGGCTCGATCCGGATCGCCGGGCAGGAGACGATCGGTCTCTCGACGCATCGCATCGCGCATTACGGCGTCGGCTATTGCCCGGAAGAGCGCGGCATCTTCTCGAGCCTGTCGTGCGAGGAAAACCTGCTGCTGCCGCCGATGATCGGGCCGCGCGCGAATGCGATGTCGCTCGACGAGATTTACACGATGTTCCCGAACCTGGCGTCGCGCCGTCAGAGCCAGGGCACCCGCCTGTCGGGCGGCGAGCAGCAGATGCTCGCGGTGGCGCGCATCCTGCGCACCGGCGCCAACCTGCTGCTGCTCGACGAGATTTCCGAGGGCCTCGCGCCGGTGATCGTGCAGACCCTCGCGAGGATGATCGTCGCGCTGAAGGCGCGCGGCTACACGATCGTGATGGTCGAACAGAACTTCCGCTTCGCCGCCCCGCTTGCCGACCGGTTCTACGTGATGGAGCACGGCCGGATCGTCGAGCACTTCGGCGCCGGCGAACTCGAAAGCAAGATGCCCGTGCTGCACGACCTGCTCGGCGTCTGACGCCCCCCGGCCGCTTGCCGTGGCGGCCGCAATAACCACAACGCAGTGAAAAACCAGGAGACGTCAATGAAGAAGAAGATCCTCGCACACGCCTGTCTCGCGCTCGCGAGCGCCGCGCTCACGGCCGGCGCCGCGCAGGCCGCGGATACCGTGAAGATCGGTTTCGTCACCGACATGTCGGGGCTTTATGCGGACATCGACGGCCAGGGCGGCCTCGAGGCGATCCGCATGGCGGTCGCGGATTTCGGCGGCAAGGTGCTCGGCAAGCCGATCGAGGTGGTGTATGCGGATCACCAGAACAAGGCCGATATCGCGGCGTCGAAGGCGCGCGAGTGGATGGATCGTGGCGGGCTCGACCTGCTCGTCGGCGGCACGAACTCGGGCACGGCGCTGGCGATGAACCAGGTCGCGGCCGAGAAGAAGAAGGTCTACATCAACATCGGCGCGGGCGCCGACACGCTGACCAACGAGCAGTGCACGCCGTACACGGTGCACTACGCGTACGACACGATGGCGCTCGCGAAGGGCACCGGCTCGGCGGTGGTGAAGCAGGGCGGCAAGTCGTGGTTCTTCCTGACCGCCGACTATGCGTTCGGCAAGGCGCTCGAGAAGAACACGTCGGACGTCGTGAAGGCGAACGGCGGGCAGGTGCTCGGCTACGTGCGGCATCCGCTGTCCGCGTCGGACTTCTCGTCGTTCCTGCTGCAGGCGCAGTCGTCGAAGGCGCAGATCCTCGGCCTCGCAAACGCAGGCGGCGACACGATCAACGCGATCAAGGCGGCGAAGGAATTCGGCATCACGAAGACGATGAAGCTGGCGGCGCTGCTGATGTTCATCAACGACGTGCACAGCCTCGGGCTCGACACGACGCAGGGCCTCGTGCTGACCGACAGCTGGTACTGGAACCGCGACGCCGCGTCGCGCCAGTGGGCGCAGCGCTACTTCGGCAAGATGCGGAAGATGCCGTCGAGCCTGCAGGCGGCCGACTATTCGTCGGTGACGACCTACCTGAAGGCGGTGCAGGCGGCCGGCACGACGGATTCCGACAAGGTGATGGCGCAGCTCAAGAAGGCGAAGATCGATGACTTCTACGCGAAGGGCTACGTCCGCGCCGACGGCAGCATGATTCACGACATGTATCTGATGGAAGTGAAGAAGCCGTCCGAATCGAAGGAGCCGTGGGACTACTACAAGGTGCTCGCGACGATTCCGGGCGAACAGGCGTTCACGACGAAGCAGGAGTCGCGCTGCGCGATGTGGAAGTGAGCGCGGCACGGCGGCGTGCGCGCGTCATGCGCGCCGCGGCGGCGGGCGGGGCAGGGCGGTGCGGCGTCGCCGCAGCCCGCGTCCGCCGCGCAAGCAGGTTGTGCGTACAACCCATTTCACTCTGACGGCAGATTCGATGGAAATCTTTGGCATTCCGTTGCCGGCGATGCTGAGCCAGCTGTTGCTCGGGCTCGTGAACGGCTCGTTCTACGCCATCCTGAGCCTCGGGCTCGCGGTGATCTTCGGCCTGCTCAACGTGATCAACTTCGCGCACGGCGCGCTGTTCATGCTGGGCGCGATGCTCGCGTGGATGGGGCTGTCGTATTTCGGGCTGCCGTACTGGGCGATGCTCGTGATCGCGCCGCTCGTCGTCGGCGTGTTCGGCGTGGCGATCGAGCGCTCGATGCTGCGCTGGCTGTACAAGCTCGATCACCTGTACGGCCTGCTGCTGACGTTCGGCCTCACGCTCGTCGTCGAGGGCGTGTTCCGGTCGGTCTACGGCGCGTCCGGGCAGCCTTACGACGTGCCGTCGCAGCTCGCGGGCGCGACCAATCTCGGCTTCATGTTCCTGCCGAACTACCGCGCGTGGGTTGTCGTCGCATCGCTCGCGGTGTGCCTCGCGACGTGGTTCGTGATCGAGAAGACCCGGCTCGGCGCGTACCTGCGCGCCGGCACCGAGAATCCGAAGCTCGTCGAGGCGTTCGGGGTGAACGTGCCGATGATGATCACGCTCACCTACGGCTTCGGCGTCGCGCTCGCCGCGTTCGCCGGCGTGCTGGCCGCGCCGGTGATCCAGGTGTCGCCGCTGATGGGCCAGCCGATGATCATCACGGTGTTCGCGGTGGTCGTGATCGGCGGGATGGGCTCGATCCTCGGCTCGATCGTCACGGGCCTGATGCTCGGCGTGATCGAAGGCTTCACGCGCGTGTTCTATCCGGAAGCGTCGGCGACGGTGGTGTTCGTCATCATGGCGATCGTGCTGCTGATCCGCCCGGCGGGCCTCTTCGGCAAGGAAAAATGATGCAGAGAAAAGTGCTTTACGGGCTGCTGCTTGCCGCGCTGCTCGTCGCGCCGTTCGCCGGCGCCTATCCGGTGTTCGTGATGAAGGTGCTGAGCTTCGCGCTGTTTGCCGCGGCGTTCAACCTGCTGATCGGCTATACCGGGCTGCTGTCGTTCGGCCACGCGATGTTTCTCGCGACGGCGGGCTACCTGACGGGCTACGCGCTGCAGACGCACGGCTTGACGCCCGAGCTCGGCGTGCTCGCGGGCACGGCCGCGGCGACGCTGCTCGGGCTCGTCGTCGGGCTGTTCGCGATCCGCAGGCAGGGGATCTATTTCGCGATGATCACGCTCGCGTTCGCGCAGATGGTCTACTTCATCTACCTGCAGGCGCCGTTCACGCATGGCGAGGATGGCCTGCAGGGCGTGCCGCGCGGCAAGCTGTTCGGCGTGCTCGACCTGTCGTCGGATCTCGCGCTCTACTACGTGGTGGTCGCCGTGGTGGTGGCCGCGTGCGTGTTCATCGTGCGGGTCGTCCATTCGCCGTTCGGCCAGGTGCTGATCGCGATCAAGGAGAACGAGGCGCGCGCGATCTCGCTCGGCTACGATACCGACCGCTTCAAGCTGCTCGCGTTCATCCTGTCGGCGGGGCTCGCCGGGCTGGCCGGCTCGCTCAAGGTGCTGGTGCTCGGCTTCGAGACCCTGAGCGACGCGTACTGGACGATGTCCGGCCTCGTCGTGCTGATGACGCTGGTGGGCGGGATGGGCACGCTGTTCGGCCCGCTGCTCGGCGCGGCGCTGATCGTCGCGCTCGAGGATCGCCTCGGCGACATCGGCGAATCGCTGGCGTCGCTGACGGGCATCGGCTGGTTCCACTCGCTCGGCGAATCGGCGACCATCGTGACGGGGCTGATCTTCATCGCATGCGTGCTCGCGTTCCGGCGCGGGATCGTCGGCGAGATGGTCGCGCGGATCAAGCCGCTACGGGCTTCATGACGGAGTGCTGCGATGCAGCATCGGCTTGCGCGACCGGGCGTTTCGGGGCGGATCGCATCCGGCGCCGCGTGCCCGTTAGCTGCCCCATTTCCGTGCGGCGATGCACCATAGGGGTAAATGCTAGTTGTGGTCAGACGAGAGGTTCTTTAATCTTCGTCCTAGTTCTGATGCACCGCGAAACGAATTTGCAGGTGGAGAACGAGGAGACAATCGAGGCACTCAGTGCCCGGCCCGGAAAAGCGCTGTTGGACGAAATCCAACAGCGCTTTTTATTTTTGCATTGGCTCCGCGCTGGCGTATCGCGTCGCGTTTCCCCGCTCGTCTGTCTTCTCCCGCTTTCCCCCGTTTGCTCGTCTGGCCCATCCGCCAGACCGCCTATCCGCCAGACAGCCCATCCATCAGACCGTCAGACCGTCAGA